>JBKHDI010000054.1:0-25567 GCA_046541415.1 Phycisphaerae bacterium | reverse complement strand
ACCCTCGCAAGGCCTCGGGTCCGTAAAAGTACCTGACCCCGGCGCTGGGCGATGGTGGAAGGTCCAGACGCCCGGGGTTACGCCGAGGCGGCGCGGGCCCGGGCACCGATGCGATGGGACGGGGATGGACTATTCGGACCGTGGGGGCTTTGGGGCCAGGGGACCCTGCGTCAGGAGGTCGGACGCGGGTCCTTGCCCAGGCGATCGAACCGTCGTGGGAGACGAGGCAGTCGATGGCAGGGTTCCGGGCGGGGAGCATGGTAATCGGCATCGTGCCGTAGCTCAGGCCGAACGCACCGATGTGGTCGAGGTCAACGTTGTCCATGTCGGCTGCCTTGGCCAGCAGCCACTCCATAGTGCCTCGAATCTCGGCAGGCAACCGGATTCCACGGGCCGGGGCTGCCTGCCAGAGCACGAGGAGCCTGCCATGAGATACCATCTTCCAGTTGTCGGCCCGCCCGACAAGTTCCTGCGCGCCGGATGTGGCTTGATCTTCCGGGGAGAGGATATCCGCCTGCCAGTGCCCGGATATAATGGACCGGCTAGGAGGGTTGCAGGTATTCGCCGCAGAGCAGCGCTGGAGAATAGGAACAGGGACGCCTGACGGGGTGTCGGGCGTCCCTGAAGTATCTGGTTGCCGCAGCGGCGTGGGGCTGGGGGTGCGGTTATTTGTCTTTGAGGAACTGGTTGATTTCGGCGGCGGCTTCGCGGCCTGAGTTGATGGCGGTGACGACAAGGGAGGCGCCGACCATGGTATCGCCGGCGGTGTAGACGCCGGGGATGTCGGTGGCGTAGCGGCTGGCCTTGACGTTTCCGCGTCCATCGAGTTGCATGCCCATGTCCGACAGTTCGGAGATAAGCCCTTCGTGGATGACGTGGACGAAGCCCATGGCCAGCAGGACCAGGTCGGCCTGGACGGTGAATTCCGTGCCGGCGATTTCCTTCATCTTCCAGCCGCCGTCGGTCTGGGTCCATTCGACTTGAACGCCGTGGAGTTTCTTGACCTTGCCGTCTTTACCGGTGAATTCCCTGGTGGCTACCGACCAGCGACGCTCGCAGCCTTCCTTGTGGCTGGTGGAGGTGCGCAGGACCTTGGGCCAGAGGGGCCAGGGGGTCTCGGAGGGGTAGTCCATCCAGTTGGTTTTGCGCGGGCGGCGGTTGGCGGGTTTGGGCAGGATCTCGAACTGCTGGACGCTCTTGGCGCCCTGTCGGATGGAGGTCCCGACGCAGTCGCTGCCGGTGTCGCCGCCGCCGATGACCACCACGTGCTTGCCTGTAGCGAGGCGCTGGTTGGCGACGGTGTCGCCGGCGTTGACTTTGTTCTGGGGGGTCAGGAAGTCCATGGCGTACTCGATGCCGTCCAGTTCGCGGCCTGGCACGGGCAGGTCGCGCGGCTGGCCTGCGCCCATCGACAGCAGGATCGCGTCGAAGCGTTGTCGGAGGTATCGGCCCGAGAGGTCGCGTCCGACGTTGACGTTGACCTGGAACTCGACACCTTCGGCCTCCATCTGCCTGGCGCGGCGGTCGATGATGTGCTTTTCCATCTTGAAATCGGGTATGCCGTACCGCAGCAGGCCGCCGATGCGGTCGTCTTTTTCGAAGACGACGACGTCGTGTCCCTTGCGGGCGAGCTGCTGTGCGGCGGCCAGGCCGGCCGGTCCGGAGCCGACGACGGCGACTCGCTTGCCGGTTTTGATTTTCGGCGGGATCGGCTGGACCCAGCCCTCGGCGAAGGCGCGTTCGGCGATCTTGTACTCGATGTGCTTGATCAGCACGGGGTCTTCGTTGATGCTCAGGGTGCAGGCTTCCTCGCAGGGCGCGGGGCAGACACGGCCTGTGATCTCCGGGAAGTTGTTGGTCGAGTGGAGATTGTCCGACGCCTCTTTCCAGCGGTTTTGCCAGACGAGGTCGTTGAACTCGGGGATGCGGTTTTTCACCGGGCACCCGGCCGAGTGACAGAAGGGGATGCCGCAGTCCATGCATCGGGCGGCCTGGACCTGCAGGTCCTCATCGGCCAGGGGTTCGAGGAACTCGTGGTAGTGCTTGACGCGTTCCTCGATGGCCTTGTAGCTGGCTTCTTTGCGGTCGAATTCCAGGAATCCCTTGGGATCAGCCACGGAACACCTCCTCGGTGGCGGGAGTCATTTCCTGTTGGCGCTCTTCGCGTTCTCTCATGCGTTCCAGGGCCTTTCGGTAGTCGATGGGCATGACCTTGACGAATCGGCCGACCATTTGCGACCAGTTGTCGAGGATGGCTTCTGCCCGTTTGGACCCGGTCCACTTGTGGTGGCGGGTGATGAGGTTTTTCAGCAGTTCGATATCCTGGTCGTGCCAGACGTTTTCCAGGTCGACCATGTCGAGGTTGCAGAGCGTGTCGAACAGCTGGTGTTCGTCGAGCACGTAGGCGATGCCGCCGGACATGCCGGCTGCGAAGTTCCGCCCGGTCTCGCCGATGACGACGACCTTTCCGCCGGTCATGTACTCGCAGCCATGGTCGCCGACGCCTTCGACAACGGCGGTCACGCCGGAGTTGCGGACGCAGAAGCGTTCTCCGGCCATGCCGTTGATGTAGGCTTCACCGCCGGTGGCGCCGTAGAACAGCACGTTGCCGACGATGATGTTTTCGTGCGGGACGTAGGTGGCCTCGGGGGGCGTCTGGACGACGATTCGCCCGCCGGAGAGGCCCTTGCCGAGATAGTCGTTGCTGTCGCCGATGAGCGTGAGCGTCACGCCGGGGGCGAGGAAGGCGCCGAAGCTCTGGCCGGCCGATCCGCGGAAGGTCAGCTCGACCGTGCCATCGGGCAGGCCCTTGGGGCCGTGTGCCTTGGTGATCCGGTTGGAGAGGATGGTGCCCACGGTCCGGTGAACGTTTCGGACGGGCATGTCGAGCTTGACTTGTTTGCCGGCCTGGATGTCGTCGCCGACTTTCTCGAGGATCTGCCAGTCGAGGTGGTCGGTGTGCTGGTCGGGCTGGGGCTTGACGCAGCGGATGGCCCGGCCGTCGGAGGCGTCGGGCATCATCAGCATGTTGGTCAGGTCCAGGCCCTTGGCCTTCCAGTGGTCGATGACCTTGCGGGTGTCCAGCAGGTCCATGCGTCCGACGAGGTCGTCGAACTTCTCGATGCCCAGTTCCGCCATGATTTCGCGGGCTTCCTGGGCGATGTACATCATGAATCGCACGACGTACTCGGCCCGGCCTGCGAAGCGCTTCCGCAGGCGTTTGTCCTGCGTGGCGATGCCCACCGGGCAGGTGCCCAGGTGACACTTCCGCATGAGGATGCAGCCCAGGGCGACCAGCGAGCTGGTGCCGAAGCCGAAACGTTCTGCCCCGAGCATGGCGGCGATGACGATGTCGCGTCCGGTCTTGATCTGCCCGTCGGCCTGGACGATGATCCGGTCGCGCAGCTGGTTCTGCACGAGCACCTGCTGTGTTTCGGCCACGCCGAGTTCGAACGGCAGGCCGGCGTGCTTGATGCTCGAAAGCGGGCTTGCACCCGTGCCTCCGTCGTATCCGGCGATGAGCACTTCGTCGGCGTTGCCCTTGGCGACGCCCGCGGCGATGGTGCCCACGCCGACCTCGCTGACGAGTTTGACCGAGACGCCGGCACCGGGGCTGGAGCATTTCAGGTCGTAGATCAGTTGTTTGAGGTCTTCGATGGAGTAGATGTCGTGGTGCGGCGGCGGGCTGATCAGCGTCACGCCCGGGGTGGAGAACCGCAGGCCTGCGATTTCGTCGGAGACCTTGTGGCCGGGCAGCTGGCCGCCCTCGCCGGGCTTGGCGCCCTGGGCCATCTTGATCTGGATCATCCGGGCCTGGGAGAGGTAGTTGATCGTCACGCCGAAGCGGCCTGAGGCGACCTGCTTGACCGCGGAGTTCTTGGAATCTCCGTTTTCTTCCGGGCTGTAGCGGGCGGGGTCTTCGCCGCCCTCGCCGGTGTTGCTCATCGCGCCGATGCGGTTCATCGCGATTGCCAGGGTCTCGTGGGCTTCCTTGGAGATCGAGCCGTGGGAGATGGCCCCGGTGTAGAAGCGTTTGACGATGTTCTCGGCCGGCTCGACCTGGTCGATCGGGATCGCCTGGCCGGGCTTGAACTCGAACAGGCCGCGAAGCGCTTGCAACTGGCGCGACTGGTCCCAGACGGCCTGGGTGTATTCCTTGTAGGTCTTGTAGTCGTCGTTGACCACGGCGTGCTGGAGCTTGGAGATCGTTGTCGGGTTCCAGGCGTGTCGTTCGCCGTCGAGGCGGTGGTGGTACTCGCCGCCGAAGTCCAGCTCGAGGGCGCCGGGCTCGACGTCGCCGAAGCCGACGGCGTGGCGGACAAGGGCCTCGCGCGCGATCTCGGCCATGCCGATCCCGCCGATGCGGCTGGACGTGCCCTTGAAGTACTTGTCGACGACCTCGCGGTTGATGCCCACGCACTCGAAGAGCTGGGCAGCCTGGTAGCTGCGCACCGTCGAGATGCCCATCTTGGACATTGTCTTGAGTATGCCCTTCTTGATCGCGGTGATGTAGTTGTCGACCAGTTGCTCGGAGTCGAGATTTTCCGGGGTGACCTTCTGGCGGCGCAGTTCTTCGATGGCCTCGAAGGACAGGTAGGGGTTGATCGCGTTGGCCCCGAAGCCGATCAGCAGGCAGAAGTGCATCACTTCGCGCGGCTCGCCGGATTCGATGACCAGCCCGCACTCTGCCCGGAGGCGGCGTTCCAGCAGCCCGTGGTGCAGGGCGGCAGTGGCCAGCAGGGACGGGATCGGGGCGCGGTTCTCATCGACCCCGCGGTCGGAGACGATCAGCAGGCTTGCGCCCTGGCGGATGCAGCTCTCGGCGTCGTTGAGCATCTTGTCGATGCCCTCGCGAAGCGCCTTGGCCGGGTCGGCCGCCTTGGCGTCGAACAGCGCGTCGATGGTCATGACCTGGAAGTCGTCGCGCTGGACGCTGCGGAGGCGTTCGATGTCCTCGTTGGTGAGGATCGGGTGAGGCAGCTTGAGCTGGCAGCAGGCCTGCTCGGACTCTTCCAGCAGGTTGGTCTGGCGGCCTGTGTAGCTCATCAGGCTCATCACCAGCCCCTCGCGCAGCGGGTCGATCGGCGGGTTGGTCACCTGGGCGAACAGCTGCTTGAAGTAGGTAAACAGCGACTTCTGGTTGTCGCTGAGGACCGAAAGGGGCGTGTCGTTGCCCATCGAGCCGACGGGCTCCTGGCCGTTGACGGCCATGGGGACCATGAGCATCTTTGCTTCCTCGCGGGTGTACCCGAAGGTCCGGAGGATGCGCATCAGCTCGTCGTGGTCGCGCGGCTCGGGCCGGGACGTCGAGAACAGGCCGCGCAGCTCGATGCGGTTCTTGGCCAGCCATCGGCGGTAGGGCTTCTGGCGGACGATGCGGCTCTTGATTTCGTTGTCGGTGACGATGCGTTTTTCCTGCAGGTCGACCAGGAACATGCGCCCGGGCTGGAGCCTGCCCTTGGTCTGGATCTGCTCGGTGGGGAATTCGATTACGCCGACTTCGCTGGCCAGGACGACCATGCCGTCCTTGGTCACCACGTAGCGGCTGGGGCGCAGGCCGTTGCGGTCCAGCGTGCCGCCGACGTATCGTCCGTCGGTGAAGACCATCGAGGCCGGTCCGTCCCAGGGCTCCATGATGGTGGTGTGATACTCGTAGAACGCGCGTTTGTCGGTCGAGATGTGATAGGCGGTCCCGAAGGCCTCGGGGACCATCATCATCATCGAGTGCGGCAGGGATCGCCC
This sequence comes from Phycisphaerae bacterium, assembly GCA_046541415.1. Taxonomy (GTDB): domain Bacteria; phylum Planctomycetota; class Phycisphaerae; order SM23-33; family SM23-33; genus CAZOVB01. Next base: position 19,825 of record JBKHDI010000054.1, on the reverse strand, counting down.
GCCGCGGATGAGCAGTTCCAGGCCGTTGTCGAAGCAGGCCGAGTCGGACCCGCCGACGGTGACGACGGGGAACAGGTCTTCAATGTCATCCCCGAACAGCGGGCTGGACATGTGCAACTCGCGGGCGCGCATCTTGTTGACGTTACCCGAAAGCGTGTTGATCTCGCCGTTGTGGGCCAGGCAGCGGAAGGGCTGGGCCAGCTTCCAGCTGGGCAGGGTGTTGGTGCTGTACCGCTGGTGGACGATGGCCATGGCGCTTTTCATGCGTTTGTCCGAGAGGTCCGGATAGTAGCTGAACAGCTGATAGGCCATGAACATGCCCTTGTAGCAGATCGTCCGACAGCTCATGGAGCAGACGTAGAACCACTCGCCCTTCTCGCCGAATGTGGCCGCGACGTGCTTTTCCGCCCGGTTTCGGGCCAGGTAGAGCTTTCGTTCGAGCTGTTCGTCGGCCAATCCCTTGCCGTCGATGAAGCACTGGGCGATGTGGGGCTCGCCGGACAGGGCCAGTTCGGCCAGGTCCTTGGTATCGCTGGGCACTTCGCGCCAGCCGAGCACCTTCATGCCGTAATACGCGATGGCGTCTTCGAGGATCCCGTGGAAGCGTTTGTTCAGGGCCTGGTCCTTCGAGCCGAAGACCTGGGCCACGCCATATCGGCCGGGGCCAGGCAGCTTGATCTCCAGCTTGGGGCACTCTTCTTCGAAGAACTCGTGGGGGATCTGGAAGAGCATGCCCGCGCCGTCACCGGTGATGTCGTCGGCGCCGGCGGCACCGCGGTGGTGCAGGTTCAGCAGCACCTGGTTGCCGTACTCGATGATCTGGTGTGTCGGCTCGCCGTTGATGTTCACCACGGCCCCGACACCACAGGCGTCGTGCTCCCGCCGGGGTTCGTACAGACCAAAGGGTTTGGGACTGTTCACGGAGGGGGTTCCTTTTCTCTCTGGGGTCGCTGGAACCGGCCAGGGCTGGGATCAGGAGGCCGGTCGATAGAACGGGCCGGGTCTGGTGGCCCGGCCCTGCTCCGTCAGGTTGGTTCAGCAAAGCAATCTTACCAGATCGGCCAAAACTGACAAAGCCAAACTGCCGCAACGGGGGCTAACACAACCTATAAGCAACCTTCATACAAAGCGCGCCGCCAGGCCCGATCGGCAAAATGGCGATGAAACCGCGCTGGCAGCGGGAAGACGGATGGGGCATAATGTGCCCGCCTACAACCGGAAAGGAAAGCCCCATGCTCAAGCAGGAAGATCTCCAGGTCGCCAGGCTGGGCACTGCCCGACATCCCAGCCCGCTGAAGCTCTCGACCGTCCACGGTGACGGGATCGTCAACTTTGTGCCCGACGAATCCCGCTGCCTCTACCAGGTCGAGCGAATCCCGGGGACCGAAACCCGCGACGATCTGTCCTTCGAGATGGCCGGACCCCGCGAGAAGCTCTACTTCGAGCCCGGCCGCGTCACCTCGGCCATCGTCACCTGCGGGGGCCTATCACCCGGGCTCAACAGCGTGATCCGCTCGCTCTTCCTGCAGTTGTACCATCACTACGGCGCCCACGACGTGCTGGGCATCCGGTTCGGCTATACCGGGCTCGACCCGGACCACGGGGCCGCCCCGCTGCAGATGACCCCGGATATGGTCAACAACATCCACCTCGACGGCGGGACGATTCTCGGCTCGTCGCGCGGGCCGGTACCCCCCTCGCGGGTGGTGGACTTCCTGGTCGACCGCGGCGTGAACATCCTCTTTACCATCGGCGGGGACGGTACGCAGGCCGGGGCACACGCGATCGCCGAAGAGATCAACCGCCGCGGGGAGAAGATCGCGGTGATCGGCATTCCCAAGACCATCGACAACGATATCCGTTTTGTCTACCGGACGTTCGGTTACTCCTCGGCCGTCGATGTCGCACAGGATGTCATCACCTGTGCCCACACCGAGGCCCGCGGAGCCCCCAACTGCGTGGCCGTGGTCAAACTGATGGGCCGCGATGCCGGCTTCATCGCCGCCGGGGCCAGCGTGGCCAGCCAGGACGTCAACTTCTGCCTCGTCCCGGAAGTGCCCTTCGGCCTCGAAGGCGAAAAGGGCCTGCTGGAACTGCTGAAAAAACGAATCCTCTCGCGCGACCACGCAGTGATCGTCGTCGCCGAGGGGGCCGGGCAGGACCTGGTCGAGTGCGACCCGAAGAACCGCGATGCCTCGGGCAACAAGCGTTACGGCGACATCGGCCGCTTCCTTTCCCAGCGAATCAAGCAGTATTTCGCCGACCAGCGGATTGAACTGAACCTCAAGTACATCGACCCGTCCTACATCGTCCGTTCGGTCCCAGCCAACAGCCACGACCAGATCCTCTGCGACATGTTCGCCCGCAACGCCGTCCACGCCGGGATGGCGGGCAAGACGGACATGATCGTGGGCCTCTGGCACGGCGTGCCGATCCACGTGCCGATCGGCGCGGCGGTGGCAGAAAAGAAGCACATGTCCACCGAGTCGGCCCTGTGGATGGGCGTTCTGGACACCACGGGCCAACCGGCGCGGATCGGATAAAGCCCCCCTGCCGGGGCGTCCCCGATCCGCAGACGACACGACAACAGTTTTGGCGGAAAAAGCCTTGCCAATTCCCCGCCCGGCCGTATAATACCGCGTTTCCAGACCAGACGATTACTGTACGCGCTGCAACCTGCAGGAGAATACTACGTGGCCAACAGACCTTCATCGAAGAAGCGAATCCGCCAGAACGCCCGGCGTCACCGCCTGAACAACTGGCGCCGTGATCGGATCAAGACCGCCGTTCGGGCCTTTGACGAGGCCGTCACCGCCGGCGACGCCGCCACTGCGGGCGAAAAGCTCCAGGCCTGCTACAAGGAACTGGACCGCGTGGCCGCCAAGGGCACGATCCACAAGAACCAGGCATCCCGTCGCAAGGCCCGCCTGGCCAAACGCCTCAACGCCATCAGCCAGGGCTGAGCAGGCCGGGCCATGATCAAACCACCGGGCTCGCTGGCCCCCGCCGGGTCGCGAGCCCTTCTGCTGCGCCGCCGGCGCCGGGACCGCTGAGATGGCCCCAGACCACTGCCCCTACGTCAGCCGCGGAGGCCTGAAACTCCAGGCCGCCCTGGACGCCTTCGAAATCAACCCCGCAGGCCAGCTCTGGGCCGACTTCGGCTGCAATGTCGGGGGCTTTACCGACTGCCTGCTCCAGCGCGGGGCCGCGAAAGTCTTCGCCGTCGATACCGGCTATGGACAGTTGGCCTGGACGCTGCGGAAAGACGACCGCGTCGTGGTCATGGAGCGGACCAACGCCCTGCACGCCGAGGCGCCCGAGCTGGTCGACGGCGTGGCCATCGACGCCGGCTGGACCTGCCAGGACAGAATCATCCCCGCAGCCGCAGCGTGGCTGGGGCCCGACGGTCCCGGACACGTCATCTCCCTTCTCAAACCCCATTACGAATGGACCAAGCTGGCCGGCCAGAAGGCCCGCGCGCCGCTGGACGACCGGCAGATCCGACAGGTGCTCGACGCGGTCGCCGGGCAACTGGCTGGACTTGGCTGGGCCATCGGCCGGAAAATCCCCTGCCCGATCACCGGCAAGGGGGGCAATACCGAATGGCTGATCTGGGCAGTCCGCGACGGTATGGACGTTGACGGGACCTGTTGAGCCAATTAGAATACAATATCTTAAAGTTCTTCCACTTCCGTAGCCCCGGCGGGGCTGCGAGCAGAAAGGCTGGGAAAATGAAGGAGATTCGATTGGCCATTGCCGGCGTCGGCAATTGCGCCTCCTCGCTGGTTCAGGGAATCCACTACTACGCCAAGCAGTTCGCCGAGGGTGACACCAGCGGCCTGGGCCTGGCCAATCCGATTCTCGGCGGCTACGCGCCGGGGGATATCAAGGTTGTCGCCGCCTTCGACGTCGACGCCCGCAAGGTCGGCAAGCCCCTGCACGAAGCCCTCTTCGCCAAGCCCAACTGCACCAGGGTCTTCTACGACGAGTTCACCTGCGACGACGTAATCGTCCAGATGGGCAACGTGCTGGACGGCGTGGCCGACCACATGACCGAGTATGCAGACGAGCGGGCCTTCCGCGTCGCCGAGAAGCCTTCGGCCACCGCTGCAGATATCCAGGAGACGCTCAAGCAGACCGGCGCGGAGATTCTGGTCAACTTCCTGCCCGTCGGTTCGCAGAAGGCGGCCGAGTTCTACGCCGAATGCTGCCTGGCCACGGGCGTCTCGCTGGTCAACTGCATCCCGGTGTTCATCGTCTCCGACGACGCCTGGGCCAAGCGGTTCGAAGACGCGGGGATCCCCTGCGTCGGCGACGACATCAAGGCCCAGGTCGGCGCGACGATTACCCACCGCGTCCTGGCCCGGACCATGTACGAGCGGGGCGCAAAAATCGACGCGACCTACCAGCTCAACACCGGCGGGAACACCGACTTTCTGAACATGAAGGAACAGAAGCGGCTGGGCAGCAAGAAGATCTCCAAGACCGATGCCGTCCAGTCGCAGCTGGATGTGCCCCTGCCGGATGACCAGGTCCACATCGGGCCGGCAGACTACGTCCCCTGGCAGAACGACAACAAGGTCTGCTTCCTGCGGATCGAGGCCCGGGGTTTCGGGGGCGTGCCGCTGAACCTGGAGTTGCGCCTGAGCGTGGAAGACTCGCCCAACTCGGCCGGGGAATCGATCGACGCGATCCGCTGCTGCAAGCTCGGGCGCGACCGAGGCCTGGCCGGGCCCCTCAAGGCCATCTCATCCTACACCATGAAGCACCCGCCCGAGCAGTACACCGACGCGGTCGCACTGGAGAAGGTCAAGGCCTTCATCGAGGGTAAGGATTCGGCCAGGCTTTCCTCGGCGAAAAGATCGGCCGGGGCTGGCCAGACCGAGGCGAACATCCCCGCTGAGTGATCCCAGCTGCGGGAAAGGAACACCCGACGCGTCGTCCACCCGGGCGACGCGTTTTTTTGTCTGCCCGTTCAGCCTCCGCTGTCGCGGCCGACCGAGGCCTGCATCTCGCCGGCGGCGCAGGCGGCCTGGTCGACTACGGCCACACCGGCGGCGACCAGCGCATCCCAGTGCTTCTGATTGAACGTGCAGCCGGGGTCGCCGGCATGGAGGTGGCCGAAGTAGGCATCGGCCCGGGCTCGACAGCCCCCACAGTACTTCTTGAACGTGCAGACCTCGCAGTGGTGCAGGCGCCGGTCGCGGTCGTTGAGGATGTCCCAGAAGACGCTGTCGCGGTAGATTTGGACGAAGCCCTTGTCCCGGACGTTGCCCATCACCCGGTGCGGCAGGTAGACACAAGGGGTCACGTCGCCGTTGGGCTCGACGCAGACGTACGTCCGCCCCGCCCCGCAGCCGCCGAGGTATTTGGCCACCACGCGGGCCTTGGCCCCGCTGCCCGAACCAGCGTGTGAACAGGAGACCTTCCCCCCGTCGACGGCAGCGCCGGCCAGGCAGACGCGCCCCAGTTGCGGCGCGGTCGAGATGATGCCCATCGATCCCTCGGCGGAATCCTGCATCTTTTTCGACAGGATCGCCAGCAGCTTCTCGCGCTGGGCAGGGGTGATGTCGCCGGAGACCATGTTCAGGCCCCGCCCGACCGGGATGAAGTTGAAGTGTGCGAAACAGCCGGCCCCGAGATCCTCGGCGAAGGCGATCATCTCCTCGACTTCATCGATGTTGCCCTGGTGGACGCACATGGCGATTCCCAGGCGCATCCCCGGCGTGGCGACCACGTTGCGTGCTCCCTGTACCGTCTTGGCCCACAGGCCCTGGCGGCCCCGGAAGCGGTCGTGTTTCTCCGGGTCGATCGAGTCGAGCGAAATCTCCACGTATCGCAGGCCCGCCTCTGCCAGGCGGGCCGCCCTCTCGGGCGTCATGGTCGTCCCGTTGGTTGCCATCGTCAGGTGCATGCCGTAGCTCCTGGCCCGGCGGATGATGTCCTCGACGTGGGGGCTGACCGTGGGTTCCCCGCCGGAGAGGGCGAGCATGGGCATGTGGGCGGCGCCCATCTGGTCGACGAGGTTGAGCTTCTCTTCCAGGCTCAGCTCGGCGTCAAGTTCGTTGTGTTCGGAGTCCTGGTAGCAGTGCTGGCAGGCGAGGTTGCAGCGGTTGGTGATGTTCCAGACTGCAAAGAGAGGTGCGGTGAACTTCTGCGGCACGGTCAGGCCGAACTCGGCGACGCTGCGTGCGACGATAACCAGGCCGCGGACGGTGGCTTCGTTCTCGGCCAGGCGCCGGCGGAAGGTCTCGACGTCGACCTCGCCGCGCATGCGATCGATGAACTTGTGCAGGGGCCAATACTTGATCCGCTGGAATCGCGGGGCGTCGGCGTTTCGATAGCTGGTGATGATTTTTTCCAGGGCGGCCCGGCCATTCCGGTCGGGCTTGGAGAGGCGTTTGAGCAGCCAGCGGAACGGGCGTCGGCCCAGGTAGTTCTCCAGCGGGTGGCTGTAGTCGATCTGCAGCGACCGGGCGGTCCGTTCATCGGCCAGAGGGGCCGAACCGGAGACGTACGCCCCGCTGGACAATTCGCCGTCGCTGGTGCGATAGGGCGACTTGTCGGCGTCGTCGGAGGGGGGGAACTCGTGGTGGTAGGCCTTTCCCATCGCTGCGGCGGTGGTGTGGTCGGCGGCCTGGGTGTAGGAAGCGCCTGTATTTTTCGACGGGCCTGCAGGATCAGACAAAACAGATTACTCCACTTCGGGGGCTACCTCGATTTCCACGGCCGCGGTGGTATCGGCCCGGCCGTTGAGCCAGGCCTTGAGTTTCAGCGGTTCAGCCGCGGGCCAGTCCGGCTCGACGGGGATGGGCATTTCCCACTGCCTGCTTGCCCCGGGCTTCAGCGTCCAGGGGCTCATGACCATCGCCGCCGCCTGCGGATAGCGTGCCACGCGGGCCCAGTGGGCGTCGGTGAAACGCTCGACCTGCACGAAGACCGGCGCGGCGGAGGTGGCGTTGATCTCGATCGGCTCGCTGCCGTTGTTCCGTGCGGTAATGAACACCTTGGCCGTCTCGCCGGGTCGGAAGATCTTCTTGAACACGCGTATCTCGATCGAGAGCTCGCCGGTAACGGCCACGTCGGTCAGCTCACCGGCCAGCGGCGGGTGGGTCTCGGTTTTCTCTGACGGACAGCCGGTCAGGCAAAGAGCGATAGACGCAAGCAGCAGGGGTGCGTATTTCATTTCAGGCCTCGGTTTCTTTTTGCGGTGCGGCGTTGTCGGCAAAGTGTTTCTCGACGATGGGCCGATACTGCGGCCCGCAGTTGTAACTGCAGAACGGGAAGATCCCCTCGGGTGTCGAGTAGAGGATCACGCAGCGTTTGACGCGTTCGACGTCATAGTTATATCGGTCCTGGAAGTGCATTCCCGCACAGAGAAGCGTCTTGTAATTGAGCGACTGGCTGCCACCCCGGCCGACGTTCTTGTCCACCAGGCCCATCAGCGAGCGGATGAACCGCTTGACCGTCAGCCCCGGCGGGGCCGACTCGGGCCGGAAGTGACGCTTGAACATCCGCAAGACGCGGATGCGGTCCAGCCACGTCGCCTTGCCCCTATCCTTGATCTGCCGGGCGATGCGGTTCATCTCGGTGAACATGCCCTCGACGTCGATGACCTGCGGGAACGCGTAGGGCTTGCCCTCCGGGTCGATCAGGAAGTACGTCCCGAACGCGCAATCCGGGTGGCAGGACGGGCGGATCTTCGGATCGCCCGTCAGGGCCTCGAGGATCTGGGCCAGGGGCACGACGATGCTCAGCGGGAACATGTCCCGCAGGGGCGAGCTGCCGGAGGCATCGGCGATGTCGTGGGCCAGGTGACCCAGCGTATAGCGCCTCTGGGCGAGCTCGTCGACGCTGATCCGCCCGGTGAAGCTGACCGGCTGATAGCTGATGGCGCTGATGACATCCGGGTTTTCGCAGGCGAACCGGAAGATCCGTCCGACCTGGTCGTCGTTTATGCCTCGCACCACCGTCGGGACCAGGCAGATCTTGATGTCTTCCTTGCGGCAGTTTTCGATGCAGGCGAGTTTCTTGGCCCAGATTCCCTTGTAGTTCCGGGTCTGTTTGTAGGCCTCCTCCCCGATGCCATCGAACTGCAGATAGAGCGTGTGCAGCCCGGCCGCCGCGGCGGCGTGGGCGAAGTCCGGATCAGCCAGGGTAATCCCGTTGGTGGCGATCTGGATGTGCGAGAAGCCCATCTGCCCGGCGGTCCGGACGATTTTCAAAAAGTCCGGGTGCATCGTCGGCTCGCCGCCGGTGAACTGGATGGCCGTGCACGGGTGGGGCCTCAGGTCGCGGAGGGTCTGCAGTTGGGCGACGATCTGGTCGAAGTCCGGCTCGGTGACGTACCCGGCCGCCCCTGCGTTGGCAAAGCAGATCGGGCAGCGCATGTTGCAGCGGTTGGTCAGGTCGATCTGGGCCAGGCAGGGGCTGGAAATGTGCTGGTTGCACAGGCCGCAATCGCTCGGACAGCGCGACCCGTCGGTCACCTGCGGAAACTGCTGGCCCGGGTGTTCCTCGAAGCTCCACCAGGCTGCCTTTGCATACAGCAACACGTCGGAGTTGATGCAGTCGCGGAAGTAGCCGTGATCAGGACAGGTTTTCTCGATCCACACGGCCGAATCCTGCACGAAGTATCGCGCCAGGATTACCGCGCCGCAGTCGGGGCAGAGGCTCTCGACGGTTCGGGGCAGGCGCCGCAGGACCGGGTGGATCCGCGCGCCGGAGAAGGTCTGCTCGGCCGAGTTGGGGTAGTCCGGCTTCAGCTCGGTCCAGATCGCATCGTGGTGCACCTGCTGTTGCGGCCCGCAGGAGGGGCAGTCGAAGTTCAGGACGACCTGGCTGTCGTGATGGTCGAACCGGGCGTCGACCTTCTCGCCGCAGGCGGGGCAGGTGGCGGGAAAATCGACCGGCAGGGATGCGAAGCGGCCGGCGAAGCGCCGCATCGACTCGCGGAAGGCATCGGTGGAGCGGCATTCCGTCTGCAGTTGGGCTGTCTGGCGGTGCTTGCTGCGGTGTTGTTTCGGTTTGGCAGAGTTGACTGTCAAAGCTTCTTCCTCGATGTCCGATGGATCAATTCTTGAAGTACGACGGATATCGTCGGACCTTGGCCTTCCGCTTTTGATAGCCCTCGGCCAGTTCCATGAAGATATCCAGGTCGCGATCCATATTCGAACTGGAGGCATCGAAGTAGAAGTTTCGGATCGGCAGGTTGTCGTGGTCGGCGGCTACGTCGTGATAGACCGCCTGCGACACAATCCCGTTCATGCAGCTGAACGGGCTGATGTCGATGATCCCGTCGATCCCTTTATTGTAGAGGTATATGCTCTTGCCCACCGAAAGAGCCATCTCCCCCAGGGCCCCGTCGGCCGGCAGGTAGGGCCAACCCGGTTCGAGGACCTCCCCGTAGACGTCGTGGGGCTCTTCGTAGCCGACGAATTCTTCGGCGAACGGGGCGAGAATTTTGTGCTCGTCGCGTTTCTGGAACGCGTTTTTCAGCTTCGCCATCGCCATCGCACCGCTGAAACGCCTGCCCTCGCGCCGCAACGTGCCCTGCTGCGACCAGTTGGTATACCAGACCCACTCGGTCACGTCCGACAGCCAGACCTCTCCGCCGTGCTGCTCGATCTTCCGCACCGCGTCGTAGTTGGAGAACTCGTTGAGGCGGCAGAAGATCTCCCCGACCACGCCGATCAGCGGACGGTTCTTCCTGTATTCGGCCGGGACGGCGCGGAACAGGTCGCGCACGGCAGTCATTGCTTCGATCAACAGGGGCATGCGTTGGCGGCAGGACATCGGCGTTTCGATAACCGATTCGACCTTGTTGATGGCCTCTTCATAGACTTCGTCGCTGCGGCCCGGGTCGGTCTCGTAGGGGCGGGTCTTGAGGAGCATTTTGTGCAGCACGTCGCTTGCGACCAGCCCCCGCCAGAGCTGGCGCATCATCTGCGGGGCGTGGTCGGCCATGCCGTCGTAGCTGTTGCGGCTGGTCGGGGAGATGATCGGCACGGACTGATGGCCCATTTCATCCAGCACGTGGCGGAGGTACGGCGCGTACTGGCCGAAACGGCAGGGGCCTTCGGCGGTGGGCATGAAGAAGGCGGTTTTGTCCGGCCCGTTGTCCCGCAGGATGCGGAGAAAGTCGCCCATGGTGACCTTCTCGGGGTAGCATTCCTCGCCGGAGGTGTGCAGCCCGCCCAGTTCGAGGGTTGCTTCGTCGGACGGCGGGGTCACGCGGGCCTCGATGCCGTTGGACCGGAACACGGCGGCCATCATGCGGGCCCCCACGTACGTCATCCGGGGAATCCAGAGCGTCCTGCCCTGCAGCTTCTGCGGTGTCGATGTTGTCATCCCTGCAAACTCCTTATTTCCAGGGCGGCAGCATACAACAATGGCCGAGGCTATGGAAGTAAATCAAGGCCCGAACCCGGACAGGCCAGCGGACCGATCCGCCCCACTTCGGCGGCGATTCAGGTCTTCAGGTCGTATTCTTCGGGCGCGATGGTGTAGATCAGAGGCCGCCCGGCAGCGAAGGACCGCAGGTTCTCCATCACGAAATCCGGGTACCGGTTCAGGGGCTTTTCGTCCGGGTGGTACCCTTTGCCCACCCCCACCTGGTGGTGGGTCAGGCAGGCGGCGTCCAGACCGGCCAGCGGACTGGCGGGCCAGTCGGACTCGTCGCAGATCACGTCGCAGCCGGCCAGGATGCGCCCCTGGGCGACCAGATCGGCCAGGTCCTGCTCGACGACGACAGGCCCGCGGGCGACATTGATCAGCGCAGCGGCGCGGGGCAGCTTCTCGAGCATCGTCTTGTCCACCGTGCCGCGCGTCTGGTCGTTGAGTCCGCAGACAACCACCACCGCGTCGGAGCTCTCGAACAGTTCAGCCAGGCTGTCGCAGCGGCGGATCGTCTCGGGGACATCTTCGGCGTACGGATCGTAGTAGGAGAGTCTGGCCCCCAGGGCAAGCAGCATCTCGGCGACGTTCCTGCCGATCGGCCCCAGGCCGTACAACCCCGTCCGCATGTGCGGAAGCGACGGGAAATACCCCTGCCAGAACCGCCGGTCCTGCCCGGTCTGGCTGTACAGGTCGGCCTGCTTGATCTGCTTGATCGTCGCCAGCAGCAGCGCCACGGCCCCTTCGGCGACCGGCCTCATCGAGCAACCCCAGTTGGTCACCGTCAGCCCGGCTTCGATGTGCTCGCGGCTGACGAGATACCGCACCGAGCCGTGGAAATGGCAGTGCCACTGCAGTTTGCCCCGGGCTTCGATCAGCTCGGAGGGGAATTTCGGGCTCTTCCGCCCGGTCATCACCACGTGGACGCTGCGCATCTTCTCCAGCAGCTGCTGGTGGGGCCAGCTGCGCCAGTCGCTGAAGTCATGGACCGTATAAGCATCGGGGACCTCTTGCAGGTTCTCCGACGCACGCATGTACTCGTCCTCTGCCAGGACGGCCAGATCTAAACTACTCACGAAACCGTCTGCTCCATCTTCTCAAAGCCCCTGCGGCGTTGCGATCCGCAAACCAGCCTATTATACTCCTTTGCCTGGCAACTGTAAGGGCAAGCTTTGCCCCAGAGAGACACGTAACCGACCCGGAGCCCGACATGCTGCAAAGCAGCTTCTGTACCATCGCCTTCCAGGACAAGAAATGGGCAAAGGACGTCCGCGTCGAACGCCCCCTCTTTGATATCCTGCCCACACTGGCCGAGGCCGGCTACGATGCCGCCGAAATCTGGGCGCCCCACGCGATGCAGCTCGAACCGGAACAGCTCGTCCGCACCCGGGGCCAGATGGACCAGCTGGGCATCGGCGCGTCGTTGATCAGCCCGTATTTCGACTTTACGACCTCCTCGCAGACCGCCCGGGACAGCCTCGGGACAGGCCGACGCTGCGTGGAAATCGCCACCGTGCTCGGCGCAAGCGGAATCCGGTGTTTTACCGGCAAGGTAGGCTCGGCCGAGGCGACCGAACGCCAGTGGGACCTGGCCGTGGCGAATCTCCAGAAGCTGGCCGCCCTGGCCGAGCCGGCCGGGCTGTTCCTGGCCTGCGAGACCCACTCGCGCAACCTGATGGACACGCCTGAGTCCGCCAAAGACCTCATGCAGCGCGTCGACAGGCCCAACGTGGGGCTGATCTTCCAGCCGGGGACATTCGGACCCGAGACCTGCTACGACGCCCTGGATATGCTCTGGCCCTGGACGCGACACGTCCACGCCAACAATCGCAAGGGCGACCAGCCAGCCCTGCTGGCAGATGGCGACATCGACTACCGGCGGATCTTCCAGCAGCTGCGCCAGGCGGGCGTGGACGGGTATGTCTCGATCGAATGGATGGGCGACGACGTCGAGCAGGTCGCCCGGGCCGAGGCAGCCTGGCTGGCCGAGCAGCTGAAAGGCTGAGACCTACTCCGTGCCGCTGAGCAGTTCTTCGACGAAATCGCCGACCTGGCGGACCATCTGCTCGCGCGGCTGATCGGCTGCCTGGCTGATCCGCTTGACGATGGCCGAGCCGACAATCGCACCGTCGGCTGCGGCACAGACCGTCCGGACCAGCTCGGCCGAGCTGATCCCGAAACCCACACAGATGGGGCTGGCCGTCTGCCGGCGCAGTTTCGCCACACCGTCGATGGTCGACTGGGGCAGGGACGTCCTCTCGCCGGTGGTCCCGGAAACCGAAACGTAGTAGAGGAAGCCCGTGCTGTAGGAGGCGATCCGCAGCTTGCGCTGCTCGGGCGTGTTGGGCGTGACGAGCATGACGTTGCACAGGCCCGCCTGGTCGCAGAGCGTCGAGAGGTTGTCGGCCTCTTCCAGCGACATGTCGGGGATGATCAGCCCGTCGAAGCCCGCTCCGGCCGCAGCCTGGATGAAGTCCCGCACGCCGTATCGGTAGACGATCGAGAAACTCACCATCGCCAGCAGCGCCATCTGCCCGCCGTCCTGGCGGTAGCGTCTGACGGTTTCGAACACTTTGCCCGGCGTAACGCCCCTCTCCAGGGCCTGGATGTACGAGCTTTGGATGGTCGGCCCGTCGGCGATGGGATCGGAGAAAGGCACGCCCAACTCGCAGATCTTCGCCCCGCGGACCTCGAACTCCTTCAGCAGCGCCAACGTCGCGTCCAGGTCCGGATGCCCGGCGGTCAAAAACGGCAGGAGCGTCTTCTTGTTCGCCTCGCCCAGCTTCTCGAAGGTTCGGACCAGGCGGTTGGTTTCCAGGCTCATGTCAGCTTTTCTCCGCGGGCTTCGAGGATCGCGGCGATCTCGTTGCAGTCCTTGTCACCCCGCCCGGAGAGGTTGACCAGGACGATCTTGTCCTTGCCCAACTTCGCAGCGAGCTTCATCGCCTCGCTGACCGCGTGGGCCGATTCCATCGCGGGGATGATCCCCTCGCTGCGCGACAGGGCAATGACCGCATCGAGCGCCTCGTTGTCGCTGCAGGTGGTGTAGCGGACCCGCCCGGTATCCTTCCAGTACGAATGCTCCGGGCCCACGCCGGGATAGTCCAGCCCGGCCGAGACGCTGTGAACGTTGGCGGTCTGGCCGTCGTCGTCCTGCAGCACGTAGGTCAGCGATCCGTGCAGCACCCCGGGCCGGCCGAGCACGAGCGTCGCGGCGTGCTCGCCGAGGTTCAGGCTTCGACCGCCCGGCTCGACGCCGACCATCTCGACCGACTCATCGTCGACCATCGGCCAGAAGATGCCCGCCGCATTCGACCCCCCGCCTACACAGGCGACGACCACGTCGGGCAGCCGGCCGGCGGTTTCCAACATCTGCTGCCGGGCCTCGATGCCGATGCACCCCTGGAACTGGCGGACCATCACCGGGAACGGGTGAGGCCCAGCCACCGTGCCCAGCACGTAGTGCGTATCTTCAACACTGCCCATCCAGTCGCGCATGGCCTCGTTGATCGCGTCCTTCAGCGTCCGCTGGCCGGCGTCGACGGGAATGACGTTGGTCCCCAGCAGCCGCATGCGGAAGACGTTGAGCTGCTGGCGGCGGATGTCCTCGCGGCCCATGTACACGTCGCAGTCGAGCCCGAAGACCGCCGCAGCCGTCGCTGTGGCCACGCCGTGCTGGCCCGCACCGGTCTCGGCGATCATCCGCCGCTTGCCCATCCGTTGGGTCAGCAGGGCCTGGCCGAGCGTGTTGTTGATCTTGTGCGCCCCGGTGTGGTTCATGTCCTCGCGCTTGAGATAAATCTTCGCCCCGCCCAACTGCTCGGTCAGGTTCGCGCAGAAGTACAACTCGCTGGGTCTGCCGGCAATTTCACGCAGGCAGCGGTCGAACTCGCCGCGGAAAGATTCATCCGACCAGGCCTGCTCGAACTGGTCGGCCAGCTCGGCCAGGGCGCTCATCAGGGTCTCGGGGACGAACTGGCCGCCGAACGTGCCGAAATGGCCGTCGGCGCCGATACGGGATGTCGCTTTGGGTTTGCTCATGATCGCGTTCCTTATACTACATCCGTCAGGCCGCGTCAGCCCAGAAACTCCGCCAGCCGCTGGCAGACCTCCCCGACGACCACCTCCGGGCTCGACGCCCCGGCCAGCACCCCCACCACCGGATGATTCTTGCCGCCCAGGTAGCCGCTCTTCGCCACGAACGACCCGGCTGCAAAGTCGTACGCACAAATCCGCTCGGGCCCGACGAGCCCCTCGGCCGATTCCAGGAAGTACGCCCGCGTGTGTCGCCCCGCAAGCTCGTAAAGGTGACGCGAGTTGCTCGAACCGATCCCGCCGACGACGATGCAGCAGTCCAATCCGCTCGTGCAGAGCTCCTCGGCGGCAGTCTGCCTGTCCTGCGTCGCCCGGCAGACCGTCGGCTGGAACCGCATCCGCCGATCCTCCGCCCCGGGCCCGAAGCGGTCCAGAAACGCCTCCCGCAGCCGGTCGCGAACCTGCATCGTCCGCGAATACAGCATGGTCGTCTGACTGACCTGGGCCAGACGCAGAAATGGTTCCAGCGTCTCGGCGTTGGTCGCCTGGGCGTCGAAACTCTCAGCCAGCTTCGCATCCCCCTGTCCGTGGCGGATCAGGTCACAGAACCGGTCCAGGGCGTCCAGGTCCCCGGCGACCAGATACTTGCCCCCCACCGCCGCCAGGCGGGACTTGGTCACGACCGTCTCGTCGTGCGTGCTGCGGCCGTAGATCATCACGCCATATCCGTCGGCGGCGGCCTGCTCGGCCCAGCTCCAGAGCGTCCGCACGTCGTTGCACGTGGCGTCGACGATCTCGCAGCCGATCTGTTCGAGCTTCCGGGCGATGCCGATTTCCGCCCCGAAGGCGGGGATAATCGCCACGTCCTCCGGCCCGATGTGGGCCTCGACGTCGCGGGCCTGGTCGCGGGTGAGGATCTCCACGCCCCGCTTGCGGAACAGGGCGTTGACCTGCGGATTGTGGATGATCTCGCCCAGCAGGACCATCCGCCGGCCGTCGGCGCGGTGGGCGTCGAGGGCCTGGAGGCTCTTGGCCAGTGCCAGCGTCACGCCCCGGCAGAAGCCGAAGACCCGCGGCAGGCGGATCTGCCCGCCGGCCAACTCCCACACGCCCCCGTTGCGGCGGATCTCGGCGACCCGGTCGCTGCGGAATCCCTCCAGCAGGGAGGCGGCATTGGAGACCTTCGACTCGGAATGATTCATCGCGTCCATGGGCTCCATCATAGGTTCCTGCCAGGCTGATCCGAACAGCAAATTCCGCCGCCGCTCGCCCCTGCCCACGGCCTATGGGGGAAAAGACCCAGCGGAGATGGGGGCTGTCGGGGCCCATGCCATGCAGGAAACCACCATTTTGCCCCAACTGCCCTCCGCGGAGGCGGATGCAAAGCCGCGGATTCATACAATACCCGTGAATTCCAGCAGGTAATGGGGGACCAGACAAAGACGTTACCCGCATTTCAAGGAGACAGATATGTCCAATATGAACGAACCAAGAGGCCCCGACCAGGCCGGCGCCCAGGTCGATCCGAAATTCGGATCGTCACACCGAACCACGACGGACGATTCCTCCCAAGACGCCAAACAACAAGCCCGCCAGGAAGCCCGCGAAGCGGCAGAGAAGGTCAAGCAGGCCAGTTACCAGGCGGCTGAGAAAATCAAACACGAAAGTGCCAAGTTCGCCGACCAGGTCCGCCACTCGGCCCAGCGGCTGGCCGAGAAGGAAAAGAAACGCGCAGCCGAGAAGCTCGACGACGTCGGGCAGTCGCTGAACAAGGCAGCCGGCAAGCTGGACAGCGAAGACGACGACAATCTGGCTGACTATGCCCGCTCTGCCGCCGACGCGGTGCAGAACCTGGCCGGAACGATGCGGGGCAAGGACCTCGACGAACTCCGCAGCGACCTGGAAGATGTCGCCCGCAAAAGGCCCGAAGCGTTCCTGGGCATCGCCTTCGCCGGCGGACTGGCCCTGGGCAGGTTCCTGGGCAGTTCCAAGCCCGAAACCTCCCACAGCGCCCCAGACGGCTCCCGACGCGCCTACCGCGCCCGGGCGGCGGCCGATGCACCGGCGCCGGAAGACATGGCCCCCGCGGCCGCACAGGCCAGGCCCGACCTGGCTGCCAAACCCATCGGACCCAACACCGTCGGGCGCAGCGAGCCGGAACCGTCGAAGCCGGAACCCTCAGACATCCGCAACCGGACCGGAGAGTAAGCCATGGAATCCGCCAGAGACAAACAGATGACCGCCCAGGAAAAGGAACAGTACATCGCCCAGCAGGAAGACCAGGCCCGCTCGGCCCCGACACTCCTGCACGACCTGACCCAGGAAGCGGTGACCCTGCTTCGACAGGAAGCTGCCCTGGCCAAGAAAGAGATGGCCGAGAAGGCCCAGACCTTCGCCCGAAACTCCGCCGCCATCGCCATCGGCGGGGCCGTGGCCTGGGCAGGCGTACTGGTGCTCCTGGCAGCTACGGCTGTCGGGCTCTACATCGCCCTGATCAACGTCATGCCTTGGTTCCACGCCGCCTGGCTCAGCCCGCTGATCATCGGCGGGGTAGTCGCGATCGTGGGCATCGTCATGGTCGAAAAGGGCAAGAAGACCATCGAGAATCAAACCGTGGTCCCGCAGAAGACCGCCGAGACCATGAAGGAGAATAAAGAATGGATCAAGAACGAAATCAAATGAGCACCGATACACATACGCCCGCCCCAGATCCACAAACCGTGGATACCGACTACTCCGGCGAGGGACGCAGCGCCAATCAGATCCAGAGCGATATCCACCAGACCCGCGGCCAGATGTCCCAGACGGTCGACCAGCTGGAACACCGCCTCTCCCCCCAGCGGATCTGGAATGAGATCCTCGACTCCCTGAAAGACGAAGCCCGGCGCAGCAAGCTGGTCAACACCGTCAGGGACAACCCCCTGCCCGCACTGCTGCTGGCCGCCGGTGCCGGATGGATGGCCATCGACGTCACCCGCACGCCAAACGGCTCGGATAAAAAGAGGAGAAACTACGACCTCGATTCCGACACCAACCGCGAAATAGATCGCGAAACCGCCGTCAAATCCGGCACGTACGTCAAAGACGACAGCAACGGCGACGACTCCGAATCCATGGCCGACAAGGCCAAACGCGGACTGAAAACCGCTGGCAACAAGGCCACCCACCTCGCCGACAAGGCAAAGGACAAGGCACACCACGCTGCCGAGACGGTCAAAGGCAAGGCAAACCACGCCGCCTCGGAAGTCAAGGACTCCGCAGCCGCCGCCCGCGACAAGGCCCGCCATGCAGGCCACCAAGCACGCGAGCAAACCGAACGGGCCGCCGAAAAGGCAAAGCAGTCGCTGATCGACAGCTACCAGGACCACCCGCTGGTCCTCGGCGCTCTCGCCGCAGCCGCAGGGACCGTCCTCGGCGTGCTCCTGCCATCGACTCGCAAGGAAGACGAAACCCTCGGACCCGTCCGCGATAAAGCTCTCCACGAGGCAGAAAACGCAGGCAAGGACCTGGCCCACCGGGCAGAGGCCGTCGCCGATCAGGCCCTCGAAGCCGCCGAAGACGAGGCCGAAAAGCAGGACCTGACCGCAGACGAAATCGCCACCTCCGCCAAAGAAACAGCCAAGGAGTTCGGCGAAAAAACCAAACGCGTCGGCCAGGCCGCCAAAGACGCCGCCGAAGACGAAGCCGAAAACCAGGACCTCAAACCCGAGCAACTCAAGGATACCGCCAAGGACAAGGCCGAAGAGGTCCACAACAAGAAGACGAACTGAGCAACCCCCGTCTCAGACGCCCCAACGGCCCCGCCAACCGGAGACAGCCCCCGGACTCACCCGCCTTGACCCTCATCCGCGACAAGGCGGGTGTTTCATGCGCCGCGCCCGGCCCGACGATGAATCCATGGAATGACGCTTCCCGCCCGCCGATCAGCGTGGTATCCTCGTCGACCCAACCGCCAGAATCATCCAACAGGAGAGTATCATGACACAACTGCAAGACCTTGCCTCCGTCCAGGCCGCAGTCCGCGAAGCCGTCGAGACGGTCACCATTTCCGATATCCACACGCACCTGTTCTACCCCTCCCACGGCGACCTGCTGCTCTGGGGAGTCGATGAACTGCTGACCTACCACTACCTCGTCGCCGAACTGTTCACCATCGCACCGGCCGACCTGACGTACGAAAAGTTCTGGGCGATGAGCAAAACCGAACAGGCCGACCTGATCTGGCAGAAGGTGTTCATCGAAACCGGCGCGCTGTCCGAGGCCTGCCGCGGCGTGATCACCACCCTCAACCGCCTCGGACTCGACACCGCCGGACGCGACCTGAACTCCATCCGCAAGTGGTTCGCCGACCAGGACGAAGAAGACTACCTCCACCGCGTCTTCGAACTGGCCAACCTCGACTGGGCCATCATGACCAACAACCCCTTCGAGCCCGAAGAGGCCGGCTACTGGAAACAGGACCTGCCCAAAAACGACCTGCTCAAGGCCGCCCTGCGAATCGACAACCTCATCCTCGACTGGGAAAACGCCTCCAAAACCATGGCCGACCAGGGCTACGATACCGCCGAGCCCAACGACAAGTCGTTCGCCCAGGCCCGGCGATTCCTCGCCGACTGGGCCAAGGTCATCGACCCGGTCTACATGGCTGCCTCCCTGCCCCCCGAATTCGCCTACCCCGACGGCGGCCTGCCGGCCAGGATCATCAAGCAGGTCGTCATGCCCACCGCCAAAGAGCTGAACCTGCCGATGGCCATGATGATCGGCGTCCGCAAACGCGTCAACCCGCCGCTGGGCGACGCCGGCGACGCGGTCGGAATCGCCGACGTGACAGCCGTAAACAGCCTCTGCATCGAAAACCCGGACGCGAAGTTCCTGGTCACCATGCTCTCGCGCGTCAACCAGCACGAACTGTGCGTCAGTGCCCGCAAGTTCGGCAACCTGCACCTGTTCGGCTGCTGGTGGTACTGCAACAATCCCTCGATCATCGACGAGATGACCCGCCAGCGCCTCGAACTGCTCGGCGCCACGGTCACCTGCCAGCACTCCGATGCCCGCGTGCTGGATCAACTGGTCTACAAGTGGCACCACACGCGGAAGATCGTCGCCGACGTGCTGGTCGACAAGTACACGGACCTCTTCCAGGCCGGCTGGCGCCCGACCAGCGAAGAAATCTCCCGCCAGACCCGCGCCATCTTCGGCGGCGCCTTCGAAAACTTCCTGGCCAAGTAACCCGCCCGATACCAATCAAAACAAAAGCGGGCCCCGGATCCCACTCCGGCGCCCGCTTTTCTCTTGCCTTCACGCCAGTCTCAGCCCCAGGCGAAGGCAGACCGCTCCTCTCCCGGACCGCAGGCCCGCACGCCCCTCCACCGCTGCCCGGGCCCGCGCCGCCTCG
>JBKHDI010000053.1:0-26474 GCA_046541415.1 Phycisphaerae bacterium | reverse complement strand
GACGATCAGCGCGAGTCCTAACAGTAATTTCATCGTTTTCATTCCATTCTCCTTTTTTTTGCCCCTGCTTCCTAGGGCAGGTTCTCCAAAAGTGTTTCCTCAACTTCGTTAAGCGTAGTGTGTCGAACCAGATCAACAAGACCTGGCTGATGGTTCTTTCCCTGTAATAAACCGCCTCCTTTCTGCCCTGGGGCAGATGTCCGTCCAATCCTCCGTGCGTCCTGAACTTCCAGAACGACCTACCAGTCCCCGTTCTGCGGGACCGGCCTTGGAATGGAGCCCACGGTTTACAGAGCCCACATCGGCAAAGCCGACCTGTCAACTCGTAACAGCATACCGGATGGCCAAGTATTTACAAGGTCAAATGTCCGGGTTTTGGCAAAACTTTTTTCTGCCATTCGGAAATAAGACCCGCTGCTATCCGGATCTCCTGTTGGTCCGGAGGCCAATCCGGGGCCACAACGGGAAATATACACGTATCAAGAAGATTCGGGCACGCCCTCTGTTCGGGATCACGTCCCAGCTACCTCCTGACTGGAGCATTATAGACGCCTTGTGACCTATTGGCAGGAAATCTTGGCCAATAGCCGTGTTCCCTTTGGCCCCTGCCCGATCCGCAGGAGAGTCCGGAATGCATCGTTTGGTATCTATCTACTTACATTCACTAGTGTTGCGATTTGTGCCCAACCAGCACAGCTCCCGCAAAACAACTCTGTCCGGGCCAAGAAGTTTTTAGCATGACAGACGCACCTCTATCAGGATGTCCTGTCTGGCTGGAGAAACCGGTCCATCCTCTCTCGACGCGGACCTAAATCAGACTGGCCGGGTCGACGTCGGCGAGGACTTCGCAGGTGAGTCCCTTTGTCAGCCCGGCGAAGCGTGGATAGATGCGGCGTTGCAGCAGGCCGGGCTTGTTGGTGATGACCAGGATCTGGTGGCGGTACTGGTTGCGGATCTTGAGCACCTCGGCCGGGGAAGGGCCCTGAACGGTGCAGTCCAAACCTTCGAGGAAAGGCCCGAGTCGGTCGGCAAAGGCTCCAGCGTCCTGCTGGACATTGGCGTGGTTGGCGTGGCGGATGATGAAGCGGATGATCCGGGAGAACGGCGGTAGATTCGTCGCCTCTCGGGCGGGCAGTTCCCAGTCGGCGAAGCCTTCGAAGTCATGCTGGAGGGCGTACTGAATGGCCGGCTCGTCGGGGTGGACCGACTGGACGACGACGCGCCCTGCCGTGGCGGCCCGCCCGGCCCGACCGGCGACCTGGACAATCAACTGGAACGTCCGCTCCGAGGCCCGGAAGTCGGGGATCGCCAGGGACGTATCGGCCGAGAGAACCCCCACCAGCGAGACCTTGGGGAAGTCCAGCCCCTTGGCGACCATCTGCGTGCCCAGGAGGATGTCGGTGTTCCCGGCGGCGAAGTCGTCGAAGACGGCCTGGAACTGCCTGGCGGAGGTCATCGTGTCGCTGTCCATGCGGGAGAACCGGGCGGCTGGGAACTTCCGGGCCAGCTCCCCTTCCACGCGCTGGATGCCCATGCCGAACAGCAGGATCTTGCCCCCACAGGCCGGGCAGGCCTCGGGGACCTGGCGGGTCCGGTCGCAGTAGTGACACATCGCCAACTGCAGGGACTGGTGGAAGACCATCATCCGCGTGCATTCATCGCACGACAGGGCCCATTGGCAGGATGGGCAGAAGACGTAGCTGGCAAAGCCCCGGCGGTTCATCAACAGGATCGCCTGCTCGCCGCGGTCCAGCACGGCCGCGACGTGCTGCATCATGGTCCGGCCGATCAGTTCGACCTTCTCCGAGCGGATCTCCTTTCTTAAAGAAACGAGTTCCAGCTGGGGCATGGGCAGGGATTTGACGCGTCGGGGCAGGCGGGCGAGATGGTACTTGCCCTGCTTGACGTTCTGCCAGGATTCCATCGACGGCGTGGCCGAGCCGAGGATGACCGGGCAGCCAGCCAGGTTGGCCCGCATGACGGCCACGTCCCGCCCATGGTAGCGCGGGGCGGTGTCCTGCTTGTAGCTGCTTTCGTGTTCCTCATCGACGATGATCAGCCCGAGCTTCCGGGCCGGGGCGAAGATCGCCGATCGCGGCCCGACGATCACCGACGCATGGCCGGTGCGGATCTGCCGCCAGTAGAAGGCCCGCTGTGCGTCGGTCAACTGGCTGTGGAGCATGGCCACGCGGGGCAGGCGTTTGAGCAGGCGCTGGAGGGTTTGCGTGGCCAGGGCGATTTCCGGGACCAGGAGGATCGCCTGTCTGCCGGCAGCGATGACCTTCCGGATGGCCCGGACGTAGACCTCGGTCTTTCCGCTGCCGGTCACGCCGTGCAGGACGGTAACCGAGAAGCCTGCATCGAGTCGCCCGGCCAGTTGGTCGAGCACGGCCTGCTGGTCGGGGTTGACCTCGAACGGATCTGCCTCGGCGGCCGTTGAAAGATCATCCAGGACCACCGGGCGGGATTCGGTCCGGATCAACTCGCGCTGGACGAGGCGGCCTATCGTGTCGCGCGAGGCCTGGCTGTGCTGGCGGAGTTGGTCGAGCGGCAGGGCCGCCACGCCCTGGCGGGCAGCTTTCTCCAGTTCGTCCAGAACGCGCATCTGTCGCTGTCCCAGTTGGTTGGGCCAGTCGGCGCGGCTGGAGACGAGCTTGACGATCGTCTGGCGTCGCGGGGGGTGTTTGCCCACGGCCGAGGGAACCATGGCCGCCAGGGTCATCCCCAGAGGTGCAAGGTAGTACTGGCTGATCCACCGGCCCAGGTCCATCAGGTGTTCGTCGAGCTGGGGCGTCTGGTCGATGACTTCGCTGACGGGTTTGAGTTTGTATCCGCTTTCCGGCGCGTCTATTTCGGTGACAAAGCCCAGCGTGGTCCGGCTGGAGCGGCCGAAGGGCACGCGCACGCGTTGCCCGACCGTCGCAGCCCCCAGCCCTGCCGGCCAGAGGTAGGTATAGGTCCCCCAGACGTTGGCGTTGATGGCGATGCTGACGCGTCTGTCGGTTGATCTGGCGTCAGGACGCCGGTTCTCGGGGTTCGGGTTCTCGAACAGCTGTCCCATGGCGGAGATGGTAGACGCCGGTTGACATCTCTGCCAGAGCGGATCGTGAAAACTTGCCCTGCGGGGGCTGAAAAGGCCGATGCGTTGTTGCTTCCGGGTCGAAGGGCGACTAGTCTACTTCTCAGATGCCATATGCGTCCCTCACCAGTGCGTCGAAAGGAGTCTGGCCGTGGCAGAGAAGCAGGAAGAGGCGGCAGGGAAGGACAGGACGGAACCCGACCTGTCCAAGAGCCGTATACTGGTAGTAGACGACAATCCGCAGAACCTGGAACTTCTGATTGCCTACCTCGACTCATTGCAGTGCCAGGTAGACACCGCCGTTGACGGCGTCGACGCGCTGGAGAAGGTCCAGGAGCACAAGCCGGACCTGATTCTGCTGGACATCATGATGCCGCGCATGAGCGGCTTCGAGGTCTGCCGGAAGCTCAAGAGCGACCCGCAGACGCGATCGATTCCGGTGGTGATGGTTACGGCGTTGAACGAGCTGGGCGACATCGAGCGTGGAGTCGAGAGCGGCACGGATGATTTCATCACCAAGCCGGTCAACCGCCTCGAGCTGCTGACCCGGGTCCGTTCGCTGCTGCGGGTTCGCCACCTGGAAAACGAACTGGACCGCGCGCTGGCGTATTTGGATGATATGGACGCGGCGGGCCAGGAGTAACTCCGCCCGACCTGCTGGCAGGGGGCGGAAAAGTCAATCCGATCGGAGTTCGAGATGATTTACGCTCGCGGTACCGGGATGCACGCCCTGCATCGAGTTGTCCTTTGTTCTCTGGTGCTGAGCCTGTCGGCCGGGATTGCCTGGCCGCAGGCCGACGGCCAGGAAGACCAGGACTCTGCCCCGCTTCCTGCCGTGGAAAGCACGCAGATCGTCCAGGTCGGGCAGTTGCCTGCCAGGATCGTCAAGCTGGACAACGGCATGACGGTGATCCTGATGTCGGTCAAGACCTCCCCCGTCGTCAGCGTCCGGGCCTACGTCCGGGCCGGCGGAATGACCGAGCAGGAGTTCCTGGGCAAGGGCTTAAGCCACCTGCTGGAGCACCTGGTGGCCAAGGAATCGATCCACGAACCGCAGGGCGGGCAGGCCAGAGCGGGCCAGAGCGGGCCCAAGCGCTCGCGAACGCTGGAAATCGGGGGCCAGTCCAACGCCTATACCTCCCTGGACGTGACGTGCTACTACATCTCCGCCTCGTCGAGCAAGACGATGGAATGCATCGACCTGATCGCCGACCAGATGGCCAGGCCGGGCTTTACCAAGGATGACTTCATCCGCGAACACGGCGTGGTCCAGCGCGAGCTGGAGATGGGCCGCGATGACCCGAACCGCCAGATGTGGTACGCCCACAGCGCCCATGTTTTCGGCCGGCACCCCGCAGCCGTGCCCGTCATCGGCTACATGCCCCTGCTCAAGCAGGTCAGCTGGGAAGACATCAACGCCTATCACAGCCGGATGTACGTCCCGCAGAACATGGTTTTCACCGTTGTCGGCGACATTGACGAGAAGGCGGCCCTGGAGAAGATCCGCGAAGAATTCCGGGGCTTCTCGCGCGGGAAGCCCTCCATGGCAGACCTGCCGGATGTCGCACCGCTTTCGGGCGTCAGCGTGATCAACAAGCCCCACAAGACGCTGCGGGACGTGATGGGCCGGATGAGCTTCCAGACCATCCCCCTGCAGCACGAAGATCTTTACGCACTGGACGTGCTGAGCTTCATCCTCTCGCGCGGGCGGACCAGCCGCCTGTACCGGGCGATCGTGTTGGAGAAACTGGGCACGGAGGTCTCGACCAGCTCGTGGACGCCGGACTGGGGAACAGGGATCTTCACCGTATCATACCGAACCGACCCGAAGAACGTCGGGAAGCTCGAGCAGGCCGTCCGCGACGAACTGCAGCGCGTGATCGACCAGGGTGTCGACGCCGAAGAGCTGGCCCGAGCCAAGCGTCTCAAGCAGGCCCAGCACGTCTACTCGCAGCAGACCGCAGAGAGCCTGGCCGCCTCGCTGGCCGGGGACTACCTCTCGACGGGCAACCCGCTGTTCAGCCAGTTCTACGTCGACAACATCAAGAAGGTCACCGCCGCGCAGGTCCAGCAGATGGCGCGGAAGTACTTCGACTTCGAGACGATGGCCATTACGCGGTTGACCCCGCCGGATTTCGACCCGGTCGGGGCGGTCGGCGCAGACATCGGCGATCGGGCCCAGGGCAAGTTGATCACGCTGGATAGCGGCCTGCGGGTGGTGCTCCAGCCGGCACCGGGTGGTCTGGTTTCGATGGTCCTTTCGACCAACGGCGGGCTGCTGCGGGAGACGCAGGAGACCAACGGCATCGGCTCGCTGATGATGCAGATGACCACGCGCGGGGCGGGCGACCGCACGGCCGATGAGATCTCCGCTTTCTTCCAGCAGGCCGGCGGGGCCATCAGCGGAAGCAGCGGGAACAACACGTTCTACTGGTCGGCGTCGGTACTGGATGACAGCTTCAGCGAAGCGCTGGATATCTTCGCCGACGTCGTGCTGCGTCCGAGCTTCCCGGCCAGGGAGTTGGAGATTCTCAAGCCCGTGCAGATCCAGGGCATCGAGCAGATCCAAGAGCACTGGTCCTCGCAGCTCCAGGCGTTTTTCCGCCAGAGTTTCTTCGAGGATTCGCCCTACCGGATGCTGACGGCCGGCAGCGTCGAAGCGGTGGCAAAGCTCGACACGGCCGCCCTCAAGGCCCACCACGACAAGTACATTCTGGCCGGTGACAGCGTTCTGGCCGTATACGGCAGCTTCGACCCGGAGAAGACCGAGCGACAGATCCGGAAGCTCTTCGCGTCGATGCCCGAAGGCAGCCGCCCGATCGAGCCGGTCGATGCCCGCAAGCTTCCCGAAGGCGGCAAGACGTACGTCAAGCAGACGCAGAACCAGCAGGCGGGTATCATCGTGGCCGTACCGGGCATGCGGGTGACGAACATCGAGGACCGCCTGGCGATTACCGTGCTGGACACGATCATGAGCGGCTACCGCCTGCCCTCAGGCTGGCTGCACACCGAGCTGCGGGGCAAGCAGTTGGTCTACGTCGTGCATGCCTACAACTGGGCGGGGCTGCAGCCGGGGGCGTTTGTCACCTACGCGGGCACCCAGCCGGACAAGGCCCGGGAAGTGGTCGATATAATCCACAAGTACTACCGCAAGGCGGCGGATTTCGAACCGACGGAAAAGGAGGTCCGCCAGGCGGTGAATATCATCCTGACCGCCGACGTGCTGGGCAACCAGACAATGGCAGACCAGGCCATGTCAGCGGCGCTGGACGAACTGTTCGGCTTCGGGTGGGACTACGCCCGCAAGCAGGCAGAACTCTACCAGAAGGTCACGCCCGCCGACGTGCGCCGCGTGGGGCAGAAATACTTCTCGGGCCCGATGGCCACCGTGGTAACCACCCCCAAACCGGAGAACATCGAGGCTTCGGACGAACCCGCAGCCGCACGGGCAGAATGAAGGCAGGGTCCCCCATTTGAGCAGCCAAGAACAGACGGACATTTTCTCCAGGCCTGTCAGTTCGTTTCTGGACGAGCTGGCGGCCAAGCAGCCCACGCCGGGTGGCGGATCGGTTGCCGCCCTGGCAGCTGCCCTGGCTGCCGGGCTGGGACAGATGTCGCTGGCGTATTCCCAGGGCAAGAAGAATCTGGCCACCCATGCCGAGGCCCACGAGAAGCTCGCCGGCAAGCTGGAGGCGATCCAGAAGATGGCCCGTCGCCTGCTGACCGAGGACATGGAGGCGTTCAACCTCTATCAACGGGCCCAATCGATGGACGAGGGGCCCGAGAAACTGCAGGCGTCCCGGATGGCCCTGGCTGCGGCGATCAACGTCCCGCGCGAACTGGCCAAACTCTCGCTGGCGATGCTCGACGAACTCTACCGGATGACCGACAAGGTCACGCCCTGGCTTGTGAGCGATCTCAAGGCCGCCGCGGCGATGGCGGTTGCAGCCGTCCGCCTCAGCGAGTACAACGTGCAGATCAACGCCGCACAACTGGACGACACCCTGGCGGCCGGGGATCTGGTCGCCGCTGCCGCCGCCGACACCCGCCGGGCCGATACGGTCCTGGGCGCAATTGAACACGCCGGCGGCGACCGCTGACGATTTCCAGGGAAGGAACATGGCCAAGGAGTTCAACATCACCAGGACCTCCGGGATCTGCAGCGGCTGCCAGAAGCAGCTGGAGCCCGGAGACAAGTTCGCCGCCACCCTCCACGAGGAAGGCGAGCAGTTTCTACGCAAAGACTTCTGCCTTTCCTGCTGGGACCAGCAGAAGGACCAGTTGGACACGGCGACCATCGGCTCGTGGCAGAGCCAGGTCCCCCAGCCCAAAGAGAAGAAGAAACTCTTTGTCGACAACGAGGTGCTCCTGAGCTTCTTCAAGCGTCTGGATGGGACCGACCAGCCGGAGAAACAGAACTTCCGATTCGTCCTGGGTTTGATTCTCATGCAGAAGCGTCTGCTATCATACGAAAAGTCGCGGAAGGACCCGACCGGAGAGACCTGGCTGATGCGGGTCCGCGGCACGGACGAGACGTATGACCTGCTTAACCCGCAGATGGGAGAGGACCAGATCCAGCAGGTATCCGAACATCTCAGCGACATCCTGGAGGCCGACGTTTGAAGACCGCAAATCGAGCCACCCTTCCCGTCATCTGCCTGCTGGCCCTGACCGGCTGCTGCCTGCCGCTGAACCCCCCGCCGCGCGATTCGGTTGCCTCGGTCCGGACGATTGTCGACGAGTACAACGCCAACGCCGGAAAGACGCCCTACTTCCGCCTGGAAGCCCGCATCCAGGCGACGATCTACTCCAAACAGGGCGTCTCGCTGCTGCGGTACGGTACGCTGGTCGGCCCGCCGAACGCGACGATACTCCTGGCCAGAAACGAAGAGGACCCGGCGGGGCCTGATGACTTCACCTTCTACGTCCGCGAGGCCACCCGAAAGGTCTTCGGAGCCGGCGTCAGCAGCCTCGACGGGCTGTACTACTTCTTCTACGGGCTGGGGGACAACAGCGATGCCGTCGTCGGTCGGACCGCCCTGGCCGGTGCTCCCGGCGTCGAGGCCATGCCCATCGACCCGCTCCAGCTGGCCACGGTATTCGGCATGACGCCCCTTCCGGGCGACCTGTCGACGTTCCCGACGGTCACCCAGCGGATGAAGATGGACTGCCCCTACGCCTATATCCTCAGCGTCATCGACCGCCAGGCGGTCTCGGGCCAGGCGGTGGTCAAACGCGACATGTACTTCACCTGGTCGGCCGAGAAACCCCGGCAGCTCTACCGGATCGTCTTCGTCAACCAGCGTGGACTGGACGTGATGCAGGCCGAGTTGGGCGACTATAAACCCCTGGACGTCTCGGAACTGTTCGACCCGCCCGCCAAGCCGCCCGTCATGCCCCACACGCTGAAACTGACCTGGCTGGACGGGCAGACGGGCAAGCGATCGGCCCGGCTGGAGATCTCCATCTCCAAGGCCCACACGCCTGACCTGCTGTACGAAGAGGCCGTCCGCTTCGAGCACATCGTGCCCGGCTCGCTGCAGGGACGGGCCCGGCTGATTGACGCCGAACTGGCCCCCCAGACCTTGCCCGCCGAACAGAGAGGTACCCCGTGATCCGCCGACGCCTGGCCATAGTC
Source organism: Phycisphaerae bacterium (assembly GCA_046541415.1). Taxonomy (GTDB): domain Bacteria; phylum Planctomycetota; class Phycisphaerae; order SM23-33; family SM23-33; genus CAZOVB01. The sequence goes on along the minus strand of JBKHDI010000053.1, from coordinate 17,757 downwards.
GCACTCATTCTGGCGCTGTATTCGGTCGCTGCCGGGGCCCAGCGGGCGCTGATCTTCACCGGCAGCGACGAAGTGACCTGGGCAGCGGTGGGCGATGAGACCGAATGGTCGCTGCTGGTCAAACACCCGGGCCGCTCGTGGGAGCAACACTCTCGCCACAAAGGCACCATCGCGGCCGCTGCAGCCGTCGGGCCCCAGTTGTACGTCCTGTACGAGACGCGTGACCTGGTGATCTACGACGCCGGGTCGCCCAAGCCCCTGACGGCCCTGAACCCGCGCCTGAGCCAATGGCCGGCCGAGTCGAGCCTGGTGAGCCTGGCTTCGTCGCTGAACCAGAAGATCCCCTCTCCGGGCGACGCGCCATTCCGCGTGCTGGCCCTGGTGGCCAGGCCGGCGGGGGCCCAGAACGAAACCGCCAACGACGAGCAGATCCGCACGCCCGACTCGACCCGACGCGTCACGCTGGGCCTGGCCGGCTATACCGGACGAAGCTGGACCTTCCTGACCGACGTGGCCACGGTCGATCTGGCGGCCACCACGCAGACCTTCCTGGCCGTGCGGAACGGCATGGTCTACGTCGTCCTCACCGACAGCGACGGGCAGAGCAACCGCATCTACCGCGTCCTTCCCGGCGCCGAAGAGGCCGCCCCTGCCGAAGCGGCTGACGAGCCGGCCGAAGAACCGGATCGGGCCGATCCAAACGCCCAGGCCGACCAGGCCCGAGACCGGTCGGCGCGGTTCAACATCGAGTCGATCCAGTTAAGCGGCCCCCTGGCCCGGCAGCGTATTCTGGGGGCCATCGTACTGGAAGACCAAATCGTCCTGCCGCTGGCCCTGGCCCAGCAGGAGCAGGAAACCCCAGACGAGAAGCCGGCCGAACCGAACGAGCCGGACGAGGCTGACGGCCGCGAAGAGCAGACATCCCCGGACCAACCTGCCGAAACGGAAGATCCGCCAACCGGCGACGAGGAGGTCCAGGTCGACCAGGACCCCCAGGCGGGCAAATGGACTGTGCAGATGGTCCTGCTGGGCGCACTGAACCAGACCCGCCTGGTCGCGCTGCAGACCAACGACCAGGCCGTGGAATTCCCTTCGATCCCTGCGGTGGCACGTGACGGAAGCCGCATCGCACTGCTCTGGCAGGATGAGGGGACCTGGCAGATCGGGCAGAGCTCGCTGAACGGCAAGTTTTTGCCCGAGGGCAGCCCGGAGGTCTTTGCCGCCGCGCCGCCGGATCGCTCGGTGCAGAAGGTCTGGGAGTACGTCATGTGGGGCGTGGCGATTGCGGCCCTGACGCTCGTACTGCTGCGGCCCCGCAGGCCCATCCAGCCGTTCAGCCTTCCCAAAGGCGTCAGGCCGGCAAGTCCCCTGCTGCGGCTGATCGCTTTCCTGATCGACCAGATGCCCTGGATGGTCGTGGCGATCGCGATCTTCGCACCCGATCCGGCTGCGGTGGACGACCTGCAGGGGGCGATCCAGGGCAAGTACCCCTCACTGCTCTATGCCAGCCTGACCGGCCTGCTGCTGTACATCGTCTACGCCGCCATCCTGGAATACCGCTTCCAGGCGACGCTGGGCAAGAAGCTGCTGAAGCTCAAGGTCGTCCACACCGGAGCGAGCAGACCTTCGCTGCAGGCCTGCTTCCTGCGCAATGTCATCAAGATCATCGAACTGTCCCTGCCCCTGGGCTTTTTCCCCATTCTCCTGTTCGTGCCCTTCCTCTCCCGCTACCGCCAGCGGATCGGTGACATGCTGGCCTACACGACGGTCATCGACGCCCGCACGGCCGATCTGGCCCAGCCCGATGACCCCCACCGGCTGCCCGGGGCCGACGAAAGCATCCGCAAGCATGAGTCAGACGACGCGCAGCAGGAAGAGGCAGACGGGGAAGATCCGGACCGGGCTCGCGACGAGACGCCGAAGAAGTGAGCGCAAAAAAGAAGCTGTCCTGCCGGGCGGCGTGGGGCCAACCTACCGCCCGGCCCACAGGACAGCCTCAAATTCCAGTGGACTATTCTACTGGACGCGCGGCCGTATATTTTGCATATTCATCTGAATTTTGCGCACCAGCCTGCGGGAGCGTTTCGTCGATCTCCGGTCGCCAGGGGATCGGCGCAATGCCTTGCAATCTGGGCAGAAACGTCGGAAAATGCGCGATATGACAAGACTTCACTGTTCCTGCTGAATCGAATCCGGCCATGCCCCATCTGCCTCGCGTTGCCATTCTGCTGGATACGAGTACATCCCACGGCCGGGGCGTGCTGCGCGGTATCGCAGGCTTTACCCGGGCCCATCAGCTCTGGGAAACCTTCGTTTTCAAGGGAAGGCTTGAAGAATATCCGCAGGGAATGCGCAACTGGACCGGCTCGGGCGTGCTGGTCAAAAACGGCAATCGCCAGATCCTCCGCGAGGTCGAGAAGCTCGACGTGCCCTTCGTGATCATCGACGACATCGAAGAGCAGGAAAACACCCCCTGCCACGTCGGACCCGACCTGGTCCGGGCAGGGAGAATGGCGGCCGAACACTTCATCGACCACGGACTGCGGCGGCTGGCCTTTTTCGGCGGAAGTTTCGACCATCCCGCCCTGCTGATCGAGGGCTACCAGGGGAAACTCTCTGAGCAGGGATTGGCCGCCGAACTCCACTGGCGAGAGGAGTTGGTCAACGATTGGGAGACCCACCGCAAGCAGACGGCCGAATGGCTGAAGCAGCTGGAGACGCCCGCCGGGATCTTCTGCGTCGATGACAACCAGGCCCGCGTGGTCCTGCATTGCTGCAACGACCTGGACATCCACGTGCCCGAGGAAATCGCTATTCTCGGCCTGCAGAATGACAGGACCATGTGCGAGCTGGTTTACCCCACCCTCTCCAGCATCGACCTGGACAGTGAGCGGATCGGCTACGAAGCTGCCAGGCTGCTGGACCTCCGGATGGCCGGCGAGAACCCGCCCGATCAGCCGCTGCTGATCAAGCCGCGCGGCGTGATGACGCGCCTGAGTTCCGAGATCAACGCCGTCGAGGACCCACTGGTCGCCGAGGCGATGGTTTACGTTCGTCACAACATCCAGAACAACCCCACCGTCGCCCAGATCGCCGAGCACCTGGTCGTCTCCAGGCGGTGTTTCGAGCAGCGCTTCCGCCAGGCGGTGCGGGAATCGCCCGGCCAGTACCTCCGGCGAGCCCGGGTCCGACAGGTCAAGCAGCTTCTGGCCACCGAGCTGTCGCTGGACGACATTGCCGCCAAGCTCAGCTTCCGGACGGTCAAGGCCCTTTCGGAGTTCTTCTCGCGCAACAGCGAGGTGACGCTCTCAGACTACCGCAAGCTCAAGTCCTGCGACTGACCTCTGCGCCGATTTCCTGTTGCGCAAAGCCTTTGCTGCTTCCGATCTTCTGTCTGACTGCAACCGCGCGACATTTTGGGAGTATCCGATGCAGCAGCAAGAGAACAGACGACGCTACACCCGCCTGAACTGCAGGGTTCCCGGCACGCTGGAGTGCGACGGGACGCCCTTCGACGCCAACATCGTCGATGTCAGCCTCAACGGCGTGGCCATCTCGACGGGGGCCCTGGTCGACACCCAACAGCCGGTCTCGGTCAAATTCGACCCCGTCGCCCGCGGTCAGATGACCGTCGAGGCCTCCGGGAACATTATCCGCAACGACAACGGCCGCATCGCGATCCGGATTCAGAGCATCGACCCGCTCTCTACCCAGCGCCTGACGGCCTGGCTGGAAGCCAACCACCCCGATCCGTCCCAGGCGCGGGCCGAGGTCCAGGCCCTCCAGGCACGCCAGGTCCTGCAGGGCGAACCGAAAAAGACCGCCAAGTCATCCCGCCGCACAACCCGGGCCAAGAAATCCGCCGGCACGGCCAAGGCCAAAACCCCCCGTAAGACAGCCGCCAAGGCCAAGAAGCAGGCCTGAGTTCGCCCATCGGCGCCGGGACCCCGCCGGCTGCGCACGAAACCGCGCCACCGCAGGCTGCCCCTTGCATCCGGCCGGGCATGGGCCCTATCATGCTCCGGAAACAACACCAAGGACGCGGGCGAACATCGATGGCAGCAACTGCACGATCCAGAACATCACGCAAGTCCGCCTCTCCAGCCAGGCGGGGCAAAGAGTTCGTGTTCGAAATCGCCTGGGAAGTCTGCCAGCAGGTCGGGGGGATCTACACGGTCATCCGCTCGAAAGTGCCCTTCATGGCCTCGCAGTACGGCGACCGCTACTTCCTCATCGGCCCGTACAACCCGGAGACCAGCCCGCTGGAATTCGAGCCCGTCGCCGAATCGGGCCCGATCGGCCAGGTCTGTGAACGCCTCCGCAAGATGGGCCTGGAGGTCCATTACGGCAAATGGTTGGTGACGGGTCAACCCCAGACGATCCTGCTGAACCCGGCCTCGGTCGGTCACAAGATCGACGAAGCCAAGTACCTGCTCTGGGAACACCATGACATTCCCTCCCCGGCCGGGGATGAACTCCTCGATTCAGTGATCCTCTTCGGTTGGATGGTCCAGACCTTTTTCCGCGTCCTGGGCGAAGTGCTGGACGAGAAGACCCGGCTGCTGGCCCACTTCCACGAGTGGATGGGCGGCTGTGCGATCCCCGAAATGCGGCGGGCCAAGCTGGGCGTGCCCATTGTCTTTACCACCCACGCCACCAGCCTCGGGCGCATCCTCGCGATGCATGATGCCAACTTCCACGACCACCTGCCCTACGTGGACTGGGTCGCCGACGCCAGACGATACAACATCGAGACCCAGACCCGTATCGAACGCGCCGCCGCCCACGGCGCCCACGTATTGACCACCGTCAGCGACATCACCGACCTGGAATGTCAACACCTGCTGGGCAGAAAGGCCGACCTCGTCCTGCCCAACGGCCTGAACATCGAGCGGTTCGTCGCCCTCCACGAATTCCAGAACCTCCACCTGGAATACAAGGAGCAGATCAACCAGTTCGTCATGTCGATGTTCTTCCCGAGTTACAGCTTCGAGCTGGACCGGACGCTCTACTTCTTCACCGCCGGGCGATACGAGTACTGCAACAAGGGCTTCGATTTGACCCTCGAAGCCCTGGCCCGCCTGAACGCCAAGCTCAAGGAGAACCGCTCCGGGCGGACGGTCGTTTTCTTCCTGATCACCAAACGCCCCTGCCGGACGATCAACTCCGAGGTGCTCCGCCGGGCGGCCATGCTCGAAGAGATCCGCCGCAACTGCGAGTCGATTCAGCATCACGTCGGCCAGCACCTGTTCAATTCGGCCGCCAAGGGAATCGTGCCCGACTACAACTCCCTGGTCGACGATTACTGGAAGCTGCGCCTCCAGCGGCTGATGCACGCCTGGCACGCCTCGACCCTGCCCAACGTCGTCACGCACGACCTGGTCGACGACCATGAGGACGAGGTGCTCAATCAGCTGCGGTACCTGAACCTGATCAACCTGCCGGCAGACCCGGTCAAGGTGGTCTACCACCCGGACTTCGTTTCTTCGTCCAACCCGCTGTTCGGTATGGAATACGACCAGTTCGTTCGCGGCTGTCACCTGGGCATCTTCCCGAGCTTCTACGAGCCATGGGGGTACACACCTCTGGAGTGCGTCGCCCGGGGGATCCCGGCGGTGACCAGCGACCTGGCCGGCTTCGGGACGCACCTGGCCCGCACCATGCCCGATCACGATCAGCAGGGCATGTTCGTAACCCCCCGCCGGGGCAACAGCTTCGACGGCGCCGCAGCCGCCCTGGCCGACTGGCTGCTGGAGTTCTGCTGGCTGGGCCGACGCGAGCGGATCGACATGCGAAACCGCGTCGAAGCCGCCAGCGACCGCTTCGACTGGCAGAACCTCGGCAAGCAGTACGTCAAGGCCCACCGCCTGGCCCTGCGTTGCACCGACCTCTGAGACGCCCCACCCCTGCTGCCCACCGCCCGGCCTGGCTCCTCAGCGGGCAGGGGTCGGCCGGCAGGGCCAAATTCGGACGATATGGTTGTCAGGGTTGGCGTTTGTCCGTATGATCTGCGGTTTCTTTCCAGACCAGAGAGAGCACTCGCCAAGGGATCCCTGGAGCAGCCATGACCCAACCCGCCCCCGCAGCCGGACAATCCGAAACCATCGTCATCCTCGACTTCGGCAGCCAGTATGCGCAGTTGATCGCCCGCCGCGTGCGCGAAAACGGCGTCTACAGCGTCCTGGCCCATCCGCAGGTGACGGTCGAGGAAGTCAAAGCCTTGAACCCCAAGGGTTTGATCTTTACCGGCGGGCCCTCCAGCGTTTACGAAGAGGGGGCCCCCCGCTGCCGGCCTGAGCTGCTGGAGCTGGGCGTGCCGATCCTGGGCATCTGCTATGGGATGCAGCTGGCCACGCAGATGATGGGCGCCGAGATACACCCGGCTGCGTCGCGGGAATACGGTCGGGTTTCGTTGCGGATCCACGAGGCGGACAACCTCCTGCGGGGCATTCCGCCTGAGACGACCGCCTGGATGAGCCACGGCGACCAGGTCCAGCAGCTCTCGGAGGAATTCATCCCCCTGGCGACCACGCCGACCTGCCCCTATGCGGCCGTCAAGCACACCAGCGGGATGTTCTACGGCGTGCAGTTTCACCCGGAGGTCACCCACACGCCGCACGGCGGGGAGATCTTCGTCAACTTCCTCTACGACATCTGCAAGTGTCAGGGCCTGTGGAAGATGGGTTCGTTTATCGAGGCCGTCGTCGAGCAGGTCCGCAGCCAGGTGGCCGACGACGAGCAGGTGATCTGCGGGCTGTCCGGCGGGGTGGATTCCTCTGTCGTCGCCGCCCTGCTGAACAAGGCCATCGGCGACCGCCTGTGGTGCATTTTCGTCGACAATGGGCTTCTGCGGATGAACGAGGTCGAACTGGTCGAGATGACGTTCCAGGAGACATTCAAGGTCAACCTGACGACCGTCCCTGCCGCCGACAGCTTCCTGGACAAGCTTACCGGCGTTGTCGACCCGCAGCAGAAGCGTCGCATCATCGGCCACACGTTTATCGACGCGTTCAAATCCGCGGCTGAGAAGATCCCCAACGCCCGGTACCTCGCCCAGGGGACACTGTATCCGGACGTGATCGAGTCGGGCCATTCGCTGGCCGGAACGGCGGCGAACATCAAGCTGCACCACAACGTGGGAGGCCTGCCCGAGCAACTGGGCTTCGAGCTGATCGAGCCGCTGCGCGACCTGTTCAAGGATGAGGTCCGGCAGGTCGGCGAACTGCTGGGCCTTCCAGAGCAGGTGGTCTGGCGCCACCCGTTCCCTGGCCCCGGACTGGCCGTACGGTGCCTGGGCGATATCACCCGGGAGCGGCTGGAGGTGCTCAAAAAGGCCGACAACATCCTGATCGAGGAAATCATGGCGGCCAATCTTTACCGCAAGACGGCCCAGACGTTCTGCGTCCTGCTGCCGGTCCAGTCTGTCGGAGTGATGGGCGACGGCCGGACCTACGAAAATGTCATAGCGGTCCGCTCGGTTGACACTTCGGACTTCATGACGGCCGACTGGTCCCGAATCCCCTACGACATCCTGGCGACGATATCCAACCGGATCATCAACGAAGTCCGCGGCGTCAACCGGGTGGTTTACGACATCTCTTCCAAGCCGCCTGCGACGATCGAGTGGGAGTAATCCACGCGCCCGGCCGGGTCGAGATTCCTTGCAACCCTGTCCCTGTCCGCATAGCATAACCAGACCACACAAAAGGCAGAACATGGTGCATTATGGATATCGTAGTCGGTAAATCATCCGGGCTTCACGGCTCGGTCAGAATCCCCCCCAACAAGTCTCATTCGTTCCGGGCGTTGATCATGGCGGGACTGGCCGACGGCTCCAGCCGCATCCTCAGCCCGATGGTCTCCCACGACTGGATGCTGGGCACGGAGGCCTTCGAGATGTTCGGCGCCCGCGTGACGCCCCGGGCCGAAGAGGTCTGGGAAGTCGAAGGGGTGGCCGGGCAACTGAAAACGCCGGAAGACGTGGTCAATTGCGGCAACAGCGGGATCATTCTGCGGTTTTTCGCCGCCATGGCCACCTGCTGCGAGGGCTACACCGTCCTGACCGGCGACGACTCGCTGCGACACATCCGCCCGTGTCAGCCCCTGCTGGACGCACTGAACAACCTGGGGGCCTGGGGCGTGAGCACCAAGAGCGACGGCCACGCCCCGCTGGTGGTCAGGGGGCGCCTCCGCGGCGGTTCGACGAAGATTGACGGGATGGACTCTCAGCCGGTATCGGCCCTGCTGATCGCCGCCGCCCTGGCCGACGCACCCACCGAACTGCTGGTCGAGCGCCCGGGGGAGAAACCCTGGGTGGGCCTGACGATCGACTGGCTCCAGCGGTGCGGGGTGGAACTGAGCAACGACAGATTCGAGCACTTCCGGGTCCGGGGCAAGCACCATTGGCCGGGTTTCGAGGTCCGCATCCCGCTGGACTGGTCAGCCGCTCTGTACCCCATCGCCGCGGGCGTACTTACCGAAGACTCCGAGGTCGTCGTGCCGGGCATGAACATGGGCGACAGCCAGGGCGACAAGGGCGTGCTGGACGTGCTCCAGGCGATGGGCGCAAACATCGAGCTGTCGGACCAGGGCATCATCGCCCGGTCCAGCCAGCTGACGGGCATGGAGATCGACTGCAACGACTTCATCGACCAACTGCCCCTGCTGGCGGTCATCGGCGCCCGGGCCGAAGGCGAAACCACCCTCCGCAACGCCGAAATCTGCCGCCACAAGGAATGCGACCGGATCACCGAAATGGCCAGGGCCCTCAAAGCCATGGGCGCCAAGGTCGAAGAGCTGCCCGACGGGCTGAAGCTCCGCCACAGCCAGCTGCACTCGGCCAGCCTTGACAGCCGGGCCGACCATAGAATGGTCATGACGCTGACGGTCGCAGCCATGACCGCCGAGGGCAAGACGCGGATTACCCAGGCCGAGGCCGTCAAGAAGACCTTCCCCCACTTCGCCGACCAGATGCTCGGCCTGGGCGGATACATCGAAACCTCGCATTGACCAGGTCGGAACCGCAACGATGATCATCCTGCTGATGGGCATGAAGCATTGCGGCAAGAGCACCATAGGCCGCCGCCTGGGCCGAAGGTGGCAGGTGGAGTTCCATGACGCCGACGACCTGACCTGCGCGGCCCACGGTGCCCGGACCGGCGAGGACCTGGGCTTCCGGGAGATCTACACCCGGTACGGCAAGGCGTATTTCCGCCAGTGCGAGGCCCGGGCCGTATCGGAGTTCTTCGCCGGTCGGGTGGATTCCGACAAGATCAGCCTGCTGTCGCTGGGCGGGGGTACTGCCCAGAACGCCGGGACCGCCGACGTGCTCAAGCAGGCCCGGTTGAAGGTGTATCTCCACGTCGATCCCGATGAGCTTCTTCAGCGGATCCGCCGCACGGGGATTCCCGCCTTTCTGGACGCCGACGACGTGGAAGGTTCGTTCGCCAGACTCTATCAGCAGCGCGAGCCGGTCTACCGGGAACTGGCCGATTTGACCGTCGAGTTGACGGGCCTGTCCAAGGCAGGGGCCGCGGAGAAGACCGCCGGGGCAATCGAAACCTGGCTGGCGGATCGCCGCCTGCCATGTCCTTCCTGAAGCTTCGCGCGACGCTGCCTACAATGCGGCTGGAGCTTGTCTTCTGCCCCTTTGCCGGTACAGTAGAGACAACCAGTATGTATACCCCGCCCGCCGCATCGCGGGCCAGAGAGAAAGGGTGCCGCCTTCGTGAGCCTGACAGACCAGAAAATCCTCCTCCTCGATGGGGCCTGCGGATCGAACATCCAGCAAATGTCCCTGCCCGATTCGGTCTGGGACGAGTATGAAGGGTGCAACGAGTACCTCAACCTCACGGCCCCGGAAGCGATCGGCCAGTTGCACGCGTCGTTTCTCCAAGCCGGGGCAATGGCCATCGAGACCAATACCTTCGGGGCCACCGATATTGTCCTGGCCGAGTATGACGACCTGAAAAACCGCGTCGAGGAAATCAACCGCGCCGCAGTGCGGATCGCCCGCAAGGCCGTCGAGGACCACGGCAGCGGCTGGGTGATCGGCTCGGCCGGCCCGACGACCAAGATGCCCTCGCTGGGCCATGTCGATTTCGAAACCCTGCACGCGGCTTATTTGCAGCAGTTCAATGCCCTTCTGGCCGAGGGAGTCGACGCGCTGATCATCGAGACCAGCCAGGACCTGCTGCAGGCGAAGATCGCCCTGGCTGCCGCAGGCGACAGCTTCGAGAAACACAGCCCCGTGCCGATCCTGCTCTCGGTGACCGTCGAGACCACCGGGACCATGCTCGCCGGGGCCGACATCGCCGCCGCCGCGGTGGCCCTGGAACCCTACGACCTGTTCTCTTTGGGCCTGAATTGCGCGACCGGCCCGGAGAAGATGCACTCGCACATCCATCATCTCAGCAAACACTGGACCGGGCGCATCCACTGCATCCCCAACGCGGGCATGCCCGTCGTCGAGGGCGGAAAGACGGTCTACCCGCTGGGGCCGGCAGAGTTCGCCGCCGCCCTCAAGGATTACGTTACCGGCGAGGGCGTCAGCATCGTCGGCGGCTGCTGCGGGACCACGCCCGAACACATCGCCGCGGTGGCCAAGGCCCTAAACGGAGCAGAACCCAGAGCCCGCGACCCGCAACTGCCCCCCTCGATTTCCAGCGCTTACCAAGCCCAGGAGATCGCCCAGGACATCCCCCCGCTGATGGTCGGCGAGCGGGCCAATTCCAACGGCTCGAAGAAGTTCCGCGAACTGATCCTCGCCGACGACTTCGACGGGGCCCTGAAGGTCATGGTCACCCAGGAGGCCAATGGCGCCCACGCCCTGGACCTCTGCACCGCCTATGCCGGTCGCGACGAGATGGCCGACCTGACGACGATGATGCGGCTGGCCCGCGAGTCGGTCAAAATCCCCATTGTCATCGACTCGACCACGCCGGATGTCATCGAGGCCTGCCTGAAGATCCATCCGGGTCGCTGCGTGATCAACTCGATCAACCTCGAAGACGGGGGGGCCAACCTCGAGAAGATCTGTCGCCACGCCAAGCGCTACGGGGCCGGGTGCGTGGCACTGACGATCGCCGAGAGCGGCATGGCCATGACAGCCGAAGACAAGCTCAAGACCGCCCGGGACATCTACGACCTGGCCGTGGGCAAGTACGGCCTGCGGGCGCAGGACCTGCTCTACGACCCACTGACGTTCACCATCGGCTCGGGCGACGAGAGTCTCCGCGACGCGGGGATCCAGACGATCGAGGGTATCCGCCTGATCAAGAAGAACCTGCCCGGGGTCTTTACGATCCTGGGGTTGAGCAATATCTCGTTCGGCCTTTCGCCGGTCTCGCGTCGCGTGCTGAACTCCGTTTTCCTCCACGAGTGCTGCGTGGCGGGCCTGGACGCCGCGATCATCGACGTCGGCAAGATCACCCCGCTGGCCCAGATCCCCGACGAGCAGCGGGAGATCGCCCTGGACCTGATCTACGACCGCGTCAAGGATGAGAGCAAGACCCCGCTGATGCGGTACATCGAATTCTTCGCCGAGCACAGCGACGACGAGGAGTCGGAGGAAGAAAAGCAGGCCAGGCCCCCCGAGCAGCAGCTATCGGAGATGGTCGTCTCCGGCCAGAAGGAAGGCCTGGAAGACACCCTCTCGATCCTGCTGAGTCGGCGGACGCCGATCGGCATCATCAACGATCTGCTGGTCCCGGCGATGCGTCACGTCGGCGACCTGTTCGGGCGCGGCGAGATGCTCCTGCCCTTCGTGCTCCAGTCGGCCGAGGTGATGAAGCGGGCCGTGGACTACCTCGAACCTTACATGGACAAGAGCGACCAGGAAGCGGGGGTCAAGGTCCTGCTGGCCACCGTCCAGGGCGACGTGCACGATATCGGCAAGAACCTGGTGGACATCATCCTGTCCAACAACGGTTACAAGGTCTACAACATCGGCATCAAGGTGCCGGCTGAGACGATCATCGAAAAGGCCCGCCAGTTCGACGTCGACGTGATCGGCCTGAGCGGGCTGCTGGTCAAATCGGCGATCATGATGAAGGACAACATGCCCCTGTTCCAGTCGGCGGGTTTGGATCAGCCGATCCTGCTGGGCGGCGCGGCGCTGACAGAGAAGTTCGTGGCCGAGGACTGCGTGCCCGGCTACGACAAGCCGGTGGTCTACTGTGCCGATGCTTTCGCCGGCCTGACCGCGATGCGGAAATTCGAGGAAGGCACGCTGGAAGCGACCACATTCGAGGCCCAGGAGGCCCTGGTCCAGATGAAACCCGGCGTCAAGGACGTCGAGATCGACCGTGACGTGGAAATCCCCCAGCCGCCCTTCTGGGGCAGAAAGCACGTCAAGGATATCGACCCGGAGAAGGTCCTGCCCTACATCAACAAGCAAGCGCTCTTCCGGGGCCGCTGGGGGTACCGCCGCGGCAAGATGACGGCGGATGAGTACAAGCAGCTGATTGCCGAGAAGGTCGAACCGCTCTATCAACTGCTCTGCAGGCAAGGCGTGGATGAGGGCATGTTCGAGCCGATGGCCGCCTACGGCTACTTCCAGTGCTACTCGAAGGACAACAGCCTGATCGTGCTCGACGACGGTAACGAGTACGAGTTCTCCTTCCCGCGCCAGGACGACCCGCCGCACCTGTGCATCGCCGACTACTACAAGCCCGAGGACCAGGGCGGCGACGTGGTGGGCTTCTTCGTGGTGACCATCGGCGACCGGATGCGCCAGGAAACCCAGAAGCTCTACGAGGCCGACGCTTACCACGACTACCTGATGATGCACGCCTTCGGCGTCGAGTACACCGATGCCCTGGCTGAGTACTGGCACGAGGTGATGCGCGAGGATTTGGGGATCAATCAGCAGAAGCCCGACAACGTCCAGGGCTACTACATCCAGGACTACCAGGGTTCGCGGTACGGCTTCGGCTACCCGGCCTGTCCGGACCTCGAAGCCCACGTGCCGGTCTTCAAGCTGCTGGCCCCGGAGGGCATCGGCGTGGAACTGACCGAGAACATGCAGATGACGCCCGAGCAGACGACCTCTGCCATCGTGGCCCACCACCGCCAGGCCAAGTACTTCGCGGTCTAGCGGCCCCGGCCCGGCAAGGCCGGCCTAGCGACTTGAGCAGCCTCGTACTGCAGGACTTGTGTGACCCGGAAAACCGAAATCCGTTCAGCAGACTTCTATAGTACTGCTGAACGATGATTCTGACAATCACACTCAATCCGAGCATCGATATCGGCACGCACTGCCGCCAGGTCCAGCCCGGACGCAAGGTCCGCTGCCGGCGGCCACAGCTGGACCCCGGCGGCGGGGGTATCAACGTCTGTCGCGTAATCAATGAACTGCAGCTCGAGTCTTCGACGATCTGGCTGGCCGGGGGCTACAGCGGCAGGACACTGCAGGAACTGCTGACCGAACGGAAGATCTCCGGCTGGTGCATCGACAGCGGCTGCGACGTCCGCCAGAACCTCTACGTCGCCGAAGACAGCTCCGAGCAGGAATATCGATTCGTCATGCCCGGGCCCGAATTGTCGGAGAAGCACCTCCAGGCCGTGGCCGACAAGATCGACGAAATCGATGATATCGAGATGATTGTCTTCAGCGGGTCGTTGCCTCGCGGCCTGCCCGCCGACAGTTACAAGCGTCTCGCCCAGCATGCCGGAGACGTGCCGGTCGTGGTCGATACCAGTTCCGAAGCGCTGCAGAGCGTCGCGGAGTACGGCGCGTTCCTGGTCAAGCCCAACCGCCGCGAACTGTCTGAGCTGGTCGGCAGCGAACACCTCAAGGGCCAGCAGGAGATGATCGACGCGGCCTGCGAAGTTCTCAAGCCCGGCAGGATCGAATGGATCCTCCTGTCTCTCGGTCCCGGCGGGGCCCTTCTGATCGGCAGCGACCAGAGATGGCGCATCCACGCCCCGTCGGTGAAGGTCCGATCGACCGTAGGGGCCGGTGACAGCATGGTCGCCGGGACGGCGTGCGGCTTTTCGAGAGGCTATCCGCCGGACCAGGCCGCGCGACTCGGCGTGGCCGCCGGATCGGCTGCCGTGCTGACCGACGGGACGCAACTCTGCCGCCGCGACGATGTCGACCGCCTCTGGGAAGAGACCGCCGCCAGCGAAATCGAAACCGACAAAGGATAGACCATGAGCAGCAAAACCGAAACCCGATGGGTCCGAACGCTGAAAGACCTGGACTCCGACGATACCGCATCGGTCGGCGGAAAAAACGCCTCGCTGGGTGAGATGATCTCCGCCCTGGCCGACGAAGGCGTCCGCGTGCCGGGCGGATTTGCCACAACCGCCGAGGCCTACCGCGCATTTCTGGACCACAACGACCTGGACGACAGGATCCGCGAGAAGATCCACAATCTCAGCGACGAGAACCTCAAAGAGACCGGCCGGGCGATCCGCGAAATGATCCTCGATGGCGCGTTCCCCGACGAACTGACCAAGGCAATTACCCAGGCGTATGATCAGTTGTGCGAAGAGAACGACACCGACGATCTCGACGTGGCCGTCCGCAGCAGCGCTACCGCCGAAGACCTGCCGGAGGCCAGTTTCGCCGGCCAGCAGGAGACGTACCTCAACGTCACCGGCACCAACGCGCTGCTGGAGGCCTGCCGCAAATGCTTCGCCTCGCTGTTTACCGACCGGGCTATCAGCTATCGCCAGGAGAACGACTTCGACCACATGAAAGTCGCACTCTCGGCCGGGGTGCAGAAGATGGTCCGCTCCGATCAGGCCTCGGCCGGGGTGATGTTCAGCCTCGATACCGAAACGGGCTTCCCCGACGTGGTGGTCATCAACGGCTCGTGGGGCCTGGGCGAGGCGGTCGTGGCCGGCGAAGTCAATCCGGACGAGTATCGTATCTTCAAGCCCCTGCTGGACAACGACGAGTTCTGCCCCATCCTCGATGCGACCATCGGGCGCAAGGCCAAGCGGGTCGTCTACGACGAGGGCGGTTCGACAAAGGAGGAACAGACGCCTGAAGACCAGAGATCCCAGCGCGTGCTGAACGACCAAGAGGTCCTCCAGCTGGCGCGGTGGGCTTGTGCGATCGAGAAACACTACGACAAGCCTATGGACATGGAGTGGGCCAAGGACGGGCGGGACGGCGAGTTGTACATCCTGCAGGCCCGGCCGGAGACCGTCCAGAGCCAGAAAGCCGCGGCTACCCTGAAAAGCTACAGCCTGAAAGAATCCGGCCAACAGTTGCTGGAAGGCCTGGCCGTGGGGACCGCCATCGCCTCGGGCAAGGCCTTCGTACTGACCGACCTGGACGCCTCGGACAAATTCGAGGAAGGCGGCGTGCTGGTAACTGACATGACCGACCCGGACTGGGTGCCGATCATGAAGCAAGCCAGCGCCATCGTCACCAACCAGGGCGGGCGAACCAGCCATGCCGCAATCGTCAGCCGCGAACTGGGCATCGCCGCGGTGATCGGCACGAACGACGCGACGGAGACCATCGAACCGGGCCGGGACATCACCGTCAGCTGCGCAGAAGGCGAGACCGGCAAGGTGTACGAGGGACAGCTGGATTTCGACGTCAAGGAAATCGACACCGAAGACCTGCCCGATATCGAGACAAAGGTCGTGATGAACATGGCCAGTCCGGACGCAGCCTTCCGCTGGTGGAACCTGCCGTGTGACGGCATCGGCCTGGCGCGGATGGAATTCATCGTCAACAACGTCATCAAAATTCACCCACTGGCCCTGACGCGATTCGACGAACTGGAAGACGACGAGGCCCGCGAGAAGATCCAGCAGCTCACTGCCGGCTACGACGACAAGACCGACTATTTCGTCGAACGCCTGGCGCGCGGCATCGCGAAGATCGCCGCGTCGGTCTATCCCAAGAAAACCATTCTCCGCCTGAGCGACTTCAAGAGCAACGAATATGCGGACCTGATAGGCGGGGCCCAGTGGGAGCCGGCCGAATCCAACCCGATGCTCGGCTTCCGCGGGGCGGCAAGATACACGTCGGAAAAGTACAAGGACGGTTTCGCTTTGGAATGTCGGGCCATCCGCCGGGCCCGCGAACAGATCGGCATGGACAACCTGGTGGTAATGGTCCCCTTCTGTCGGACGCCCGAGGAGGGGCAGAAGGTCCTGGACGCCATGGCCGATAACGGCCTGAAACGCGGCGAGAAGGGATTCGAGATCTAC
Source organism: Phycisphaerae bacterium (assembly GCA_046541415.1). Classification (GTDB taxonomy): domain Bacteria; phylum Planctomycetota; class Phycisphaerae; order SM23-33; family SM23-33; genus CAZOVB01. Next base: position 1,578 of record JBKHDI010000053.1, on the reverse strand, counting down.
GTCATGGCCGAGATCCCCTCCAACGTGATCCTCGCCGAGGATTTCGCGGAGCTGTTCGACGGGTTCTCGATCGGCACGAACGACCTGACGCAGTTGATCCTCGGCGTCGGGCGCGACGCGGAAATGCTGGCCGAACTGTTCGACGAACGCAACAAGGCCGTGACCACCATGATCCGCCAGCTGATCGAGCGGGCCCACGAGCACGACCGGCCTGTGGGCCTGTGCGGCCAGGCGCCCAGCGATCACCCGGATTTTGCCGAGTTTCTGGTCGAAGCGGACATCGATTCGATCTCCGTCAACCCCGACAGCGTCATGGATGTCATCGAACACGTCGCCAGGGCCGAGAGAGACAAGAAGAAAACCAAGTCCTGAGCCCCGCCCGGATCAGGCTGTACGGAATTGCTTGCGGTAGGTCCCCGGAGAGCAGCCCTCCCGCTTGCGGAACAGCCGGAGAAGCTGGCGGGCGTCGGTCAGGCCCGAGCGGTGCGCCACTGTCTCCACCGTCAGGTCGGTCTCGACCAGCAACCGCCTGGCCTGGGCCAGGTGAACGCGATGGATCTCCGCCAGGACGCTGCGATTAAGCTGGCTGCGGAACAGGCGCTCCAGCGACCGCCGGCTGATCGTGGCTGCGGCGGCGACGTCATCGACGCCGATGACCGACTCGGCATGATGCTGGATGAAGATCAACGCGTCGCGGAGTCGCGGGTCGGTGACCATGGTCCGCGAGGTCGAGCCGCGTTCATTCACCCCGGTCGGCTGGATCAATACCGGCCCCGGCGCCGCGGGATCACCGGCCAGGATGCCCAGCAGCAGTTCCACTGCCTGGCAGCTCCACTGCTGTTCGACGATGTGCACGCCCGAGAGGGAAGGCACGGAGGGCACGTCGCAGTCATGGCCGGTGACGATGGCGAACTTCTGGAGCAGGTCGATCCCCGCAGCCAGGGCCATGTCGCAGACCCGCATGCCCAGCCAGCTGTCGACGATCAGCAGCCCGGTCGCTTCGGGCAGGGAATCCAGCCATCGCATCAGCGGGCGGTTGCGACGCAGGGCCGCGGGAGTCGGGGGCACGGTCGGCAGTGGATGGACCTTGCCCGCAAAGGCCGAGAGCCCACGCCCGCTGGGTGCCACGGCCTCGCCCAGCCCCTCCAGTTGCAGCCGGCTGTACTGGCGCCCGCCGACGCCAACGAACCCGAAATGGCAGCAGTTGCGGGCAAGCAGGTACTGCCCGGCCATCCTGCCGATCGCCTCGTTGTCCGGGCAGACCGTCGGGCAGGTCGCCGCGTCCAGCGCCCCGGAGACGTTGACGACGGGCCTGCCCAGTCGCAGCAGCGATTCCAGCAGGCCGGGCTCTTCGAAGTAGCCGACCACGCCGTCGGGTCTCCAGCCGGCCAGGCGGCGGAGGCTGTCGCGGTCGGGGCTGAAGAGGCTGAAGACGCACGAGCCGATCTGTCGCAGGTGCCTCTGGGCATGGAACCACAAGGACATCTGCACTTCCTCGCTGCGGTCCAGGACCACCGCAATACGCAGGCCTTTCTCTGACGCGGTCGGCAAGGCTCTCTCCTGTGTCGCAATTTGACG
>JBKHDI010000052.1:0-26643 GCA_046541415.1 Phycisphaerae bacterium | reverse complement strand
CCCGGTCGAGTCTATACAATACGGGTGAGCCGAAATTCGATACGCAAAGAGGCGAACCCATGAAACTACAGACGTTTGACTACAAAGGACAATTCGAACAGAGGACGACCGCCGAGGCTGAGCCGATCCAACTGGTTCAGCCGGAGAATGAGTTCGAGGAGAACCTGCTCCGCTGGTCGATCCTGCCCAGGCCCATGACCGTCGAAGACCCCGAGGCCGAGGAAGGCATGCCGACCGTTTTCGTCTACGAACTGGGCGAGCATCTCAAAGATGGGCTGTTCAAGCTGCACATCACCGAGCGAACCGCCGGTGGTGAATCGCCCGCCGGCGAGTGCGTCGCCGCCCTGGCGGTCGCGTCGCCCCTGCAGCCGGGCCAGGCCGTCTCCTTCACGCCGTACTGGCTGCTCAGCGAACACCTGCACGTCGACAAGCCCTCGACGGTCGACAGCGATTTCGACTACAAACGCAGCTTCGGGCATCTTCGCTTCGGCGACGACCGCTCCCTGCCGCACCGCAAACTGTTCGCACTGCGAGTCTGACTGCCTGCAACACAGCAGGGCAGAGCACCCCGGGTCCGGCCATCCGCCGGGCCCGTTATTCTGTGCCCCTTTGGGAAGGCGAAACGCAGCTTCTTGCGGCTTGCTTTCGGGCGTCATCCTGATACAACCGGTGCGGGCGATCTTGAAAAAAGGAAGCAGCAGGTATGTCGAGCACCAGTGCAGTTGTAGTGGGCGCAGGGGGGATCAGCCGGGCGTGGTTCGGGCCGCTGAAGGAGGAGTGCGTGGACGTCCGGGCCGTGGTGGACCTGAATGTCGAGAACGCAAAAGGCCGCATCGCGGAGTTTGAACTCGATGCCGAGGCGTCCGACGATCTGCAGGCCACGCTGGAAAAGCATCAGCCGGATTTCGTGGTCGACCTGACCGTCCCCGAAGCCCACTGCCAGGTCACCTGCACCGCCCTGGAGGCCGGCTGTCACGTCATCGGCGAAAAGCCCATGGCCGCGTCGATGGCCCAGGCCCGACAGATGGTGCGGATCGCCGAGAAGACCGGCAAACTCTACATGGTCAGCCAGTCGCGCCGCTGGAACCAGACCCACAAACGCATCGCCAAGGCCGTTGCCGGCGGGGCCCTGGGCGACTTGACCGTCGCCAACTGCGAGTTCTACATCGGGGCCCACTTCGGCGGGTTCCGGGCCGAGATGGAGAGCCCGCTGATCCTCGACATGGCCATCCACCACTTCGACCTGGCCCGCATGTTCACCGCGGCCGACCCGGTCAGCGTCTACGCCCACGAGTTCAACCCCAAGGGATCCTGGTACGACGGCGACGTGGCCGCGACGTGCATCTTCGAAATGTCCGACGGGCTCGTGTTCACCTACGTCGGCTCGTGGTGCGCCGAGGGCTGCAACACAAGCTGGGAGGGGGACTGGCGGCTGATTGGTACCGATGGGTCGCTGCGTTACGCCGGTGGGGCAGAACCCGTGGCCGAGAAACCCGTGGGCTCCGACGGGCTGATCTGGAAGACCGAACCGATTGAAATCCCGGCCGCCGACCTGCCCCGGCCGACCATGCACGGGGCGCTTCTGGAGATGCTGGCGTACCTGGAAACCGGCAAGGTCCCCCAGACCGAGTGTCACGACAACATCCAGTCGCTGGCGATGGTCTTCGCGGCGATGGAAAGCTCCCGGGCCGGAAGGAAGGTCGCGATCGAGGCGATCTGACCGCCCGATCTCAGGCCACGGCCTGGTCGGTGGCGATTTCTGCGAACGCGTCGCAGGCGATGTCCTGGATTTCCGGTCCCAGGCCGATCGATTCGTCGCTGGGGTAGCGCTTGGCGATAAACCCACCGCCGGAGACGAAGAGCTTCTCGACCAACTCGGCGGCCTCGGCCCGGATCACGGCCGGGTCCTTGGTCTGCAGGGTCGTCTGGATATCGCAGGTGCACCAGAAGCTCGTCCGTCCGGCGAAGCGTTTGGCCAGCGTGTCGATCCCGTGCAGGCGCGGCTGATCGAACTGGAAACAGTCGATCCCCGCGTCGATCATGTCCTCCATCGCTTCGGTGATCTTCCCGCAGCTGTGCATGATTACCAGCATGCCGTGCTCGTGGGCCCTGCCGGCCAGGGCGGCGAACTCCGGTTGGAAGATCTCTTTCCACATCGCGGGGCTGATCATCAACCTGTCCTGGGTACCCCAGTCTTCGGGGAACATGATCGCGTCGGCCCCGATCGAGGCCCACTGGTCGATCGCCCCCAGCAGGATCCTGCGGATCTTCGCATGCAACTGGTCGATCTTCTCGCGCTGGAGCACGAGGTCGCAGAGGTAGTTGTCCAGCCGTCGGAGCTTGCGGGCGATGTTGAAGGTAAAGCCCGGAATGTGGCCCACGCGGAAGTGCTGGCCGTCATCTTCCTTGAACGCCACCCGGGCGCCCGCGAACAGGGCCGGGTTGGACAGGTTCGGAGCCTTCCAGCTGTCCAGCTGGTCCCAGTGTTCGATGGCCCCGGCGACGACTTCGCCCTTGTCGAACTCGGTCAGCGAGGCCCAGGTCACGCCCCATTCGTCGACCCAGCGACGGATCTCGTTGCCCTGCGGCTGGGCGGGATGCTGCCGTTGCCAGCTTCCGCCGGCGTGGATCATGTCGTCGGGGTATTTGCCCCCGATGCCCAGGCCGATGCGGGGTGCATCCTCGAACATCAGGACGCGGCGCAGAATCTCCCTCGGGGTCATGGTTGTCCTTTCCTGTGGCAGCCTCAGAAGGGGCTGACTTCGTAGTCGGTAATCGCGCGGATCTTCCACATCTCGCCGATTTTTGCCCATCGCAGCGTCCAGACAGTCGGCACGTTGCCGGCTTCGCTGGTGATCAGCACGTTGACGACCGAGTCGGCGAAGTTGCCCGAGACTACCACGCGGATGTTGGTGATCTTTACTTCCCGGATCCCGGCCTGGGCGACCCGCTCCTCGGCCGACTCGATCAATGCATCCGGGATCGATCCCCATGGCAGGGAGGTGGTGAACTGGTCGTCGAAGTAGGGCAGGATCTCGGTATATCGCCCCTGGTTGAAATGTTCGACGATCTGCTCGGAGGACTCGATGATCTGCTCTCGATCGGTCTGGACCAGTGTGGAAATCGCGAAAACCGCCACGGCCAGGGCGACCGGCACGGCCAGACCGACCAGGGCCCGCCTCGACCGGCTGCTGCGCCACAAGACCAGTTGCACCAGCAGCACGACCGAGAGGCCCACGTACAGCCACGTCGGGTCTTCCAGCAGCATGCGTTTGAGCGTTTCCATGACTGGCGATTCTATCGGACGCCGGAGGGCTTGGCCAGAGCATTGCCCAAACGCCCCGGCTGCGGTAGGCTGTCGGACATGCGCATCGGAATGGGATATGATTCACACCGCTTCGCCCCCGAGAGGCCGCTGATCCTCGCCGGCGTGCGGATCGAGCACGAGCTGGGCCTTTCCGGCCACAGCGACGCCGACGTGGCCGCCCACGCGGTGATCGACGCGATCTGCGGGGCCGCCGGGCTGGGCGATATCGGCACGCTCTTTCCCGACAGCGACGAGCAATACCGCGCCGCCGACAGCTGTCAGCTGCTGGCCGAGACCGTCGCCCGCGCCCGCCGCAAAGGCTGGACGCCGATCAACTGCGACCTGACGATCATCACCGAAACCCCGCGCCTGGGCCCGCACAAAGGTGCGATGCGAAAGAACCTGGCCGAGTTGCTGGGCCTGGACGCTGCCGCCGTCTCGGTCAAGGCCAAGACCAATGAGAAAATGGGTTTCGTCGGGCGCCGCGAGGGCATGGCCGCGATGGCGGCGGTGCTTCTGGGCCCGGTCTGAGAGCTTGACCCCGCCGCCGGCCGGGCGTAAGCTTCCCTGTTGCGTGTTTCGCCCCGACTCCGGGCCCGAACCCCTTTGAGCCAGAGAAGATGACCATCCAGATTTACAATACGCTGACGCGAAAGACCGAACCCTTCCAGCCCGTCGACCCGCCGAACGTGGGCATCTACCTCTGCGGGCCGACGGTCTACAAGCCCTCGCACATCGGCCATACCGTCGGGCCGATCATCTTCGACGCCATCGTCCGCTACCTCAAGCACCGCGGCTACGAAGTCCGCTGGGTGGTCAACATCACCGATGTCGATGACAAGCTGATCGCCGAAGCCGACGCCCAGGGACGCGACATGCTCGAAATCGCCCGCGAGGTCGAAGAAGATTACAAAGACTGCCTCGCCCAGTTGGCCGTGGAGAACATCACCGACTGGCCCCGCGCCACCGAGTGCATCGACGACATCATCGCGCTGGTCAAGTCGCTGGTCGACAAGGGGGCCGCCTACGCCGTCGACGGCGACGTGTACTTCGACCACACCGCCCGGGACGATTACGGCAAGCTCTCCGGCCGCAGCGTCGAAGAAGCCCGCGCAGGGACCCGCGACCTGGAAGGCAGCGACAAGAAGCACCCCGCCGATTTCGCCCTCTGGAAGGCAGCCAAGCCCGGCGAACCGGGCTGGGATTCGCCCTGGGGTCCGGGCAGGCCGGGATGGCATATCGAGTGCTCGGCGATGAGCATGAAGCTGCTGGGCGAGACCTTCGACATCCACGGCGGGGGGATGGACCTGATCTTCCCGCACCACGAGAACGAGATCGCCCAGTCCGAGGCGGCCTCGGGGACCGACTACGTCAAGTACTGGATGCACAACGGCCTGACGCGGATCAAGACCAAGGCCAACTCCGCCGCCGAGAAGATGAGCAAGTCGCTGGGCAACATCCGCACGATCCGCTCGCTGCTGGACCAGTACGCCGGCGAGACGATCCGCGCCTTCGTGCTTTCGACGCATTACCGCAGGCCCCTGGACTTCTCCGACCAGCAGCTCGAAGCCACCGCCCGCGGGCTGGACAACTTCTACCGACTCTTCGAACGCATCGAGGCGCTGACGGGCCTGAGCGTCTACGAGACCGGCGGCCAGCTGCCCGAATCGGCCGGTGGGGAAACCGACAGTCAGCTGCTCGACGCCCTGGCCCGCCACGAGAAGCGGTTCTACGACGCGATGGACGATGACTTCAACACCGCCGGGGCCATCGCCGCGATGCACGAGATGGTCAGCTCGACGAAGAAGTGGCTCAGCGACAGCGGCCTCGAGGCCGACCCGTCCGATACGGGCAAGGCCCAGTTGCTGGCCGCGGCCGGGCGGAAGATCGTGACCTTCGGCCGCCTGCTGGGGCTCTTCATCGTCCCGCCGGTCCAGCCCGGGGCCGACCAGTTGGACGACGCGGAAATCGACCGCCTGCTGCAGGAACGCAAGGACGCCCGGGCCAACAAGGACTTCGCCCGGGCCGACCAGATCCGCGACCAGTTGGCCGAGGCGGGTATCGAGATCATGGACTCCGCCGGCGGGACCACCTGGAGGCGCAAGTAGCCGGTGGCCAATCCCGGACAGGCCGTCCGCGTCCTGGGCATCGACCCGGGGCTGAACATTACCGGTTACGGGGCGGTGGACTTCGTCGGCCCCCGTCCGCAGCTGGTCGAGGCCGGGGCCCTGCGGACCGATCCCAAGGCCTCGCTGGCCGACCGGATCGCCCAGCTGCATGCCGACCTGGGCGAGCTGCTGGATGAACTCAAGCCGGACACCGTGGGCCTCGAGAAGCTCTACGCCCACTACAAGCACCCGCGGACGTCGATTCTGATGGCCCATGCCCGCGGCGTGCTGATTTTGGCCTGCTGCCAGGCAGAACTGCCCGTCCGGTCGGTCGCAGCCACCGAGGTCAAGAAGTCGCTGACCGGCAAAGGCCACGCCTCCAAGCAGCAGGTCCAGCGGGCGATTGCGTCCGTGTTCGGCCTGGCCGAGCCGCCCAGCCCGCCCGACGTGGCCGACGCACTGGCCATCGCCCTCTGTGCCGGACGAAGGCTTTGACCGAACGACGCTTTTCCTCGCAGCCTTGTTGCATCCGATTCGGAGTTTGTTAGGATAGGGCCAAACGCAAGGAAGCCGCCTGTATGATCTCACGTATCGCCGGAAGACTCGAAGAGGTCGCCACCGACCACGTCCTGCTGGAAACCGAGGCGGGCATCTGGTACGAACTTCTCGTGCCCGCCTGCGACGTCGAGCGCCACAGCCGACGCATCGGCCAGCCCACCGTGCTCTACACCATCCACTACATCGAGGGCGACCCGTCCCGCGGGGCCATCGTGCCGCGACTGGTGGCCTTTCTCGACGAGCAGGACCGCGAGTTCTTCCGGGCCTTTACCACAGTCAAGGGTGTCGGGACGCGCAAGGCCCTGCGTGCCCTGAAGGCCCCGGCCTCCCAGGTCGCCGCGGCGATCCAGAACAAGGACGCCAAGCTGCTGAAATCCCTGCCCGAGATCGGCCAGCGGATGGCAGAACGTATCATCGCCGAACTGCATGACAAAGTCGCCGAATTCGCCGGCCAGGTCCAGCCGGGCCCAGCCGCGGCCGAACTGTCCGCCCCGGCGACCGAGGCGATTTCCGTGCTCGTGCAACTCGGCGAGCGACAGGCCGACGCGACCGCTCTGGTCCAGCGCGTCATGGATGTAGCACCCGATCTGGACTTGCCCGAACAGATCATCCAGAAGGCCTACAAGCTCAAGGCCGGAGCGTAAGGAGGCCCAACGATGGCCCGAGAGAAAATCATCTCCGCCCAGGCCACCGGCGGCGAGGACGAGAAACTCAACGCCGCCCTGCGCCCCGAGACGCTGGCCGACTGCATCGGCATGAGCGAACTGCTGGAGAAACTCCGCATCTCCATCACCGCCTCGCGCCAGCGGAATGAGCCCATGGAACACGTCCTGCTGCACGGCCCGCCGGGGCTGGGCAAGACGACCCTGGCCTACGTGATCGCCCACGAAATGAGTGCGACGATCAAGGTCACGTCCGGGCCCGCGATGACCCGGCCCAGCGATCTGATCGGCATCCTGACCAACCTCGAACACCGCGACGTGCTGTTCATCGACGAGATCCACCGCCTGCCCGCAGCCGTCGAGGAATACATCTACCCGGCGATGGAGGACTACAAGGTCGACTTCGTGGTCGACTCGGGCATGCACAGCCGCACGATCAACCTGCCGCTGAAACCCTTTACGCTGATCGGCGCGACCACCCGGGCCGGACTTCTGAGCCCGCCGCTGCGGACGCGATTCGGAATCAACCACCACCTGGAGTTCTGGTCGATCGAAGACCTGGCCCGACGCTGCCGCATGTCGGCTGAGATGCTCAAGCTGCCTTTCGACGAAGAGGCCCTGGCGCTGCTGGCCGAGCGGGCCCGCGGAACGCCCCGCATCGCCAACCGCCTGCTTCGCCGTTGTCGGGACTACGCCCAGGTCAAGGCCGACGGAAAGCTGACCGCCCGTGTGGTCGACGAGGCGCTGAAGCTGGAGGGCATCGACCATCTGGGCCTGGACGAACTGGACCGCAGCTTCCTGAAAACGATCATCGAAATCTACCGCGGCGGACCCGTGGGCATCGAGGCTGTCGCCGCGACGCTCGGCGAAGAGACCGACACGCTGGTCGACGTCGTCGAACCGTACCTGCTGCAGGCAGGCCTGCTGGCCCGGACACGCCGGGGGCGCCTGGCGACGAGCAAGGCCTTCGACCACCTGGGTATCCAGGCCCCGCCGCCGGAGCAGGGGCTGTTCGAAGACCAGCCATGACCGAGCACGACGCCTACCATCCCCGCCCGGCCGATGCGGTGGAGTTCTACCCCGAGCGGAAGAAGATGATCTTCTACGCCGCCCTCTGCGGTCTGTTCGTGGCCCTGGGGTTCTGGTTGATCCGCCTGGAGGACAAGACGGCGCTTCTGGGCGGCTGGTTGACGATCTTCCTGTTCACGGGGTTCGGCATTACGTGTCTGCTGATCGGCCTGCTCCAGCGGACTCGCCTGGTCGTCAGCGACGAGGGGGTGGAACTGACCGGTTCGGGCGCCGGGCTGATCGAGTGGTCCGAGGTCAAGCAGATCCAGATCTCCGAGGTGCGGGATACACAGTTCATCTCGCTGCTGTTGTACGATCCGGAGGCCTACCGGGCCCGCCTGCCCCTGACGCGCCGGGTGCTGGCCGGGATCGACGAGAACCTCACCGGGGCCCACGTATCGCTGCCCGGGGCGGGGTTGAACGCATCGCGCGAGGAAATCCTGGAACTGATGGTCGAGCGTCTGGTCAAATACCGGCGCAGCCACGGGCTTAACGCCGAATGGGAAGACCCGGGCGACGGGCCGGCTGGCAAAGATGAACCCGCAGATGACGAGGAGTGGGAGACGTGAGAATACTGGGCCTGACATTCCTGGCCGCCGGGGCGGTGATCCTGGCCGGCGTGCTGCTGGACTGGAAGTGGTTCATGAACTCGCGGAAGGTCCAGCAGATGAGTCGGCTGATGGGGCCGAAGATGGTCAAGATCTTCTACGTGATCGTCGGCCTGTTCCTGCTGATGCTGGGTGTGGCGTTTACGTTCGGCAGGCACGTCGGGCAGTAGGGCGGGTTTGGGTACCCAATCGCAGCATCAGCGGGTAGAATCAGGCCATGGCCGGTACGGCAGAACAATATCTCAGGCCCGACGTGATCCAGCAGATCCAGCGGCTGGACCTCAAGGCCCGCTTCATCGTCGAGGGGTTCATCTCGGGGTTGCACGCCTCGCCGTTCCACGGTTTCTCGGTGGAGTTTTCCGAGCACCGCAAGTATACCCCCGGTGATGACATCCGGATGATCGACTGGGGGGTCTACGGCAAGACCGACCGGTTCTACGTCAAGAAGTTCGAGGCCGAGACGAACCTGGAGGCGTACCTGCTGGTCGACTGCTCGGCCAGTATGGACTTTTCCACCGGCGACCGCATGACCAAGATGGACTACGCGATCTGCCTGGCCGCGGCCTTGGGTTACATGATGGTCAACCAGCAGGATGCGGTGGGGTTGTTCACCTTCGACGAGACCGTCCGTCACTACCTGCCGCCCAAGTCCAAGCGATCGCACCTGACGAACATCCTGACCACGCTGGCCCAGACCCGCCCGGCCGGGAAGACCAGCCTGGCCAAGGCCCTGCACGACATCGCCTCGCGGACCCGCAAGCGGGGGCTGATGATCCTGCTTTCGGACCTTCTGGCCGACCAGGAGGAGGTCATCGAAGCGCTGCACCACATGAAGTACGGCGGTCACGACCTGATGATCTTCCAGGTGCTCGACGAGGCGGAGGTGAGCTTTGATTTCGACGGGCAGCTGGAGCTGGAGGAACCCGAGACCGGCCAGACGCTGCAAGTCGACGCACGCTCGATCCGGGCGGGGTACCTCGAAGAAATCCGCCGGTTCATCGACGAGTACAAACGTCAATGCCAAGCCGTCCGGGCCGACTTCGTGATGGTCCACAACGGCATGACGTTCGACAAGGCCCTGATCGAGTTTCTCATCGAGCGACAGTCGCGGATGTAGTCAGGGCACGAGGGGCGATTCCCAGCGATTGGTGACGTTGGCGGCTTCGAGGGCTTCTTTCAGGTCGTTCTCAGCCCGGGCGCGAGAATCTTCCAGACGCCGGACCACCACGGCCGGTCCCTGTCCGTCCGGCACGGCCGAGGCCAGTTCGATCAACCTGCCAAGCTCGACAGGCTGTTGCTGGACGAAGTACTGGTGGCCGGAGATCTCGATCACCATCGGCCGCTTGAGATCCGCTTGCGACAGCGGCTGGGGCTCCGGCTCGACCTGCTGCTGGTCCGGCGGCTGCTTCGTGTCGGAATCCTGGTCGGACCCCAGGCCGAAGGGCAGGCCCAGGAATCCGCCAAGCAGGTAGGCGATCAGGGCGGCGACGGCACCGAGGCCGCCGACGCCGGCGGCGACTTTCCGTGTCTTGCTGCGACGAGGTCTATTGGTCATGCTGCCTCCGGTTCAGGGGGTCTTGGGGGTAAAGCCCAGTACGGACAGGTAGAACTTCTTCGGGCGGGCCCACTTGTTTTCCAGGATGGCCGTCAGTGCGTCGATTCCTTCCCGGGTCAACAGTCGAGTCTGGTAGCTGGCGTCGGACCAGCTCAGCAGGATCAGCACGGTCGACTTCGGTTCGGCGCGGTCGAAGTGTTCCCGCGCGGTTTTCAGGAAGTTGTCGCTGCTGGAGACGAAGAGGTCCTCGGCGACGGTCTGGTCGTTGATCTTCAGGCGGAGAGAATCGTCGCTGGAGATGTGCACTTCCCAGACGTCCCAGTGGTTGCGGAACTCGACATTGGTTCGCAGGTAGCGGATGATGCCGGCCACCGATTCGGTCGACGCGCGGGCCAGTTCCTGCATCAGGCGGCGGACTTCCGGGACCGACGCGCCGTCCATGGCCTGGCGGACGGCTTCGGGCGGGATCTTCAACTGCTGCTGGGCCAGTTTTGCCAGCGAGTCGACAGCCTGCTGGAGCTGCTCGGCCTGCTGCTGGTTGGCGGCCAATTCGCTGCGCAACTGCTCGACCTGCTCGCGGAGGCGGTTGTTGGCCTGGGCGAACTGGCGGCGGGTTTCGATGGCTTCCAGGCGGGCCTGTTCGGCGGCCTGCTGCTGGGCCTCTGCGGCGGCGCGGAGGGATTCCTTCTCGGCCAGTTGGACCTGGCTGGAGCTGCTCTGCTCCATGAACTGGGCGAACAGGACGATCAGCAGCAGATCCAGCAGGGGGGTGATTCGCAGGATGATCCGCCTGGGGCGTTTCACGATTCGCCCGCCTGCTGGTGCATCAGGGCCATTCGCGCCGTCTGGACGATCTGGCGGACCTCGCCGAGATGCTGGTAGTGTCGTTCGACGGCGGGGGTCATCGAGGCGTGCCAGATCATGAAGACAACCCCGGCCAGCAGGCCCACCAGCGTCGTGCTGGTGGCGTTGGCGAAGTTGCTGACGATATTGGCCGAGGTCGCCTCCGTGCCGCCCGCGGCGGACATGCTCGCCGCGATGGCCAGGACGGTTCCGAGGATTCCGTTAAGCGGGTGGACCTCGACCAGCGTGCGGCTGACCGAGTAGAGCCATTCGCTGTGGTCGCGTTTGAGATAGCTCTTGGCCTCGTCCTTGGTCAGCAGTCGGCGGCAGAGTTCGCGGCGGTCGTCCTGGCGGCTGGTATCGCCGATGACCTCGCGGATGTCCTGCACGAAGCAGTCGATCTGCTCGTGGACGGTGCGGTCGACGTCGGCGTTGGTCCGGCGGTACGTGCCCAGGATGTCTTCGAGGTAGTTGACCAGCCGGGCCGGGCCGCGACGCGTCCAGCGACGCAGCACGAGGAACATCGCCAGGTTCACCATCGCCAGTGCGACGACCACGAAGATCCAGAGGTCGGCCAGTGGTTGGATGAGAAATTTCATCGCGTCAATCCTTCCCCACTCTCAGCGGGACGAGACGTTCGAGTCTATGGTATCGCGGGCGCGGCGGGTCGGCAAGGGCTGGCGGCGCGGGCAGAAAAAAGGGCCCGACAGGAGAAGTTCCCATCGGGCCCGGCGGATCGGCTGGGGGTGGCTCAGCGTTGCGGCATCTTGGGGGAGTAGCCGGTAAACGCAATGAAGCGGTTGGTGTTGAGGATCTGGACGCCGAGTTTCATCGCCGCAGCGAGGGTTTCGTCGTACTCGCGGAGGCGGGCCATGCGGTCTTCGTAGATTGCGATGGCGTTGAGGTCCTGGCCCTCGCGGGGCTCTTCGGGCACCGGCGGACGGGGGCCGATGACCAGGAAGTCGGTATCGACGTCCAGGCTGTCGGAGACATTGCCCCCGGACTGGCGGATGATTCCCTTGACTTCTTCGCGGCCCTGGTCGGAGGGTCGGCCCTGGCCGGTGAGGTCGAACTGTCCGTAGACGTAGAACTCGAACTCTCCGGTGGTATCGAAAGCCACGTTGGCCACGACGTCTTCGACGGTGATCGGGTTTTTCGGGTCATAGGTGATGATCCGACACTCGCTGACGCTCTCGGAGACCTTGGTCACCAGCAGCGTGCCCTTGTTGGCACCGCTTGTGGGGACGCCGCCTTCGGCATCGTAGACCGAGAAGGGCATGTAGGGGCGGACGCCGGCCTTGGCGCCGATGTTGACGTAGCAGAGGTCTTCGTCGTCGATGACGCGCAGGATCTTGCCGTCCGGCACGGTGGCCATGTCCACGGTCGATACCGCCATGTCCTCCTGCGGGGTTTCGACGATCTGGGGTTCTCGCCTCTCTCCGGCCAGCTGGGCCTGGAGGTCACTGCGGAGTTTGACGACCTCGCGGGCCTTGGCCTTGAGATCTTCGGCGATTGCATCGTTGCGGCCTCGCAGCGTCTTGGCCTCTTGTCCCAGGTCGAGCACTTCCTGGGTCAGGTTGGCGATGCGGGTGTCGCGTTCGGTGATCCTGTCGCGAAGATCGTCTTCCAGTTCGCGCTTCTGTGCCTGGAGAGTCTCTTCCCGGTCCTCGAGCTGTTTCTCGACGGTGGCCAGCTGCTGGCGAAGCTGCTGGACGACCTGTTCCTCGGCCTGGAGCTCATTGCGGGCGGTCTGGAGGTTGGTTTCCAGGTCGGTGATCTGCCCCTGCAGCGGCTGGACTGCATTCTGCTTGTCTTCCGGAGCGGCGGCCAGTTCATCCTGGAGTTTGCCAATTACCCGGATCAGGCCCAGTTGCGTCAGTTCCGGGTTTGCCTCGGCGAAGGAGTTATAGGAACTGGTCGCGGCGGTATAGGATTCGTTGCTGCTTACGTCGACCATCCGGGCCAGCGTACCGATGCGCTCCCGGAGGATCTCCACGACGGTCTTGTCGCTCTGCTGGGCCTGTTCGACCAGAGACCCCGAGCGGTCCTGCGGATCGGCCAGGACGCTGATGTCCTGTTCGCGCTGCTTGGCGAGTTTGGTGGCCTCCTCGGCCTGCATGTAGAACATCACCGCCAGGACGATGGCGATCAGCGAGATGAAGCCGAAAACGATCAGAAGATACGGAGGGGTTCGTTGCTGGACAACCTGGGCCATGGATTACTCCTGTAGAAGACGTCAGTGTTTCAGCCAGACCGGCCACCTCTGCCGGGGCGGGATTACGGGCGAAGAATGAAAACGCCACCGCGGCAGATTCCGCATCCGGAGAGAACCTGCCCCTCCGGACGCTCGCTGGCTGACGGGTTAGTATCGGTTCTGGCGGGACGGATGACAACCAAAAAAGTCGCTGGAAAGACCCCGCCAAAGGCCTCTGGGCAGGTTTACTGTCCCAGCTTGGATTGCAGCAGCTTCTGCACCTCGGCCGGGGGGGCCGTGCCACGCGATTTCTGCATGACCTGGCCGGTCAGGAAACCGAAGGCCTTCTTCTGTTTCTTGCCACCTTCTTTTACCTGCTGGACGGCCTGGGGGTTCGCCGCAATCGCCTCATCGACCCAGGTTTCGATCTGCCCCAGGTCCCGCATGGCCAGCAGGCCCTCGGCCTGGGCGATCTGCGAGGGGTTTCCGCCTGATTCGATGAGGATCTCCAGGATCTTGCCTGCCGCGGTGGCGTTGACCTTGCCCTCATCCGTCATCCGGGCCAGCTCGGCCAGCTGTTCGGCCGAGACGCCCACCTCGGCCAGTGAGCAGTTGCGGGTGTTGGCCTGGGCAGCAATCTGTCCCAGCAGGAAGTTGCAGACCCGGTTGGGCATGGCGCCGGCCCCGACGGCACGGTCCAGCAGGTCCCCGGTGGCCGGGTCCTGGGTCAGCGCGTCGGCATCTTTGAACGACAGGCCGTAGGCGTCGATGAACCGCTTTCTGCGGGCCAGGGGCAACTCGCCGATCGAAGCGGCGACTCTCTGCCTCCAGGCGTCGTCGATCAGCACGGGCACGAGGTCCGGATCGGGGAAATAGCGGTAATCGTGGGCCTCCTCCTTGCCGCGCTGAAAGACGGTAATGCCCCGCGCGTCGTCGAACCCGCGGTTCTGTTTGCCATGTTTCTCCAGCGTGTAGTCGTGGTCTGCTTGCCAGGCGTCGTACTGTCGGTCGATCTCGAAGCGGCAGGCCGCCTCCAGCGCCCGGAAGCTGTTGAGGTTCTTGACCTCCACGATGGGCGTCTTGTAGACAGCGCCCTGGTGGATGATGTGCAGGTTGATATTCGGCTCGAACCGCATGTGGCCCATTTGCATGTTCGCCTCGGAGACGCCCAGCCACCGCACCAGCCGCTGCATGGCCTGGGCGTAGGCCAAAGCCTCGGCCGGGGAGTTCATGTTCGGCTGGGAGACGATCTCCAGCAGCGGCACGCCGGCGCGGTTCAGGTCGATGCCCGTATGCGACGGGTTGTCGTGGACGTTCTTGCCGGCGTCCTCTTCCAGGTGGGCCCGCAGGATGCGGATGGTCTTGACGCTGCCGTCCTCCAACGGTACCTCCAGCTTCCCCTCGGCGGCCAGGGGCAGGTCGTACTGGCTGATCTGGTAATCCTTGGGCAGATCCGGGTAGTAGTAGCTCTTGCGGTCCCACTTGGTAAAGTCCGGCACGCTGCAGCCCAGGGCCAGGCCCACGCGCATCGAGTACTCGACGGCCTTCTTGTTCATCACCGGAAGGGTCCCGGGCAGACCCGTGCAGACGGGGCAGACGTGTGTATTCGGAGGGTCGCCGAAGCGGTTTCTGCACCGGCAGAACATCTTGGTCTCGGTGTCCAGCTCGACGTGGATCTCCAGGCCGATAATCGGTTTGACGTTCTGGTTGAGTTCGATCATGGTCTCTCGCAGTCTCTCAGGCCGAGTTGTCCCGGTCCATCAGCTCCACGTTCATGTCCGGCTGAGGGAACCGCTCGTGCAGCTTGTTCAGGTCGACAAAGGTAATGACATACCCGCAGCCGAGGCAGGCTCGCCCGTAGATGCGGGTCTTGGGCCCGTGTCGTCCGGATTCCCCGTACCAGACGAAATGCCCCGTCGAGATCTCCCTGGCCTTGTGGTCGAATCTCTCGGACTGGCAGATCGGGCATTGCAGTTGCATGTTCTTTCCCTTCCCGTTTCAGGGCGGTCTCTACTGCAGGATCGGAGGTCGCATATCCTGGATATCTGTTGCCTGCTCGGCCAGCCGGGCCGCCTGGAGGACGAGGCCCTCGTCGAGCACCTTGCCGACAAACTGCATGCCGATCGGCAAATGGCTGTTCGACAGGCCGATCGGCAGGGACAGGCCGGGCAAACCGGCGAGGTTGACCGATATCGTGTAGATGTCGGCCAGGTACATCGTCAGCGGGTCTTGCATCCGTTCGCCGAGGCCAAAGGCCGTCGTCGGTGTGACCGGGCAGGCCAGCACGTCGGCCCGGCCCAGGGCGGCGTCGAAGTCGTTCTTGATCAGCCGGCGGATCTTCAGGGCCTTGTTGTAGTACGCGTCATAGTAGCCGGCCGAGAGGGCGTACGTGCCGAGCATGATCCGGCGCTTGACTTCGTCGCCGAAGGCCTCGGCCCGGCTGGCCGAGTAGAGCTCGACGATATCGCCGACCTTCCGATCGGTCCGATGGCCGTAGTGGACGCTGTCGAAACGGGCGAGGTTGCTGGAGGCCTCTGCCATCGCCACGACGTAGTAGGCTGCCACGGCAAAGCTGGATACGCTGCCGTCGTCGTCGACGTCGATGCGGCTGTGGGGCAGGCTGACGGGCACGATCTCGGCACCGTTGGCGGCCAGGGCGTCCAGCGTTGCCTGGATGGCCGATTCGATCTCGCTGTCCAGCGCCTGGCAGAAGAACTCCTCGGGCACGCCGATGCGGAGCTTGTTGGGGGGGCTTTGAAGCGAGGCGAGGTAGTCGGGCACCTCGGCCGGCAGGCAGGTCGAGTCGAAGGGGTCGTGACCTGCGATCACGCCGGTCAGCAGGGCTGCATCGGCCACGTCGCGCGTCATCGGGCCGATCTGGTCGAGGCTCGAGCCGAAGGCCACCAGCCCGTAGCGACTGACGCGACCGTAGGTGGGCTTGAACCCGACGCAGCCGCAGAAGCCGGCCGGCTGGCGGATCGATCCGCCGGTGTCGCTGCCCAGCGCGGCTGCACAGAGGCGGGCTGCGACGGCCGCGGCCGAGCCGCCCGACGAGCCGCCCGGCACGCGATCGGTATCCCACGGGTTCCGCGTCGCCCCGCTGGCCGAATGCTCGGTCGACGAGCCCATCGCGAATTCATCCAGGTTGGTCTTGCCGAGGATGACCGCGCCGGCATCGAGGAGCTTGCCCACGGCCGTGGCGGTGTAGGGGGCGCGGAAATCCGCCAGGATCTTCGAGCTGCAGGTGGTTCGGCCGAAATCGGTGCAGAGGTTGTCTTTGATCGCCACGGGCACGCCGGCCAGCGGGCCAGGCTGCTGCCCGGCAGAAAGCTTCTGCTCGATCCGGCGCGCCTGGTCGACGGCCCGGTCGCCGTAGACCTCGTTGTACGCGTGGAGCGTGCCGTCGTGGGCCTCGATCGCAGCCAGGTACGCCTCGGTCGCCTCGACCGGCGAGACCTGCTTTTCGCGGATGGCCGAGGCCAGCTGGGCGGCTGTCATGTCCAGGATGTCGGTCATTGGCTCTCTCCGATGACCTTGGGGACCTTGAAGTAGTCGCCGTCGCGCTGGGGGGCATTGGCCAGGGCCTGCTCGACCGTCAGCGACGGGCCGAGTTTGTCCTCGGCCAGGACGTTGTGCAGTTCGACCGGGTGGACCAGCGGCTCGACGTCGTCGGTGTCGATCTGCTGGATCTTGTCGAAGGCAGAGAGGATGTGCGTCAACTGACGCCCGAACGACTCGACCTGCTCGTCGGTCAGTTCGATTCGGCTGAGCAGCCCGATGTGTCGGATCTGTTCGGCGTCGATCTGATGGCTCATGGCAGACTCCTGTTCCGTGCAGCGGCCGGGGAAGACACCTCCGCCGACCTGATCCCCCGCGCGTGCCTGTATCTTGGCGATTTTGACGGGTTTGTCAACGCGGGCGGGGCTTGTGGATTGTGATTCGCGCAGATCTGTGGGAAAATCGGGGTTGGCATGTCGGTATCGGAGCAGAAAAAACCTGAGAAACCGGGGAACGAATCGCCGTCTGCGGGCACACCCTTACGCAAGGACAAGGCGCCGCCGGCCGAGGACCTCTCCCATCTGGCCGCTCTGCTGAGAACGCGGGACCGCCGGGCCCTGGGCCTGCTGGCTGAGAGGTTCGGCCGGGTGATGGTCCGCGTAGCAGCGGTGCGGCTGGGCGATCCGGAATCGGCCCGGGACGTGGCGCAAGACGCCCTCCTGGCCGCCTGGCGGTCGGGTCCGAAGCTGCAAGACCCGCGTCGGATGCGGTCGTGGCTGTTTGCGATCCTGCTGAACCAGTGTCGCCGCCACCAGCGCTCGGTACTGCGTCGGCTGGGTCGGTCCTGGCGGGCATGGCAGGTGCGGAGACAGCACGACCCGGACCGCGTCGGGCGGATCGACGCACTGCAGGAGGCGATCGGACGCCTGGACGAGCAGGACCGGACGCTGCTGGCCCTGCGGTTCGAACAGGCCCTTTCGGTCGCCGAAACCGCCCGGCTGCTGGGCCTGGCCGAGGGCACGGTGAAAAGCCGGACCCATCGGGCCCTGACGCGATTGCGGGCGATCATGGAAACACAAGATCAATGACAGACCACAGGCAGACAGAGCGACCGATCGAGCCGGAACTGCGGCGCAAGCTCTCGGACCTGGCCGACCGGGCCGGGCCCGCACCTGCAGCGGCCGAGCTGCTGGGCCGCCACTACCGCCGGCGAGGCCTGCGCTTCGCGGCGGTCTCGGCGGCGCTTCTGGCGGTGGGGCTTACGCTGCAACTGCTTCGCCTGGCCCCGCAGAGACCAGCTGCCAGGGGCACGGCTGTCGCCGCGGCCGAAATCGAAATACAGCCTCTGCCCGTGGGGGCAGGGCGGGAAGAGATCGACCGGGCAGTCCGCGGCTTTGCCCGCGATCTGGGCACAGCGGAGTTACTGGCGATCGAGAAAAGCCCTGCCCGCGGCATTTCCTATGCTGTCTCCGGCCCCCTGCCGCTGGCACCGGCCGAGCTGGACTCGGCGGTGGACCGGCTGCTGGTGAACTACCCGGCCGCCCGTATCGAGATAATCCGTGGGAAACTCAGTTACAGCCTGATCTCCGACCCGGCCGAATCGGTCCCGGGCCGAAACGGCTGAGAAACAACAGGAGAAACAGAATGACAATGACCCGAACTGCATGGATCGCGACGCTTCTGGTTGCGATGGTTTCCGTACCGGCCGCCGAGGCCCAGCAGCGTCTGCCCGGCGAGGTGCTGACGAAATTCGTCGACGCGGTTCGCGCCACGCAGGGGTTCCAGGTCGCCAGCCAGTTGCGACTGGCCGAGACCACCCAGGCGGCCGAGAAGTGGCACAAGTCGCTGGATGTTACCGCCCGGCTGACCGCCAGGAGCTTCATCGGCGACCTGATCGATCAGAACATCGATCTGGGCGGCGGCAGTTCAGCCGTTTTGACCTGGAAGGCCGAGAAGAACCAGTCTGTCCTGGCGATGATCGTCGCCGAGGGCGGGAACGAAACGGTCTACCGGGTCGAACCGACAGACCTGGCCGAGTTCCGCTTCCAGTACGTCGCCACGATTACCGTGGTCGATCCGGCCAACATGCCGCGGGACACGCTGTCGTTCCAGCAGGCGAATCTTTCGCAGGTGGCAGAGACGATCGCGCTGATGGGTAACATCGACCTGGCGATCGGCCTGAAGAGCCGTGACATGCCGCAACTGAACCTGACGCTTCGCCACAAGTCTCCTGCAGAGGCCTTGCGATTCGCCGCCCAGGCAGCCGGATGGTCCGTCGAATTCGCCGTCGACGGGCAGAAGTCCCCGAAGATCCCCAACCAGAAACTCCGCTCGATGGATCTGCAGAACCAGTACGAGATCGACCGCCTGACAGGCCCGGTTCTCGGCCCGGACGGCGAGGCGGTGGAGTCGTTGCTGGATTTCGCCCAAATCAAGTTCCTGGAAGTTGCCCGGCAGATGCAGCGGAACCGCCCGGTGGCCGTGCTGCAGATGCCCGAATCCGACATCCCCGAGGTCAGGCTGCGGTAGCGGCGGTCTTTTGTGCGACAACGATACGTTGACGGCGGGCTGGGCAGAAGTTATGATTCCACTGGACCCGCCGCTCTAATCCGCAAGCTTTCTCGCCGGTGGGGGACCTGTATTTGATGAAGGAGCGTTATGCCCAAAGGTGATGTCATTGAAGTCGAGGCGACCGTAAAGGCTGCCCTGCCCAACGCGATGTTCCGTCTGGAAATCGAGTTGGGCGAACAGAAGCACGAGATCATCGGACACATCTCCGGCAAGATGCGGCGGTACTACATCCGCATCACCCCGGGCGACAAAGTCCTCGTGCAACTGAGCCCCTACGACCTGACCAAGGGACGTATCGTCTACCGACAGCGGTAGATTCTGTCCCCATTTTCAGCCCACCGGTCCCGCAAGACGCGGTGGGCTTTGCTATGCGCTTCGGGCTGAGCAGTTGGTGTACTGTCCGGCCAGGATGATCTCCCGCAGTTGTCCGCCGGTCTGGAAGTCGCGCTGGGTTTCGATCCAGAACTGGCCCAGCATGGTCGTCGAATGGGCGTCGGAGGCGAAGACCGTCGGCAGGGACAGCGTCGCTGCCTCCT
Source organism: Phycisphaerae bacterium (assembly GCA_046541415.1). Classification (GTDB taxonomy): domain Bacteria; phylum Planctomycetota; class Phycisphaerae; order SM23-33; family SM23-33; genus CAZOVB01. The sequence goes on along the minus strand of JBKHDI010000052.1, from coordinate 7,135 downwards.
CGGCCGCCTGCTGCGAGGCCCTGCCTTGCTGGTTGCCCGTGCACTGTTCGATTGCGTCCGGCAGGCCCAGGTCGGCATAGAGCATGTCGGCCCCGCCGGCCCAGCGGAACGGATGGGCCAGTATGGTCAGACAATCGGCCTTTCGGGCCCGGGCGAAGATCGGCCCCAGGCGCGTCATCGACAGCCACGCCTCATCGCTCGTGCCCAGGATCAGCAGGTGCTGGTCGCGGATCGTCCGCTCCAGTCCGGGCAGGATCAGCAGGTCCGGGAAATTCCGCGCCAGTCCGTCCAGCCGGTCCTTCGGCCAGACCGTGTCGTGCTCGGTCAGAAAGACCGCGTCGTAGCCTTTGTCCGAGGCTGCGGCGAGCATCTGCTCGGGCGAATCCAGCGCGCAGGCGCTGTAGCGGCGGGTGTGAAGGTGCAGTTCGACTTTCATCTCGAACCATTGTAGAGGCCCGGGCTTCGGATTGGTAAGGCCCCGTTACAACTGCTGCAGAATCTTGTCGCCCGGGTGTCCGGGTTGTGCGGCAGTTTATGTTGTTCGCAAATGCGGGGAGTCAGCCGGCCAGGCTGAGAATCCGGTCTCGCAGGGGCAGCCATTGGTTCCAGCGGCCGTGACCATGGGTCTTCTTGACGTCTTCCTTGAGATCGTTGCTTTCGACCCAGCTGACTGCGCCGTTGCTGAGCAGAACGTTCCAGCCCGGCCCGAGACTCTGGTGGGTCATGATGCTGGTCTTCCGGAGATAGTACCCCATCGCCAGGATCCACGTTGCGGGCATCTGGTCGATGGTCTCGTACATCGGCGGCTCGGAACCGTGGTAGTACGGTTCCTCCATCCGGGGGTTCGGGTCGTACATGTACGAGCAGAAGACCTGCGTGGTAATCACGTCCTTGGTCCTCCAGTACTCCTGGTACTCCGGATTGTCGTAGCTGTAGTCCGGGTGGTTCTGGTCGGGGCAGTACAGCCACTCGGCCGTGTCGATATAGTCCTTGTCGAAGAGCACGCCGAAGTTCACCGGGAACCGCTTCGGGTCGTTGCCCCATTCGCTGTTGTAGAAGATCTTCAGCGTCGTATGGGCCGAGCTGATATTGTTCTTGCCGTCGTCATGCGGCGGGATCCGCGAGTTGAAATCGGCCGCGTAGAGGTGGATCCGCTTGCCCAGATTGCTCAGGTTCATCTGGCAGGCGGTCCGACGGGCGATGTGTCGGGCCTGGTTCAGCGAGGGCAGGAGGATCGAGACCAGCAGGGCGATGATGGAGATGACCACCAGCAGTTCGATGAGGGTAAAGGCCGATAGGTGGCGGCCGTTGTCGAGGCGCATAACAGAACTCCAGGCAGGGCTGACCGTCCCGAAAATCAGCCGCAAGTTCTCATGCGAGAATGAGATGCCCGCCGCAAGGCAGGTACCGCCAGTATAACCGCTCTGCGGGCTTGAGTCCCGTGTTTTCCCGCCCCGATTGGGAGTTCGTGTCGGCCGATCATGTTGTGGTTCCACGCGCCGACCGGCTCGTTGTTGTGCGGCGGGGCCTGACCACCGAAGTCGGGCGTGTGGAGAGGGATCCGGTTGGCCAGGTTTCCCAGGTTGACCTGGCAGACGGTGTGCCTGGCGATCGGCTTGGCCCGGGAGATCGACGCCAGGAGGATGGATACCAGCAGGGCGATAATCGCGATGACCACCAGCAGTTCGATGAGGGTAAACCCGCTGCGTCCGACGCGCGAGGATGACATGATATGCGCGCCCGCGGGCTCAGAAGTCTGCCGACCTCGGCGTGCGGGGGAAGGGGATCACGTCGCGGATGTTGCTCATGCCCGTGCAGAACTGCACCGTCCGCTCCAGGCCCAGGCCGAACCCCGCGTGCGGGACGCTGCCGTAGCGGCGAAGGTCGACATACCACCAGTAGGCCTCGACGTCCATGCCCGCCTGCTCCATCCGGTCGGTCAGCACGTCCAGGCGCTCTTCGCGCTGCGAACCGCCGATGATCTCGCCGATCTTCGGTACCAGCACGTCCATCGCCGCCACCGTCTTGCCGTCGTCCGACAGATGCATGTAGAAGGGCTTGATGCTCGATGGATAGTCGGTGACGATGACCGGCTTTTTGAAGGTCTCTTCGGTCAGGTATCGCTCGTGTTCGGTCTGCAGGTCCTTGCCCCAGGCCGGGACGAACTCCCAGTCCCGCTTGGCCGCGGTGAGAATCTCCATCGCCTCGGTGTAGGTCAGCCGCTGAAAGTCGCTCTCGACGATTCGCTGGAGCGTCTCGATGACGGTCTTGTCGACCCACTGGTTGAACAGATCCATGTCCTCGGGATTCCGCTCAAGCACGGCCGAGAAGATGTGCTTGAGGAACGCCTCGGCCAGGTCGGCATCGCCGGCCAGGTCGCAGAAGGCCATCTCCGGCTCGACCATCCAGAACTCGGCCAGGTGGCGCGGCGTGTTGGAGTTCTCGGCCCGGAACGTCGGGCCGAACGTGTAGACATTGCCCAGCGCGCAGGCGTAGGTCTCTGCCTCCAGCTGGCCCGAGACGGTCAGGTAGGCCTGGCGGGCGAAGAAGTCGGCGTCCCAGTCGATCTGCCCGGTCTGGAGGCGCGGCGGGTCGTGCGGGTCCAGCGTGCTGACGCGGAACAACTCGCCGGCCCCTTCGCAGTCGCTGGCGGTAATCACCGGCGTGTGGACGTAGATGAACTCCCGCTGCTGGAAGAACTCGTGGATCGCCGCGCAGATCGTGTTCCGCACGCGTGCGACGGCCCCGAAGGTGTTCGACCGCACCCGCAGGTGGGCCTGGGCCCGCAGGAACTCGAAGCTGTGACGCTTCTGCTGCATCGGGTAGGTCTCGGCATCGGACAGGCCCAGGATGCGGAACTGCCCAGCCTGGATCTCCACCGACTGGCCCTTGCCCTGGCTGGCCACCAGTTGGCCGGTTACCAGCACGCTGGCTCCGGCGGTCAGGTGCGTGATCTGCTCGTAGTTGTCCAGCTTCTCGTCGGCGACGATCTGAATCGTGGCCAGGCACGAGCCGTCGTTGATCTGCACGAAGCTGAATCCGCCCTTGGAGCTGCGGACCGTGCGGATCCACCCGCCGACGGTTACCTCGGCGGGGGGGGCCATCTGCAAGACGTTCTTGATCAACTGGCGATCCATGGGCAACTCCTTCGTGTCTGGGGGGTTCAAGGTCCCAAACATACCGGCCGGCGTCGATCCGGGCAATAGCGACTTGGGTCGATCGGCCGAGCAAGCTATACTCGCCGCCGGAGAAAGGCCCACCCACGCAGGATGCCCCAGATGAACCCGCCGATTGGAAACCCGCTTCGCAGTCCCCTGAACATGACGATCGTCGCCCTGGCGCTTCTGGCCGGGGTGCTGCTGATGCTGCTGGGCGTCAAGCGTCTGGCCGAGGGGTCCGATGGAAACTCCGCAAGCCCCGACCGGCAGGGACAGGCCCAGGTCCATGACCAGCAGCCGGGAATCCCCGTCGTCTGGACCGACCGCCCCCTCGGCCCGCTGGGCCTGGCCGAGATCCGCGTCGACAAGTCCGACCAGGTCCTGACCGTCTTCGATGCCGGCCTGCCCGTCAAGAGCTACCGGGCCGCCATCGGACAGGTCCCCGGCGACAAGCAGGTCGAGGGCGATCGGAAAACGCCCGAAGGCGAGTTCTACGTCTGTCTCAGGCAGGGCAGGGGGCAGACCCGCTTTACCCGGGCGCTGGGGTTGAGCTATCCCAACGCCGAAGACGCCCGTCGCGGCCTGGCTGCGGGGATCATCACCCAGCGCGACTACGACCGCATCGTCTACGAGATCGACCGCGGCAGACAGCCCCCGTGGAACACGCCATTGGGCGGGCAGATCCTCATCCATGGCGAATACGAGAACTCCGGGCCCGATACGGCCGGGTGCGTCCGCCTTTCCGACAGGGACATCCTGGAGCTGTTTCCGAGAATTCCGGTCGGAACCCGGGTGATAATCCAGCCCTGAGAGGCGGGATCAGATCAGCCAGCCGAACAGGGCATACCCGCCCAGCCCCGCTGCCAGTCCCGCCCCGGCCGAGAAGTAGCCGCAAGCCGAGTTCCAGGCCTCCTGGTGGGGATTGCGGCTGTGACGGGCTCGATACCGCTGGCCTCGCATCAAGGCCGCTGCCAGGCAGAGAACCCCGGCCAGGCCCACCGTCAGGCTGATCGCCTCGCTGCGTACGGTCGCATCGGCCAGCGGGCTGATCAGCACCAGACCGGCCGTGCCGAGAAGATTGCAGACCGATCCGACCGCCAGGGGCCACATCCGCCGGCGCCAGCAGGCACGCTGCGTGCGCCGATCGGTCCGTCCCTCGGCCCAGTGCGGGTCGCTCAGCGCCAGCACGCCGATCATCGCCAGCCCACCGGCCAGGAACGCCAGACCCAGACAGATCGCTGAATTCGGCGTCATGGCCACATTGGCCAGGCCTTCCCGGCCCCGACCTGCAGACCAGACCGCCCGCAGGGCCAGGTAAAACAGCCCCGTCGACAGCGCCCAGATGGTCGTGCCCGCCCGGCCGTCCAGCAGCCCGGCCAGCAGCCATCGTCTCCGCCGGCTGCGAATTGTCAGAAGCAGGTCCATTTAGCCCATATCGGGCGGTTCGCCGGGCGACTTGTCTAAGCTCACGGGCGCGGGCTACTCCGACTGTTCATCCAACAGCGGGATCCTCCCGTCGGAATGCAGGGCTGTGTGGTCGGTGACATACTGGCCCTGGCCGTCGGAATCGTCCTGCTCGGCGATCTGCCGGAATTGCTGCTCGCATTCGCAGAAGGCGTCGACCACGGCCGGGTCGAACTGTCGGCCTTTCTCGTCGAGAATCATCTGCCTGGCCCGCTGGTGGTCGTAGGCGGGCTTGTATCGACGCTCGCTGCGAAGGGCGTCATAGACGTCGGCCAGGGCCATCAGCCGGGCGGCGATGGGGATTTCTTCGCCGGCGATTCCGTAGGGGTACCCGCTGCCGTCCCAATGCTCGTGGTGGTAGTAGGCGATGTCACGGGCGATCTGCAGGAAGCTGTTGCTGCCCAGTCGCTGCTCGGCCCAGCGCAGGGCATCACCGCCGAGGATGGTGTGTTTCTTCATCTCCTCAAAGCCGGCCGGGGCCAGCTTGCCAGGCTTGAGCAGGATCTTGTCGGGAATCCCCACCTTGCCGATGTCGTGCAACGGAGCAGACCGCCAGAGCGTGCGGATCGTCTCGTCGTCCAAAAAGTCCCGGAACCGCGGATGGTCCTGGAGCTTCCGGGCGAGGATCTTGACGTACTTCCGCGTCCGCTCAATGTGCGTGCCGGTCTCGCTGTCGCGCGTCTCGGCCAGGGCCACCAGCGACATGATCGTCACGTCCTGGGTCAGCAGCAGGTCGAAGGTCTTGACCAGCACGGACTGCTCCAGCCGTTCGTTGCTCCGGCGCAACTGGTCCCGCAGATGCTCGAGCCTTTCCACGTCGGCCGGGTCGGCCCTGTTGGCCCGGGCTTCCTGCCAGCAGTAGACCACCGCGCCTGCCAGACAGGCTCCGGCCAGGGCCAGCCCGGCGATCAGCCACCATGTCCAGCCGGCCGGGACGGTCCCCACCGCGCCGGCAAGGGCAATCAAAGCTCCCGCCGCCAGGGCTGCTGCAACAGACATTCTCAGACGTCGAAACATGATCGGTTCCAAACTCTGCCCATCCCCCGCTGCGCCATTGTATACGGCCGAAGCGGCAAGTGCGTTCCGGAGTTTCCCGGTTGCCATTTTCGCGGTGATCTGACATCTTCTCCTGCTGGAACCCCTGACCAACATCCGAGGCAGTCCATGACCCAGTCGACCCCCGAGAAACCCAACGTCATCTGGATCTTCGGCGACCAGCATCGCGCCCAGGCGACCAGCCACATGCAAGATCCCAACGTCGCCACGCCCAACATCGACCGCATGGCGGCCGAGGGCATCACCTTCACCCGCGCCGTGGCGGGCTGTCCCTGGTGCACGCCGTTCCGGGCCTCGCTGCTGACCGGCCTGCATCCGCACAAGAGCTGCTTCCAGACGCCGCAGAAGCTCGATGAGTCGATCCCCACCATCGCGGCGCCTCTGGGTCGGGCCGGCTACGAGACCGCCTGGTTCGGCAAGTGGCACCTCGACGGCTGGCCGGAGTCCGAAGGTCGCAGCGCTTTGCACATCGTGCCCAAATCCGCGCGTGGCGGGTTCGACACCTGGATCGGCTACGAGAACAACAACTCGCAGTACGACTGCTACGTCCACGGCCATACCTCCGACGGGACCGAAGTGGACCTGGAGAAGCTGGCCGGTTACGAGACCGACGCGCTGAGCGACCTGCTGATCGACTTCATTCAGCAGCGGGGCGGCCGAAGCGGCGCCAAGCCGTTTTTCGCCGCCCTGTCGGTCCAGCCACCGCACGGACCGTACGTGGCCCCGGCGGAGTTCATGGCCAGACACATCCCGGCCCAGATCGACCTGCGTCCCAACGTCCCGCCCATCCCTCGCATCGAGGCCCAGGCCCGGCGCAACCTGGCCGGCTACTACGCGATGATCGAGAACCTCGACTGGAACATCGGACGGATTCGGGAGGCAATCGCCGAGGCGGGCCTGAGCGACAACACGTACATCCTCTTCTTCTCCGACCATGGCGACATGCTCGGCAGCCACGGCAACTGGGGCAAGTCCCAGCCGTGGGAAGAGGCCATCCGCATCCCCTGCATTCTCGCCGGGGCCGTGCCGTACTACCAGGGTCGCTGCGCACGGGTCGACTCGGTCTTCAGCGCCGTCGACTTCCTGCCGACAACCCTGGGCCTCTGCGGGGTGGATGTGCCCGGCGAACTGCCCGGCTTCGACTACTCTCCCTACCGGACCGGCCGCAAACGACTGCCGCTGGAAGGCGAGCCGGACTCGGCCTACCTGCAGCACGTGGTCCGCAAGCACCATACCGGGGGGATGGACTGCACCTGGCGCGGTCTGGTGACGCGCGACAACTGGAAGTACGTCGTCACCGAGAACAGCCCGCTGGGCCTGTACGACCTCAACGAAGATCCCTACGAACTGAACAACCTCGCTTGGGACCCCGCATTCAAGCAGCGTCGCTCCGACCTCCGCGACCGCCTGACCGACTGGATCGGCGAGACGGACGACGACTATCCTCTACCGCCCGG
>JBKHDI010000051.1:0-27458 GCA_046541415.1 Phycisphaerae bacterium | reverse complement strand
GGAGATTGCACAGAAGGTAGGATGAGCCTGTTCAGGGATTCTGTTCATTTAGGGAGAACATCATGAAACAGGCCATCGCCGTCTCCGTCGTCGCGGTCCTCTGCCTGATCTCCTGCTCGATCGGCCAGGAGGCCGAGGCCGAGAAGAAGCTCAAGTTCCCGTGGGCGGGACAAGAGATGAATCAGCTTTTCTCGACGACGCAGCTTGAGGCCACGTGCCTGGTGCATAATGCGAAGACTCGGACCGCAGAAACTCCCATCATGGTGGTTTCCGGCAAGCCACAATGGATCATCAAGCGGCTGGTCAGGACGCCACAACCCGACCACCTTCTGGTAGAACTGGAAGCCCATCCGCAGTTCCGGACGAGCAAGCAGATGACCCTGCTTCAAGCCGAGACACACCTTCCGAGCCGTGTGACAGACCATATCAACATAAAAGGCGCCGATGGGTGGCCGGTCTTGCTTAAAATCCGGATTGGCGACGAAACGGTCGAGATCAAGCAGAACATGGACTAGTGGCCGTCGCCCAGCTGCGTTTCCCCGGACACATCAAAGTCAGAATTGTTCTTTTTATACAACAGGGCAACGGGGCCGATGGCCATGGCTTCGATTGGGCCACCGGCGGCATTGTCCGAGTAAACACACTTGATCTTCAGCTTCCCGCTATCTGAATCGTCAACAAACAGGTCGATCTCGATAGACTCGTCGCCCAGATCTATGGAGTAAATCTCGATCTCAGAGTTGGCCCTCCAGCAGGCTGGTGTAATCCTCTGGCGCATTGTTGTCCCCATCAAACGCAACAGCAATCACGGCCCCCCGCCAGTCCGCCTCCGAAATGGCATCGCTTGTTACGTCGTTTTCGCCCTTGTAGTGGACGGTTGGCGGGGGCTACTTCCGGATGGCCACGCAGATGCGGTCGAGGCCCTGGAGGTCGGAGTAGATTTCCGGTTCGTAGAACAGGTCTGTGGCCAAGAGGCGGTCGCGGATCTCGTCGGCCTGGTCGATGCCGAACTCGAGAATCAGCGCCCCTTCGCTGCGGAGGTGATCCGGGGCCTGCTGGATCATGGGTCCGACGATCTCCATCCCGTTTTCACCGGCGTAGAGGGCCAGTTCCGGTTCGTGTTTGACCGACTCGGCCACCTCCTCGCTGGTCCGGATGTAGGGCGGGTTGGCGGTGATGACGTCGAAGGGGGCCATTTCGGCTGCCGTTTCGGGCAGGTGCAGTCCGTCGGCGACCAGACAGGTCACCCGGTCGGCCACGCCGTGTTTCTCCGCGTTGCCGGCGGCGACGGCGACGGCCTTGTCCGACAGGTCGGTCGCCAGGACCTGCAGGGTCTTGACCTGCACGGCGGCGGCGACGGCGACGCAGCCGGAGCCGGTGCAGGCATCCCAGAGCGTGCCCGGCCCGTCTAGGGTTTTGAGGACATCCTGGGCTTGCTGGACGAGCATTTCGGTTTCCGGGCGCGGGATCAGGACGTCGGGAGTCACGCTGAACGACAGGGAGTAGAACTCGCGCGAGCCGACGAGGTAGGCGATCGGCTCGTGGCTGGTCGCGCGGCGCACGTAATCGCGGAAGGTATCCAGCTGTTGGCTGTCGGGTTTGTAATCGAAGCGCGCGTAGAGTTCGATCCGCTTGCAGTTGAGCGAATGGGCCAGCAGCACCTCGGCTGAGAGGCGCGGGTCGTCGACCTGGTTTCTCTCGAAGTGGTCGCGGGTCCAGTTCAGCAGGCGGAGGACCGTCCATGGCTCTGTGCCTTGTGAAGTCATGCCCGATGGATTACCACAACGATCGATCGGATGCAAGCGGGCAGGGACCGATCAGCGGTTTCGCGTCACGGCTGGTCTTTCCTGTTTGAACGGGGCGGCCCGCAGCTTGGTCGACGGATGGATGATCTGGCTGGTCGGGGCGAAGAAGACGCCTTTGGCCTGCATCCGCAGGTAGGCCATCTCCGCGCCGGGGTCGTCGAAGTCGACGACGGCGTCCTCGGCCAGGACTACCGAGAACCCGCGGCTGCGGAGGCCCACGGTCGCCTCGACGATGCCCTGTGCAACCCCTGCCCCGCAGACGACAACCGTGCCGTTGGGCAGCTCGGTCAGAAGGCGTTCGGCCTTGCCGTGCTGGAAGATGTCGGTCTCCCGTTTCTCGAAGATCGCCTGCTGGTAGCGGTCGAACAGGTCCCGCGGCAAGTCGAAGTCGTTTCGCAGGCCCAGATCGATGTGCGATTTGAGGATCGTCCGGGGCAGCTTGGTCTCGCCGGCGGTCTGTTCGATCAGATGTGGCTGGTCGCCGAACGGGCCGAGATGTCCGGGCCGTACCCGCAGGGCTGTACTGATGACGGGGACCTCGTTCTGTTTGGCCCAGCGGAACAGCTTGTAGATATTCGGGGCCGCCCTGCCTGCCTGGGCGGTGTAGGCAGGGTTCTTGGGCAGAAACAGGTCCCGTTGGGTTTCGATGTCCATCAGGATCCGGTCTAATTTCATGATGTACCTCCCCGTAAAGGGCGGGGGCTGCTGTATCTATACCGATCTGGCCTATCATCGCTTCGGGCGCAGCTCGGATGTAATTTCATTCTAGGCACGCTAGAGGCCGGGGGAGGAAATCAATCCGTCCCGCCGGCGATGTCAGAATGCACGAATCAGGAACCATTCCTGCTATACAACGAAACGGCGGGCCGGAACGTTCAGATTGGGTCCAAGAAAACCGGAATTCTCCGCCGATCTGTTCCGAGTCTCAGCCGAAGAGGGTATTGGAGGGGGGTTTGGGCACGTAGCCTTTCTGGAGGAAGTACTCCACCGCCTCGTCGCAGGAGCGGAAGATCCGCGTGGCGGTTTCGGTGACGAAGGGCGAGGGCTCGGCGGCGGGCAGCCAGATGACAAAGGCCTCGCGCGTGGCCTCGTGGGCGTGCTGCAGCTCGCGTTCGACCCCGCTGGAAAGGCCCGGCTTGCCGTTGGGCAGTTCCGGGATCAGCGAGATGATCATGTCCGACTGGTCGATGAGCTTGAAATCGCGCGCGTAGATCTGCCCGTCGATGTCGGGGATGATGCTCAGCAGTTCGGTCGTCTCGACGGTGGTCTTCTCGCCGAGCTGGCCGATCTCGACGACTTTCTCGCCCTTGCGGGCGGCCTCGACGGCGACGTTGCAGAGGTACTTCTCTTCCAGGTCGCCGGGGTCGAAGCAGACGAAGTACTGCTTCATCTGTTCGCGGAAGGCGTCGATCTGGGCAAGCTGGTCCGGCAGGTCCATCACGTGGGACATCGGGAAGCTGAGGTATACCTTCTTGATCTGAGGCTGGAACATCAGGCGGACCATTGAGCGGGCGGTCTGCTCGGCCTGGCCACGGGCGGCAATGAAGTACCGGTTATGCCCTGCGACCACCTGGCTGAGCAGTTCGGTGGCCAGGATCTCCTCCTCGCGCCAGACCATGATATCCTTGAGGCTGTGGTTGGTGTGCCCCTGGGCTCCGAGGCGGTGGTGGACCGAGTCGACGTTGTCCACCAGCGTTACGTAGATGTCCGCGTCGAGCTGTTTCATCTGGTCGAAGTCGAACGCGCAGAACAGCCCGTGTCGCCAGCGGAACGTCGCGTGGGTGTTGATGATGAGGTTGGCGCCGTTTCTCGACGCAGCCAGGATGTCCTTGAACACCGCCCGCCGGAGCGACTGGAGTCGGCCCAGGGGCAGGTCGAGGATGCGGCCCGCGGCGACATCGGGGGCTTCGTCGTACATCATGTTGCCCACGTGGAAGACCTGGCAGTCGAAGCCTTCCTCACGGGCGATCCGCGCGATCAGATCGGCGTAAGGGCGTTTGTCCAGACCTACTTGTCCTGTCAGTACCAGTCGCATGGGCGGGAGTCTAGCGTGCTGGGGCGGGCTTGGCAACCGCCGGTGCGGATTGTGGGGTTACTGGTCCTGCAGGGCCTGGAATTTCCGGTGCAGGGCGGCGTTGATCTGCCTTGCCTCTTCCAGTTGGGTCTTAAGTGCCTTGTTCTCGTGTTTGAGGTTCTTCAGCGCGTCGATCTGTCGGCCCAGCATGCGGACATCGAATCGCGCCTCGCTGAGTTGTTTGGACAGGATCTTGTCACGCGAGCGGAGGTGCTCGATTTCTATCAGCAGGCGGCGGTTGGTCTGCCGGAGCGATTCGTTCTCGGCCAACTGCTCATCGAGCTGGTCCTGGATGAGTTCGAGTTTTCTGCCCAACGACTCGGCCGGGTCGACCGCGGAGGCCGGTGTTGTCTGGCTGCGCGGGGCGCAGCTGAGGCTTCCGCAGACCGCTGCAGCAACCAGGACGGTCATGGCTGGGGCTTTCATGGCTTGTCCCCTGCCTGGTTGCTTTCGGCCTGCTTCAGGGCCTTGCGGATCGTCCGTTCCAGGCGGTCGGGGTCGGCGGCGGTGGCGATGGCTTCGTCGGCGATGATCTTGCCGTCTGCCCCGACGACCCAGTGGCTGGGCACGAGGGTGAGGATCTTGGCGTCCGGTGCGAAGAGGGAGAATTGCCTGGCGGCTGGGTCTCGCGTGTAGCGTCCGCTGAAGGTCTGGATCCAGTTCAGCTCGTGGGTCTTGATGAACTGCTGGACGCGGTCGCGGTGGGAGGCCTTGTCGAGGTTGATCCCGACGATGGCGACCTTCTCTTCGGGGAATGTCTTGCGGATCTTCTTGAGCTGCATGGCGAACCCGGCTGCGTCGGGTACCCAGGTGGCCCAGAAATCGATGACGATGACCTTGCCGGCCAGGTCTTCCGGCAGGTTCAGGCTGGTCCCGTCGATCTTTTTGAGGGTGATATCGAAGGGCTTGCCGATATCCTGTCCGCGGCCCGCCTGGCGGAGGATGGCCCGGACGCCGGGGTCCTGGTTGTGGTTGGCCTGGAGATTATCCAGCAGGTTCTTGTAGAGGTGGTCCTGGCTGTGCTTCTGGGCCACCGCGAGGATGTAGAGTTTGGCGGGCACTTCCTGGTCCGTGCCGGTATAGCGGAAGACGAACTTCAGCAGTTCGGCGCGGATCTGGCCGGCCGGCAGCGAATCCAGCTTGTCCAGCAGGATGATCTGGTCGGCGGCATACTTCGATTCCACCGGCGCGTCGGACTCGACGATGCGCCGGGCCACAGCGTTCTTGGTCTTCTGGGCGGTCGGGTCCTGCAGTTCGATCTGCAGCACGTCGGCGATCAGGAGCATCCTCTCGCGCAGCAGATAGAGGTTCTCGGCGCGGGGGTATTTCATCTCGGCCTCGGCCGCGACCTGCAGGGCGTTGTGAAGCTGGGCCTTGAAGGCTTCGACCCGCTCTTCGGGGCTGTCTCCTTCGGAGGGGGCAACCAGCAAGGCATTGATTTCCTTGAAGACCGACTGCGGGACTGCGTTGGACGGATCGGGCTCAGCCGCAGCGGCCGCAACAGCCAGCCAGACTGCCGGCAGCAGGAGAAGTGCGATTCGGTAGCGGTTCATGGCAGGGCCTCCCTGAAGCAGTTTCTCACCTGGGGCCCGCCTCGTCGTGCAGGCGGACCTGTTGCAGTGTACCGCCTGGGATGTGTTCAGGCCAGTACGGTTTGCCTCGGCCAGTTCTCTCTTGAGGCCAGTTACCGTCGAAGCCTATAATCCCCGCCAGTCCAAGGAGCTGACATGGAAAAACCTTCTGCACGACGGATTGTCAACAGCGTAGCGCCCATGCGGATCTGCGACCTGGGCGGCTGGACCGACACCTGGTTCGCCGGCCACGGCTGCATCTGCAACCTGTCGGTCTATCCTCATGCCGAAGTGCAGATGCGGATCGTCGGGCGCGACGATCAGCCCGACCGCATCATCATCCACGCCGAGAATTTCTCGGACAGATACGGCATCGACCTGCCCGGCGGGGTCTACGACAAGCACCCGCTGCTGGAGGCCGCCCTGGATTACATGGGCATTCCCGACGAGTTGGCCCTGGACGTATCGATCTACAGCGAGTGTCCGGCCGGGGCGTCGACGGGCACGTCGGCGGCGGTTTCGGTGGCGCTGATCGGCGCACTGGACTGCCTGACGCCCGGGCGCATGACGCCGCACGAAGTCGCCCTGGCTGCACACAAGATCGAAACGGAACTGCTCAAACAGCAGTGCGGCATTCAGGACCAGGTGGCCTCGGCTTATGGAGGAATCAGCTACATCGACATGTTCGACTACCCCAGATGTGCTGTCAGCCATGTGAAGATCTCCGACACGCTCTGGTGGGAACTGGAGAGCCGCATCGCCCTGGTCTTTGTCGGCCAGCCGCATTCCTCCAGCAAGGTCCACGAAATGGTCATCCGGTCGCTGGAAGAGGCCGGCCCCGAAGCACCCGCCCTCCAGCCCCTGCGACGGGCCGCCCGAGAGGGCTGCGACGCCCTGTACGCCGAGGACCTGCGGGTCTTCGGACAGGTGATGCAACGCAACACAGAGGCCCAGCGACAGCTGAATGAAAATCTCATCAGCCCCGGCCATCAGCAGATCATCGACCTGGCCGCCGAGTACAACGCCTGGGGCTGGAAGGTCAACGGTGCCGGCGGCGACGGCGGGTCGGTGACCATCCTGGCTGGGCCCGACCGGACGGTGCGACGAAAGATGCTCGACCAGATCATTCAGGCGGGCTTCTCGGTCGTTCCGGTAACGCTCAGTCCCTACGGCCTGCGAATCTGGGAGACGACGGTTTGACTGAAACCGGTGATGGTTCCAGAACGATTGCTCGGCCACGGACGAGGATAGAACCGGACCGCGCAGAGGCCGCCCTCAGCCCCCTGGTCGACGTAGATTGGCCGAACTGGCGCCGATGGCAGATGGCGATCTGGATCGGCATTGTCCTGGTGTACCTGCTCGGTACGGGCGGTTCCTGGTGGCCGTCGAAAGACTCGGCACTGTACCTGGGCCTGGGCAGGTCGCTGGCGGCCGGAGAGGGGTACGTCTTCAACGGCGAGCCCTGCAACTACGTCTCGCCGGGCATGTCCTGGATCATCTCGCCGTTCTACCTGCTGACCGATCAACCGGTCTTCCTGCTGAACATCTGGTTATCGCTGACCGGTCTGGCGTCGCTGGTATTGATCTGGCGGACGCTCTGCCACTGGACCGACGCCAAGACCGCCCTGTTGGTCACGGCGATCACGGCGGTCAGTTACCGGTTTTATCTCTCCGCCCACGAGATTCTCTCCGACCAGACTTTTACTCTGTTGTTCTGGCTCGTGCTCTACAGCTGGACCCGTTTCGGCAAAGGGCGATGGACGTGGACTCCGCTGTTGCTGGTCGGTGCATTCGCAGCCGCCTGGGTCCGCTCACCGGGTTTGCTGGCTCTCTCGGCCTGCAGTGCTGGAGTCCTGCTTGACCGAAGCGCCCGGCCGATGCGCCGCGTGGTCGGCTCGGGTCTGATCTTTCTGGGCAGCTGTGCATCGGTGGGCATACAGTATCTCTGGGCCAAGGCGCTTGTGCAGGATAGCGTCGGGTACGCCAGGAGTCTGCTCAAGCCCGACAATGTCTTGATGTACTACCTGCAGCAGATGGGCCTGGGGACCCGGAACTGGCTGGAGGTGCTCTCGGAAGGATTGATCAGCCAGGAGTTCATCTTCTCGGTCGGGATCCCCCTGGCGATCTTCTGGGTGATCGGTTCGGTGCTGCAGATCCGAGCACGTCGGCCCCTGGCGGCCGTTACGGTCTTCCTGTTGCTGCTGCTCTACACCCTGGGCGTCAACGCCGATGCCGTCCGCAGCCGCTACATGATCCCCGTTGTGCCCATGTTCATCTGGCTGGTGTTCCTGGGGCTCCAGTGGGTGGTTGCTGCCGCGGCCCGGCGGAAACAAGCCAACGTCCGGCAGGCAGCCCTTCGCGCGGCGATGGTCTTCGGTGGGATCTGCCTGGCGATGAACGTGGTCAAGGTCGGGCGATGGGTCTTCTGGTACACCCCGCAGACCTACCTGGCGGGCTATCCGATCACCCAGCGGGGCGGGGGACATTACCAGACCTTCCAGGTTGCCCAGTTCCTGAACCAGCCGGGTCGCCCGGCCGGCAGCATCGTGATGACACACCAGGCCGGCAGGATCATGCACTACCTGACAGGCAGGGTCATCCATGTCATCGAGCCGCGGTCGATAGACGACCCGGAAGTCCGGAACGCCGAGAATCCCATCCAGGCCCTTCGGATGGAGCGCCAGACAGCCGCCGATGCCGACCGGACCATCGGACACGTCCGCCGGTACCTTGACCAGAGTGCAGGAATCCTGATCGACCGCGAAGGTGCCTCCGAACTCTTCACCCGGCGGCTGGACGAACAGATCGCAACCCTGGCCCAGGAGAACGGCATGGACCAGGTCTACCAGTCGCCCCGGTTCACCTTGTACATGAAAGAGACAAGCCCGGAATCAGGGGATTGATCCCGGGCTCGCTGGATTTTGCCGATCCAACCTGGCCGATCAGTATGTCTGGTTTCGCCTCGGCGAGGCTGAAGCCCGCATCAACTGCGTCTCGTCGCCGACTTTCACCTTCAGCACGAGCGTGACGTTCTTGATGCACGCCTTGCCGTTGGCATCTTTCCCGGACAACCCGGAGACCGTGAAGCTGGTAACCGAAACCTCGTCTCCCATGCCGCCCAGGAGCGTCTCGACGCTGTCGATCCCGCTCTTGGTCTGCGTCCAGGTCAGCTTCGTACCATCCCACTTGTACTGGACTTCGCTGACGGTCGGCGACTGGGGGATGATGACCACGGTGGTCGTATCGGGAACGCTTATGCCGTTGGCGGTGCGGATGTCATCGGCGATCCGGTTAAGAACCGATCGAGCAGCCTGGGTGGCTACGGCAATCGATTCGTTGGTGGTGTAGTTGTCGACAGAGGCGTGCATCGCCACGGCCAGTGAGCCCATGACGATGGCCATCAGCACCACCGCGACAAGCAGTTCGATCAGGGTCAAGCCCCGTCTGTGTCGAAGCGTATTCATCACATTTCCTCCTGGCTGGAGCAGGGCAGCAGGGCCGCCTATTCCGCTACGATCCACCCGGTGGTCAGAACCGATTCACTGCCGTGTTTGATCGTCACCTCGACGTAGACGATCTCGGACGACCCATCGGCCACGGTCTTGGTCAGGTTCTTGGGGTCCCTCCAGGAGACGGTAACCGTCTGCGACCAGTCGGCCATGTCCGTGATCTTGTTGAACTGGCCGTCGATCGGCGGGCTGTAGGTGACGTTCTTCATGTCATTGAGGTCGTCGACGAAATTGACCGGATTCGAGCCGTTGGGCCCGATGGTGGTCGAGTCCTCTCCCTGCGGGTCGTAGAACGGCAGGGTCAGGGTGTACTCGCGGATCTCCTGGGCCAGGAAGGACCCGGTGGCCAGGTCTCTGCCGGCAGCATTCGTCTGCGTCCCGGCCGCCATGGCCGAGAGCAGACCGGTGACCCCGATGGCAATCAGCACGACCGCCATGAGGACCTCCACGAGGCTGAAGCCCGAAGTTCGCTTCTGTTTGTAAAGGTTGGCCTGCACGGCAACCTCACTTTCCGCTGGCGATGCTGGACATCTTGAAGACCGGGAGGATGATACTCATCGCGATGAAGCCGACCACCACGCCCATGAACACGATCATGATCGGTTCGAGCATGGAGGTCACCGCCTTGATGGTGTCTCGCAGTTCCCGGTGATAGAACGTGGAGACCTCGTTGAGCACCTCGCCGAGGTTACCGGATTCCTCGCCGGCAGCGATCATCTGGATGACGTTGCGCGGCAGGATATTGTGCCGGTTCAGCGGGTCGGCGATCTTCGATCCCTCCTTGACCGAGTTCTTCACATCCTCCCACATGTCACTGTAAATGCGGTTGCCGGATACGTCGGCAGTAATCTGCAGCGTGTCGAGCATCGGTACGCCAGCGTTGATCAGCTCACCCATCGTCTGCAGGCCACGGGCAATGTACATCGCCCGGAACATCCGCTTGAACAGCGGCAGTTTCAGCTTGGTATGGTCCCAGTAGAGGGCCCCGGTCGGGGTCTTGATGGCGAATCGGAATGCCACGGCCGCTGCGCCGATGGCACCGACGATCACCTGCCAGTAGCTGCGCAGGAACCAACTCAGACCCATCAGCATCTTCGTCGGCTTGGGCAGGTGTTGTTCCTTGCCCTTGAAGACGCCCGTGAATTTCGGCAGGACCCAGGTCAGCAGGAAGATGGTGGCTCCCACCGCCAGGATACCCAGAATCGCCGGGTAGACCATCGCTCCGCGGACCATCGAACGCGTCTCGACCTGGGCAGCGAGAGTCGCCGATATCCGTCCGAGCATGTGGGCCAGGTTGCCCGAAAGCTCCGCGGCCCGGACCATGTTTACGTACAGCGGCGGGAATGTCTTTGGATACTTGGCCAGCGCGTCCGACAGCGGCTTGCCCGATTCCACGTCGTCCTTGATCTGGCGGATCATCTCCTTGAACTTGACGTTCTCGACCTGTTCGCCGATGTCGGCGATGGCGTTGCGGATGTTGATGCCCGCCCGGATCATCACCGCCAGCTGGTTGGTGAAGGTGTAGACGTCCTTGAGCCCCGGGCCGAACTCCACCCGGAAGTTCTGCAACTTCTCCAGGAAGCTGGCTCCGTCCCCGCCGACCGGTACGATGTTGACCAGGTACCCGCCGAAGTTGCGGGCCTGGCTGGTCGCGGCAGAAAGGTTCTCCGCTTCGAGCACGCCACCGGAGATGTTGCCCGAGTTGTCGCGAATCTCGTATTTGAACTTGGCCATGGTCGTTTTCCTACAGCGTCAGCTGTTTCTGGAGACCGGATGGGTTGACCGCACGGGTCAGGCCCTGTTCCTTGGTGATGTACCCATTGAGGACCAGGCCCTTGATCGAGTCGTCCAGCGTGCACATGCCCCCTGCGCGGTTGGTCTCGATGATGTTGGGGATCTCGTGGATACGGCCCTCGCGAATGCAGTTGCGGATCGCGGAGTTGCAGAGCATGATCTCGCAGGCAGGCACCATGCCCGGGCAGTCGATCCGTTTGAACAGACACTGGCCAACGACGGCCTGGAGGGTCGTCGAGAGCATGGCCCGGATCTGGTTCTGCTGATCGCCCGGGTAGATGTCGATGATACGCTCGATGGTCTGCGCGGCGCCCTGCGTGTGCAGGGTCGAAAGCACGAGGTGGCCCGTCTCGGCGGCGGTAATCGCAGCCGAGGTCGTCTCCAGGTCTCGCATTTCGCCGACCATGATCACGTCCGGGTCCTGACGCAGGGCGTACTTCAGCCCGCCGGCAAAGCCCATGACGTCCGACCCGACCTCGCGCTGTTCAATGACGCATCGGTCGTCGTGCAGCACGTATTCGATCGGGTCTTCCAGCGTGATGATGTGCGCCTGCTTGGTGCGGTTGACCTCGTTGAGCATCGATGCCAGCGTCGTCGATTTTCCCGAGCCGGTCACGCCGGTAACCAGCACCAGCCCGCGGGGCAGTTCGGTCAACGTCTCGATTACCGGGGGCAGGCCCAGGCTGCTCAGCGGGGGCACCTCGTCGGTAATCGACCGGAAAGCCAGGGCAACCGTATCCCGCTGGTGGTGGGCATTGACACGGAATCGCCCGTAGCCCTCGACAAATGTCGAGAAGTCCAGGTCCTTGTGTTCATCCAGGGCTGCGACACGCTTCTCGTCGACCATCTCGCGGATGAAGGCCTGGATCTCGTCGCTGGTCACCTCGGGATACCCCTCAGCCGGCTCGAGCACGGTGTGGGTGCGGAACAGCGGAGGCCGACCGTGTACGATGTGCACGTCGCTGGCCCCGGTCTCCAGAGCCTTGATCAATACTTCTTGCAGGTTCATGCCCGATTCCTTCTCGGTTATGTTTCGGTGACTCGAAGAATCTCTTCGACCGTCGTCTGCCCCTGTCCAGCCTTGATCAGCCCGTCCTGCCGCAGCGATACCATGCCCGACTGGCGCGCCATGCGGCGAAGATCGCCCAGCGTCGGGTTGCTGGTGACCAGGTCGCGGATCTCGTCGGTGAGCACGAGGAACTCGTGGATGCCGACGCGACCCTTATAGCCGGTGTCGCGACACTGGTCGCAGCCGGCACCGTAATGCAGCTGTTTGGCCTCGACACCCGCCTTGTCGAGGTACTCCTTCAGCGAATCGTTGACCTTCTCAACCGGCTGCTTGCAGTTCGAGCAGATCCGCCGGACCAGCCGCTGGGCGAGGATGCCATTCAGCGCCGCGGCGATCAGGAACGGCTCTATGCCGATGTTGATCAGTCGCGTGATGCTCGATGGCGCGTCGTTGGTGTGCAGCGTCGAAAGGACCATGTGTCCGGTGAGGGCAGCCTGGGTGGCGATCCGGGCGGTCTCCTCGTCGCGGATCTCGCCGACCATGATCACGTCCGGGTCCTGCCGCAGCAGCGATCGCAGCGCAGCGGCGAAACTCATTCCGATGGAATCGTGCACGTTGACCTGGTTGGCGAAATCCAGCTGGTACTCCACCGGGTCCTCGACGGTGGAAATGTTCAGCGTATCGCCGTCCATGACCTGCAGGCCCGAGTACAGCGTCGTACTCTTGCCGCTTCCCGTCGGCCCGGTTACCAGAACCACGCCGTGCGGCTCGAGGATCTGTTCGGTAAAGGCCTCGAGGTTCTCCTTGCGCATGCCCAGGTTCTCCAGGCCCACGGAGATCGACCGGTTGTCCAGGATTCGGATGACGCACTTCTCGCCGGTGGTAAGCGGCAGGGTGCTGACACGCAGGTCGACCGTACGCCCGTGGACCGTCGCACGGATGCGGCCGTCTTGGGGCAGGCGTCGCTCGGAGATGTCCAGATTGGCCATGATCTTCAGTCGGGAGATGATGGCTGCATGCATCGCACCGGGCGGGGCCTGCTGTTCAAAGAGGATTCCGTCGATGCGGAATCGGACGCGAAGGCGCGACTCGGTCGGTTCGATGTGAATGTCGCTGGCATCTTCGCGGACGGCGTTGGAAATCAGGTAGTTGACATAGCGGATAACCGGACTCTCGCCGGCGGCCAACTCGAGGTCGGCTACTTCGTCGTCCTGGCCTTCGTGGACTTCTACGGCGTCTTCGGCGATGTCCTTGATGATCTCGTTGACCTGCTCGTCGGGGCTGGCCGAGAGACCCTCGATCGCCGCGGCAATCTGGCTGGGCGGAGCAACGGCCACGCGAACCGGCGAGCCAAGGCGTCTGGCGACGTCTTCCAGGACGAACATGTCAGCCGGGTCGGAGGTGACAACCAGGGTATTGCGTCCCTCGTTCTTGACCGTCAGCAGCCCCTTGGACTTCAGGAAGTTCAGGGGCACCACGCCCAGCAAGGACGGGTCGCAATCCGCGGCGGTTACGTGCATGAAGGGCAGGTTGAAATATTCGCTGACGGCCTGGTAGGCTTCCTCTTCGCTGCAGGCCTTGTTCTTGACCAGTGCATTGATCAACGAGAGGCTGGGGTTCTTGCTCTGATCGCCGTGTGCCTTGGCCAACTGGTCCGAGTGGACCAGTCCCTTCTTGACAAGCAGACCGGCCGGCCCGCCTGGCGCAGCATCCCCTTCCTCCGGTTTCCAGAGGTCGGGCATCTCCACAGCGTCACCCGTCGCAGCTGGGGCAGCTTGCGACGGGTTGGGCTTTCTCTGGTCATTGCGCCTTTGGCCGGCCAATTGTGTCATCCTCCGATGGCGTTTCGGTGTGTCGGTGGCGTCTTGGGGCGTTGCTCGGTTCAGCGGGAGGACATCTTCATCACGATCGAGAAGTCGTCGCGAATCAGCAGGACCTCTTCAGGACGTATCTCAACGATCTTCCAGCCCTGGATGGTCTCGCCCTGGTAGAGGACGAAATCGTTAATCAGGGCCGTGCTCTTGCCGTCCGGACGGACGATCGTCGAACTGAGTTCCAGCGTGCTGAGCAGCTGTGCGTACTCGGCCCACTTACGCTTGCGTTGTTCGGCCTGGGCGCGGGCATGCAGTTCGGCGATCTCCTCGGCCGAAAGGTCCTGCGACTGGTTCGACTGGTCGACCAGCACAGGGGTCAGCTGGAGCAGGAACGGGTTGTTTTCGACCTGATCTTCCGGGATCTGCCTCTGGGCGGCTTCGTAGTAGATCTCCTCGACGAGCTTTCGAGTCTGCTGCTCGATCCTGGGGTCCACTGTCGACAGCTGCACCAAGGCCAGATCAATCTGCTGCTGTGTCTGGACCTGCGAGGCCGAGGCGGACTGCGGGCCGCACTTGGTCTTGATCAGGTACAGTCCTGCCACCCCGGTTACCGCCAGGATGCCCAGGGTCACAAAGGACAGGTCGATCGGCTTTTTCTTCTTCCGCCGAACCGGGTTCATCGGCGCACTGGGCGTCGCCTTGGGTTCAGAGGCCTGCTGATCCGAGCCGAAGGTGTCCATGCCTTCAGCGCCCTGGGGCTGGGGCTGTTCGGCCTGGTCTGCGTATGCGTTGTTTTCTTCTTGCGGCTGCATGGCTTAATCCTGTTTGGGATTCTTGTCGTAGAAGATCGAGACCAGGAAGTTGACGCTGACGTGGCCCATCGGCACACGGACGGCTTCGGGTTTGCCTTCCTGGAATGCTTTCTCGGCTTGTTTGGCCTCGGTGAGGGTAGCGCCTTCGATGGTCAGCTTCTGGATCCGCGTGATCCTGGGCAGGGTTTCCAGGTCCTGGAGGAACGCGTAGAACGCCATGTAGTCCCCCTGGAGCTTGACCTCGATGGCCTGCTCGGCGTAATGATCGTCCTGGGCGTATTTGATTACGGCGCTACTGGCAACCGGGCTGATACTGACCAGTTTCAGTTCGTTCTGTTCGACCAGCACGGAGATTTCCTGCAGGATCGCCGGGATCTGGCGCTGGTTGGGCAGCTTGCCCCGGAAGTACTCCATGGCGCTGGCGAGGGTCTTGATTTCGGCTTCCAGTTTTTCGATGTTTGCCGAGGCCTTGGAGACCTGTTCCAGGTTGTGGGCCTTGGCGTTGATGTCTTTCTCCATTTGCGCAGCCTTGGCCTCGTTGGGCTTGAAGACGAACCACCAGGTCGCCGCGGGGATGCCCAGCAGCAGCAGGAAGAAGACCAGTTCTCGAAGTCCGGGTTTCATGGTAAAGCTCCTTGGGGGCCTAGTTGGCCGGCCGTGGTGCGGGGGCCAGGGAGATCGAGGTATCACCGCGGGGGCGTTCCACTTCCATCACGTCGATGTCGCCGGCGAGGTACAGGTGGAACTTGAACTCGCGGATGGCCAGGTCCTTGTCTTTGATGTCCACGCTGGATTCCAGGTCTGCCCGAACGATCAGGGGCGACCGCTCCAAAGCTTCGAGGAACTTGGCCACGGGCTTGTCGGTTTTGCTCTTGGCGTAACCGGTCAGCAGGATCTCCTGGCTGTATTGGACGGGTTCGCCTGTCCGGGCGGCCTGGGCTTGCTGGAACTTGGTCATCGTCCCCGGCTGGACGGGCTTGGTAATCAGCTGGAACTCTCGCAGCGAGACGTTCTTCGGGCACAGCTGTGTCGTCAGGCCCAGCAGGTAGCTTCGGGGCATGCGTTCCATCAGTTCTGCGGTATCGTGGGCCTTGGTGGCCATGGCCTTGCGGCGCTGTTCCAGCGCGTGCATCTTCTGGATGACCTGGTTGGCCTCCAGGTATCGCTGGTTGACCTGCTGGCGTTTGACGGCCAGTTGGTCGTGGGAGTCCTGGCTCTTCATCGAGGCCCAGGCCACGCCGGTCATCACGATCAGGAACAAGCTCGTGCCGATCGCGCTGATGCGGATCTGCTCGCGACGTTTGTAGAAGTCTTTCGGCAGTAGATTGATCGTACTCATGGTCGCACCTCAGGCAGCCCGTTCGCCGCCGAGCGACAGGCCCACGGCCACGGCCCAGTTGGGCAGGGGGTCTGTCGTTGTCAGGTTCGATCCCTCACGTCGGGCGACCCGAACCAACGGGTCGCCGATCTGGGCGGGGAGATTCAGTTTCCGGGCGATCATCTGGCACAGGCGGCGGTCATAGGCCTGGCCCCCCACGAAGATCGCCCGCTCGATCGACTGGTTCCGGAAGACCGATTCGTAGTAGTGCACACACTGGAGCAGTTCCTTGGCGAACAGGTCGACCGGCTCGTTCATCGCTTCGTAAAGCTGGTCGGGGCTGATCTGCGTCTCGCGCCCGGCCAGAATCTCAAATCGCATCGACTGCAACTGGTCCGGCTCGAGGTTCAGTCGTTTCGAGGCCGTGGCCATCAAAGATCGCCCGCCCTGCTTGAGATTCCGGGCGAAGACGATCCGCGAGCCCTGGGAGAAGACCACCTGCGTGGTCAGCTCGCCCATGTCGATGAACATGATCGTTCGGGAAGCGTCCGAGGCCCGGCGGAAGAGGCGGGCGAAGCACTCGACAATCGCACACGGTTCGATGTTGATCGCCTGGGTGTCCAGGCCCGCCCGGGTCAGCATCTTGGCGCAGAGCTCGACCGTTTTGCGGGCAGAGCAGACTACGATGACTTCCTGGCGCGGGTCGCCTTCGCCGAAGGCCTCCCCGGCCACGATGTGCTGCAGCACCGCGTCGTCGATCGAGTAGGGCAGCTTGGTGGCCACCTCCTGCTCGATCGCCGCCAGTTGCTGAGCGGCAGGGACCTTGGGGATCTTGACGTGCTGGACGAACGTCGCCTCGGCCGGAAGCGAGACGATCGCCGCCTTGCCCTTGAACGGGCCCGACTTGAGGATCTTCTTCAGCTGCGAGCCGATCTTCGCCGCCCAATGGGCCGAGCCGAACTCGACCGATCCGGACAGCTCGGCACAGCCGCTGGCCAGCAGCTCGGTCGTCCCTTCGGTGTGGCAGAGCTGGGCCACCTTCAGGGTATGCGACCCAAGGTCCACCCCGATCGGCAGTATCTGTGGTTTGTTGGTCGTCGACATCTTCCACTCCAAGTTTCGTCGAACCGGGCGCACGAAATGGCGGACTTCACTGCGGCAGTCGAACGAGTCCGGAGCGTACTGATGTAGCCGCAACCGCAGGCTGCGGCCAGGCCAGGCCGATCGTCAGCAAGATCGACAAAGGCCTGAAATCACCGACATTTGCACGTTTGCACCATTCGGAAGGGTACGATTCAGCCTCGTTGCGGGGCAAACGCCCCGGGCAAAGGTCCGCCGTTGCTGTTTGACATTATCGGTACATCCCGCAGATCCTTTAGTTCTGCTCAGATCTCTGGGGATTTGATGCCGAAAAAACCCTCAAACCTCACCGAGAATGTCGGCAAATACCGCGTCGGCGATAAAATAGGCCCCCCGGTCCAGAAAAACCCGCCCCGGCTCGACGTGGACCGACCCCTGGGCCTGGTGCTTGGAGAAACTGTAGGCAAACGCGTCCACCGGGTCGAAACCCCATCGGGCGGCAAAGTCGGCCCGGTCGACCCCCTCGACCAGCCGCAGGCCCAGCATGAGAGACTCGGCCATTGCTGCCCGGGCCTCGAGTCGCTCCGATTCAGCCGTGGCTGGACGGCAGGCCGAAATGCTCTCCCGGTAGCGGGCCATGTCCTCGATATTCTTGCTGCGAACGCCCCCGATGTAGCTGGCCGCGGCCGGGCCAATGCCTACGTAAGCCCGATTCTGCCAATACACCAGATTGTGGCGACTGACCAAGCCGTCCCGGGCGAAGTTCGACAGCTCGTACTGCCGGTACCCCGCCGCCTGCAGCTGATCGCGGGCCAGCAAGTACATCCGCTCCTGGTCTTCATCCTCGGCCGGGTGGATCTGCCCGGCCTGGAGCTGTTGCCACAGCAGCGATGGCTCGTCGAAGCTCAGGGCGTAACAACTGATATGCGCCGGCTGCAGGGCGATGGCCTTCTCCAGCGTCCGGGACCAGGTGGCAAGCTCCTGGCCCGGCAGGCCGTAGATCAGGTCCAGCCCGATGTTGTCGATTCCGGCGCTGCGGCAGGTCGCCACGGCGGCGGCGATCTGCTGGGGCTTATGGATCCTGCCCAGCCAGGTCAGTTCCGCATCTGAGAACGACTGGGCGCCGATGGTCACCCGATCGACCCCGCCAGCGGACAGCGTTCGGGCCATCGGGGCATCGAGGCCGGCGGGGTTGGCCTCGCAGCTGAACTGCCCGGACTCGCCCAGCAGGGGCCTGAGGGATTGGAGGAGGTGGCCGAGCAGTTCCGGTCCCAGCGCCGTCGGCGTGCCCCCGCCGATGTAGATCGTCTGCAGGGTCGGCTGGAGCTGGGTCTGCCTCTGCCGCAACTCCTCCAGTGTCGCCAGAACGGTCGCCTCGGCGGACTCTGCCGACTGCAGAGCTCTGGAGTAGAAGCCGCAATACCTGCATTTGGAGGCGCAGAAAGGCACGTGGACGTACAGCGCGTCGGCCCGGACTGCGGGGGACGCTTCTTTTTGCTTGAAGGGGTCGGCTGACATCTTACAATAACCTAGCTCCGAGTGTACTGTAGCGGGCCTCCCCCAGGCCGGTCAACAGGCCCGCTTGCCGCAGATCAAGGTAGGACCAATCTATGGATGTCAAACTGGTTATGTTCAAGTCGAGTGGCCAGAGGAAAGATTTCCCCCTCGAGTCGGCCAACACCGTCATCGGCCGCGGAGAGAACTGCGACCTTCGCGTGCCCCTGCTCAGTGTGTCGCGCCGGCACGCCCAGCTGACGCTCGAGGGCGACATGCTCTCGGTCAAGGATCTCGGCTCGAGTAACGGCACGTACGTCAACAACCAGCGGGTTACCGAGCAGCAGCTCGAGGCCGGAGATCGCCTGGTCATCGGCCCGATCGTTTTCACCGTCCAGATCGACGGCGAGCCCCAGCAGATCAAACCGGTCAAGACGCGAGGCCAGAAGATGGCCGAGCAGGCCAGCAGCGCCGCCGGTTCAGACAGCGAAGACTCCTATGTCGGCCAGTTCGATGCCGAGGAAGAGGTCGTCGAGCTGGAGGCCGACGATGTATTCGGCGGTGCCGAGGTGGATGACGAGATGGACATCGACCCCATCGCCGCTCTGGAAGCCCTGGCCAATGAAGAAGACGAGGACGAAGACGAAGAGGTGTGACTGGCCCTGGCCGGCCGGATGAAAGGTTTGGCGCCCGTGGCGATCCGGATGGTTACTCGGGATCGTCCGGGCGTTTTGCTTGCGCGGCGGCCTGCGGACCGTTACCGGCGAAGAAATCCCGCAGGATCGCCCCGGCGGCCAGGGCATCCTGGCGGGCCTTGCGCTTTTTGCGGGTC
This sequence comes from Phycisphaerae bacterium, assembly GCA_046541415.1. GTDB lineage: Bacteria > Planctomycetota > Phycisphaerae > SM23-33 > SM23-33 > CAZOVB01. The sequence continues at coordinate 8,346 of JBKHDI010000051.1, read as the reverse complement.
AATCGTCCGGCCAGGGCGGCATCGGCCTCGAAGCTGCTGAGTCTCTCGTCCCAAAGTCGCACGTCCAGCTCTATCCGCTCGGCCAGGTCGGCAGCCGCCTGGCGGGTCAGTTTTGCCTGGGGCCCCTCGGTGTTGTCCATGTTCAGCGGCAGGCCCACCACGATTCCCGCCGCCTGGTAATCTCTGGCCAGTTGGGCGATCTGCCCGGCCAGGATGTCCATCGGCCCGGAGTCCAGGACGGCAAGGGGGCTGACGATTCCGCCATCCGAACCGACGGCAATGCCGACCCGAACCGTCCCGAAATCCACGCCCAGCCAGCGGTCCATCAAAGGTACTTCTCGTCGAGTTGTTCGAGCAGTTGCTTGAGCTGCTGGGCGCTGTTGCGATTGCAGACTAATGTTGCATCCGGCGTGCGGACCACGATGCAGTCTTCCATGCCCAGCAGGGCGATCAGGTGGTCATCTTCGCTGACCACGATGCTCTGGCGGGTGTTCAGCAGAGCGGCGTTGGAGGCGGATACCACGTTCTGCTCGTTGTCCAGGTCGCTGACGTCCGAAAGGGCCGGCCAGGAGCCCACGTCCAGCCACACGGCCGTCAGCTCGACCATCTTCACGCTCCGGGCTTTTTCCATCACCGCGTAGTCGATGGAGATCTTCTCCAGGCCCGGGTAGACCTCTTCGAGAATCGGCTGATAGTCCTTGCCCTCCCGGGCTGCCTGGGCGACGGGCTCCAGGGCCTTCATCGAAGCGGGCAGGTACTGGTTCAGCGCGCCGCGGATGGCCCGGAGCGTCCAGATAAACATGCCCGAGTTCCAGAAGTACCGTCCGGAATCGACGTACTGCCGGGCAGTCTGGTGGTCGGGCTTCTCGCGGAAGGAATCAACCTGGTACACGCCGTTGTCAGACTGGCCTGTTGTTTCGATGTACCCCAGGCCCGTGTGGGGCCAGGTCGGGCGGATGCCCAAAGTTACCAGAGCGTCGATATTCTCCTCGGCTGTCCTGCAGGCCTGTTGGACCGACTGACTGAACTGGTCGACCGGGCGGATGACGTGGTCGGCGGTGAAGACGGCCATGGTCGCTTCGGGGTCGCGGGCGGCCAGGAGTTCCGCCGCCAGGGCAATGGCGTTGGACGTATCGCGTCCGACCGGTTCGCCGACAACGTTCTCGTCGGGCACTTCGGCCAAGGCTGCGCGGACTTGATCGGCGTATTCGGCATTGGTAATCACCCAGATGTTCTCCGGGTCGAAACTGTCCTTGAGTCGCTCGACCGTAGATTCCAGCAGGCTCTTGCCTCCCAGCAGGGGCAGCAACTGCTTGGGACGGTTCAGTCGACTCATCGGCCAGAGCCTCTTGCCTGCCCCGCCGGCCATGATTACCGCATAACGCATATTTGTCTCCTGGGTTTCACTACCAAAATGTGCCAATCACATGTCAGTATGGTACCTGTATACCAGATCGAAAAACAAACTGCACCCTTCGGGAAAGGTCGATGCGATGAACCTGTCCGGAACCGGAATCCTGGGCATCTGGCTGCTCGACAAACGCCTGCAGTGTGTGGATCTCCGCTCGGGCAGACAGGTCTGGTCGCAGCGGGGCTTCGGCCACGGGTCGATGGCCGCCGCCGCCGATGGACGGTTGATCGTCCTGGCCAGGCCTTCGGCGACCTGCTGGACGGCTCGGCCGACTCGCTGCAATTGCTCGCCCAGACCTCGAAGCTCTTCGGTTCGGACTGCTATCGGCACCTGTCCCTGGCCGACGGGACCCTGGCGATGAAAGACCGCAGCGGCAGGTTGATCTGCTTTCAACTGCCGGCGGAGTAGGCGTTACAGCCAGCGATCGAACCACTCGCGGCTGGGCCCGTGCTTGTAGCGATGCTCGTCGGGGTGGACGGACAGGTCGACCCGTTCGGGCGCCGAGAGCAGCTGGTAGGCCTTGAAGACCGTCTGGAACTGCTCGCGCGCTGCGCCGATGGGGAAGATCGGGTCTTTCTCCCCATTGATCAAACGCAGGGGCCTGGGCGCGATGGCCGCGGCGAAGTCCCCCAACTCACCCCATTGCAGCACGTTGGGGATGTAGTTGCATTCACAGTGCCACTGGTCCCGGATGGACTTCTCGAACGAGCAGAAATACGAGCCGACAACCGCTGCGCTGATCCGCTCATCCAGCAGCGTCAGCCAGAGCGTTGTCGTGCCCCCTCCGCTGTTGCCAGTGCAGCCCAGCGAGCCGGGCTTCAGGGGCAGCTCGTCCTGGCCGAGCAGCCAGCTGATCGCGCACATGCCGTCCCAGCACCGCAGGCCGATCGACGTCAATCCTTGCATGATGTACGCCAGCGACTGGTGGCGACACGACCAGGCCGTGCCCTCCTTGTCGCTCTGCCTCTGGCCGAAGCCCCGCTGCTCGACGCCGCAGACCAGGAAGCCCGCCTCGACCAGGGCCTGGGCGTAGTTGCCATCCCGGGCCCTGTTCTCCTCGGCGAACTGCTCGGATTCATAGTTGCCCAGCACCGGCTGGATTGAATCGTTGTGGCCGTGGAAGACCATCACCGGCCGATAGGGCAGCTTCGCCTCTTTGGGCACGAGCAGGTAGATCGGCGCTTCGACTCCTTCGCCGACGTCCAGGGCGAGCTTGCGCTGGACGAACAGGCCTCGGTCTTTTTCGTGGACAGTCTCGGCCGGGACGCTCAGCGGGGCCTTTCTCTCGGCGATGCCCAGCAGTTCCGCAGCCTTGGTTTTTATCTGCTTCTGCCATTCTGCCCACGTATCGGGACTTTGGGTCGGACAAGCAAGCTTCCGCTTGGCCCGGTCATAGAGCTGGTCGGTGTAACGTTTGAGGTCGAATCGATTCTCGGACATGGGCTTTCCTTCCGGTCAATCGTGTGCTTCCTATGCCATAGCATAGGGATCCGGGAGGCGAATCCAAGTCCGGGGGGCAGAACAAAAAAGAGGCTGTCCCTGACAGAGACAGCCTCGCATTGCATGCAGAAGCGCTGAAGTTGACGAGTTACTTCTTGGCCTTCTTGGTGGCCTTCTTGGTCGTTTTCTTGGCTGAGGTCTTCTTCGCAGCCTTCTTCGGGGCCTTCTTGGTTGCCTTTTTGGTCGCCTTCTTGGCGGCAGGCTTCTTCGCGGTTTTCTTCGCGGTCTTCTTTGCAGCCTTTTTGGCGGTCTTCTTCTTGGCGGCCTTTTTGGTGGTCTTCTTCGCAGCCTTCTTGGTTGCCTTTTTCGCCGTCTTCTTGGCCGGCTTGGCTGCGCGCTTGGCCGACTTCTTCGTGGTCTTCTTGGTCGCCTTCTTCGGGGCCTTCTTTGCAGCCTTCTTGGTCGTCTTCTTGGTCTTCTTGGCTGCCTTCTTTGCGGCCTTGGTGGTCTTCTTGGCCTTCTTGGCCGTCTTCTTCGCGGCCTTCTTGGTGGCCTTCTTGGTTGTCTTCTTGGCGGCTTTCTTCTTCGCCATTATCATTGCTCCTGTTCGAGAGGTCTCTGCCTCGGCATCCAAGTACTCGCCCAGTGGTACGCCTCCGCCGGCGTGTGGGTATGAGATTTCAGATCGTCATACTGCTGCACAACTTATCGGCCAGGGACCGCGGAAAAAAACAGTCCCGTCTGCATATTTTTCCTTATTCGTATGTCCGTGCAATCAAACTCTCTGCTTGCATCGCCTCTCAAGGCAGCTCGACTCGAACGGTTCTGCCTTCGGCGCCAAGGGTAAACCGCGTGGTTCTGGTCGCGTCGCCCGACCGGACGGTCAACTCATATTCGCCAATAAAACCGCGGGTTTCGAGCTTGCCCTTCTTGTCGGTCGTGGTGGCGATGTCGGTGCGCCATCTGCCCAGAACCCACTCCTGCCAGACCTTCCCATGAGGCCGGATCGACCAGTCCCTGTTGTACAAAGCAGCGCGAGGCCTCCAGTGCCTGCCCTCCCAGAAGCCCCACAGAATGATCGCCTCAACGGCAGGATGACTGTATGCAGCGATGAGAAAATCGCGGAAGTAGTCGGCCTGAAGCTGTTGATGATCGGTATCGATGTCCAGCTCGGTCACGTGGATCGGCAGCTTGAACTTCGCGAAGCGATCGAGGATCTGCAGCACGCGCGTCGGGGGCGTGAGCGTCTGGCCGAAGTGGCTCTGCACGCCAATGCCCCCCAGCGGTGCATCGTTGTCCAGCAGGTAGCGGATGGTCTTCTCGTAGTGGTCCTGGTGGCGTGCGTCGGTACCTCCGCCGGAGACGATGCTGTAGTCGTTGATGAACAGCCGCAGGTTCGGAGCCGCCTTGGCCGCGGCGGCGAACCAGTCGACCATGCCCTTGTCGCCCAGGATGTCCATCAGGTTGTGGTTGGTGTAGGGTTCGTTGATCACGTCGCAGTCGACCAGCTTGCCCTTCAGCGCCCCGAGTTGGTCTCGAATGTGTTCCAGTATCGCCCGGGACAGTTGATCGGGCTCCTCCTCCAACTGGCGAAGGTCTTTGGGAAGGTGACGCCAGCTGGGCCAGACGAGGCAATGGCCCCGCACGTCCAGGCCGTTCTCGTTCAGCCAGTTCACCGCGTCAATGCCCCTCTGCCTGTGCCTCTGCCACATGGGCCACTTCAGGTTGTTCTCGATGGTCGCATAGTTGAACAGCTCCCTGACCTTCTGTCGGTAGATCCGGGCGTCGGCGGAATCGTCGGTCAGCGACCAGGCCGAGACGGCCGAGCCGAACGGAAAGCCCTGGCGGATCTGCTTGATCTGCAGCTTCGCATCGGCAACCGGAGCGCCGTCGGCAGATACCACTTCAATTTTCAGATCTGCCTTGCGGATCTTGTCGATCCGTACCAGGGCCTCTTTGCGCCATTGGGCATCGCCGGAGCGTCCCGGATAGTCCCCAGCCGTGTCGGGCAGTTGGTCGGGCTGGACCTTCGGACCCATATTGATCACCTGCAGGTCGGCGATCTCGATGGTCTGATCCGGGTAGCCCAGGCGGAAGTGGGCGATGAGTTTCTCGGCCGACAGGGACAGATGCGCCCGCGTCGCCCGGTGGATCCACTTCCATTCGCCCCCGGCCAGGGCGGGCGCGGTGATGATCTTGTCGTGGGGCGGTCCGCCCCGTTCGATGACGAACTCGGTCATCGCCTCGCCGGTTTCTGCCCGGCTGGCAATGGCCCGAATGCGGAAGCTGACGTAGATCACGTCACCCTTGTCGATCTTCTCTGCCAGAGCTGCCGAGAGCTGGTACGACCATATGCTGTCCGGCTGACCTTTCGTCGCGGCGCGGATCGTCAGGCCGTTCTGTTCCGGGCCCCGAAGTGTTTCGATCTTCACCGGGCTCTGGGACGGCCGTAAAGCGAAACCTTCCAGCGGGTCCTGTCCCAGCGGCCGAGAAACCTTGCCGGCCCGACGGATGGCAGCGGCAAGCTTCTGCGTATCGGCCGGCGATTGTGCGATGGCCTGTCCAGACAGGGCAAAGCCCGCGATCAGGATGATCAGCAGCAGACAATGCGATGTGTTCATTTCCGCTCTCCTTCCTGGATGATGCGCATATCCTACGACAAAGTCCAAGCCGAGGGAACGTTCTTGCACCCGGTTGTCCTCGCGCGGTAAAGCTATCGGCATCGACTGCAACCGGCAAACCAACCAGGAGGCCCCATGAAAATCGAGCAACCGACCAGCGTCCTTGGCGACAAGGCCCTGGAACCATATCAGCCGCGAACGTTCGTCCCTGCCCACGCAGACCTGCAGGACGTCGACACCGTCGTCGGCCTGTACCGGCAACTCCACGAACGGACCATCGAGTCGGCCGAGGATCTGGAAAAGTGGATCTTCGACCGCAGCGAGTTGGGCTCGGCGATCGGGCAGACGCGGGCTATCCTCTACATCAACATGACCTGCCAGACCGACGACAACGCTCGGGCCGAGGCGTACAAGCGTTTCGTCGAGACCGTGGGGCCCAAGCTGCAGACTTGGTCGGACAAGCTCGACCGCAAGTTCCTGGACGCCTGGGACAGCTTTCCCCTCCATGCCGACCGGTACGAAGTCTACCTCCGTGACATCCGCACGGAGGTCGAGTTGTTCCGCGAAGAAAACGTCGAACTCTCGACGCAAGTCTCCCTGCTCAGCCAGGAATACCAGACGCTGACCGGGGCGATGACCGTCGAGTTTGAGGGCAAGGAACAGACCCTGCCCCAGATGAGTCGCTACCTCTACCAGACCGACCGCGAACTGCGACAGCGGGCCTGGCAGGCCGTGGCCGACCGTCGGCTGCAGGAGAAGGACAAGCTCGAAGAGCTTTTCGACAAGATGCTCGATCTGCGCTGCCGAATCGCCGACAACGCCGGCTGCGCGGACTTCATCGATTACCAGTTCCGCAACTACCACCGCTTCGACTATACCCCCGGTGACTGCGAAGCCTATCACGACGCTGTCGACCAGACCGTCGTGCCCCTGCTCAAGCAGATCTTCCAGGACCGCAAGCAGACCATGGGCCTGGGAACATTGCGCCCATGGGATACTGCCGTGGACCCCAAGGGGCGCGACCCGCTGAAACCGTTTGATACGGTCGACGAGCTGATCTCCGGGGCCAAGACCATCTTTCAGACCATTCATCCCGATCTGGGCGCCCAGTTCAGCCGCATGGCCGAGCTGGGCCTGCTGGACCTGGACAGCCGCAAGGGCAAGGCCCCGGGCGGGTACCAGTCGACGCTTTCCGAAGCCCGCCGCCCGTTCATCTTCGCCAATTCGGTCGGCGTCGACGGCGACGTACGGACGCTGCTGCACGAGGGAGGGCACGCCTTCCATGCCCTGGCCGCAGCCGGCGAACCGCTGCTGAGCTACCGTCACGCGCCCATGGAATTCTGCGAAGTCGCATCGATGTCGATGGAACTGCTGGGCAACGACCACCTGGAAGTCTTCTACGACCACCCGCAGGCCGTCCGCTCCCGCAGGGAGCACCTCCAGGGCGTGGTCCACATCCTGGCCTGGGTGGCCACCATCGATGCCTTCCAGATGTGGATCTACCGCCATCCGGGCCATTCGCCCCAGCAGAGGAAAGATGCGTGGCTGGAGATTTCCGATCGCTTCAGTTCCGGCGTGGTGAACTATACCGGCCTGGAGGAGGCCAAGAGCTTCGCGTGGCACCGCCAGCTGCACATCTTCCAAGTACCTTTCTACTACATTGAGTACGGCATTGCCCAGCTGGGGGCGTTGCAGCTTTGGGTCCGGGCCCGACAGGACCCGCGCGAAGCGCTGAACGACTATCGCCGCGCCCTGTCGCTGGGGGGATCAAAGCCCCTGCCGGATCTGTTTGAGGCGGCCGGGCTGAAGTTCGACTTCTCCGCCGAAACCATCGGCCCCCTGATGCACGCCGTCCAACAGGAACTGCAACGCCTGGGAGACTGATCTGCCCCTTGACGCCTGCGGGGATCAACGCGAGCCGCTGCGCAGCGTCTCGAGCGTCTTGCGGATCTGGCGGACGATCTGGTACCGCAGATGGTTGCTTCTGCGGAGCATGTCGGCCAGTTGTGCCTGGTCGGTTTCCAGGCCGCTGACGCTCTGCCGTAGGATCGAATCTGCCACGGTCGATCCGCCCTGGCTCTGCCGGGGCTGTTCCTGGTGGGCTGGGGGAAGCTGCGCGTTATTCACGTAAGACCCTTTCTACGAAGGGGGACCTGCCGTGCCGTCCGTCGGACCCCTGGGTTTAATGCCAGTATTCATAGTTTATATCGGCAGGAGGGGCCTGCCGGCTTTGCCAGACTTTGCCTCATTTTCTTCTCTTCCAATCTCGTAAGTTTGCTCTGCCACAAGCGCAATAGAAAGCCCCCGCAGTCGAGCTGAGGGGGCTGGTCCTTCCTGACCGCAGATTCGGTTTACTTGGCTTCGAACTCGTGGAGGACGATCTCGACTTTTTCGGATTCCCGCATGGGATTAATCAGAACCATCTTCACCACATGGCCCGGTACGTCTTTGCTGGTGTATAGAGTCATCTTGGCCTGGCCTTGCGGGGTCTGCTGGGTGACCTCGTAAACGGTCGTCTGAAATGTCCCGGCCGGAACGGTGATCTCTTCGGTACCGACCTTCTTCGCCTGCGGCTGGGGGACGTTGGGATTGGCCTGCTGCTGCTCCTGGTCCATCGCCCAAGGCTCGGCGTCGACGGCATAGGTTTCGGTCTCTGCTGGCGAGTCGCCTTGCGGTGTCTGGAGGACGACTTCGGTAACCACCACGTCGTCCTCAACACTTCTGACTGTGCGTTTGATCGTGCCCATCGGCCCCCGGTAGACGACATAGCTGCCCGGAGCGAAGGCCGACCAATCCCAGTCGGTGTCCCCGTTGTCGGTGGTGGCCTGTTGTCCATTGTCGGCAGTGGCCTGTTGTCCGTTGTCGGCGGTGGCC
>JBKHDI010000050.1:0-27578 GCA_046541415.1 Phycisphaerae bacterium | reverse complement strand
TGCACCACAAGCTGGTCGAACTGCTCGGGCGGCTGCACTTCCGCACCAGCTACGGCCAGAACGTCCTGCAGCACTCGATCGAGGTCGCCTACCTCTCCCAGGCGATCTGCGACCAGCTCGGGCTCAAGGGCGCCGTCGCCCGCCGGGCCGGGCTGCTGCACGATATCGGCAAGGCCGTCGACCACGAAGTCGAGGGTGGACACCCCCAGATCGGCGCCGACCTGCTCAAACGTTACGGCGAGAAGCCCGAAGTCATCAACGCTGCCTCCGGGCACCACGGCGACGTCGAGGCATCGAGCATCTACACGCCGATCATCACCGCGGCCGACGCGATCAGCGCATCCAGGCCGGGGGCCCGGCGCGAGACCCTGGAGCGCTATGTCCAGCGACTCCAGAAGCTCGAAGAGATCGCCACGAGCTTCGACGGCGTCGACCAGGCCTACGCCATCCAGGCAGGCCGCGAGGTCCGCGTGATCGTCGATGCCGAAAACGTCGACGACCGCCTTTCGGGCAAGATCGCTCGCGACATCGCCCGTCGCGTCGAGGATGAAATGGAATACCCCGGAGAGATCCGCGTCACCCTCGTCCGCGAAATGCGATACGTCGAGTACGCCAAGTAACACCCGACCAGTTGACAGGTAAGAGCGGGTCGGCCCCAGGGCGGACCCGTTTTCTTCTGGTGTGCCGGGCATGTCCCGTGACTTGGGATCGATACTTCAAGCGCAGGGTCTGTTGACCCTGCGCTGAGACCTTTGAATGGACAGAATCCATCTGCGATGCGCGGGGACCTTCGTATGGACTGGTCGGTTTTGCGTCCGGACCGAGGATCACTGCTCGGGGTTGCGTGGGGGGGCGTCGAGGATGGCCTGGGTCTGCTGCCACTGGTCCTTGAGGTAGCGGTCCTTGCGGAAGCAGCGGATATGCGACCAGGGCAAGTTCTCGTCCAGTTGGATCTGACGATGGGCGTAGAAGGCGGCGTCCACCCCGGTCTGCTGGAAGGCGTCCACCCAGCGATGGTAGTCGAAATGTTCGTCCCAGCTGTCCATCGTCGCGCCGTTTTCCCAGGCGGCGCGGATGGCCCGGCCCACCCGGCGATCGCCGCGGGCGAGGACGCCTTCCAGCAGCGATCGCTCGATGAAGTGGAACTTGACGTTGACCGGCGTGCGGCGACACAGGTCGATCAGGCGCGTGCGGACCTGCCAGAAGTAGTCCGCGTCCCTCATCGGGGCCCACTGCAGGGGCGTGTGGGGCTTGGGGACGAACCAGGAGACGCTGGCGGTGATCGAGCCCTTCTGGTTGTCGATCTCCTTGCGCGACCACGACAGGCGGCGGCAGAGGTGGAAGATCTCGTCGATATCGCCCAGCGTCTCGCCCGGCAGCCCGGCCATGAAGTAGACCTTCACGCTGTTCTGCCCGGCCCGCCAGGCCGAGCGGACCGCCTCGATCATGTCCGGCTCGCTGATGTTCTTGCCGATCGCGTCGCGCAGCCGCTGCGAGCCGGCCTCGGCGGCGATGGTCATTCCCGTGCTGCGAACGGCATGGGTCAGGGCGGGCAGTTTCTTCAGTTGGCTGTCGACGCGGAGGCTGGGCAGCGAGACCGACACGTGGCGGGGGGCCAGCTGGGCGTTGAGCTTCTCCAGCAGGTCCGGCAGGAGCGGATAGTCGCCGGTCGAGAGGCTCAGAAGCGACACGTCGCGGTAGCCCGTGGCGGCCAGGCCGGTCTCGATGGCGGTCATGATCTGCTCGACGCTTCGCGTCCGGACCGGCAGGCGCGTCGCCCCGGCCTGGCAGAAGCGGCAGGCGTTGGGACAGCCTCGCATGACCTCCACGACGATCCGGTCGTGGACGGACTCGCTGAGAGGCACGAGCGGCGCAGCCGGTGGGGCGAAGTTCGACAGCGGGTCCAGACAGGCCCGCGGGATGCTGACCGGCAGGTCCTCGTCGGCAGGGGCCAGCGCCGCCAGCGTGCCGTCCTCGTTGTACGACGGCTGATAGAACCGCGGCACGTAGGCCGAAGGTACCGTCCGGGCAATCTCCAGCAGCAGGTCGCGCCGCGAGAGCTTGTCTTTGCCGGCCCGGACGGCGCGGACCAGGGCCGAAAGGGGCTCTTCCCCGTCGCCGGGCAGGAAGACGTCGATGAAGTCCGCCAACGGTTCGGGCGTATCGGCCAGGGCGTCGCCGCCGACGATGATCGGGTGGCCGGCATGGCGGTCCTCGGCGGCAATCGGGATTCCGGCCAGGTCGAGCATCGTCAGCACGTTGGTTACGCACAGTTCGTAGCCCAGGGCGAAGCCCACCACGTCGAACTGCCCCAGCGGCGCTCGGGACTCCCAGCCGAAAAGGGGGATCTGCTGCTCTCGCATGACAGCCTGGGCGTCCGGGGCCGGGCAGTACGTCCGGTCGCAGGCGGCTTCGGGAAGGTCGTTGATCACGTGGTAGAGGATCTGCGAGCCGAGATGGCTGATCCCGACGGAGTAGCTGTCGGGAAAGGCCATCGCCACGCGGACATCCGCGGAGGCGAAGTCCGGGCGGCGGGCGTTGATTTCCAGCCCCACGTACTGGCTGGGCTGGATGACGCGGGGCAGCAGGCGGCTGCTGATGTCCTGGGCGATTGACTGCATGGGGTTCCTGGCTCAGGGGTAGGGGGCAGCTTGCCATTGCCAGCCGCCAACGGGATGATATGATAGAGACACCAGCCTCGTTAGCCAAGAAAGGCCTTTGCCATGAAGTGCAAGACCGAGTACATGACGTTCAAGACAGACCGTCACCGCGAGTATGTCAACATTACCCGCGACGTGGAGAAAGTGGTGGCCGATTCGGGCATCGACGAGGGGATGGTGCTGGTCTCGGCGATGCACATCACCGCGGGGGTCTTCGTCAACGACGCCGAGCCGGGCTTGCTGGCTGACATCGACGAATGGCTGGAAGGGCTGGCCCCGTACCGCGACGACTACCGCCACCACCGGACCGGCGAGACCAACGGCGATTCGCACCTGAAGAACCTGCTGGTCCACCACGAGGTGATCCTGCCGATTACCGACGGCAAGCTGGACCTGGGGCCGTGGCAGGCGGTGTACTACGCCGAATTCGACGGCCAGAGGCCCAAGCGACTGATCATCAAGGCGATGGGAGAGTAACCATGGCTACGATTACCTTTACCTGCGAGCACTGTCGCAAGACGGTCGAAGCCCCGGCCGAGGCGGCGGGCAAGCGTGGCAAGTGTCCGTACTGTCACGAGACGAGCTACATTCCCGACCCGTCGGTCTCGGAGGAAGACGAGATTCCGCTGGCCCCCCTGGACGAAGAGGAAGAGCGTCAGCGCCAGCGCGAGATCGCCGAGCTTCGCCGGCAGGAAGAGGCCCTGCTGCGCGAGAGCGGGGATGAGACGGTGGCTGAACCCGAGGTCGGCGGGCGACCCGGGGCGGGGACAACCGGCAAGACCCTCGGGTCCGACTACAAGGCAGAGGACCTCTACGGGACCGTCAACGCCTATTGCATCGCCACGGCCAACAGCCAGCTCGAACGCGCCCAGAGCCAGGCCCGCAGGCTGCGGCAGTACGGGTATACGGGCATTCAGGCGGTCGAGGACTTTCTATCCCGCCGGGCCTCGACCGAGCAGATCAGCGACATACCGGACAAGCTGGCCAACGGGATCCTCAAGAAACTGCGTGACGAACTGAAGAAAGCCCAGTCCGGCTGATAACCACCGGCCGACGGGCAAGGGCGGCGTCAGAGCAGAACGGGACCTGCTTTGTCGCCGTTTTCTACGCGCTCAGTTCGTCTGTCGGGATCGCATGTAGAGCAGGATCGCGTCGCGCAGCAGTTCGTTGGGCAGGAAGGCGGTGTGTCGCACGGCCGGGCCATTCAGGACCTCCGAACCGATCGCCAGCGGGACCGGGCTGGTCAGCATGGGCTCTCGCCGGGCCGCGCCGGGGTCGAGAAACTGGCGCGTCCGTTCCACCGCGGCCGAGAAACGCTGCGGGTGCAGCAGGATCAGCGAGCTGGGCTTTTCCGGCATGTGTCTAAGTGCGACTGCGACTGAGGAAGGGACCGGGCCGGGCTGCTCGTCGGCTGCCGCGGCCAGCAGGGCCCGTTGGCTGGGACTGACGGCCAGCAGGACCTGCCCCTCTCCGGCCGGGGTCAGGCGGGCCCGCAGCAGCAGGTGATCGCTCGCTTCCGGGCCGGCAGAGGCCGAGCGGCAGGACAGGTCGATCTGGTCGATCTGCCTTTCTCCGGCCGATTCTGCCCGCCGGCGGTAGGTGAGTCGGTAGCCGGCCTCGGCCCCGCCTCGAGCCTGCTGCATCAGTGAGGAGAACAGTTCGGTCGCCATCTGCATCTGGTTGCGGAATGCTTCCTGGCGGTCCACATCCACTCGCGCGATCAGGGCCAGCGGGAAGTCTGCGTCGGGTTGCGGGGCAACCTGCTGGATTCGCAGCTGCAGTCCGCGAACCTGACCGTGCAACTGGTGAGTGGTCTGGCGAAGGTCCTTGAGGGTCTGGGTGTCCAGGCCCCTGCGGGGGTTGTTGAGTTGGACGGCCAGTTGGGCGATGTTCATCGCGAGTTTGGACAGTTCTGCAAAGCGCTGCTGCTGGACGGGCATGGCGTCGGCGGTCGCCGAAAGGAACCCGCGCTGGAAATCGATGCGATCCAGCAGGTTGTCCTGGGGCTGATAGGCCGCCAGGGCCCGGGCGGTGGAACTCTCGGGCAGGTAGCTGACCCGTCTCTGGATGATCAGGCCGTCCGGGTCGATCCGGACAGCCACGGTCTGGGTGGCCTGTTCGGTGAACCACGTCCGCAGGTAGGGCAGGGACTTGTGGACCAGCGTGGCCTGGAGGGCGAAGAAGGATGGACTCTCGCCGAGGACCTGCTTCAGTTCGGTATCCAGGGTGTCGATCAGCGCGGTCGCCGAGGGGTTCACGGTGCGGTTGTTGACGTGCACCGCTGCCAGGGCCGAGCGGATCATCCGGCCGTGGGCGTCGTCGATGGTTTCGGCCAGGGATTTCTTCGATTCCAGCAGGGCCTCGACGGCCTGTCCGGTGGGGCTGACGGCCAGGTACGATCCGACCCGGGCGGTGTAGAGTTCCCTGCCGCCGATCTGCTGTTTGCCGATGGCGGAGGCGTCGGGGTCGGCCGCCTGATCCGGGCGGATCGGCAGGATGGCGACGATGGGCCAGTGGAGTTTCTGCTCCTGTGCCTGCTGGGGCTGTGCCCCGGTCAGCGGGGTCAGTTCTTTTCGGACATAGGCGGGCAGGTCCATGCCCAACCGGGCCGGGTCGAGCAGAACCACGGCCGCTCCGCCGCGAAGGTCCATGCGCCGGTTGGGGTCGGCCAGGCCCAGTTGGCCCAGTTGCTCGACTCCGAACTGCGCCGAGCCGCGCGGCAGGAGCAGGCGGCGGAAGAGGCCCATGTTCAACTGGTCGAACAGGCCGTCGACCTGCCTGCCCGTCCGGGCCAGGTCGGGGATGACCATCGCGGCGGCAGCATCGGCGGGAATGTGGGTACTGACCGGTTCGATCTCGGCCGGTGCGGCAACGGCGGCTGCCAGAATCACCAGAACAGCGACGTGGGCGGATCGGGTCATGGAGACGGTCCTTTCGGTTGGGTGCGTTTCCGCGGTATCCTACCGCCCGGGCGAAGGTTTCGCCAAGGGATCGGATGGGGTTTTTGCTTCCACCCTCGCCGACGGGCCTATAGGATTGTCCGCCTGAAAGGCCCACAGGCGTGACCGGAGATTACCAGGACAACCCGCTCTACGACGACATCGGCCGCGTGCTGCTGCGCCGCAGCGAGATCGCCTTCCGGGTCCAGCAACTGGGCCGCCGGATCGCCGCCGATTACCAGGGGCGCGAGTTGACGATTCTGGCGGTGTTGACCGGGTCGATCATGTTCCTGGCCGACCTGATGCGCAACTTGCCCATGCTGATGCGCCTGGACGTGATGGGGGCTTCTTCGTATCCCGGCTCGGCCACCGAGTCGCAGGGTCCGCAGATCGTCCTGCCCCCGCAGCGCGACCTGGCGGACCATCACGTGCTGCTGATGGATGACATCCTCGATACGGGGCAGACGCTGGCCGAGATCAGCCGACACTGCAGCGAGGCGAGCGTGGCCAGTCTCAAGACCTGCGTGCTGCTGCAGAAGAGTCGCGCCGACCGGCGCCAGATCCTCCAGGCCGACTACGTGGGCTTCGAAGTGCCCGACCTGTTCGTCGTCGGCTACGGGTTGGACTATAATCACCTGTACCGGAACCTGCCGGATATCTGCGCACTGAAACCCGAGGCGATGGAGAACAAGGCATGAGAGCGTCGGTGGAACCCTCTGCCGCACAGGCCGATGCCGCCGTGGACGACGCGGCCGAGCAGGTCCTCGGCGACGGCGAGGTGATCATCCTCAAGCTGCGCCCCAGCGGGTGGTTCACGTTGCTGGTCTCCTGGCCGGCTGTGGCGGTGGCGATCTTCGCGGCGCTCCTGGCGATCGTGGCGGTGCGCGTCTTCCGCGTCGATATCCCGGTGCGTCTGGCCTATCTCGTGCCCGCCTGCATGGTCATCGCCCTGCTGCGGGTCTACCTGGCCTGCCTGCAGTGGATGAAGCGTGTCTACATCCTGACCAACCGGCGGGTGATCCGCTTTCGGGGGCTGTTTCGAACGGAGATCTTCGACTGTCCGCTGACGGGGATCCAATCGGCCAGCCTCAGCCAGTCGTCCGGGGAACGGTTCTTCCGCGTCGCCAGCCTGTTTTTTGAAATTCCCGGCATGGAGCCCGATGCCGGCGTCTGGCTGCACCTGCCCCGACCCCACGACGTCGAAGAGATCGTCCAGCAGGCCCTCCGCCAGTCCCGCCGCTGAAAGCCCGGCAGCGCCGGCGCTTCACTTGCCCACGCAGAAGCGGCTGAAGATCCGCCCGAGCAGGTCCTCGGTGACGATCTGTCCGCTGATCGTGCCCAACTCCACCAGCGCCTTGCGCAGGTCGATGGCTGTCAGCTCGGCCAAGTCGGCCAGGCTGTCGCTTTTCTCCAGCAGCCGGGCCGCTCGACGGATCTCCTCGGCCGCCGATCGCATCGCCTCGCTCTGCTGTCGATGCAGCGCCACCGCAGCAGAGGGGTCAAACGTCTGACAGCTGAGCAGTTCGGCCAACTTGCGGCGGACCTCGTCGAGTCCCGCTGCGGTAATGGCAGAGACAGACAGCGAATCGTCCAGTCCCAGCCGCCGGGGCGCCTGGAGGTCTGCCTCGGGCAGATCGACCTTGTTGAGCAAACACAGAAGGGGTGTGTTTTCGGTGGTCTCGGCCAGGCTGTCCAGCAGGCGGCGGTTGGCCTCGATGGCCGGGGCCGATGCGTCGAGAACCAGCAGCAGCACGTCGGCGGCGGCGATGGCGCGTCGGGCGGCGGCATCGGCGTAGCCGGTCAGTTCGCAGCCGGCAGCGTTTAGCCCGGCTGCGTCCTGGAGGCGGACGGCCTCCCGGCCGGGCAGGGACATCTCGGCTGAGAGCACGTCGCGGGTCGTGCCGGCCAGGGCAGAGACGATCGCCCGGTCGCTGCCGCTGAGGGCATTAAGCAGCGAGCTCTTGCCTGCGTTGGGCAGGCCGAAGAGAACCACCCGCGGCGGCGCGGTCGCCTGGCCCGCCTCAGAGGCCTGAAGGCAGGTCTGTTCCAGCAGGTCGGCCTGGTGGTTCAGGATGCGGGCTGTCTGTTTCGGCGGGGCCGGTTCGATCGGTTCCTCGGCCATGTCGATCGAGGCCTCGATCAGCGAGAGCTGGTCGGCGATGGCCCCGGCGGCCTGCGTGCAGAGTCGGCTGACCGTGCCATCCAGTACGTTGTTTGCGGCCCGGAGTTGGGCGGAGTGTGTGGCGTGGATGATATCGGCGACTGCCTGGGCCTGCGACAGGTCGATGCGCCCGAGATGGAATGCGCGACTGGTGAACTCGCCCGGTTCGGCGGCCCGCGCCCCCGCGACGAGCATGGCAGCCAAGAGGGCCTCGGCGGCGATCGGCGAGCCGGGCAGGTGGATTTCCACCAAGTCCTGCGTGGTGTAGCTCCGCGGGCTGCGGAAGAGGTAGATCCGCACCGGCAGGGACAGTCCGGGCAGGTCCAGCACCGCGTCGATGGCCCTGAAACCGGGCAGTTGCCCCAGGTCGGTTCGGCTGGTGCAGAGGCGGCGGCAGATCTCGATGCTCTCCGGGCCCGTCAGGCGGACGATGGCCCGGCCCGCGAAGCCGGCGGCGGATGAAATCGCCGCGATGGTGTCGTCGGTTCTCAGCATGGCCGGCTTACTCGGCGGGGTTGATCAGTCCGCGGAAGGGCGTCAGCAGGATGATCTGCAGGTCCAGCAGCAGCGACCATCGCTGGATGTAGTCCAGGTCGTATTGCAGGCGCTTGCGCAGGCTGGTCCGGCCTCGGAATCCGTGGATCTGCGCCCAGCCGGTAATCCCCGCCTTGACGTGATGGCGGAGCATGTACCGCGGGAACTGCCTCTGGAATCGCTCGACGAAATCCGGCTGTTCCGGCCTGGGGCCGACCAGCGACATCTGCCCGGCCAGGACGTTGAATAACTGGGGCAGTTCGTCCAGCGAGAGTTTGCGCAGCAGGCGTCCGACGCGGGTGATCCGCGGGTCATGCGGGTCTGTCGACCAGCTGTTGTCCTCGGCCGGGCCTGCGAGCATCGAGCGGAATTTGAGGATGTGGAACTCCCTGCCGCCGATGCTTGCCCTGCGCTGGCTGTAGAATACCGGGCCCGGGCTGGAGAGCTTGACCAGCAAGGCGATCAGCCCCAGCAGGGGGCTCAATGCCAGCAGCAGCAGGATTGAAACAAGCAGGTCGATCAGGCGTTTGCAGATGGCAGGCACGCCTCTCTGGGGGTGGTTGGTCAGGTGGATCACCGGCGTCTGGCCGATCTGGTGGATCCGCCGCTGAAGCAGGAGATGTCCCAGTGTGGGGGGCACGACGTGCAGGTCGATCAGCAGGGGCGCCAGCTGCCCGAGAATGTCTTCTGCCCGGTGGATCTGGGACTTCGACAGGGCCACGAACACCCCGTCTACCGGGTGCTGGCGGATGATCCGTTGCGCCTCATCCAGCGGGCCCCGCACGGGCAGGCCCAGCAGCCTGTGGCCCTGGCGGTGATCGCCGATGAAGTACTGGATCCTGTAGCCGGTCCAGGGTTGTCTGTTCAGGGCGTGGTAGATCTTCTGGGCGCTGCGGCCCGTTCCCACCACCGCGGCTGAGCGGAGGTTGCGCCCCTTGCGCCGGAAGAACCGCAGCAAGCCCCGCAGGATGAGGCGGTAGACGATCAGCGTGGTCGGCCAGGCGATCAGGATCATCCCCTGCAGCCTGCGGGAGACCGGGTTGGAGTGCAGGAAATGGGCGAAGACCACCTCGACCACCCAGACCAGTACGGCGGCCTTGGCTACATCGAAGACTTCCCGCAGGATCCCCTGGGTCCGCCGCGGGCGGTAGAGGCCCATCCAGTCGAAGACGATCGCCGTCAGCAGCAGGGAGATGATCAGGATGTCGGAGATCAGCTCCAGTTGCGGGATCGGTCCTTCTGCGGCCATCCAACCGCTATGGAAGCGGATGTAGAAGCAGACGATCCAGACTCCGGCGGTAATGGCCAGGTCGACCAGGCGGTGGGCCAGCTGGAAAAGTTGTTGGTGTTTTCGGAACAAGCCCCCGCTCTCCGCTGTCAGTCTGCAGTGAATCGGTCGGGGAAGGTATGGTAGTCCTTCAGGACGAACGGCTGGGTCGCCACGGCCCAGCCGGGAGGCTGGGGCAGGTCGCTGGGCAGGCAGTGGGCTTCGGCGGCGGCCTGGAGAATCTCGCTGATCTGCCGGATGTTCCGGAAGTCCGGGTCCGGGCCCTCTTCGGTGAGGTACTCAGGCCCGATCCGGTGGATCCGGCGGCTGGACTCGTGGGCGCCGTTCAGCGCCAGGACCATCTTGCGGGCCTCGTCCAGGCTGCATCGCAGGATGGCCGGGTCTTCGTTCCGCACAGCCTGGATGAAGTTCTCGACCATGTTGCCGTGCTGGTTGGCATTGTCTCCGGGCAGGGTTTCGACCCGGCCGTCGGAATGGTGGATCGTCGCGCCGCGGTTGAAGTCCCATTCGATGCGGGCCTTTTCGGCTTCGATGGTAATCAGCGGGTTGTGGTAGCCTTCGCAGCGGTGGGTGGCCAGGAAGTGGATCTCGGGGCCCTGGGCGGTCTTGATTTCGATCGCCGCGGTGTCGTGGCTGTCGACGGCGCCGGCAGCGTAGAGTTCGGCCCGGACGGCGACCGGGTCGGCCAGGCCTTCTTCGTCGCTGGCCAGCAGGAGCATGTTGGTGATCTGGTGGGCCAGCGCGTTGCTGGCCGGGCCGTCGAGAACCCACGTCCTGCCGGACTGCAGCCGTCCGGCCCAATCGTTGCGCGCGTAATAGCCGGCCCCCCGCGGCCAGGCTGCCCAGCAGCTCAGCGACCGGATGCGCCCGAAGCTGCCCTGGCAGATCCGGCGCTTCAGTTCGCCCACGTCGGCCTTGTGCACCGCCTGAAAGCCGACCAGGCACAGGCGGCCGTGGTCTGCAAGCGCCTTGCGCATCGCATCGACTTCCTGCACGGTCCCGGCGGGGGGTTTTTCCAGGTGGACGTGGTAGCCGCGCCGGGCGGCGGCGACGGTCAGGGGCATGTGCGAGCCGATGCCCGTGGCAATGTAAACCGCGTCCATCTGCTGCTGCATGGAATCAAAGAGACACAGGGCGTCATCGGAGAGGGCGACGGCCTCCTGGAGCAGGTGGACCGATCGCTCGGGCAGCTCGGACATGCGCGTATCGGCCGCGGCGACCAGGCGGCAGTTCAGCCGCGCCGAATGCTTCTCGATCGTCCGGACCAGCGACCAGCCGTATCCGCCGAAGCCGATAATTCCCAAGCGTATCATGCAGTCTTTCCAAGTCTCTCAACGAGCCCCTCAACGGCAAGCGGCCATCCTAGCGACTGGCCCAGGTGGCTGCAAGAAATCCCTCTTGAGAGTCGCAACGACGCGTTCCTGGACACCACCGGCGCCAAGGCGGATCCGGACGACCTCGCCGCCGCCGTCGACGCCCTCGGCGCAGCGGGGGCCCCGGTGGACCGACCTGTCCGAGCCGCTGAACCACAACAAGCTGGCCTGGACGATCCGCCGCCTGGGCCCGGCTGGCCTGCAGCAGATCAAAGACCATAACCGCCGGCTGCTGGAGTCAATTGCTCAAAAACCTTTCGGAGTTTGAGTGGTTCTGATATACAGGACCGCACAAATGCAGCCGCCCCTGTTTCACGGGCATACGGGAAGGATTTGCAGCCATGATGGGTGTCTCTCAGAAGTCGCGTTACGCGTTGCGGGCTACGTTCGAACTGGCCAAACGTCACGGCAGCGGGCCGATCCCATCGAACGAAATCGCCGCCAAGCAGGCGATTCCGCCGCGGTTTCTGGAACTGATCCTCAACCAGCTTGTCGGAGGGGGGATTATCCAGTCGCGTCGCGGGGCGCGAGGCGGGTACCATTTGATCGGCCACCCGCGGGACCTGACGGTCGGCCGCCTGTTGCGTCTGACCGAGGGAGATGTCACGCCCGTGGATTGCGAGCTCTGCGGCGGGGGCGAAGATTGCCCCCTCGCCGAGAACTGCGTCTTTTCCGAGCTCTGGAACCGGGCCGAGACCGCCATGCTGGAGGTCTATGACGGCACGAGCTTTCAGGACCTCGTCGACCAGCATCGCCAGAAAGAAGCCGGCTACCTGGACTACTCGATCTGACCGTCCTGGTCCGGGTTCTCGGTCTCTGCCTGCGTTCGGTCGGCCTTGCGGTCCGGGATTGCCTTGATCTCCCGCCCGAACGATTCCAGCCATGCAAACCCCTCGTCGGGGCTGATGTTTCCATCCTGGTCGACATCGGCCCGGGCCAGGCGATTGCGGATTTCGGTCTGCAGACCTTCCATGGCGGCGATGCGTTCGGCCTGGCTGTAGTTGCCGCTTGCGTCGGCGTCGTAGCCGGCTGCGAACTTGTCGAACCAGCCCAGCAGGGCTTCCCGCGTGCGGGTCTCGAACTGCTCGCGTTCGGCGAAGCTGACCACGCCGTCGCCATCGGCGTCGGACCAGTGGTGGGCCTTGAGCATGAACTTGGTCCCGGCGCCCATCCAGGCGGCCCCGACGGCTGCCTTTTCCAGGCCGGTGATCTCGCCGTCGCCGTTGGTGTCCAGGACCAGTTGTTCGAGTTCCTTGCCGAACTTCTTCCAGGGCTCGTCCATCTGGCGGAGGTTCTTGCGTTCGGCCTGGGAGATCTCGCCGTCGCCGTCATCGTCGAAGTAGCGGAGCATCCATTCGCGCTGCTGGGCCCGCTGGCGGCTGCGCCAGTACTTCCGGCGGGCGCTGCGTTCTTCTTCCGAGAGCTGCCCGTCGCCGTCGGTGTCGAACTGCTGGAGGCTTTGGGCCTGCCACTGCCGGCGGAGCCTGGCTGCGGCTGCGTTGGCCTCGGCCTGGCTGAGTATGCCATCGCCATCGGTGTCGTAAGGCTTGATCCAGTCGCCGCTGTTGAGGCCGGTTTTGTCCGGTTTTTCGGCCTGGCCGGCGGCGGCAGAGGCGGGCTTTACGTTCAGCGACGCAAGGGCCTTGTCGCGCTCGGTGCCGGTGAGCTTGCCGTTGCCGTCGGCGTCGTAGTCGGCCAGGAGCTTCTTGCGCAGGTCCATCCGGGCGGCTTCCAGTTCCAGCCAGCCGATCAGGCCGTTGGCGTCGGCGTCGAAGCCGGCCAGTTTCTCCCAGCTTTCAAAGGGCCGGGCCAGCGGGTCCTGGCCCTGGGAGGCGGCGGCAAATTCCTGCTGGGACAACTGGTTGTCGATCCCCGAGGCGGTGAGGAACTTCTGGCGTTCGGCCACGGCGTCGTAGGGGTCGATCGCGCCGGTCAGGGCATCGTCGGCCCGGGCCGCTCCGGTCAGCGCTGCAGCGGCGACGAGGATTGCCGCCAGAGTCCGGACATTTCGAGAATGGTACATGGTCTTGCCCCTCCGGCTGTCTGGCCGGGAAAAAGGACACCCGATCCGAAACATTCTAACGGATCGGGTGGCCCCGGGTCGAATCGATTTATCGGGATGTTCAGGGTGCGACGATCACCGTGGCGGAGTTCTCGTCGGTCTGGATGACCCGGACGGGTCGGCGACTCTGGCCGTCGGTGGCCGATTGCATCATCTTCCGCATCTCTTCGCGGTCCAGGCGTCCGTCGCCGTTGGTGTCGTACTTTTCGGTCTGCTTGCGGAACCAGGCGCGGCGTTCCTCGCGGCTGACCTGGCCGTCGCCGTCGGTATCTGCCTGCTTTTCGTACTGCTCGCGGATGGCCCGGGCACGCTGGCGGAAGTCCTCGCGGATCTTGTTGCGTTCGGTCTCGGACAGTTCGCCATCGCCGTCGGCGTCGTACTTCTTGATCATTTCCTGGCGGCGCTGTTCGGCGCGCTGGCGCCACTGTTCGCGACGCTCCTGGAACTCTTTGACGGCCTGGTCCCTGGCGGCCTGCTCTTCCTGGTTCAGTTGACCATCGCCGTCCTTGTCGAAGCGGCGGACGAGGGCCTGGTCAATCCGCTCCTGCCAGGCCTTGCGACGGGCATCGCGTTCGGCGGCCTGCTCTTGCTCGCTGAGTTGGCCGTCCTTGTCGGTATCCCACTGTTCGAGACGTTGCTTCTGCATCTCGGCCCGGCGGTCTTGCCAGGCCTTGCGACGCTCCTCGCGCGAAAGTTGTCCGTCACCGTCGGTGTCGTACTTCTTGAGCGTCTCGGGGTCGACTTGTCGGCCTCGTCGGCCCCGGCCCGGGCGCCTGTCGGCAGAGGCCCCCAGCTCGCCGGGCAGCCGGCCTGCAGCCAGCAGGGCCTTGAGTTTGGCCTGTTCAGCCTCGGAGAGCTTGTTGTCCCCGTCGGCGTCGAAGGTCTTGACGGCCTGTTCCGAGAGCTTCTGGCGGTAGGCGTCGGCCTCCAGCCAGCTGATCTGCCCGTTGCCGTTCCGGTCGAATCGTTTCAGGGTGTCCCACCTGTCGTAGCTGCGGGCAAAGCCTCCTCCTGTCTTGGCTGAGGCGGCAAATTCCTCGGCTGAGACCTCGTTGTCGACTCCCGCGGCGTCGAGGAACCGGTTTTTTTCGCCCGCCTGGTCGTAGGGCCAGACTTCTGGGTCTTCGGCAACCTGCCGGGCCGATACGACGGCGGCGACAGCCAGCAGGACCGCCGCTGCGATGGACGTGTATTTCATGGTGTCTCCTTTCGGGGCAAAGCGCTTAACCCCCCAAGCGAGCTTCTGCCGATATAGGCAGTAGACGTCGGGTCGCGGGGCGATGTTGCAGGGAATTGGAAGATTTTTCCTCCGTGGGTGAAATAGCCCCGGGCAAGCGGGGAAAAGAACTTCCGAATTTCCTGAAACAACTCGCGGTTTACCGCGTTTAATACCGCATACGGAACAGAGATCTTGCGCGCTGACGCGCAGGGGCCAGAGGGCAAAGCCAAGCAGGGCCATGAGCTTTGTAGAGACATTACTGGAAAAAGGTCTGGTGACCCCGGAACAGCTGTCCGAGGCGATGCAGCTGCGCCAGAAGGAAAACCTGCGCCTGGACAAATCGTTGGTCCGTCTGGGTTTCGTCCCGGAAGAGAAGCTCCTGGCCGAGATCAGCGAGCAGTTGTCGATCCCGCTGATTTCCGACCTGCCCAGCCGTTCTATCGACGTCGAGACCTTCCGCTCCCTGCCGGCCAAGCTGGTCTACAAGAAACACATGGTCCCCCTCGAGCGGACCAACGGTACGCTGACGGTGGTCACCTCCGACCCCTTCGATCTCTACGCCTTCGACGAGGTCCGCCTGTTGACGGGCCTGGACATCGAGCCTGCCCTGGCGCCCGAAGACGACATCGACAAGGTCATCAAGACCTATTACGGCCTGGGCGGCGACACGGTCGACGAGATGATGATGTCCACCGACGACCTGGAAGTCGTCGATGACTCCGCCGGCGGGGACGACCTGCTGGAGATGGCCCAGGAGGCCAGCATCATCAAGCTGGTCAACGAGATCTTCCTGGAAGCGATCAAGGAACGCGCCAGCGACATCCATATCGAACCTTACGAGAACGACCTGGCGATCCGGTACCGCATCGACGGCGTGCTGCAGGAGGCGGCCGTGCCTCCGCAGATCCGCCGGTTCCAGTCGGCCATCATCAGCCGCATCAAGATCATGGCCAACCTCAACATCGCCGAGAAACGCCTGCCCCAGGACGGGCGGATCAAGGTCCAGGTGGGGGGCAAGCAGATCGACATCCGCGTCAGCGTCATCCCCATGCTCTTCGGCGAGGGCGTGGTCATGCGTGTGCTGGACAAATCCAACGTGCTGTTCACCCTCCAGCAGTTGGGCATGGCCGATGACACCTACGGCATGTTCGAGGAAGTGATTACCCGCCCGCACGGCATTCTGCTGGTTACCGGCCCGACCGGCAGCGGCAAGACCACCACGCTCTATGCTGCCCTGCAGGAGATTGTCTCCGGCGAGATCAAGGTCCTGACCGTCGAGGACCCGGTCGAGTACCATCTCGACGGGGTCAACCAGATTCAGGTTCAGCCGAAGATCGGCTTTACCTTCGCGCGGGGCCTGCGGGCGATCCTGCGACACGACCCGGATGTGGTGATGATCGGCGAGATCCGCGACACCGAGACGGCCGAGGCGGCCATCCAGGCCTCGCTGACCGGCCACCTTGTTTTCTCGACGCTGCACACCAACGATGCCTGCTCGGCCGCGACGCGTCTGCTGGATATGGGTATCGAGCCGTTCCTGGTGACCAGTACGGTCGAGGCGGCGATGGCCCAGAGACTGGTTCGGACGATCTGCCCGGACTGCAGGGAAGAATACGAACCCGAGGCCGGCTCGCTGCCGGCGGATCTGCACCTCGAGCCCGGCCAGACGCTCTGGCGGGGCACGGGCTGCCGCAAGTGTCGCAATACCGGCTACCGAGGCCGGACCGGCCTGTATGAACTGATGGGGATGAACGACGAGATTCGCGATCGGATCATGCAGCGGGCCTCGGCCAGCGACATCGGCCACGTCGCACGGAAGCACGGGCTGCGGCTGCTGCGGGAAGACGGGTGGCTGAAGGTCAAACAGGGCTTGACGACGCCCGACGAGGTCGTCCGGAGCACGAAGATCTGAGTCTTCGGCGGCGCAACGCATTTCAACCCGGCCAGACGAAGGAACGTCCAGCGAAATTCATGGCGGTTTACCAGTACATTGCGAGAAGCCAGACCGGGCAGCAGGTCAACGGCACGATCCAGGCCGACAGCGAAACCGCTGCCGTCCGCAGCCTGGACGAGCAGAGCCTCTACCCGATCCGCGTGGTCGAACAGCCCACCGGGGCCGTCCGCCAGGCGCGAGGGAATAAGGCATCGCTGGGGCAGCTGTCGGTTTTCTACGGACAATTGGCCGACCTGCTCAACGCCGGCGTGCCGATCCTGCGGGCGCTGAAGACGATCCTCAAGGCCACCAAGCCCGGCGTGCTGCACACCGTCCTGGCCCAGGTCGCCGAGGATGTGGCCGAGGGTCAGACCCTCGCCGACGCGATGGATGAGCATCCGGGCGTGTTTCCGCCGCTGCAGGTGGCGATGGTCCGGGCCGGGGAGACGGCCGGATTTCTCGAAGACGTCTGCACGAACCTCTCGGACTTCCTGGAACGCCAGGAGGAACTGCGCAGCAAGATCCGCGGTGCGATGATTTACCCGGTCATGCTGGTGGTCCTGGGTGCGGGCATTCTGGCGTTCATACTCATCGGCCTGGTTCCGCAGTTCCGCGGGCCTTTCAAGGGCATGCCCCTGCCGGCGCCGACGCGGATCCTCTTTGCCCTCAGCGGCTTCCTGATCAACTACCAGTGGCTGGCCCTGCTGCTGCTGATCGGCTCGATCGGCGGGCTGGTCGCGTTTATCCGCTCCCACCGGGGCCGGACCGTCTGGGACCAGATCAAAGTCCGCATGCCCATCCTGGGCTCGACGATCCGGGCGATCTGCATCAGCCGCTTCTGCCGGATCTTCGGGACCATGCTGGTCAACGGCGTGCCGATCCTCAAGGCCCTGAAGATCTCCCAGGCCGCGGCGGGCAACGTCTTGCTCGAACGCGCCGTGGCCCGCGCCGCCGAGGCCGTCGAGGCCGGCGAAGACCTGGCCGACCCGCTCGGCGCCAGCGGGATCTTCCCGACCGAAGTGGTCGAAATGATCGCCGTGGGCGAAGAATCCAACCAGCTTGAGAAAGTCCTGCTGCAGGTGGCTGAGACCACCGAGCGACGGACGAACCGGAAAGTCGACCAGGCCGTCCGCCTGATCGAACCGTTGATCCTGGTGGTCATCGCAGCCCTGGTGGGCTTCGTGGCCCTGGGGCTGTTGTACCCGATTTTCACCATGTCCCGGACGATCCGCTGATCTGCCGCCGGGACGCAGAGACATCCAGATCCATCCAGCAGCCGGGACGGAAGGTTCGTCCCCTGCCTTGTGAACAAGACGAAAAGGAGTTTTCCGACATGCACAACCGCAACGCAATCCGCCGGGGCTTTACCCTCATCGAAGTTCTGCTCGTGCTGGTAATCCTGGTGGGCATCGGGGCGATCGCCGTAGTCGCCCTGACCGGCAGCCGCGAAGGGGCCAACATCGACATGACCCGCGCCAAGATGACCCAGATCATGGGCGGACTGGAAAAATATCGCAACGACTTCAACGCCCTGCCGGAAGAAGGCGACCTCCAGCCGCTGGTCCGCCTGCCGGAAGACGAGGACGAAACCCAGCAGGCCAAGTGGAAAGGCCCGTATGTCGAGGCCGACCGCCTGACCGACGCCTGGGGCAACGAAATCGTCTATAGCACCGAGACCGATACGTCCTCCGGGAAGGAACGGACCGTGCCCGTGCTGACCAGCTACGGGCCCGACGGTGTGGAAGGGACAGACGACGACATCGTCATGGGACGACCCGAGGAAGAGTAACACGCAACGGCCAAATGACAATCCGCGATCCGGGCTGATCCCCACGCGAGTCGCTTCGCGCGGGGATTCAGCCTTTACATTGCTCGAGCTGACTTTGGCGCTGGTGCTGCTGATCACGCTGTCGGCTGTGACCATGTTCGGCCTCTCGCAGTGGCGGTCGTCCGAGAGCTTCACCGAGGCCGTCTGGCGCTTCGAGGACACGCTGCGCCTGACCCGGGCCGAGGCCGCCTTCACCGGCCGACGCGTGCGGATCGTATTCGAGCCGATCGGCGATATCGACCAGTTGGCCTACGCCCCGCGCATCCAGTGGGAGCCGGACCCCCTGGCCGAACCGGGCGTTTTCGCCGACTACACCGCTACCGGGTGGAGCGACGTCGTGCCCGGCGAGGAACTGCTGATCCTCCGCAGCCGCCTGACTGGCGACAGCGCCTACCGGACGCTGCTGAGCGAGCAACTGGCCGGGGCCGAAATGGCCGACTTCGAGCCGGTGACGTTCTACCCGGACGGCACGAGCGACTCAGCCCTGTTCGAGCTGGCCGATCCGGACCCGGAAACGACGGTCCGGATCATCGTCTTGCTGGACGGGCGAAACAACACGATTACCCGATACGACACGTTCGAGGGCGAGTCGGATCAATACGTCGAGGCAGCCCTGGCCGGCGATTCGGTCCAGGCCCTGCACGACGAACTCTACCCGCCCGAGGAAATCGACCTGCCATGAGACCCGCTGCCCGACAACCTGCTGCCGGCCGAGACGGCGCCGTCCTGCTGGAGGTGATCTTCGCGATTACCCTTCTGGCCGCGGCAGGGGCGGTGGTCTACTCGTCGCTGAGTTTCTCGGCCCGGTCGGTCCGCCAGCTGCGCCTGGGGGCCCAGGCGGCCGACCTGGCAAACAGCGTCCTGGCCGAGCTGCAGATGGGCACGCTGGAGCTGATCAACGACGGGCCGGTCGAGGCGGACGGCCCGCACTGGGACTGGACGTGGCAGACGATCGTCGACGAACAGCCCGGCCGCGACGAAACCGAGCCGGACATGCTCCGCGTCGAGGTCGTCGTCTACAACGACTTCGAAGACTACAGCTTCCGGCTGGTCCAGTGGATGGTCCCGCCGGCAGAGACCCAAGAGGCGGTGGAGCCATGATCGCCCGCCGCGGATTCACGCTGATCGAAGTCATCCTTTCGGTGACCCTGACACTGGGGCTTCTGCTGGCGGTTTACAGCATGTACGGCCAGGTGATGGACCTGCGCGAGGGCCTGTCGGCCGACGCCGCCGAGTTGGCGGTGCGCCGCAATCTTATGAGCAGAATCACCACCGACTGTCACAACGCGATTGTCTATCCCCTGCCGCAGGTCGATCCGGAGACCGGCGAGATGAGCCAGGTCAACACCGGGCTGGTCGGCGGGATCGAGTCGGTGCAGTTCGTCGCCGTCCGCCTGCCCGGCGCTGCTGCCTGGGCGACCGAACAGATCGGCGATGCGCCCATCTCGGCCGAACCCGACGTGGAAATGGTCACCTACCGCCTGGCCCGCGATGAAGAGACCTATCAGCCGCTGGGCATCGAGCGCGTCACGCAGCGCGTACTCGGCTGGGCCGCCCAGGATGAAGGCGAGCAGGCCGTCATCGTCAGCCGCGAGATGCTCGGACTGTTCTTCCGGTACCACGACGGCGCCGGGTGGCTGGACAGATGGTCCGGGCGCGACCTGCCGCTGGCCGTGGAAGTCTGGATGTCCCCCACGCCCCTGCCCGAGGATCTGGGCGGGGAAGATGCCGTCGACTTCCTGTCCAACCTGCCGGAAGTCTACCGCCGCGTGATCTACCTGCCCGGCGGGACCAAAGCCCAGTCTCTGCCCTTCGGCGGCCGGGGTGCACCCGGCGGCGGAAATGTCGGTGGCGGCCGCGTCGGCGAAGGCGCAGCCGGCGGCGGGACGCGTCCCGGGGGAGGCCTGCGATGATCCGCCCGCGCAACGAGGGAACGATCCTGCTGGTGGTGCTGATCGTCGTGGCCATCAGCGCGATGGTCGCCGCCGGGGTGATGTACCGCGTCGGGGCAGAATACAAGGCAGCCTCTGCCGCCGAGGCCCGGTCGCAGGCGTATGCGACGGCCTATTCCGGCGTGCACAAGGCCCTGGCCGTGGCAGTCGCCCATGCCGACGAGCCAGCCGTCTGGCTGGACAACCCGGAGTTGTTCGAGAACCAGCTGGTCTATGACGACGGGGCCGAGCAGTGGTACTTCAGCGTTTACAGCCCAGCCGATCCGGACGCCGATACGGTGCGGTTCGGCCTGACCGACGAGACGGGCAAGGTCAACCTCAACGTCGCCGGAGAAGACCTGCTTGCCGAGCTGGGCCTGACCGGCGAGATGATCGATTGCCTCAAGGACTACACCGACCCGGACGACGAGACCCGCCCGCTGGGGGCCGAACAGGCCGCCTACGACTTCACCATCCGCAATCACCCGTCGATCTGGACGATCGAGGAACTGCTTCTGATCCACGGCTTCGACGGGCCTGTCGTCTACGGCGAGGATGTCAACTTCAACGGCCTGCTCGACGCCAACGAGGACGACGGTTCCCTGAGCTTCCCGCCCGATGACGGCAATGGGCAGCTGGATCGCGGCCTGCGGGCCCTGGCCACGGTGGCCAGTTACGAATACGACAGGGATTCTGCCGGCAAGGCGCGGAAGAACGTCAACGCCGATCCGCGGAGCATGAGCGGGCTGCCCAAACAGACCGTCGACTTCCTGGCCGCGTGGAAAGAGGCCAAACAGCCGCCGCTGAAACACCCCGCCCAGCTGTGGGGCCTGGAGGTGGAAGTCACACGCAAGGGGCCCAACGGCCAGGAGCGACGCGAGCGTGTACCCTCGGGGATCAACGCCGACAACCTGCACGTCGTTCTGGACAAGCTGACGCACCTGCCACGCGGCGGACAGATGGTCCGCGGACGGGTCAATGTCAATACCGCTGGGGCCGAGGTGCTCGCCGCGGCGTTTCGTTCTGTCGGGGCCGATGAACAATTGGCCGACCAGATCGTCCAAGTCCGCGGCGAGATTCCGCTGGAAGAGCTGGGCAACATCGCCTGGCTGGCCTCGTCGGGCGTAGTAGACGATCCGGAGACGATGACGAAGATCGCGCCGCTGCTGACGACCCGCAGCGGGCAGTTCCGTTTCTTCTGTGTTGGATTCTCGATCCCGTCGGGGCGATACTGTGTGCTCGAAGCGGTGATCGACCTGGCCGGCAGGAGTCCGCGGATCGCCTACCTGCGCGACATCACGCGACTGGGCCTGCCCTTCGGGTTCGACGTCGAGGAGATTCAGTACTGACCATGGCCAGACAAAAGACCAAGCAGATCGACAAGCGGTTCGCGGCCGTCGACTTCGACGCCCGACAGCTGCGGATTGTCGAGGCAGAGCGCGTCGGCAGGAATATCCGCATCGGGCGGACCGCCGCCATCGATGTGCCCGAAACCGTCGACCCCTCCGACGCCGGCTCGATGGGCCCCTTCCTCGGCGAGATCCTCGCGCAGATGAAACTCAAGAAGTCATCTTTGGTGATGACCGTCAGCCGCGCCGACGTGGTCTTCAAGCCCCTGACTCTCCCGCCGGGTACGGCCGAGGAGGAGATGGCGGGGATGGTCCAGTTCCAGATGCAGTCGGAGCTGCCATACCGCATCGAAGAGGCCGTCATCGACTTCACCATCGAGACCCACTATGACGCGACGGCCGGCACGAGCGAAACCGAGGCGGGAATCGACGTGCTCGTCGCAGCGGTCAAGCTGCCGGTGGTCGATCACTACCGCCAGGTGGCCAACCTCGCCGGGGCCAAGCTGGTCCGCCTGGGCCTGCGACCCTACGCCAACCGCCGCTGCCTCGAGGCGTGTGTCGAACGGCGCGGCGAGGAAGTGCTCGGCCTGCTGCACATCACCGCCGAGGCCGCGGAGATCAACGTCATCGACCATGCGTCGCTGGCGTTCAGCCGCTCGGCCGTGATCAGCCTGCCCCCCTCCGGCCAGACCGACCCGGACCAGAAGAAGCGCGCGATCAACTCGGTGACTCTCGAAGCGGCCCGGTCCCTGCGCAGCTACAGCGCGCTGGAGGGCGGCAAGCGGATCGACCGGCTCTTCGTGGCCGGTTCGACCGGTATCGAACAGACCCTGGCAGAGGAACTGGGCAAGCGGCTGAACGTCCCCGCCGAACTGCTGGACCCGCAGGAGGCGATGAAGCTTCGCGAGACCGACGGGATGACACACCCTTCGGGGTTCGTAACCGCCCTGGGCCTGGCGATCAGTTCGGCCGGCGCGTCGCTGCCGTTCGACTTTCTGAACCCGAAGCGGCCGGCGATCAAGCTCGACAAGAAGCGACCGGCCCTGCTGGCTGCGGTCGCTGCGGTGGTCCTGCTGGTCGGCGGATATTGGGCCTTCAACAAGTACATGATTCAGCCGCGGGAGACGCGCATCCTCCAGCTCCAGGCTGCCCTGGCCAGGGAAAAGCATGTCGCTGCCGCCCGTGAGGCCGACGAGGAATACGCTGATACGCTGGCCAGTTGGATCCGCCAGCGCGGCAACCCGCTGGTGCATGGCAACCACATCGCCGGGCTGTTGCCGGGCCCGACCGAACTGGTCCTGGAGGACCTGGAGTTCGGGGAGAAAACACGCGACCGGACCTGGTACGCCAGCGTGCAGTTCCGAGCCAAGGCGCCCAGCCAGATGATCCTGCTGGGCCTGCGGACCAAACTCGAGACAGCCGGGTACACCGTCGAGTTCGAGACGATCACCCCGGACCCGAAAGACCCGCAATACGGACACTACGTCGACGTGACAGTGCTCTACCGTCCTGAGATGGAGATCGATCTGGCCAAGGTGACCCCCGCGGCCCGGCCGGCCGATGAGATCCCCCTGGCTGAAAGGGGGTACCAGAAGAAATGACGAAGCGCGAGAAGAAACTTGCTGCCGTGGCCGGAACAGTCCTGGGCCTGATCGGCGCCGTCGGGCTGGTGCACATCGCCTTGCTGAGCCCGCTGAAGTCGCTGGAGCTTCGGGAAAACGCCCTGCGCTCGCAGCTGGGCAAGGCGAAGGATGCCAATTCCGCCCGTCGCTCGATGCACGCACGGATCAAGCAGATCACGTCGCAGACGTTCGGCCTGTCCGGCCAGGCCACCGCCACGCGCGGCGACGTCGAGCGGTTCCTGGTCGACCTGCAGAAGCGCAGCGACCTGCCGCCGCTGAAGATCGACAACACCGCCGCGCCCAACAAGAAGGGCGTCTACGAAGGCGTGGGCTGGTCGATCTCCGGGACAGGGCGGCTGGACAAGATCATGAACTTCCTCTACCTGCTGGAGAACCAGCCGTACCTGTACAAGATCCAGCGGTTGACGCTTCGGCCGGACTGGGAGACCGAGCTGATTGCGATGAACCTGGATTACGCGACGATTCTGCCGGTCCAGCTGGAGTACCCCAAGAAGATCCGCAACGTCGAGGAACCCCAGATCATCACGGGCAAGTACAGCGGCGGCACGACGGCGGCTTCGCTTTCCAGCCCCGAGCGGCAGCGGTACAGCCTGTTGCGGCTTCGCGATCCGCTGCTTCGGTACAAGCAGAAACCCGTACAGGTGGCCAAGCCTCCGTCCCAGCCGCGGTCCCGGCCTCGCCCGCAGCCCAAGCCGCAACCGAGGCCCAGGCCCCAGCCCCAGGCCCAGCCGACCTATCGACTGACCAGCACGACAGCCTTTGGGGGCAAGCCGCAGATCCGGATCGAGAACATCAGGACCGGAAGCAGCCAGGTCTACCGCGAAGGCGACGCCTTCGACGGCGGGACGATCGTGATGGTCGATTACCGCTCGCTGCCGATGCCCGAAAACCCCAGGCTGCTGAGCGGATCGAGAATCATCCTCAAAAAAGGGCCCGATTACTGGGCCATCGAACGCGGCCAGACCTTCAGCCAGAAGCGCCTGCTTCGAACCGACCAACTGCCCGAAACATTGCAACCACAAGAAAAGCCCGAACCCGAGAACGCCTCGGCCGATGGCGGTAACCAAGCCGCCGGCGATGGATCGCCTAAGCCCGAGGACAACAGCAGGGATAAGCTATGAAACGCAACCAGGAGACGTACCCCATGGTCTGCAACCAATGGATGCTCGTACTGACACTCGCTCTGGCCTTGGCGCCGATCGCCGCTGCCCAGCAGCCGGCCCAGGCGCCCAAGCCCGATGCCCAGCCGGCCCAGGCGGCGGCCGAGAAAGCTGACGCGCCCGCCGACGCCCAGCCGGCCGAGCCGGACAAGTCCGATGCGCCTGCCCCGGCCGAGCCGGACAAGACCGATGCGCCTGCCCCGGCCGAAAAACCCGCCGAGCCCGCAAAGCCCAAGACCATTCTCTTCCAGTACGAGGGCGTCGACTACACAGACGTTGTCCGCGAGTTCGCCCAGTTCGTCGGCAAGCCCATCATCGGCGATATCAACATTACCGGCAAGTTGACGTTCTTCGACTCCGAGCCTTACAGCCTGGAAGAGGCGTGGGACACCATCAACCTCATGCTCTCCTACCGCGGCTTCCAGCTCATGCCCTCCGAGTCCGGCCGCCATCTCGAACTGGTGCCCATGAAGGAGGTCTCCAAGAAGACCCGCATCATCCTCGACCTGGAACGCGCGGGCAAACTGCGCCCCGGTGAAATCATCACCGCCGTCGTGCCGCTGCAGTACATCGACGCCGACTCGGCCGCCACGGCCGTGATGCGCATGGTATCGGACTGGGGTTCGATCACCAAGCTGCCCCGCGGCAAGGGGCTCATCGTCACCGACCGCGTCAGCGAGATCGAGAAGATCCGCCGTTTCCTGGCCACGCTGGATACCGAGACCATCGGCCAGCGGACGCTGAAAACCTACTCGCTCAAGCAAGCTTCTGCTGCCTCGGTCGCCGGCATCCTCAAGGACCTTTTCGCCGGTACCGCCACCAAACGGGTCAGCTTCAACACCCAGACCAACCGGTACGAAACCGTGGCCACCAAGGCCGCCGATGTCACCATCAACTACGACGAACGCACCAACACCCTGGTCCTGATGGGCGCGGGCGAAGCGTTGGCCCTGGCCGAAACCGTCATCGCAAAACTCGACAGCATCGAGTCCGGCAAGGCCGGCGACATAAGCATCTTCGAACTGAAAAAGGCCCGAGCAGAAGATCTGGCCAAGACCATCTCCGAGGCATTCCCCTCCAGCAAGATCGTCAAGGACTCCCGCGGGCGCTCCCGCACCGTCGCCAACCCCACCGCCCCGCGCATCATCCCCGATGCCGGCACGAACCGCCTGATCGTCTCGGCTCCCGTGGAGGAAATGGGCAAGATCGAGTCGCTGATCCTGAAGCTCGACTCGGCCACCGAGTCCGCCGGCGGCGTGCGCATCTTCCAGCTCAAGACCGCCAATGCCCAGCAGATGGTCTCCATCGTCACCAACGCCGTCAGCACCGTCGACGCCCGGGGACGGCGGTCCTCGTCGCTGGCTGTCACGGCCGATACCCGCACCAACGCGATCATCGTGGCCGGTCCGGCCGGGGAGATCAAGACCGCCGAGCAGGTCATCTCCCAGCTCGATGGCGACACCACCGCCGACCCGCGTGAGATCCACGTGGTCCAGCTGGAATCCGGCGACGCCAGACAGATCGCCTCTTCGCTGGTCCGCCTGTTCAGCCAGCAGGCCTCTTCGCGAGGCCGACGCGGCGGACAGCCTTCGGCCAGCAACATCAAGGTCGAGGCCGAGCAGGCCTCCAACAGCCTGATCATCTCGGCGGCTCCGGGCGAGTGGCCGGGCATCCAGGATGTGCTGACCAAGCTCATGGACGCCTCGGCCGCCGCGGTCGTCTCCACCCGCCAGATCAAGCTCCAGCACGCCCAGGCCCAGCAGGTCGCCCAGACCGTTCAGCAGCTCTACGGCGGCGCGTCCACCCGCCGCAGCCGGGGCCGGCGCACCGTCCAGACCTCCGCGCCGGTCATCATCGCCACCTCCGTGCAGACCAACAGCCTGATCATCTCGGCCGGCGAAGACGACCACGCCGCAATCGCCGCATTGGTCGAAAACCTCGACGTCGAAGCGACCGAGATCGTCGAACCGATCCAGATGATCCGCCTCCAGGCTGCCGAGGCCGAACAGGTCGCCCAGCGGCTGAAAAACCTCCTGCCCCCGGTCGGGCGGGGCCAGGCTCCCGAAGTGTTCATCGAGACCGACGCGCTGACCAACTCCCTGCTGCTGCGGGCGCCCGAGTCGAAGCGCCAGATGCTTGAATCACTGATTGCCAAGCTCGACAAGGCCACCGTTGACGAGGCCCGCGAGACCCGCATGGTCCGGTTGAAATCCGCCTCGGCCTCGGCTGTGGCCGCCACGGTCAACACGCTGATCCAGCCGGGCAGCTCGTCGCGCTTCCGCCGCGGCCGCCCGAGCCAGCCGGCCACCGACCGCGCCATCGTCACCGCAGCGCCCGGCGACCGGACCGTCGTCATCGACGCGCCCCGCAAGGACATCCAACGCCTCGTGGCCCTGGTCGAGAACCTCGACAGCGACGACATCGACGTGACCACCGAGATACGGATCTACCAGCTAGAACACTCGCAGGCGACGGAAGTCGCCGATTCGCTGGCCAGGCTGTTCGCCAGGCCCGGCCAGCAGCCTTCCCGGCGCGGCCGACGCGGCCAGCCGCAGCCGGCGGAAAACGGCACCCCGCCGGCGCGGTTCGAGGCCGACAGCGGCACGAACCAGCTGCTGGTCTCTGCGACGGCCGAGCAGTTCGTGCAGATCGAGGAGGCCATCGAACGTCTGGCCAAGGCGCCGCTGCTGGTCTCCAAGACCGAGACGTACCTTCTTAAGTATGTCAAGGCCCAGGATCTCCTGCCCGTGCTGCAGTCAATCCTGGCCGGCCAGGCCCAGTCGACCAACACGCGAGGTCGTCGCGGTCGCCGCAGCTCGAACAACAGCGCCTCCGCTGCCGGCGTGCGCTTTGCCGTCCTCGAATCGGCCAACGCCCTGGTCGTGCAGGCCTCGGCCGAAAAACTTGACCTCGTCCGCACGCTGATCGAGCAGTTTGATACCTCCGAGGTCGCCGCCAGCTCCATCATCCAGGTGATCGAACTGGCCAACGCCCAGGCCGAGTCCGTCGCCGCCAAGCTCCAGGAGATGATTCCCCCCGTCGGGCGAGGCCAGAGGCCGACAATCTTCGTAACCGCCGACAAGCTGACCAACTCGATCCTCCTCCGCGCCCCGGCCGACCAACGCAAAATGCTCGAAGAGATGATCGCCACACTCGATGCCAACACCCAGGCCGCCACGCGGGAAACCCGCGTCCTGGCGCTGCAGAACGCCTCGGCCACCGCCCTGGTGGCCATGCTCCAGCAGCTCTACCCCGACGCCGCCGGACAGGCCGACCCGCGCCGCCGCCGTCGAGGCCCGGCCCAGCCTGTCGACAACTCCGAACGCGTGGTCCTGACAGCTGCCCCCGGCGACCGGTCCATCGTCGTCGAGGCTCCGAAGAATCTCATCGACGAGATCGAGGCCCTGATCAAGCAGCTGGATACCGAGAAGGGCCCCGGCATGGTCCAGGTTCGCACGTATCAGTTGGAGAACTCCCAGGCGCCGGACGTGGCCAGGA
>JBKHDI010000049.1:0-27698 GCA_046541415.1 Phycisphaerae bacterium | reverse complement strand
GCTCTGTGTGGGCTGTCCCGATTGCGACCAAAGCAAGAGACGGGGAGAACGCCGTCGTAGCTGCGATTTCGATTGACTCTGTCAGAAAATACGCCTTTTTTGCTGAAGAAATGAAATCGAAATGCGACTTCAACCATTGCTAGCATTGATTGCTCTAACCTATACTAAAGTTGGTTGCTCTGTCCCGACGGAGTACGATGCTTCCCACCGGAGATAGGAAGGGACAAAATGGGCGAAGCAAAGGCAATGCGTGCCGGATCGACGGGACGCCGAGACAAAAACGAAGATGTTTCTGATCTCATCCGGAAAGTGCGGGAGGGC
This sequence comes from Phycisphaerae bacterium, assembly GCA_046541415.1. Lineage (GTDB taxonomy): Bacteria > Planctomycetota > Phycisphaerae > SM23-33 > SM23-33 > CAZOVB01. The sequence goes on along the minus strand of JBKHDI010000049.1, from coordinate 27,377 downwards.
TCTGTTGGCCCCGAGGAGGCTGCAGAGAAAATCGAGGGTATGGGAAGATCCTGCAGTGGTTATGCCAGACGGTTTATATTGGCTGTTGGTGATCTGCTGTTTGAGAAATAGCCAGCCACACGATCCTCAGGGGAAGCGAGTCGTCTGCAGCGTTCCGGACAGGCCTTCGTCGGTAACTCTGTCGATGCGTGCGCGGACGACCTGCCCGGTGGGCTCGGAGATCTCGCCCGGACAGGGAAAACGAACAGTCAGGTAGCGGTCGGTCAGGCCGTGGCGGCTGCGGGTTTCGCGCTTCGAGGGACGTTCGACCAGGACTTCCACCACGTCTCCGACGAACTGTCGGCGGTAGTCGGCCGCCAGTTCCGTTTCCAGTTCTGCCAGGCGTGCAGAACGGTCCTTGACCACCTCCGGCCGCGGGGCCTGGTGGCGCATCTTCCAGGCGGCAGAACCGGGAATCGGCGAAAAGCCGAACGCGTGGATCTTGCAGAAACCCGCCCGTCGGGCCACGTCGAGGGTCTGCTGGAAGTGCTCTTCGGTCTCCCCCGGGAAGCCGACGATGATGTCGGCCGAGAGGGCAGGGCGGTCCAGCCGGTCGCGGACGGCCTCGACGGCGGCGAGGAACTCGGCGGTTTTGTACTGGCGGTTCATCGCCTGGAGGATCTCGTCGGACCCGGACTGCAGGGGCAGGTGCAGGTGGGGGGCGACGGTCGGGTTGGAATGGTAGACTGCAAGCAGCCGGTCGGTCACGTCGCCGGGTTCGATGCTGCTGAGGCGGACGCGCCAGAGGCCTTCGATCCGCCCGACGCGGTTCAGCAGTTCCGGCAGGGGCGAGGGGGCATCGTCCCAGCGGGAGCGCCGCGTCGAGTTCCTGCCCCAGGCGCCCAGGAAGACGCCGCAGAGGACGATTTCCTTGTGGCCGGCCGAAACGAGGTTGCGACACTCGGTCAATATGACAGATTCGCCCCGCGACCAGACCTTCGGGCGGGTGTAGGGCACGACGCAGTAGCTGCAGAAGGCGTCGCAGCCGTCCTGGATCTTGACAAACGCCCGCTGATGGCCGGGGAAAAGGTCTATCGGGCCGAAATGGGCGGTTCCGGGTGCGTCGGCCTCGACTGCGCGGGCGCGATTCGCTAAAATAGAGGTAGACATACCTCGATTGGAATCGCCGGCCTGCGGCTGGGTTGATCCCGCCCTCATACATTCCTCATCCCGACGCGCAGCAGGCTTGCGGCGGTCCGGCCCGTCGAGCAGTCCCTCGGCCAGCGACCGCAAGGCAGCGACGGTATCTTCGTGGTGGCCTGCAATGGCCATGCGATTTGCGGCGACCCCCGCCTGCTGAAGAAGCTTACCAACAGCGGATCTGTCGTAGTCTCCATAGCAGCCCGCCACGAAGACGTGGGCCCCGGCAGCGCCGCGAAGCTGTCTGCGGATGGCCTGGCGCGACTTGGCCATGGCGGTTGTGGTGATGCAGCAGGTATTGACGACGATCAGCGACGGCGGGGTCTTTCCGGTGGCCGGTTCGAACCCCAGGGCCCGCAGCGTCGTGGAAATAGCGGCGCTTTCGTACTGATTGACCTTGCAGCCGAGGGTCGTGATGGAGAAAGTAGGCATGCTGGACCGATGGATAAAGCCGACTCGTGGATCCGCCGCCACTGTTGCCGTGGCGAACCGAAACCGGTATTATACCCGAACGGGCCCATTTCGCGCAGCGTCGAATGCGCCCCGAATCGATCCAGCTGACTGTATTGCAATTGCCCCCACCTGCCCAGCAGCGGGGCCTATCCGGCAAGGAGTGTGAGCTATGGCTACGGGAAAAACCGTCTGGGGCATCGACATCGGCCAGGTGGCCTTGAAGGCCCTGAAGCTCCGTGATGTGGGCGGGAGCTTCCAAGTCGAGGCGTTCGACATCATCGAGCACCCGAAGATCCTTTCCCAGCCCGACGCCGACAGAGACCAGCTGGTCCAGACGGCGTTGGAGCAGTTCATGGCCCGCAACAACGTATCCGGCAGCAAGCTGGTCGTTTCGGTTCCGGGTCAGAGCAGCTTCACCCGCTTTATCAAGTTGCCTCCCGTAGACCCCAAGCGGATCCCGGAGATCGTCAAGTTCGAGGCAGAACAGCAGATCCCCTTCCCGATCAACGACGTGATCTGGCGCTGGCAGACCTTCCAGAAGCAGGACAACCCGGACGTCGAGCTGGGCATCTTCGCGATGAAGAAGGTCGACGTCCAGGACGCCCTGGGCTACTTCCAGAATCTCGACCTGAAGGTCGACTGCGTCCAGATGGTCCCCCTGGCCCTGTGCAACTTCATGGTCGTCGACGACCAGATGGCCCCCGATGGGGCAACCCTGTTGGCCGACGTGGGCGTCGACAAGACCGACCTGGTGGTCATCGACGGCTCGCGGATCTGGATCCGCACGATCAACCTCGGCGGCAGCGCGTTTACCGAGGCGCTGGTCCGGGCCTTCAAGCTGCCGTTCAAAAAGGCTGAGAAACTCAAGCGCTCGGCCGCTTCGAGCAAGTACGCCCGCCAGATCTTCCAGGCCATGCGTCCGGTCTTCGCCGACCTGGTCCAGGAGATCCAGCGTTCGATCGGCTTCTACACGCAGATGCACCGCGAGACGCGGTTCAAAAAGCTCATCGGCCTGGGTAATGGTTTCCGCTTGCCCGGTCTGCAGAAGTTCCTCGAACAGAACCTCAACATCCCCGTCGTGCGGGTCGATTCGTACAACAACCTGCAGACCTCCGACGCGGTGGCCGAGCCTGCCTTTACCGAGAATGTCCTGTCCTTCGCGGTCGCCTACGGCCTGGCCGCCCAGGGCCTGGGCGCAGCGGCGGTCGATACCAACCTCCTGCCCGACGAAGTAACCCGCAAGCGGATCTGGGTGTCCAAGAGGCCCTGGTTTGCCGCAGCCGCGGCCATGCTCATCGCCGCCCTGGGCGTGATGTTCTATTCGGTCAACGCCAGGGCCAACACCCTCGAGGAGGGCCAGCCCCAGCTGGCCCAGGCCAGGAATATCATCAACCAGCAGGAGCGGCGCATCCGCGATTACCGCGAGCTGGAACCGTCCAGCGATGACGAGGAAATGCAGCAGTCGATGCAGTTGCTCTCGTACGTCGACTACTGGCCCAACGTTCAGACGGTCATCAGCGAGTCGCTCAACGGCATTGCCACGCACCAGTCTCTCTACCGCCGGATCACCAGCGGAATGGGCCAGATGGCCTCGCTGCCCAGCGACTCGGCCGAGTATCAGCAGCTCAAGCAAGAGGTCGACCAGGCCAAACAGCAGCTCAAGGACATCCCCCGCAACCGGCGGCAGATCATCTTCCTGACCGGCAAGCGCGTCGAATACGTCGATGACATGTCGGTGGTCGATGAGCGTTTCCTCCAGCGACAGGCAGAGGCCCTGCTGACCGGCCAGAACGGCGCCAGCAGCGACTTCAGACGCAGGAACAACGAAGAAGAGCCCGGCCCCGGCGGGGCCTTGACGCAAGGGCAGGGTACGGCCAACCAGCAGCAGGACCAGCAGCGCGGCTTTGTCGTCTCGATCAAGGGGCGAACCCCTGCCGACAGGGAATTTGCCGGGCGGATGATCGGCCTGCTGATCCGCCAGACCCCCCAGGTCATCCGGGCCAGGAACATCCGCGTGGTCGGTTTCAAGACCGATGACTTCCAGATCCTGCTGGATGAGGAGGGCCTCTGGAAGACCGGCCTGAACGTCAGCCCCCTGGAAGGGTCCGACGAGGACTTCGTGCCTGGCTCGGGCATGGACGACGGGATGATGGACGAAGGCTTCAACGGGGGGATGATGCCCGGCGGACAGGGCCCCAACCAGGGCCAGCAGCCCGGCTACCTGCCCGATCCGATCTTCCCGAACGACCGGACCGAGAACGCCTGGACCGACACCGGGTTTGTGGCCGTCTGGGCCCTGACGATCGAAGGGGACGGTATTCCCGAGATCGATTTCGCCGATCCGAAGAAGAAATAAGGCTCCCACGCCAGGAGATTTGCCATGAAGTTCATCAAAGAATACATGTTCGAAACGATCCTGGTGGTCGTGACACTCGTGCTGGCTGTGGGGATCTGGCTGCAGAGCGCCTCGGCCGGGGATAAAGTCCAGGCCGGCCTGGAAGAACGCGAGCAGGTCGCCCAAAGGCTCGCCCGCCTGCGCCGTAATGGCGTATCCCTCGACGAGTTCGAGAAACGAAACGCGTGGAAAGAGCGGCTGGACCGCCAGGGAGAACTGGTGGCCGAGCGGGCACTGCAGTTCAACGACAACTATACCATTCTGGAGGTCAGTGATCTGGACGGCACGGCCAAGGCGCCGCTGTTCCCGTGGTTCCCCTACAGTCAAGGGCAGGAAAACTTCGGCCGGGAAGGCCGGGCCAAGACCGTTCTGACCCAGGCCTTCGCAGGACTGATCGACTCCATCAACGCCACCTCCCCCCCCGACCAGGAGAAGATGCAGACGGAATACCAGCGACGCTACCAGAAGTATCGCATGGAGCAGGAGCGACTCCGCCGGAAGCTGGGCGAGGAGGCCGAAAACATCGAGGGCGGCCCCGGCGGGTTTGACGGCCGGATGAGAGATTTTGACGGCCCGATGACCGCACCGATCAATTCGGGTCAGCCGCAGGACCCGGACCAGCCCCAACTGCTGAGCGATCAGCAGATCCAGGCGATGGCTCGGGCCGATGCGATCAAACGCTACGTGCTCGAATCGGCCCGATCCGGCGTGATCTACGTCGACAGCGATGCTCTGGCCGAGACCAAGACCCCCCAACTGGCGCCCGCCCTGGGCCGCTGGGCCACCGAAAACCGCACCGCCGGGCCCCAGATCAACGATTCGGCCGCTACCGGCACCGAGGCGCAGGTCGCCGAGCTGTGGAGGCAGCACGTGAAGTACTGGGTCTGCTCCGACATCATCGATGCAATCCAGCAGACCAACAACCTTGTGTTCAATCAGCCCGGCGAGCGGAGCTTGAAACCCTCCGTGCCCAACGCCGCGATCAAGCGACTGGTCTGGATCGACTGCGACGGCAGGTTCTTCCTCGGCCAGCCGGACGCCGAGTCTCGCGACGGTATGTACAGTGAATATGACGATTATGACGAAGGGGGCATCCCCAGAACCAGAAACAGAGCGGCGACCGGGCAGGCCGCGGCGCTGCCCCCAGCCAAGAACCTCACCCGCGAGGTATCCTCCCAGAAGGTCGATATCGTCCACTACACCGTCTACATGATCATGGACGCCGACTACCTCGGCGCGTTCCAGAGACATCTGGCCAAGAAGAACTACCACACGACCCTCTCGGTCGAGTTCGAAGAGGTCCGCGATCCGCTGGCAACCGCTCCGTTCCACTACTACGGGGCCAAGCCGGCCGTGCTGGTCCGCCTGACCGGGCAACTCCGCTTGCTGGCCGACCTGACCCGCGGCAAGCCGAAGGAGGATCTGCCCTCGCAGCCGGGGCAGGCCAACGTCCGCGGCAGCGACCAACCGGAAGTCAACCCGCTGGACTGGTTCGTCGAGGACTACCCGCCGCTGGTACCGGTGGGCATCCTCAAGCAGCCGTCTTACGCTCCCGCCCTGCGGGAGATCGACCGCAGACGCCTGCCGGCCGAGTCAACGACGGGCCGCCGGACTGACGGACCGAACTAATGAACCCGATAGACTCCCCGGGCCCTGGGGCTCGGCCAACAGCGTCTGGCCGACAGGACGCGCAGTACAAGGAGATCAAACATGGCTAAAGCAGACGCCAAGGCATTCATGGAACAGCACGTCGAGAAGATCGTGCTGGGGATCTGCGGGCTCGTGCTGCTTTACGGGCTCTATGCCGCCTTCATGCGCAAGACGACCGTGGAAGCGCCCATCGGCCCAGGTCAGACCACCCGCGAAGTGTCCCTCGACGAGCTCGACCCGGGCTTGCGCCAGTCGGCCAGCGACCTGAGCAACGTCCTGGACGACAACGACCCGAGCACCTTCCCGCCCAACGTCTACCCCCAGGCGGACCTGCTGGAGCAGTTTCTGGCCCTGCGCAACCAGCCCATCGACCCCCAGCTCGGGCAGGTCGCGTCATTCTGGACCGGCCAGGAGCCCCTGCGCCTGGACGTCCAGGAAGTCGCCAAGGCCTCGCTGGAACCGATCGTCGCGTCGATCCCCGAGCCCGCCGCGCCGCGCGTCAGGTCGCGCATGGTCGTGCCCTACACCCCCGGCGACCAGGAACGCGGTATCCCGGGCGAGTTGCAGGAAAAGGGCGTGGCGACCATCGCCTCGCAGTTCGACCTCACCAAGCTCCGCCAGAACTGGGTAGCCGCCCTGAGCCAGACCCTCATCGACCCTACCTTCGTTATCTATGACGTGCAGGTGGAGATGCAGCATCTGCGGCCTGACGGGACGTGGACCCAGCCGGAAATCGTCCAGACCGCCCGGGTGAATCTCGACCCGAACCAGGTTCGCGGCGGGGGCATGGACGACTACGAGCGGCCCCGCTATGAGCGCAATCGACCGGCCGGGGCGGGCTCGACGGTCATCGACGAGACCAGCCCCCAGCCGATTCCGGAATTCACGGGCAACAATGCCGCCCGCGTCCTGGACTTTGTCGATGCCCGCAGACGCTGGGAGCTTGCCCAGCTCCAGCCGGAGTATCACCCGTTCTTCCACTTCTCGACGATCGAACCCAAGTGGGTCCACTGGCAGGCCCTGCTGCCCAAGACCCCGCTGATCGAGGAATTCAACCAGTACCTCGACGCCCAGATGCGACTGGACCAGGGCGGCGAGCTTGGGGGCACGGGCGGGCCCGGCGCGCGACCCGAGCAGTCCGAATGGGGCGACGTCCGCACCGGCCAGCGGGAATTCAACGTCCCGCAGATCCAAGTCCGACCCAAGCCCCAGGACCCCAGCGAACGGACGAACAACATCGGTCAGCCCACCCAGCCACGGAGGTTCCGTAACGAGTACGACGACGACGAGTTCTTCGATGAGGACGGGCCGGTCGACTTCCCGCCGCGCCAGGTTCAGCCCCAGCCCGGGCGAGGCGACCGACTCGTCGCCGAACCGGTCGAGAAGAACCCCGCGCCCGAGCCGACGCGGTATCCGCCCTTCGAGGCACAGCTGCGGAAAGGCACGGTGCTGATGTGGGCCCACTACGACAAGCTCCAACCCGGCCAGCAGGTCCGCTTCCGGATGCGCATCCGCCTGGTAAACCCCCTGCTGACGCTGGCGACCGAGGTCTCGAACCCCGAAGACGCCCGCAAGCCCACTGTCGCCTCGCCATGGACCGACTGGACCGATACCGTCTCCCTGCCCCAGACCGGCGCGTTCTACATCGCCGGGACCGCTCCGGCGGGCAACTGGGTCCGCGTGGAGGTATACCGCAAGGCGTTTGACCAGTGGGTCAACACCAGCTTCGAGGTCGGGCCCGGCCAGGCCATCGGCGACAAGAAGGAAGTCTACGTCTTCAACCCGCTGCTGGGCGTCAAGCAGAAGAAGACCGTCGGTTTTGATACCGGCGGCCTGGCTGTGGACATCGACTTCAGCAAGCTCGTTCCGCTGCTGGGCGGCGGGGTCGTACCCCGGACCACGACCACCACCGAACTGGTCTACTCGGATGCATTGGGCAACTTCGTCAGCAAGCTCCGCAGCGCCGACGACGTCGACCCCCGACGCCGCCAGCTGCGCGATGATACCAAGCAAGTCACCGACTTCCTCGACGAGGTCCTCAGTTACGAGGCCTTCATCGAGCAGTTCAGGCAGGACCGGGAGCGGGTCGGACGGTAACAGGCCCAACGACTGGACTGAACAGCTTCGCCCGTCCGCATCTGCCGATCCGGACGGGCGGTTTCTTTTCCGCGCGCCCGGATGAATCTCCAGGTCCACCATCGGGGCGAAGACGGGGTCCGTTACCGGGATTGACGCCGTTGGATCAAGGACAGAAACGCCGCGAGGGCTTGTCGATCTGGCCGCGGCGTGCGGGCTGTGTTGCGCGCGGTGGGGGAGGATGATTTTCGACTTGCAATGCAACCGGGTCGGGGCTACATTCTGCCGTGCGGCATTCCCGCAGGACCGCCCGCAATTATTCATACATTCCGTTCTGGTTTCGGTCAGGCAGTACAGGCAGAGGCATTGACCCATTGAGTGACATCTTCACGAGCTTTCCCTGCCGACTTGACCGAGGACATTCCCTGCGGGGTTTGCGCACCAAGCGGTTCCCGAAACGAAGGAGTTAGTGGTATGAATCTGCGTCATTTGATTTGCCTCACCCTGGCTGTATGCCTCCTCGGCGGCAGCGTTGCCGCCGCCCAGGATGCCGATGCCGACCAGGCCAAGGCCCAGCTTGCCAAGGGCATCGAGCAGTTCGAGCAGTTGAACTTCTCCGCTGCCCAGACGACCTTGCTGAACGTCGATGCCGACGCGCTGTCCGATTCGGACAAGGCCCGGCTGAACGACTATCTTCAGCGGGTCAACAACGCCCTGACCAAGCAGTCCCAGGCGATGGAAGCCTACAACCAGGCTACCGCCGCCCTGCGGAACAACGACCTGCAGACCGCCGAAAAGCTCTTTGCCTCGGCCGGTGACAGCGAGTTCCTCCCGGCCCCGCTGAAGAAAGACGCCAAGGCCCAGCTGGCCCTGGTCCGTCAGAAGCTGGCGATCCAGAACGGCAACGATCAGCCTGAACCGGTCGACCCGCCGGACATGACGGTCGTCGAGGAGCCCAAAGACCCCGAGCAGGGCGAACCGATTGAAATGGGCAGCGACGACGGCCAGGCCGACCAGCCGGATCAGCCGGAAGAAATGAACGGCCAGCCCGACGACCCCGCCGAAGCAGAACGCCAGCGAATCCTTGCCCAGGCCGCCGCCAACCGACAGGCCGCGATGGACCTGGTCGAAAAGGGCCAGCAAGCCCTGAACAACAACCAGTACGCCCAGGCCGAGGCCTTCTTCGCCCAGGCCCTGGCCCTGGTGCCCACCTACGAGCCGGCCGTGATCGGCAAGAACCGCGCCGCAGCCGCTCAACGCGATACCGGGGCAGACGGACTGCTGACCGAACTGGACACCATCCGCATCATCCAGAAGCAGGCCGCCATCGCCGACTTCCAGAAGGCCATGCAGGAGTCGATGGTCGCCCTGACCGACCCGGAATCCGACGCCGAGTTCGAACTGGCCCGCCAGCGTGCCAAAGTCGCCCGCAATATCATGCAGCTCAACGAGACGGTCTTCAGCCGCGAGGAATACCAGCGGCGCATTGCCCTGGTCGAAGACCAGCTGGAAACCATCGACCGTCGCCAGACCGCCTGGAACGAACGTCGCGTCCAGCAGCGGATCGACGAACTGGCTGAACTCGAACGAGAGCGGATCCGCAGGATCCAGGAATCCCGCCGTCAGCGCGTCAATGAGCTGGTCGCCCGGGCAATCGCTCTCCGCGAACAGCGCGAATACGAACAGGCCCTCTCGGTGGTCAACGAGATTCTCGGTCTCCAGCCCGACCACCCGATGGCCAACGAGTGGAAGCTCTGGCTGACCCAGGACGTGCTGACCTGGCGGGAGAAAGACTACCGCCGCGACATGCTCGTCGAGACCCAGAAGCTCGGGGTCGAGCTGAGCAACAAACTCATCCCCTGGTACGATGAACTCCGCTTCCCGCGGAACTGGAAGGAAATCTCGCTGAAGCGCGAGAAGTATTCGGCCACCAGTGTCTATACCTCCGAGGCCGACCGCGAAGTCCGCGATGCCCTCCAGCGTCGCCAGCGGGACCTGTCCTTCGATGGGATCGCCCTGGAGAAGGTCATCCAGTTCCTCCGCGAAGTTTCGGTGATCAATATCCACGTCAACTGGCCCGCCCTGGAACTGCTGGGCATTACCCGGGACACCGAGGTCCGCGTCCAGTTGAATAACGTCACGCTGGAAAAGGCCCTGGACATCATCCTCTCCGACCTCGGATCGAGGCTGGAAGGGGCCGGCCAGCTGGACTACATCATCGACCGCGGCGTGATCACGATTTCCACCAATGACGACCTGTCCCGCAAGACCCGCGTGGAAGTCTACGACATCCGCGACCTGATCATGCCCATCCGTAACTTCGAAGGTCCGAACCTGAACGTCAGCACCGGTAGTGGTGTAGGCACGACCGACGATGACGACGATGACGACGGATTCGCCTTCGACGATGACGACGACGATGATGATGATGATGACGACGATGATGATGACAACGTCTCCGGCCCCGACCGCGAGGAGCTGATGACCAACATCATCGAGTTGCTCCAGACGACGGTCGACCCGACCAGTTGGAAGATCAACGGCGGCCTGATCGGCGCCGTGACCGTTCACAACGGTCAGCTCGTTGTGACCCAGACCAGCAAGAACCACGAGGCGATCCAGCGGCTGCTGAACCAGCTGCGTGAGGAGAACGCCCTGCAGATTTCGGTCGAGGCCCGCTTCCTGACCGTCAGCACGGGCTTTTTGAACGACATCGGCATCGACCTGGACTTCGTGTTCAACATCGGCTCGGGCCTTGGCGGCAGCGACGGGACCAACAGCGGGACCATCGTTGACCCCTGGACCGGCGTGGGCGTGCCCGTCAGCGGCGCCAGCGCCTGGGGCCACGGCAAGCCCGGGACCAACAAGGTCACTCCGCTGCCGGTGAACCTGGCCGGGACGTCCTTTACCAGCATGATCGGGCGGGAGACCGGCGTGCCCGGCGGCGTGACCGCCAGCACCCCGGGCCTGAGCCTCTCGGGCGTCTTCCTGGACGACATCCAGGTCAACTTCCTGCTCCAGGCGACCAAGGCCCATGCCTCGACGCGGTCGCTGACTGCCCCGCGGCTGACCTTCACCAACGGCCAGCAGGCCTACGTTGCGATCGGTACCTACCAGTCGTACGTCTCGGCCCTGGACCCGGTGGTCGAGGAAAACGTGGTCGCCTACGAGCCCACGGTTTCGCAGGTCAGCAACGGTACGGTTCTGGAAGTGATGGGAACCGTCTCGGCCGACCGCCGCTACGTGACGCTTGAGCTGAACCCGACGGTCACCACGTTCGGCGAGTTCACCACGTACGCCACGCGGCAGACCGTCGACGCCGATGGCGGCACGTCGGGCGAAGGTTTCATCCAGCTGCCGGAAGTCACCCAGCAGAGCGTCCGGACCACCGTGACCGTCCCCGACGGTGGGACGCTGCTTCTGGGCGGACAGAACCTCGTCGGTGAGATCGAGCGGGAAATGGGCGTTCCGATGCTCAGTTCGATCCCGATCATCAACCGCCTGTTCACCAACCGCGGCATGATCCGCGACGAGAACACCCTGCTGATCCTGGTCAAACCCAAGATCATCATCCAGAAGGAAGTCGAGGCCGAGCAGACCGAATAGCGTCTCTTGGCCAAGACAGGAACATTGCACCGGGCCGCGACGTCTAACCAACGTCGCGGCCCGTTGTGTGTCTGCATACAGGGAGATCCCATGAAGAAATCAACCTGCCGAATCCTGTGCGTTCTGCTCCTGCTGGCCGGCTGCTCGCCCGTCTGGGCCCAGCCCGACGGCGAGGCTGGCCCCGACGGCGATGCAGGCCCTGCCAATCTGCCGGCCAAGCCCACCGGCGTGGTCAAGTCCGAGCACATGGAGATCGATCTGAACAAGCGCCAGATCGTCATCCAGACCGAGGTCTGCCTGATCAAAGATGCCGAACGGCTGGAGTTCGTGCTCTCCGGCTGGGGCGAAAAAGCCCACGAAAGCCTCCTGCACACCAAGGCGACGGGCAAGCAGATCCACTTCGGCCTGTTGCTGCTGGGTCTGCGCCAGGGGATCCCGGCAGAGTGGGTCTACATCGGCGAAGAGTCCCACTACGTCCCGCCCCGGGGCCCGGAGCTGGAACTGCATGTCCGCTGGTCCGACAAGAAGGGCAAGCAACATACCGCGCCGATCAAAGAGTGGATGCAGCCGGTGGGCAAGGACTCGCCCAAGCCGCCCAACACATTCGTTTTCATCGGTTCGGAGGTCTTTGCCGACGGGACCTACTGGGCCGACCAGGCCGGGGAGCTGATCAGCGTGTCGAACTTCGCCTCGGCCGTGCTGGACGTTCCCTTCCAGTCGACCGACAAGGACAGCGAGCTGCTGTTCAAGGTCGACCGGACCAAGCTGCCCGAAAGGGAGACGAAGGTCGAGCTGATCCTGAAGGTCAAGCCCGAGGCCGCCAAGACGCCCTACGCAAGGGCGTTGGTGGATATCGACGCCGACGGCATGCTCCGGGCGGACGGTCAGCCGGTGGCCAAGGACAAGCTGGAGGACTGGGCGGGCAAGCTGTCGATGAAGCATCCCAAGGCCAAGGTCATCGTCCGAGCCGACCCGAATGCCCGGGTCGGTGACGTGCAATGGGCGATGGAGGCGATCCGTCTGGGCGGGATCTTCGATGCCGAAGTCGAGCGGATCCGTCGCGACCTGGAGACGCCCTACACCGCCGGCGACCGACAGCGGCTCATCGGCGACTGGGCCAATCGCTTCGCCAACCCACGCGACGAGATCCGCGACCCCGGCGAGCAGGCCGACGAGGCCCTGGAGATCCTCCGCGAGCAGTTGCGCCGGCGGGACCGCCAGCGCGAGGTGCTCCAGGAGTACATCGAGGACCTGACGCGCCTGCGGGAGGCGTACAAGAAACAGGCGGCTGAAGGCGACGCCGCGTCGGACCAGCCCTGAAGACCGATGGCTGATCTCAGCGAAAACGGCACGGCGGGAGACCGGTCTGGCCTGTCAGTCGGCGGGCTGTTGCGGCGCGAGGCGGCGGCGCTGGTCGTGAGCCTTGGGATCTGCCTGGCGGCCACGGTGGGCCTGTTCGCCCTGTCACAGCACCTGGGGGCGGCGGTGCCGGCCTCCGTGCTGCTTTCGGTGGCAGGGGGGTGTGTCTGGGTTTGCCTGGCCTCGGCGCCGCTGGCGGCGGGCGGGGTCGATGGGTGGGGTGCTTTGCTTCGTGGGGGCATGCAGGCCGATGGCTGCGGTCTCGGGTTGGCTGTGGTCTGGATCTGGGCGAATCTCTCAGGGCCTCTCGAACTGGGGTTTCATTCCCTGCTGGCGGTGTACGGGCTTCTGGCGGCCATCAGCGTCGGGGCCGTCGCCGCGGTCTGTTGGTTTCCCCGGCGCCTGGGTTGGGCTGTGCTGGTCGGTCTCTTGCTGCTGGCGCTTTGCGCCACGCCGTTCTGGACCGGCGGACTGGTCGAGCATTCCGACGGCGAGCGGACGGATGCGTTGGCCCGATTCGTGATCCGGTGGAACCCGTTCTATGGGATGACCGGGGCGTTGATCGGAGAGGTGGGGTTTATCTGGCACCAGGATGCGCCGCTGCTCTACCAGCGGATTGCCCAAGTCGGTCCGCACGTTCCGCCGGCGCCGGTGACATGGTCGGCGACGTTCTGGCGGTTTGTCGCCGCGGCCGCCGTGGCGGCGGTGGTGGCGCTGGGGTTGGGTCAGTACCGCCGCAGCCGGTCGTGGCGGGCGGGCCTGGCCGGTCGACAGGACCTCAGGGCAAAGGGCGATTGAGCAGGGCGGCGAGCTTTTCGGCGAAGCGTCGGACGGCCTGTCCGCGGTGGCTGATGGCGTTCTTATCTTCGCTGGAAAGCTGGGCGGTGGTGCACTGTTTTTCAGGCAGGTAGAAAAGCGGGTCGTAGCCGAAGCCGTTTTCCCCGGCCGGGGCGTGGTTGATCCGCCCTTCGATGGTCCCGCGCGCTTCTGCGAGGATCTCATCGCCGTCGGCCAGGGCCAGCTGGCAGACAAATCGTGCGGTGCGTTGGTCGTCGGGGACGCCTTGGAGGTTCTCCAGGAGTTTGTGGTTGTTGGCCGGGTCGGCGATCTCTCGTCCGGCGTGGGGTCCGACGCGGTCGGCGGCGTAGCGGGCGCTGCGGACGCCGGGCTCGCCGTCGAGGGCATCGACCTCCAGGCCGGAATCATCGGCCAGGCACCACATGCCGGTCGCTTTGGAGTAGTACCTCGCCTTGTCGCGGGCGTTTTCGGCGAAGGTGCTTCCGGTTTCCTCGGGCTCGGCAAGTTGGCCGGCGATCTCGTCGATGCTGGTAACCGTGACGTTCAGATCGGCCAAAACCTGCTGGATCTCGCGGAGTTTACCAGGGTTGCGGGAAGCCAGAATCAAGGTCCTGGAAGACGGTGTCCTGGTTGTCACTGGAGTTGCTCTCCTTATCTTTGCTGGGCATGTGGACCAGTACGCTGCGGTAGGGGCGCTTGGGGGCTTCCAGGCGCACCTGCCCGGTCTCCGGATCGCGAACGCGTTCGTAGACAGTCTGGCGGGTGACCGGGTCGATCTGGGCGATGCGCTCATAGACCTTGTGGCCGTTGACGAGCATGTACTTGAGCATCTCGTCGGACTTCTGGATGGCGGCGACTTTGGGGTCGCGCACTTCCGGGCGGGTTTCGCGGCCTTTGGTGATCATCTCGACGGCGCCTTCGCCGAAAATGCCCACCGTGACCAGCGATTCGGCTTCGGCGTGGTAGAAGTAGGCATCGTACCCACGTTTCCGGAGTCGCTGACAATGCTTGACTGCCCATTCTCGCCGCTGGAAGAAGTCGTCGTCCGGGCTGTTCTGCCACTTGCCCACCAGCAGCGTGTACGCGCCGCGGTCGACTTTGGCGAGGTTCCACTCGTCCGGGCCGATGTCCTGGCCGGGCACGGGTACGATCAGCGCGCCCTTGAATGGCTGGGTGCCGGTGGGCGTGGTGATCTCCTGGACCTTCTTGAGCTGCTTGCGGGCGTCCTCGAATGTCTCGTAGGTATCGAGGTAGAGTGCCGATGCGTTCTCGTCGATCTGCATGGCGATCAGTTGCCCGTCGGTAAAGCCGGTGTGCTTCATGACCACCTGCTTGTAACTCTTGACCCAGGCCAGGTGCTCCGGTCCCGTGGAGGTCTGCAGGAGGATGGTGTACTGGCCCTTGCCGATATTCAGGCCCGCCGAGTCGGAAGCGAACAGGCCGCCTCCGGCGCCGGTGTTGGTTCCGTTGCAGCCGGCCAGCAGGAACATCGGTCCGGCGACCAGCAGGGCGGTGAGGTACTTGGGCATGTCAGGCTCCTTGGATGGCCTTGTTCTGGTGCTGCATCAGTTCGGCTACGCCCGCGGCGGCCAGGTCGAGCAGGCGGTTGGTCTGCCGGCGGGTAAAGCCGCACTTCTCGCCCGTGCCCTGGACCTCCAGCAGGTTCTGGTCCTGGTCGATCGCGACGTTCATGTCCACTTCGGCCGCAGCGTCTTCGGCGTAGTCCAGGTCCAGGACGCACTGGCCGGCAACGATGCCGACCGAGACGGCGGCGATCTGCGAACGCAGCACGTCCGGCGGGCAGAGTTGCTCGCCAGCCGCCCGGTTGATCGCCCGGACCAGGGCTACGTACGCCCCGGTAATGCCCGCGGTTCGCGTCCCGCCGTCGGCTTCGAGTACGTCGCAGTCGAGGGTGAAGGTCACTTCGCCGGTCGCGTCGAGGTCGACGGCGTTTCGCAGGACGCGGCCGATGAGTCGCTGGATTTCGACGGCCCGGCTGTCGGGTTTGGCGATGGGCCGACCCTTGCGACGCCCGGTCGAGGCGGGCAGCATGCCGTACTCGGCGGTCACCCAGCCGCAGCCCGAGCCGATCCGCCAGGACGGGACCTGGGGTTCGAAACTGGCTGTGCAGATCACGCGGGTATTGCCCATCTCGATCAGGCACGAACCGTAGGCTGATCGGACGAAATCCGGGGTGATGGTCACGTCCCGGAGCTGGTCGCAGGCCCGGCCGTCGTGTCGGGGGGTATCAGGCATGGGCGGTATTTTACCTCGCTTGGCCGGGCCGATCAATGCAACCCGCCGCGGAGCACGAGCTGTTCGACGAGCGATCGCTGCAGATGCAGGCGGTTCTCGGCCTGGCGAATGATCGTCTCGCTGTGGGCCTCGAATGTCTCGTCGTCGATCTCGTAGCCGCGATAGGCGGGCAGGCAGTGCATGACGATGGCGTCGTCGGCAGCGGCGGACATCAGCTTGGCACTGACCTGAAAGCCTTCGAAGTCCTTGACGCGCCGGGCCTTTTCGTCCTCCTGGCCCATCGAGACCCACGTGTCGGTATAGACAATCTGGGCCCCGTCGATCGCCTCGGCCGGGTCGGTGGTCTCGCTGAGCGTTGCCCCGTCGGCGCGGTCGCGGACCCAGTCCAGGAAGGTCGGTTCGAGTCGGTAGTCGCCCGGTGTGGCGATGGCGAATTCGACGCCCAGTTTTGCGCACAGCACGGCCAGGGATCGGGCGACATTGTTGCCGTCGCCGACAAAGGCCAGTTTTTTGCCCTCGAGAGGGCCGAAGGCCTCGATGGCGGTCATGATGTCAGCCATGGCCTGGCAGGGGTGGGAGTAGTCGCTCAGGGCGTTGATGACGGGCACGTCGCTGAAACGTGCGAGTTGTTCGATGCTCTGGTGGGAGAACGTCCGGGCCATGATCACGTCGCACATCGAGGCCAGCACGCGCGCGACGTCCTGGACGGGTTCTCGGCTTCCCAGGCCGATGTCGCCCGGGGCGAGGTAGATTGCGCTGCCGCCGAGATGCACCATGCCCGCCTCGAAACTGACCCTCGTGCGGAGGGAGGGTTTTTCGAAGATCATGGCCATGACCTTCCGGGCCAGGGTGGGCTGGAGTTTGCCCGCCTTGAAGTCGCGTTTGTCGGCGGCGGCCTTGTCCAGCAGGTTGCCCAGCTGGTCGGCGGTGAAGTCGGCGATATTGATAAAGTGTTTCATGGTCAGCTGTCCGTCTGTTTCTGGATCAAGGTTCCCACGCCCTGCTGGGAGAAGATTTCCAGCAGCAGGGAGTGTGCGAATCGCCCGTCGATGATGTGCGTCCGGTTGACGCCGCCTTCCAGGGCCTTGAGGCAGGCGTCGACTTTCGGCAGCATCCCGCCGGAGATGGTTCCGTCTGCGATCAGCTGGTGGATCTCCTCGCGGCTGCAGGAGGAGATGACCGATTCCGGGTCATCCGGATGGGCCCGGATGCCGTGGGTATCGCTGACCAGGACGAACTTCTCGGCTTTCAGGGCTGCGGCGACCTGTCCGGCGGCAGAGTCGGCATTGCAGTTGAGTTTCGCCCCGGTCCGGTCGCGGGCCAGCGGGGCGATGACGGGGATGGTATCGGCCTGGCAGAGCAGTTGGATCAGCCGGGCGTTGACGCCGGTGACCTGCCCGACCAGGCCCAGGTCGATCTTGCGGTCGTCCTGGAGCAGGAAGAGCTTCTCGCCGAACAGCACGCTGCTGGCCAGGGTGTTCAGACCCATCGCCGAAGAGCCCAACTGCTCGATGGTCTCGACCAGGTGGGCGTTGATCTGGTTGCACAACACGTGCTCGACGACATTGAGGCTGCGCTGGTCGGTGTAGCGTCGTCCCTGGACGAACTGCACCTCCAGGCCGGACTCCTCCATCGCCTTGGAGATCGCCTTGCCCCCGCCGTGGACGATGACAGGCCTCATTCCGACGGTATTCATGAAAACCACGTCGGTGAGGATGTCTCGGATGGCGTTGGGGTCGTCCATCACCGACCCGCCCATCTTGATCACGACGATCTTGTCGCTGAACCGCTGTATGTAACCCAGGGCCTCGATGAGCGTCTGGGCCTTGCCGATCGCTTCCTGCATAGCCGTTCTCCCAGTGAGGAAAGAAGCCGCCGAATGTACCCCACCGCTGCGGCCAGGTCAAGATCTCTGCGCATCGGTCCGGCCGGTGGGGTGGTTGCCTGGGCGGCGGCGATTTTTCCGGCAGGGGGGTGTTCCTTGGCCCGCCGCGGCGGTAGCATGGAGTTCTCGCGCATTGCCTCGGGGCCCCAGGCCGTCGGTGGATACCGTCGGCGCGCAGAAGATCCAAGCAAAAAGAGAGCCGCTCCATGCCTTCCCACCCGTTCTGCCGGGACGTCTACGACCAGATCCACCAGACCCCGCAACAGGAAAAGTTCCGCCGCATCCACCCCATGCCCCTCGGCGTGGTCTTCGTCGAATGGCCGGGCATGACCGAGGACGACTGGCGCCACCACCTGCGGATGATGAAAGACGTCGGCGTGACGGCGCTGAAGGGCATCCTGCTCTGTCGCGGGTCGGACAAACGCAAGTTCATGCACATGGCCCTGGATGAGGGCATCATCCCCTGGTGGTACGGCCAGGGCGGCTGGGAGGCGATCACCGACGAACTGCTGGACAGCCTGGGCATCGACCGGGATACGCCGATCGCCGAGATCCGCGAAGACCAGCGGATGCTCGATTACCAGCAGAAGGTCCTGCGCGACCGGATCGACGCCCAGCACGACTCAGCCCCGCTGTTCGCCCACCGGATCGACCGGAAGGTCTTCAGCTTCGATTACGAGTTGCATCCGGACGCGGTGGGACAGTTCGTGCTCTGGCTGCAGCAGCAGTACGACTCGGTCGAGAAGCTCTCGGATGCCTGGAACCTCCACCACGCGGGGATTCACGGCGGGGGCAGAAGCAGTGCCTGGGAGAGCTGGCAGGACGTAGCGGCGGCTCTGCCCGAGGCGATCGGCCCGCGCGAGTACCGCCGCATACGCGACGTGATGCGATTCAAGGCGGACTGGTACAACGAACAGATCCGCCGCCGCGTGCGGGACAACCTGGCCGCCGACCCGCACGAGCCGCTCCGGGCCGGGGGAGAGATGGGCCTGTTTCTGCCCTTTGCCGCCCGGTCGACGGACATGGAGGGCATCGCCGAGTTGATGGCAGAGGGCGGGTCGTTCTACCCGTCGATCCACCTGGCGTGGCACTTCGAGGAGGTGTACTACGAGGCCCCCAAGAGCGTGTATCTCCAGGCCTCGCTGGTGGTCGACTGGTTCAAGGGAGGCTGGTGCGCCCCTTGGGAATCGACCGGCGGGCCCCAGCAACTTTCGGGGGGCAAGGGCATGTTCGAGGGGGCAGAGGACTACACGCCGGGCTTTACCGTCGATGAAGGCGTGATGACGCAGTTGATGCTGACCTACCTGGCTGCGGGGATGCGGGGCTTCGGGCTCTGGTGCTGGTCGGCCCGGACGGCCGGCTGGGAGGCAGGCGAATTCGCCCTGCTGGACCGCAACAACGAGATCTGCCAGCGGACCCGCCAGGTCGGACGGATCGGTCAGGCTGCACAGAAATATCGCGACGAACTCTGGCAGGCCCGGAAAGAGCCGATGGTCGGCATCTTCACGGACTTCGACAACGAGGCGATGTGGGCGGCGGTTTCGGTCAACGGGCGCGACAAATACCGCCACTTCGGCGTCCAGGCGCGGATCGGCGCCAGCCGGGCCATGGTCAACCACAACATCCCCTTCGAGTACGTCACCGGCTCGGACCTTCGCAACGGCCTGTCCGGGCGGTACAAGACGATCTATCTCCCGGCTGTGCTGGCGGTCGATTCGCAGATCGCCGAGATCCTCCACCAGTACGTCGCCGACGGCGGGCGCCTGGTCGTGGACATGCCCTCGACCTGGCTGGACGAGTTCGGCCGCCTGCTGCCGACCGGCCAGGGCAGCTGGTTCGAGCAGACCTTCGGGGCCAAGTTGCGGGACTTCCAGTTTTCGCGCAACGTCACGTGGCGGCTTGGCGGCCGGGCCCTGGAGGGCTTCGTCATCGAGCTCGAGCCGACTGAGGCGGAGGTGGTCGCGTCGTTTGACAGCGGCAAACCGGCGCGGACGGTGCACAAGCTCGGCCGGGGCGAGGCGGTCATCGCCGCCCACGAGCTTTCCCTGGCCTGCTGGCGGGAGGGTAACGAGTGGGGCGAGCAGCAGATCGCCGAGTTGGCCCTGGGCGACGCCCGACCTGCCTTTGTCTGTCGGGAGGTGCAGGTTTACCGCCTGGCCGGGGCTGAGGCGGATCATTACTACTTGATCAACTCCGGTCCGGCCGTCGAGGCCCAGCTGGACACCGGTGAGATGAAGTACGCCGCCTGCGTCGATGCGATCACCGGCCGGGAACTGTCGATCGGCGATCCGATCGACGTCCCTGCCCATAGTGGTCGCTGGCTGCGGATGGCAAAGCAGGGCTGAGACGGGCAAAATCCCCCGCCCGCCCAAAGCTACTGAAGGTTCACCGCCCGGCGTTCCGATGGTAGTAGAAGGGATGTCGCGACCAGATCGGAAAGTCCGGTCCGGCTGCGTCATCTCCTGCTGGAGTCTTCCATGAGCTTTGATCTGCAATCCGTGCCGTTCAGCACGTACGGCTCGTACCTGGCTGTCTCGCACATGCAGGCCCGGGACGGCCAGCCGTCGGGACTGTATCTGCGAAGCTGTCACAAGCAGTCCGGGACCACACGCTGCCTGCGGTTGGCGCTGGTGGTCGACGGGGCCGAGGTGGAATTCACCTCTGCCGCCGAGCCGGACTGCCTCCACCTGCAGTGCCCCGCAGGCTGGGTCGACCTGGTCTTCGACGATGCCCGCACGCTCCGAGCGCGCGGCGAGGGCGTCAGCCTTCGTCTGGGGCAGGACCAGTGCGCCAGCGGGGACGCCGCCCTGCCTCGCCGGGCCGAGCAGTGGCAGGTCCGCCTGTTCTCGCGCAACTTCAACGCGATGCTGATCCCCCTGCACGGACAGCTGGAGGTCGAGGCGCCGTGGCAGATGGATCATTCCACGTCGATCCGCATCGAGGCCAGGCCCGACCCGGGCAGCGAGAAGTTCGAGATCGCCATCGAGGAATTCGACTGCGAGTGGCAGCGTCGCCAATACACGCGGACCTTCGAGCAATGTCGCAAGGCCGCCGCTGAGGCCTACCAGTTGTTCCTGCGGAACCTGCCCAGGACGCCGCGCAGCCTCAACGCCGCGCGCGAACTGGCCGGCTACATCCTCTGGTCGGCCGCGGTGGGCCCGCACGGACACTTCCAACGCGACACGGTGCTGATGAGCAAGAACCACATGGCCGGCGTGTGGAGCTGGGACAACTGCTTCAACGCGATGGCCCTGGCCGGGCAGAACCCCGAGCTGGCGTGGGACCAGATCATGACGGTCTTCGACCACCAGGACCCGATGGGGGCCCTGCCGGATGCGATCGGCGAAGGCCACCTGGTTCGCGCCTTCGTCAAGCCGCCCATCTACGGCTGGACGCTGAAGTGGATCTCGCGGAATACGTCGATGCTCACCCCCGAGCGGGTGGCCGAGATCTACCCGCGCCTCTGCGCGCTGACCGAGTGGTGGTTCGCCAACCGGGATGACGATCGAGACGGCATCTGCCAGTACAACCACGGCAACGATTCGGGCTGGGACAACGCGACGATTTTCGCAGCCGGCTGTCCGATCGAGAGCCCGGATCTGATGGCCTGGCTGATCGCCCAGATGGACTTCCTGGCCGACGCCGCCGGCATGCTGGGCAAGACCGACCAGGCCGACGCCTGGCGCAAGCGGTCCGACCGCCAATTGACGCAGATGATCGAGAAGCTCTGGCAGGTCGATCAGTTCGTCGCCACCGTCCCCGAGAGCCAGTGGGTCCAGCCGGAGGACACCGGCGACAGCCTCATCCTATATATGCCCATCCTGCTGGGGGAGCGGCTGAGCGACGAGATCCGCGAGAAGATGATCGCCTCGCTGCGCCAGTCCGGGCGGTTTTTCACGAAGTTCGGCTACGCCACCGAAAGCCCCAAAAGCCCGCTCTACGAGGCGGACGGCTACTGGCGCGGGCCGATCTGGGCCCCGCCGACGATGATTCTGGCAGACGGCCTGGCGCGGTCCGGCCAGGAGGGCCTGGCCCACGAGATCGCCCGGCGATTCTGCCGGATGTGCGCCCAGAGCGGCTTTGCCGAGAACTTCGACGCCCAGACGGGCCAGCCCCTGCGAGACAAGGCCTACACGTGGACAGCCTCGGTGTTCCTGGTCCTGGCCAGCCAGTTCCTGCTCTCGGACCGCTGAGCTTGATTTGCCCCGCCCGGGCAGGTAGTCTCTGGGGCAGATGTCCAGCCTGCCCCCGCAACCCGAACCGTCCGCCGTCGCAGACCGCCCGATCTGCGTCTTCGACTCCGGCCTGGGGGGGCTGACGGTCGTCCGCGAGTTGATGGCCTCCATGCCCGCCGAGAACGTGGTCTACCTCGCCGACACCGCCCGCGTGCCGTATGGCATCAAGTCGCTGGAGACCGTCCGGCGCTTCGCCCGGCAGAACGCCTCGTTCCTGATGGGCTTCGACCCGAAGGTCATGGTCGTCGCGTGCAATACCGCATCGGCGGCCGCTTTCGAAGACCTCCAGGACCGCCTGCCCGTGCCGGTTGTCGACGTCATCCGCCCCGGCGTGCGCGCTACGCTGGAGGCCGTCGACGGGCCCGTCGGCGTGATCGGGACCGAGGCGACCGTCGATTCCGGGGCCTACCAGCGGCGAATTGCACAAGCAGACCCTTCCCGCGCCGTCCACGCCCGTCCCTGCCCGCTGCTCGTGCCGATCGTCGAAGAGGGGCGGCGCGACGACGACCCGATCGTCCTCAACGTCCTCTGTGACTACCTGCGGGATCTCCAGCGGGCGCGCGTCGAGGCGATAATCCTCGGCTGTACGCACTATCCACTGCTGGCCGGGCCGATCGGCAAGCTCATGGGCCCGGAGGTGCGGTTGATCAACTCAGGCCGCGCCGCGGCGCTTGAAGTCCAGGCGCTGCTCTGCTCAAATAACCAGGTGCGATCAACCGACCATCGCGGCCGATTGACCTGCTTTACCACCGACAAACCCGAACGGTTCACCAACCTCGCCGAACGATTCGGAGGCCGAAAGCCCGACTCGGTCGATTTCGTGGGAACCGACGAACTGGAGGTCAGGGCCGTCCCTGACAGGCAAGCATGAAACGCTCCGTATTGATTCTCCTGCCGCTGTGCCTCCTGGCCGGCTGCGAGTCGCCCGGCAACGTCTTTCGCAAGATGTTCCCTCCCTCGCCGAAGAAGATGGTCGCCATGGCCACCAACCCCGACGACGCGGACATGCGCCGCCAGGGACTGATGATGCTCTCCAGCCAGTCCTACGGCACGAAAGATGAATTCGTCGAGGTGTACGTCGATATCCTGCTGACCGATCCGGAACCAACGGTCCGCTCTGCCGCAGCCCGGGCGATCGGCAAGAGCGGCAACGGAAAATACGCAGGACAACTCGCACAGGGCCTGTCTGATTCGGACACCCAGGTCCGCTGGGACGTGGCGATCGCCCTGGACAACGTCGTCGGCGACGGCGCGGTCGACCCGCTGCGCAATACCGTCAGCCAGGATGAATCCAAGGACGTCCGGGCCGCGGCGGCTGTGGCGATGCGACACTACCCCCGCATGCCCGTGATCCTCACGCTGGTCGACGCGCTTGACGACGAAGCCTTCGCCGTCCAGTTCCAGGCCCGCAAGGCCCTGGTCGACATGACCGGCTATCCCTTCGGCTACGAACCGGAAGACTGGGCCCCGGTCGCATCCGGCCAGCTGCCCATGACCGCCCCGCGAACCGAAAGACCCTGGTGGGACGTGCTGCAGGTTACCGACCCCAAGCCGGCCGGCCAGATCCAGTAGGCCCCTCCGTGCCCCATCCGCCCGAACTGCAGAATCCCCGAGGCGGGTTCGCCCTGGCCGATCTGCCGCTGGAGTGGACCGTCGGGCGGTTCGACGCGTTCAGCCAGATCCCCGGCGTCGCGCACATGGTGACCACGAAGTACGCCCTGGACGTCGACCTGATCCGCCACGACCGCGCCACCGCCGCCCAGCTGGTGGGCCTGGCGATGGGCAACTGCAAGGCAGCCTGGGTCAACCAGGTCCACGGGCAAGATGTCCTGGCGGTCGATCAGCCCGGCCTGGCCGGCCAGGCCGACGCGCTGATTACCAACACGCCGGGCCTGGCGATCTTCTGCATCTCAGCCGACTGCCCGCTGATCCTCCTGGCCGACCGGCAGGGAAGGGCTGTTGGCGCAGCCCACGCCTCCTGGCGCGGGACGGTCCGGCAGGTGACTGCCAGGACGGTCCGGGCGATGTGCGACGCGTTTGCCCTCCGGCCGGGCGAGCTGGTCGCGGCGATCTGCCCCTCTGCCGGGCCGTGCTGCTACGAGGTCGGACCCGACGTACGCGACGCCGCCTTGGCCTGGCTGGAAGATCCGGAGCGATTCTTCACTCCCCATCCCGAGACGCCCGAGAAATGGCTGTTGGATCTCTGGGCTGCCAATCGCGCCCAACTGGTCGCCGAAGGCCTGGCCGAGGAGAATATCCACATCTCCGGCGTCTGCACGCTCTGTCGCAACGACTGGTTTCCCTCGCACCGGAAGGAGGCCGACGCCGCCGGGCGGTTCCTGGCCGCGATCGGGCGGATCGGGCCCATGGATTCCTGCCAGACAGCCTAAGATAGAACAGAAAGGCGGGTGGGCAAGTGGACCTCGTGGCGGCGGCGATGGATGGCGGGCAGGAGTACATCTTGCTTTTTCCCTACCTGCTTTTAGTGGTGATCGGCTTTCTGGGCTTGCTGCTCAGCCTCTTTCGCCCGACGCGTGGCCGCTGCTCGTTCAGTCTGGGCCTTGCCGGCGTTTACCTGGGCGGAGCGCTGCTGATAATGCTTGCCCTGCTGGCTGCCTTGGGGTCAGGAGGCATAGCAACGCTGGACACCGAGTATTTGCTGGTGGTGGGAGGCATGCTTTCTTGGCTGCTGATTCCCATCATGACAGGCTTTGTCGCCGGCTGGTTGAGCCGCAAGTACAGGTAGCCATTATTCGCACTGGTTGCGGATGGCCTGGGGGATCTGGGCGAGATTGCCTTCTTGGTCGACGCAGGCCAGGGTGGTCTTTGCCTCGGCCAGCAGCAGGCCATCCTGCTTGCGGATGAGTTTGTATGCGTGGTCGATTCGGGCCATGCCGGTCTTTGTCACGCGGGTTTCGAGGATCAGCTCATCGTCGTAGCGTGCGGGTCGGCGGAAGCGGGCCTCGCAGCGGGCGACGACGAAGAAAACGCCCTGGTCCTCCAGGTCGCGGTATGCAAAGCCCTGGCTGCGGAGCAGTTCGGTGCGTCCCATTTCGAAGTAGACCCAGTATCGGCTGTGGTGCAGGGCGCCCATGGAGTCGACTTCGGCGTATCGGACGCGGATGGGGATTTCGCAGACGTGCCGGGAAGACATAAGCGGTTCCATTAGAATACAATATGCAGCGTCGAGGCCGTCGGCGCCCCGACGGCCGGACCAGTGTAAACCTGCTGCCCGGTCGGGGCAAGCAGCGGTTTGCCGCGAGCGGCTCGGATTTTCCGGTTTACTTATCGCAAGTCTTAGCCGTGCCGATCCGAAAAAGCCTTGAACCCCCCCGGGTTTACTGTATGATGTCCGGTCTACAGGCAGGCCGTGGATGGCCTGTCTTACCAGAAACGTCGAAAGGACGAGTATCCCAGGTATGATCAAGGTTAAGGCAAGAGGCAATGAAAGCGTCGAGCAGATGCTCCGACGCTTCAAGAAGATGTGCGAGAAGGAAGGCTTGACCAAGGACATCAAGCGAAACAGCTACTACGAAAAGCCTTCCGAACGTCGCCGTCGCCGCGCCCGCAAGAGCGCCAAGCGCGTCGGCCAACGCTGAGAGTCCACGGATAGACTCGTCCCCGGCCCGGCAGGCAGAGACATCGCCCGGGCCACGGCGCAGAAGGACGCGCCATCCCGATAGGCAGGGAGAATCCGCGCCCGGTTTTTTTGGCCGGGCCAGCCGCAGCAGTCCCGCCCGTTTTTCCTCTGCGGTGATTCTCTACCCGAAACCCCGCACCCCTGATTTACGCATTCGGCCCGACGGGCCAGGTCGCAGGGAACTACCCGAAGTAGCCATACAAGGAGCAAAAAGGCATGAGTGGGCTGACAAAGCTGGTAGCCACAAACCGTCTGACTATCCTCGCCCTGTTGGGCATCGTCGTGCTGTTGAGCACCGGTTCGGTCGCATTGGCCGCCGACGGCGATGAAGCACAGGCCGTCCCCTTCCGCTGGGAATGGCTGATCGCCCCGATTGGCGCCATCGCCGCGTTGCTGATGGCCGCCAAGTTCTACAGGGAAGTCAAAAGCGCCAATCCCGGTGATGAAAAGATGCAGGAAATCGCCCAGCACGTCACCGACGGGGCATTGGCCTATCTCAAGCGTCAATACAAGGTCGTCGCGGTATTCTTTATCGTCGTCGCCCTGTTGCTGATGCTGATGGGATGGGTCTTCCACCTGCAGCACAAGATCGTGTTCATCGGCTTCCTGGTCGCCGGTTTCCTCAGCGGCCTCTGCGGGTTCCTGGGGATGAAGACGGCCACGATGGCCTCGAACCGAACCGCCCAGGGCGCCAAGGAAGGCCTCAACCGCGGGCTGACCGTCGCCTTCCGCGCCGGGGCCGTCATGGGCCTGCTGGTCGTCGGCTTTGCCCTGCTGGATATCAGCATCTGGTACGTTATTCTCACCATGGTCGCCCCGATCTTCGGCTACCATATGGGACTGGTCGAAGTCTCCGTGGTCATGCTGACCTTCGCGATGGGTGCCTCCTCGCAGGCCCTGTTCGCCCGCGTTGGCGGCGGTATCTACACCAAGGCCGCCGACGTCGGTGCCGACCTGGTCGGGAAAGTGGAAGCCGGCATCCCCGAAGACGACCCGCGTAACCCCGCCACCATCGCAGACAACGTCGGCGACAATGTCGGTGACGTAGCGGGCATGGGGGCCGACCTGTATGAAAGCTATTACGGATCGATCCTGGCCACCGCGGCCCTGGGTGTCTCGGCTGCCTTCGCCCTCGGAGCCGGCGAGATGGCAATCAACCTGATGATCGCCCCGATGGTCATCGCGGGTGTGGGCATTCTCCTGAGCATCCTGGGCGTCTTCTCGGTCCGCTGCCGCGAAGGAGCCTCGATGAAGCAGCTGATGGGCTCGCTGCACCGCGGCGTGCTGATTGCCAGTGTGCTGATCCTGGTTCTGGCCCTTGGCATCTGCTACCTGCTGCTCAAGGGCGTGCCCGGTGTGCCCTGGATGGGCGTCTGGGGTGCAATCGTTGCAGGCATGGTCGCCGGTATCGTTATCGGCAAGGCCACTGAATATTACACCAGCTACGAATTCAAGCCGACCCGCGGCGTAGCAGAAAGCGCGGGGACCGGCCCGGGCACGGTGATCATTTCCGGCCTGGCTGAAGGCATGAAATCCACCTGGGCTTCGCTGGCGACGATCATCGTCGCGATCCTGGTTGCTTACTCCCTGGCAGGCGGTTTTGAGAATACCCTGCTGGGTCTTTATGGCGTGGGTATCGCCGCGGTCGGAATGCTTTCGACTCTGGGTATTACCCTGGCCACCGACGCTTACGGCCCGATCGCCGACAATGCCGGCGGCAACGCCGAGATGACCGGCCAGCCCCCGGAGGTCCGCGAGCGAACCGACGCCCTGGACTCCCTGGGCAACACCACCGCGGCCGTGGGCAAGGGCTTTGCCATCGGTTCGGCGGCCCTGACGGCCCTG
>JBKHDI010000048.1:0-29572 GCA_046541415.1 Phycisphaerae bacterium | reverse complement strand
TGTTGCCATAACGGGATTTTGAATCCCGCGCGTCTGCCGATTCCGCCACTCCGGCTTGGAGGGAATATCTTGCGTGAATTGCCGGTAGATTGCAAGGGCAGAAACGGACAGAACCAGGCTCAGTATTCCAGGTCCCGGTCGACGAGGTTGGTCAGCTCTTCGCCGGCGATCAGGTGGCGGAGGTTGGCCAGGAAGAGTTCGGCGCAGCGGCTACGGTGGTGTGGGGTCGAGCCTGCACAGTGGGGGCTGATCAGAACGTTGTCCATTGTCCAGAGGGGGCTGTCGGCGGGAAGGGGTTCGGGATCGAAGACGTCCAGGCCCGCCCCTGCCAGGCGGCCGGACTGCAGGGCGTCGATCATCGCGGGCTGATCGATCGTGCTGCCGCGTCCTACATTATAGATGTATGCCTCGGGCTTGATCTGCTCGA
Organism: Phycisphaerae bacterium; assembly: GCA_046541415.1. GTDB lineage: Bacteria > Planctomycetota > Phycisphaerae > SM23-33 > SM23-33 > CAZOVB01. The sequence goes on along the minus strand of JBKHDI010000048.1, from coordinate 29,145 downwards.
TCAACTCGCGGCTGATGAGTCCGTCGGTGTGCTTCGTACCCGGCAGGGTGACGACGATATGGTCGGACTCGGCCAGGATGCGCCCCAGCCCGTCGGGGCCCAGCAGTTGGTCGACGCAGTCGGGCTTTTGGCCCGGGGTGCGTTTGTTGGCGATGACGCGCATGTCAAAGCCCTTGGCGCGCCGGGCGGTCTGGAGGCCGATATCGCCCAGGCCGACGATGCCCATCGTCTGGCCGGTCAGTTCGAAACGGTTGCGTGCGGGCGTTCGCCAACTGCGGGCGAGCTGGCCCTTGACCATGGCGGGCACATCGCGGGCCATCGCGAGGATCATAGCGAAGACGTGGTCGGCCATGGCCGTGCCCATCGTGCCCGAGGAGTTGGTCAGCAGGACGGATTCGGGCAGGGCCCGGGCGTAGCGGGTCGCCCCGGCCGAGGGCAGGTGCAGCCAGCGGAGCTTGTCGGCAGCGGCAAGTTGGTCGACACCGGGCCAACCGCAGATCATCTCGGCGTCCGCGATCTTGTTCTGCCTGTCGGGGTCATCGTGCTGGCTGCGGACGACACGGGCGTCGGGCAGGAGCTTGCGGATTTCGTTGTCGGCCTGTTCGCCGAGGTCGTAAAGCAGGAGGATGTTCATGTCGTACCTTTGTGCAGCTTGCCCCATCGGGTGCTGAAAGCATATCCTCATCGGGGCGGGGATGACAACTCCCAGCACCTGGTCGAAAGCGGAGGGATGACGCAGCCGTTGCGGGTTGTTACAGTATACCCGCGTCAAGAGGAACCCCTGACGTTACGAGGAGCACGTATGGCCCAGGATGCCTGGAAACCGATCGAGCTGGAGAGCAACTCGACCCTGCTGGCCCGGATCGGGCCGTTGCGGCTGTATATCCATCATCACCGCGACGAGGTGCACATCGCCACGGACTATCCGCCGGGCGAGTTGGGACCGGCCGAGATCGGACCGATCGAGGGCGCGCCGAGCGACCTGGAGTGGACGCGTTGGGTGGCCGGGCGGGACTTCGAGCAGATCCAGCTCCGGCCGACCACGCCGGACCGCAGTTGCGTGGTGCGCCCGGAGCTTCCGGTGAAGATCCCCACCGACCGGGAGGCGTATTTTTATGTCCGGGTTCCGCTGTGGATCTGCGTGACGATTCCCGGGCAGCCGGAGCTGACGCTTTCGGAGGTCCCGTCGATCGTGCTGAGCAACACGTGGTTCGGCGACCCGCAGGGCGGGGAACTCTGCTACTCGATGCGAACCACGGCCCGACGCGAGGCGGAGGAAGAGACCGTCAGGTCGAATCGCGTGGTTGTGCCCGTCCGCGTGCGCAACGAGGCCGACGAGGCGCTGGAGGTCCAGCGGATCTGCCTGGCGGTCAAGCACCTGAACATTTACCGCGGCCAGCGCTGCCTCTGGGCCAATCGCGTCAAGGCGACGTTCCGGGGCGAGCAGGAGACCAGCCGCATCGAGTTCGATGACCAACCGCCCGATCAGGCCGGGCAAGCCGAGTTGCTGGCCGCGCACAGAGAGCCGGTCCACGAAGGCTTCTTCCGGCGTACGTTCGTTTCGTCGATCATGAATCTCAAGATCCTGTAGTCCGAGGCCCAAACCCGCATGTCTCTAATTGCCGCCATAGACTGGTCCGACCTGCTGAGCACCAATAGCCTCAAAGCGTTGATCCGCGCGGGGCTGCTGCTGTTCGTCGGCATGCCGTTGCTGTTCATCCTGTCCGGTGTGGTCGGACGAGGGGTGCGCAACAAGCTCAGCCCGCAGGGCAGCATGCTCATCCGCAAGGGGATCGTCTACATCGGATCTCTGGCGCTGATTCTTTCTGCCCTGTACCAGATGGGTTTCCAGTTGACTGCTCTGCTGGGCGCGGCGGGCATTGCGGGCATAGCGATCGGTTTTGCTTCACAGACCAGCATCTCGAACATCATCAGCGGCCTGTTCATGATCTCGGAAAAGCCCTTCAGTGTCGGCGACGTGATTCAGGTCGGCAACACGACGGGGATCGTGCTTTCGATCGACCTGCTGGCGGTCAAGCTTCGGACCTTCGACAACAAGTTCGTGCGCATACCCAACGAGACGTTGATCAAGTCGGAAGTGACCAACATCACCCGGTACCCCATCCGGCGGCTGGATATCAAACTCTCGGTCGCCTACAAGGAAGACGTCGAGAAGGTCCGGCAGATCCTGAAGGAGATCGCTTCAGGCAACCCGCACTCGCTGGATGAGCCCGAGCCGCTGATCCTGTTTACCAACTTCGGCGAGAGCGGCCTGGAGTTCCTCTTCGGCGTCTGGTTTGCCAAGATGGATTTCCTGACGCTGCGTAACAGCATCATGCAGGAGATCAAGCGGCGCTTCGACGCCGAGGGCATCGAGATCCCCTTCGCCCACCGCACGCTCTATGCCGGCAAAGCCAGCGACCCGTTCCCCGTCCGCGTGGTCGGCCAGGACACCGCCGACCCGGCCGGCTCGCAGCAAAACGCGCAGTAGAAGCTGCCCATTCGGGCGCATTCAACAGATTCTGCCGGTCCTCTTGGAGCATTCCGCATCGCGGGGGCGGACATGTCCTGTCTACTGTCAGCCGATCCTCCGGGACAGTGATTTGCTTAGACCGAAATAAGTGAAAATCCCTACTGAACGCGCCAACGTATTTCCGATTAAATAGAGACGAAACACGAATGTGTTCATGAACGGGACATAGTCTGTCGGCCTGGCAACCGCCACAAAGGCAAGCAGGCCAAAAAGGCAACAGGGTAATCATCTGACTAAGGAAAGGATACACATGTATCGAACGGGAAAGAGGCAATTCTGGACGAGCACGATCTGTTCGGTCCTCGTCTGTCTGCTGGCCGGCTCTGCCTTGGGACAAATCGACGTAACCACCGGGGCCAGCCCAGCCGGCGGCAGCAACATCGCCGGCCAGGCCGACGTGGATGTCGACTGGACACAGGACCTTTCGGTGGCAACGGGAACCCCTCTGGACATCGGCGGCGGATGGTCCGCCACGCAGATCGCCAACGACGAGCAATTCGGCTCGGCCCCGGCGACGTTGAACGTGTTTTCGCCGGGCGTCATTGCCGACCCGGGCGCGCTGGAAAGCCTGGCGACCTCCGAGGTTCACGTGATCAACGTGCTCGACACGGCTACCGTTCAGCGGGTCACCGGCGAGGGGACGACGGCGAGCGTAATCCTGGCCGGCGGAGAGGACTGGGACTTCGACTTTGAAGATGACGACAACAACGATGCATACGATGCCGGCGAAGATGTCTTCACCGGCTACGGCTTGCGCGTCGCCGGCGCGGTCAACACGCCGGTCGACGGCGGGACGACCGCGGTGGAGATCACCGACGCGACGGGACTGATTTTCGTGGAGATCGATAACGGCGGGACGATCACCGGCGACGTCATCGATTCCGGCGGGGCCAACACGCTGATCGACATGGTCTCCGAGAACGACCAGGCCGGTGCGATGACCACTTCGCTGGTCGGCACGGCCAGCACAGGTGCCGGCAACGACGTGATCATCCTCGAAGCGGTAAGCGACACGCAGGATCCGATGACCGCATCGGGGCTGACGACGGCGAGCATAACGGGCAACATCGTCATGGGCACGTCGACGATCTTCGACGAGTTCGAGATGGAGGCCGAGGCCATGACCGGCGACGCCGTGACCAGCGTCGGCGGCTCGGTCGACATCACAGGAACCGGTGACGTGCAGATCAGTCTGCTCAGCCAGGGCGACCACAACGCCACGGCCACGCTGACAGGCCTGATGACCCTGGGCGGCCCGGACAACGACCTGGGCGTCTGGCTGAACCACATGAACGCCGGGACCGGCGTATCGAAGTTCCACGCCGCGGCGGGTATCACGCTGGGCAACGGCAACACGGTGGAGTTCACCGGGGCGGGCAACGCTTCGACCGTTGTGTTCCTCAACGACGCCGCCGACGGCACGGGAACCAACCAGGCCCTGACCGGCGGGACCGGCCTGGACGACATCACGTTGACGAACTTCGCAGCCGGGACGCTGCTGATGGACCTCGACCTTTCCGCCGACGGCGGGGCCGACGTTGTCGAACTGGACAACACGACGCTGACCGGCACGGTAACGTTCGGTTCCTCTGCCGGCAGCACGCTGACCAGCGCGGGCAATGACAAGATCATCGGCACAGTCGTAGTCAACGGTCCGTTGACGATCGACATCACCGGGCCGGGCCTGATGGTCGACGGCGACATCGACATCAACGCCGACACGTCCCTGACCCGCTCGGCGGGATCGGGCATGCTGGTGATGGACAACGCCTCGGGCGGCAGTGGCGCGATTGACGTGACCGGCGCGACGTTCACGATCAGCGACGTCTCGATCCTCGGGGCCACGGTCGGCGGGTTCACCGGAACAGGCACGATCGCGATCCAGGCCGGCACGCTGGACCAGTCGAGCTACGGCATCGCCGCCGGTCTGACCGTCGATACCGCCACCGGCACGACCGTCAGTCTGACCAGCGGAATCGCGGCGGTCACCGGAACGGGCACGCTGAACGTAGCGGGCAACCTGACGACCAGCCTGGGCGACGGGGTGATCGTCCAGACCAGCGCGGGCAACACGCTGACCCTCGGAGCGGCTGAGACGGTCGCGGCGATCAACGGCGATGGGACCATCGACGCCGATATGGGCAACAACTATGCACTGACCCTCGGGTCGGGCACGAGCAGCTTCTCCGGGACGCTGAGCAACCTGGGCAATCTGAATGTCACCGGCGGGACGCACTCGCTGGGCACGGACGTCAGCCTGGCCGGCAACCTGAGCATTTCCGACGGGGCTGCTCTGACGATCGGCGGAAACCTGACAGCCACCGCTGCGGCAGGCAACTACAGCCTCAGCGACGACCTGGCCGTCGGCGGGAACATCTCGATCCAGGACGACACGACCTTCACCGTGGGCGTGGCCGACATCCTCCTGAACGTCGGCGGGGCGATCGACATCGCCGCGACCAAGACACTGACGTTCACCGACATCGACATCATCGAATCGATCGGCAGCGGGTTCACAGGTTCCGGCACACTGTCGATCTCCGACGGGGTGCTCAGCAACGCCGACGATTCGATCGCTGCGACGCTGACGGTGGAACTCGGCGCCAATGGCGAGTTGCAGCTGGCCTCGGCCCAGGCCCTGGCCGGCGTGACCGGAACGGGCCTGCTGAGCCTGACGGCCGGGAGTCACGTCCAATCGCAGGTCCCCCTGGCAGACGGATTGAAACTCAACATCGCCTCCGGCGCCAGCTTCACCCTGGACTCGGCGGCCGAAACCGTCGCCGCCCTGACCGGGGCGGGTACGCTCGATGCGAGCAACAACAACCTGACCCTGGGTGGCGGGACGAGCAACTTCACCGGCACGCTGAGCAACCTGGCCAACCTGACCACCGGGGCCGGCGGAACGCATGCGATCCAGTCCGACCTGACGGTCAACGACCTGGATGTCGACGGAGCCTTGAACGTCACCGGCGACGTGGCGATCCGGGCCGGAGCGCCCCGCACCTGGGACCTGGCCGCAGCGATGGGCCTGACGGGCAACCTGGCGGTCAACGAAGATACTACGCTGCAGGGCTCTGCCGCCCTGACCGTTTCTTCCGGCGGGGTTACGATCGCAGCGGGTAAGACGTTTACGCTCGCCGACGCGGCCCGGCTGGCCTCGGCCGGGACGGGCATCACCGGGACCGGCACGCTGGAGGTTGGCGCAGGGACACTGCTGGAATCCAACGTGGCCCTGGCTGACGGAATCGGCCTGAACCTGAATACCGGTAATGCAACCCTGGCCGGCGACCAGGCGTTCTCGTCCCTGGCCGGTACAGGGACCCTGGATGTGGCCAACAACAACCTGACGCTGACAACCGGGACGGGCGATTTCTCCGGCGGGACGCTGAGCAACCTCGGCGGTCTGACCGTTACCGGCGGAACGCACACGCTGGGTGCCCTGGCCCCGGGTGGCACGATCTCGGTCACCGGCGGGACGCTGAACAGCGGCACGCTGACCGCGGCCAACCCCGTATCGGTGACCGGTGGTGACTACAACATCACCGGCAACCTGGTTGCGTCCGATACCGTCACCGTCAACGGCGGGACGCTGGATATCAGCGGCAACTTCGGGACCGGCGCTGCTCTTGCGATCAACCTCGGCAGCGCGGTGACCGTCGGAACCACCACGGACATCGACCACGACGTGACGATGACCAAGGCGGCCGCGGGAGGCTCCTGGACCACCACGGGCGCAACCGTGATCGCCGCGGATAAGACCCTGACGCTCTCGGACGGCAGCGTGCTCGATTCGACCACAGCCAACGTAGTCGGCAACGGCGTGCTGCGGATCGCCGGCGGGTCGTTCACCGAGGCAGCCAACGGCAACCTCGGCTCGACGCTGGGGCTGACGATCGACTCGGGCGCTTCGGTGACACTGACAGCCGTGGGCGGCGATCAGTACTTCCGCCAGCTCAACGGGGCCGGCACGCTGGATCTCAACAGCGAACGGCTGTTGCTGACCAGCGGGACGAGCAACTTCACCGGCACGCTGAGCAATGCGGTCAACTTCGCCGTTACCAACGGGACGCACACGATCGGCGCGACCAGCCTGGCCGGCGACATCACCACTTCCGGCGGGACGTTGACCCTGTCGGGCAACACCAGCTTCGGTGACAACGCCGGCAACGTCGCACTGACCATCGACGCCGGTTCGACGGTCAAGCTGCTGGGCACGAACACGATTACGGGTTCGGTTTCTCTCAGCGGCACGCTGCTGACCGGCGCCGGCGGGATCGGCGGCGTCGCGGCCGGTGACCTGAACGTCGACAACGGCGGCGCGATCGGTGCAGCCAGCTCGGCCGGGGCGACCTTTGACGCGACCGGCGTGCTGGACCTGGGCGGCATTGCTGCGGGAAATGCATTCGGCATGAATGCGACCGAAGGCAACACGACCGTGAGCAACTGGACCACGCCCGACGCAGCCGGCAACTACGGCGTATCGGCCACGGGAACCAACAAGGCGATCCTGAACAACCTCTCGACGGTCGACAGCGCCAACGTCGAGCGGATTCAGATCACCTCGGGCAAGGTTTACCTGGAAGGGACGATCAACGTAGCCGACGAGGATTTTGTCGAGTCCCTGGCCGGCGGGACGCTGGTTCTCAACGGAACCGCGACCGGCGCCGGGACGCTCCAGGCCAATGGCGGGACGCTGCTGTACGGCCCGAACTATGACCTGGCCACCGTCAACAACATCACCGCCAGCACCGGCGTCGACGCTGGTGGCAGCAACGTGACGCTGACCGCTGCGACTGTGACCATTGACGGTGGCGGCGTGTTCGACGGCGGCGGCGAGATCGACGTGCCCAATACCACCGACTTCAACGCCAGCACGCCGACGCTGAACGTCGGCAGTGCGACAACGGTGAAGATCACCAACCCGACAAACCTGGGCGGGACGCTGACCAAGTCAGGCAACGGCACGCTGGAACTGTCCGGCGACGCGGGCCAGCCCGTTTCGGTTTCCGGCGGCAGCGTCCGCCTGGCCAGCGGCGGCGGGGCTTCGGCCGTGACCGCCGGGGCAGGCACGACCGTCGAGTTCAAGTCCGGCTCGACCGTCACAGGCGACGTGACGGCCACCGGAAGCACCGTGAAGTTGCAGTCCGATGTCATCGGCGGCAAGCTGGCGGTCGATGACGCAGTCATCGAGCCGGAGAATGATGTGACGCTGGACAGCAATGTCGAGATCGCGGCCGGCAAGGCGATGACGGTTTCGAAGAAGACCCTGAAGGTCACCGGGACCACCAGCGTCCCTGGCGGCGGGACCGCGACGGTCAAGACGGCGGCAGGGGCGAAGGTCGAATTCGCCGGCGACGTAACCGGCGTAACCGGCAACACGCTGACGCTGGGCGACGGCTCAGCCGGCGGAACGGTCGCCATCAACGGCACGAACGGTGTCGACGGCGACGTGACCGTCGACGGCGCGAAGCTGATGGGTATCGGCCCGATCGCCGGGGCCCTGCTGGTCAGTTCCGGCACGCACTCACCGGGCAACTCGATTGGTACCCAGACCGTCAGCTCGGGCAATTACACGTTGTCGGCGGGGGCGATCCTGGAGATCGAGATCAACGCAGACGCCGCCCAAAAGGCCGACCTGATCGACGTGACCGCCGGCTCGGCCAACCTGGCCAGCAGCAGCAAGATCCAGGTCATCCAGGCCGACGGGACCATCAACACCGGCGACACCTTCACAATCATCCAGACTACCGCCGGGGTCAATGACTCCGGTGTCCTGGTCGAGTCGCTGGTGACCACCCAGTTCGCCGGCAGCATCTCGGGCAACGACTACATCCTGACCGCCACGACGAGGCCCTTCGTGGATTTGGCCGTGGGGTCCAACCAGTTGTCCCTGGCCGACGCCCTGGATGCGATGGGTTCCAACGCCCTGACCGATGCCTTCGGCGCCCTGCCCGAGTCGCAGTACTCCAGCGGGATGCGCCAGCTCGATGCAGCCCCCTTCATCGCCGCCATCGGCAGCGGCGTGCAGACGGTCAGCCAAGCCAACAATCACCTGGCCGGCCACCTGGCCTCGCTGCGAAGCGGCGACCCGACCGTCGCCTATGCCCAGACGGGCATGGTGGGCATGAATTTCGCCCATGCCGCCCAGGACCCGACAGCCTTGGCTGACTCGATCGACGCGGCTTCGCGGACCGATGCGTCCCGCCTGGCTGCTGAAGTCGAAGACCAGGGCGCCGATTCGCTGCTTGGATGGCGGCCGTTCGTCAAGGCGTACGGCACGTTCGCCGAGCAGGATACCACCGACGACCAGATCGGCTACAACGCCGACACGGCCGGGTTCGTCGCGGGCGTCGACCGCAAGTTCGGCGAGATGACCACGCTGGGCCTGCTGATCGGCTATAGCTACACCGACGTGGACTACGACAGCAACCGCGGCGACGCGGACGTCCACAGCCTTCGCGTCGGGCCCTATGCGTCGTTCGACCTGGGCGACTTCTTCCTCGATGCCTCGCTGACGATGGGCTACCACTTCAACGAGGTCGACAGGAAGATCTCGGTCGGCAGCTTCAACCGCACAGCCGGCAGCGACTACGATTCGTGGGACCTGTCGCTCTACGCGGGCCTGGGCTACGACTTCCAGGTCGCCGGGTTCACCATCACCCCCACCATCTCGATGCAGTGGGTTCACTACGAGCAGGAGTCGTTCACCGAATCGGGCGCAGGTCCGGCCAATCTGGATGTCGACAGCTGGGACACCGATTCGCTGCAGCACATGCTGGCGGTGAAGGTCTCCCGGATCTACAGGACCGACGAGATGAGCATTGTCCCCGAGATCTACCTCGGTTGGGGACACGAGTATCTCGAGGACGACAAGATCCAGTCGAAATTCGTCGGCCAGACCACGCCGTTTGCCTTCGAATCCGACTCGGATGACGAAGACAGCCTGCTCTTCGGTGCAGGCGTTAGCTTCCTGCTGGAGAACCACACATCGCTGTTCGTCCGCTGGGACGGCAGCTGCAGCAGCGAAGATGTCAGCCATACCGTCTCTGCCGGACTGCGGTGGGACTTCTGATCCCTCCAGACCAGCAGAGATCAAGCAACAGGCCCCGCCGTCGGCAGCCGCCGACGGCGGGGTCTTTTTTTCCACCTGCGGTTCGGGGTGCGTCTGCGACATCGCCCGAAAGGGTCCCCCTGTCCGTATCGACCGGCCGGGGGAGAACCTGAAATACCGCGAAGCCTTTCATAGAAAAAAAGGCCCGACGCGGAAGCGATCCGCGTCGGGCCTGATTCGTGCCATGGCAGGTGCGAACTATTTCTTCGACTTCTTCTTGCCGCCCTTCTTGGCTTTCTTGCCTTTGGTTTTCTTGCCGGCGGCCTTGCTCTTCTTGCGGGTCTTGGACTTCTTCTTGCTCTCGGACTTGCGAGTCAGCTTCGAAAGGACCTTGGTCGCCTCTTTCCGCATGTTACCGCCCTTGCCCGTCGAGCGATCCTTCTCCAGCTTGGTCAGAAGGCGTTCCATCTCGGCGGCGTCTACGGGCAACTCAACGGTCTTGTTCTTGAAGCCCGCCAGGTACATCGCATTGGACAGCTCCAGTTCGTTGATCGCCTCAGCGGCCGTGGCGACCGGCTTCTTGCCCCGGGTAATCCAGGCGGCGAAGGCCTTGGTGACCTCCAGGTGCGAACCCTTGGACTTGCCGATCGGCACGGTCCGCCAGGAGATCTTCTGATCCTTGCTGGCGCCCATGGTCGACTTGGTCGTGTGGGTGTACTTGTGAAGCGGGGTTTTGAGCTTGCCGAACCGCAACTCCCCGCCGGCCGAGACCAGCGTGCCCTTGTCGCCCGAGACGCGGAACTCCTCGTAGCCCGGCAGCTCGGCCGTAGTCGCATAGAGGTACCCGACCTTGCCGTCGCCGTAGTCGCAGAGGAAGTTGGCGGTGTCCTCGACCTCGATGTCATGATCGCGTGTGGCGACCATGCCCATGACGCTTTTCGGCATGCCGCCAATCCACTGGAACAGGTCCAGCGAGTGCGGGGCCTGGTTGATCAGCACCCCGCCGCCTTCACCGTCCCACGTGCCGCGCCAGTCGCCGGAGTTGTAGTAGGCCTGCGTGCGGAACCAGTTCGAGCAGACCATCTGGACCCGGAAGATTTCGCCCAGGTCGCCCCGCTCGACCATCTGCTTCATCTTCTTCATGATCGCGCGGGTCCGTTGCTGGAGCATCGCGCCGAACTTCACGCCGTGCTTGTCGCACTCGGCAATCATCTGCCTGGCCGCTCCTACCGAGCTGGACAGCGGCTTTTCGCAGAGCACGTGCAGGCCCTTGCGGGCAGCCATGATCGCCTGCGGCGCGTGCCAGTAGTGCGGCACGGCGATGAGAATCGCGTCGATCTGCCCGGAGTCCATCATCTCCTCGGCGTCGAGGAACCAGGGCACGTCGTACTGCTGGCCGAACTTCTTTGCCTTCTCTTCGACAATATCGCAGACAGCCCCCAGTGCCATGTCGCGCGAGTTGCTTTCGTGGATCCAGCGTGAGTGGGCCGAGCCCATGTTGCCCAGGCCGATCACGCCAAAACGGACTTTCTTCATCGAGGATCTCCTCTGTTGTCCCGAGTTAGTGTCGATCGGCAGAGTCTATCTGCCCATGAGGAGATTTGCAACGCGCAGCTGTCTGAAGACTGCAAGCCGGGCAGGAACCTGTCGACCACGGTTACCAGGCTTCCAGGTCGCCGACGATCTGCTCGGCCAGGTCTTTCAGCGTGATGATGCCGATCGGTCCAGCCTGTTCGTTCTCGGCGTCGACCACGACGGCCATGACGGCCTTGCGACTCTGCATGCGGAACAGGGCCTCGTTGACGGTCCGCCTGCGATCGAAGCGCAGCACGGGTGTCATCTTCTCAGCCGGCTGGTCCGCCTCGGACTGGGCCAGCACGCGGTACATATCCAGGATGCCAACCACCTGGCCCTGCGGATCTGTCAGGGGGATGCGTGAGACGTTGTGCTCGGCGAACAGCTCCTCCAACTGGGGGCGCGTCACGTCGACCGGGGCGCTGATGACCTGATCGATCGGGATCATCGCCTGCTGGACCGTTACGTCGGCGATCCGCATGACCCGATCGGCCATCGCCAGCTGCGAGTGAGTCAGCAGCCCGGTGGCCTGGCTCTCGGCGAGCACCGTCGCCAGCGACGCCGAGCTGAGCGTGTCACGCTTGCGGTTGCGGACCAGCAGCGTCAGCAGCCCCGAGAACCCGCGAACCAGCGGATTGATGCCCACCGCGTTGAACAGCCTGCTGGCCGCGGCCAGGAACCACGCCCGGCGGTAGGTGATCCGCTCGGTCAGCTGGCGGAAGACGTTCTTGGGCACCGACTCGGCGAAGACAAACATGATCGGCGTGGTCAGCGCGATGGTGTACCACTGGGTGTTGGTTCCCGCCCCCAGGGTCAGGAAGATCGTCGAGGCACAGAACGTGGTGATGTACCCGCTGATGTTCGTGCCCACCAGAATCGTCGCCAGCATATTGTGCGGATTCTTCAGCAGACGCTGCAGCCGCCTGGCCGAGGCCGCACCCTTCTCGGCCCGCAGGTCAAGGCGTACCTTGTTCAGCACGTAGATGCCCGTCTCCATCCCGCAGAACATCCCGCCGATGCCCACGCTGCAGCACATCAGCAGGGCAAAACCCGCCACGCGGAGGATCACGTCCATTTCAGACATTCTCAGCGACCTCCTGCAGTTCCAGGCGGACCTGCGCGATCCGCCGGTGTCGCATCCGCTCGACGGTGAATCGAAGGTTCTGGTAGTCGACCACGTCTCCGACCTGCGGGACGCGCCCGAAACAGGAGAGCACGAACCCGCCGATCGTGGAGATCCGCTGGGCAGAGAGGTCGACGTGGAAGAAGTCCGCCCAGTTGTGGATCGCCAGGTCGCCGGCGACCAGGTACTCGCGCTGGCTGATCCGCTCGACCTGCGGGATGGATTCCTCGCCGGATGCGTCGGGCAGGTCGCCGACGATTTCTTCCAGCACGTCTTCGAGGGTCACCAGCCCGGCCGTGCCGCCGTACTCGTCGACCACGATGGCCATCTGCCTGCGAACCTTGCGGAATTGGCCGAGCAGCTGTTCCAGGTTGGCGGTCTCGGGAACGAACAGGGCCTTTCTCACGAGCTTGCGAAGCGGGGTGTGCGGCGTCAGCCAGAGGCGCTTGGCGCTGACCAGGCCGATGATGTTGTCCGGGTTGTCCTCGTAGACCGGCATGCGGCGCAGGCCCGTCTGGGCGAACCGCTGCATCAGGCCCTCCGGCGAGGCGTCGACATCGTAGCAGATCAGGTCCACGCGCGGGACCATCACGTCGGCGACGCGGATGTCCGTCAGTTCGATAATCTCCTGCAGCATGCCGCTGATGTCGCGGTCGATCAGCCCCTGGTTGGCGGAGATGTTCAGCAGTTCGCCCAGTTCCTCGCCTGTCACGTCCTTGTCCCGGGGCGGGCTGTAGGCGATCACCCGCGTCAGGGGCCGGATCAGAAAGGCGTTGAGCCCCCTTACGATCGGCCCGAAGATCCGCTGGATGGCTGCCAGCACCGGCGCCGCCGCCACCGCCCACGGCTTGCCGATCAGAATCGCCATGACTTTGGGCGTCACCTCACCGAAGAGGATCACCAAAATCAGCGGGACGATCGAGAAGACGCCGATGGCAAAGGCGGAAAAGCCCCGCTCCTCCATCGAAAAGACCACCAACGCCGACGTGGTCGCGAAGGCAACGTTGACCAGCATATTGCCGAACAGGATGGTGTTGAGCAGTTCGTCCGGGCGCCGCATCATCCGCCAGATCAGCCGATCGACCGGCCCGGAAGATTCCGACATCGCCCGCAGCTCGCCCCGCGTCAGGTTGAACAGCGCCGTCTCCGAACCGCTGAAAAACGCCGAAAAGCCCAGCAGAACCGCCATGAGGATCAGCTGCAGCACATGGGCTGCCAGAAACTCCAGGATCATCCCGCCGCCCCCTGCCCCGGGCCCGGTGCAACCGCTCTGCTGGGGCGTTGGCCGCTGCCTCCGGCCTCGTCGGATTGTTCGGTTGTCTCGTCCATGGTCTCCCGCTGGATTCTACCTGCTTGGGCAGGCGGAAATCAAAACCACCGTTGCGGCGAAAACTGCACGTTGTCGTGGCCGGGGATGATCACGTCGGCGATCTCCAACGCCTCGCGGAACGACGCGCCGGCTGCATCGGCATCGATGGCGCCCTGCCAGATCTGTCCGGCCCGCATGTGCTCCCCGGTCAGCACCGCGTCGCCGACAACCAGGATCGTCTTGGTCGGTGGGGTCAGCAGCAGCCCGGCCGAGCCGACTGACGCACCGGGCAGCGGGAAGAGGCTCACCTGGGCCGAGAGCTTATCCTCGGCCGGGCGGAACGATTCGAGCAACTGCTGGTCGGCCTCGATGGCGTCGAGTTGTTCGGCATCCAAACGCGAAGCCGAGTCGGACAGCGACTCGAGATGGTGCCGATAGGCCTCCAACTCGGCCTGGCTGCAGAACCAGTCGGCGTGCGACAGGGCTTCGATCCCCCGCCGATGGATCGGCCGAAGCGTGGTGCAAAATACGTCGGTCACCCAATCCAGCCCCTTGCCCGTCCGTTCGCTGAAGCGAGCGGCGAGGATCTGCTCGGGCAGTGACGGATCGACGAGGATGCGGCGGTCGCCCTCCTCGACAAGCACGATCGTCGCGTGGCCGGTCCGCACGGGGCGGGATTCCGACCAGAGGCGGTGGGCAGAGAGCGTTCCAATGCTGATAACTCGATAGTCGACACTCACGTGAGATTCCTTTCCTCCCGGCAGGATAGCCGCCGTCGCCCCGCCGGTCCAAAGATTTGTATCGCTATCGGGCCGTGTCGACCACCTCCAGCAGCCCCTGGCCGAATCGCACGCGGATCCACCCCACCTGGCCTGTGGACAGCAGGCGTCGCCGGCGGGCCAGTTCGGCGAAGAACCCGCCGGCCTGTCCCGTTTTCGCCAAGGCCCTGCCGCGACTGACCAGCACGATCTGCGGATCGACCGCCTCGACGAACGCGGGAAGTTGCTCCCGCCACGAACCGTGGTGCGGCAGGACCAGCACGTCGGCGGCGATCCCGCCGGCCCGGTCTGCCAGAGCGGCCAAGCCCACCGACTCGATGTCCCCGGGCAGGATCAGCGACCGCTGGTCGCAGGTGACCCGAAGCACCATTGACAGTTCATTGCCCACCCGCCGCTGGGCATCCAGGGCGGCCGGGCCGGGCCAGAGCACCTCCACCGATGTCCGCTCATCCAACTGGACGGTCTGATCCGCCTTCAGACGGCGGATCTCGACGCCCGCCTCGGCCAGGACCTTCAGGAAGATCATCTCGCCCTGCGAGGCCAGCCCCTCGCGCCCGAAATACTCGCCCAGGTAAACCACGTCCAGCTGTCCGCTATCAGCCAGGTCCTCGACAACACTGTAATGGTCGACGTTGCCGTGCGAAACGAACGCCACGCGGGGCCAGGGCAGGCGGTGGTCCAGCAGGAACGGACGCAGCACGTTGCCGGCCAGGTCGCGGTCGAGAATCGACCCGCCGTCCATCAGCACCGTCGGGCCCGAGGGCAGGCGCAGCACGGCCAATTGGCCCGAACCGACGCTGAGCAGATCCAGCTGCGCCACCGGCGGCTTTCCGGCGGGAAGTTGCGTCCAGGCCGTCGCGGCGATCAGCAGAAACGCCCCTGCCGACGTGGCAGCAAGCAGCCAGCGCTTCGACCGCCGAAGCCCCAGGGCCACAAGCCCCAGCGACGCCACCGTGGCGATCAGCCAGCCGACCCCCAATGGCTGGAGGTCCACGTGCAGGCCCGGCAAGGACTCGGCCCAGCCGACCACCGCGGCCAGGGCCCCCGCCAGCCAACCGGCCAGGGACGCCAAAGCCGTTGAGAGATTCGGGGCAACCGCCGCCAGCAGCAGCGCCAGATAGCCCGGGATCAGCACGGCTGCGACCAGCGGGAACAGCAGCAGGCTCAGGACCACCGCGTATGGGCTGAACAGGCCGAAGTGCATTGCCGCCAGCGGGGCCGCGGCCAGGTAGGCGGTCAGCGACAGCACCGCAGCGTTGATCAGGCCGTCGACCGCCAGGCGGACCACGCGGCGCTGGCGCGAATCGGGGTCCCTGTAGACCATCAGCCCGCGGCGCCGGTACAGCCAGCCGAACAGGCGCCGCTTCAGGGGCCCGTGGAAGGCAATCAGTGCCGCCACGATCAGGAAACTCAGCTGGAAGCCCGCCGAGAACAGCTCCAGCGGATCGATGCACAGCAGCAGGATTCCCGCCGCGGCCAGGGCATTGCCCGGCGAGACCGCCCGCCGGGTGATCACCGCCACCGCCACCATTGCGGCCATCACCGCAGAACGCAGCAGCGGCGCCCGCGGTTCTGCCAGCAACAGGTAGCAGCCCAAGACCACCAGCACGACCACAGCCGATCTGCGGGGGGAAAGCAGCAGCAAACGGCACAGGCCGTATACAAAGCCCAGGAAGACCGCCAGGTGCAGCCCGGATATGCTCAGAAAGTGGGCGATCCCAGCCCGGCGCATCGTATCGTTCAGGCTCGCCAGGGCCGCGTTGCGTTCCCCGAGGATCAGCGCCTGGGTGATCTGCCCCCCCGACATTCCTTCCAGGTCGGGCGCGTCGACCAGGCGCTGGCGCGACCGGATCCGCAACCAGCCGATCCAGCGGTCCAGCGTCGGGAGGATCCCGCTGCGGCGGTCGAGCACCGTCACCGCCTCGGCCGAGCGAACCCGCGCCCAGACGAAGACGCGGTCCAGCTGCGCCCGGGCAATCGGGTCATACTGGCCCGGGTTCCGCGCCGGGCCGTACCGACCAAGCCAGCAGAGCAGTTCCACGTCCATCCCCGAGTGCAGCGATTCCATCGGCTCGTCGATGATCACGCGAACCAGGCCGCTGGTTCCCATCCAGTCGCCGTCGCGAGTAAGGATCGACTCGACCTCCAGCAGCAGCATGGTCGAGGGCTCCTGCCAGTGGGCAGCCGGTGGGCGGATCGTCGGACTGGTGGCCACCCGCCCCCGCAGCGTCGCCAGCTGGGCCTCCGGTCCAGAGGCCAGAACGATGTGATCCTCCGGCAGCAGGCGGGCCCTGTAGTGCGTCCAGCCGCTCATCAGCGCCGCTGCCGCGACCAGCAGCATCGCCATCGACAGCTGCGACATCCGCTGTGAGAAATGCGCGATCCCGCCCGTGAGCAACGCCCCGACCGCCAGGGCCAGGTACACCCCGAGCGGAATCGGCAGGTATCGGCCGACAAGGACACCCAGAACAGCCGCGGCAGCGACGGGCACGAGGGGAAGGCGGACCAGCCGGCCGGCTCGTCCCCGGTGGTCGGGCGATTGACGGGATGTCGACTTCGCGGTCTCGATGGCGGACTCTCCATGGCCGACGGTTCTTGCCGCTGCAGAATACGGCCGGAGACCGGCCAGAACAACCCCTACCGCCCGGCAAACTCGGAGCAATACAAGCGGCCCCGGACAATTGCCAGAAGCTTTAACAGGCCTTTTATTCTCCACTTACCCGATCAAAACATCCACATCCTATGATTCTGCCCGGCAGGGCTGGACAAAGCCTGCACGGACATCTCTGGAGGGAGCAGCCAGGAGGAATCTGGACGCTTGATCGACGCCCCGGCAGGGCAGATTCTGCCGGGGCGTCGATCTGTTGTGTCTGTCCGACGTCGAGGCAGCTACATCTCCCGCCCGATCGCCTGGGCGATGCGTTTGCAGATGGGCATCAGGTCGGCCAGGACCTGCGGCGTGATCGACTGGGCCCCGTCGGAAAGCGCATGCTCGGGGTCCGGGTGCACCTCGACGATCAGGCCGTCGGCCCCCGAGGCCACGCCCGCCCGACACATCGCCGGGACGAGATTGGCATGGCCCGTTCCGTGCGACGGATCGACGACAATCGGCAGGTGCGTCTTGTCCAGCAGGGCCGGGACGGAAGTCAGCGGCAGGGTGTTGCGGACGTGGTCTTCGTACGTCCGGATGCCCCGCTCGCAGAGAATCACGTTCGGGTTCCCGGCGTTGATGACGTACTCTGCCGCCAGGAGCCATTCGTCCAGCTGGGCCGTCAGCCCGCGTTTGATCATCACCGGCTTGTCGATTCGCCCCGCTGCCTCCAGCAGCGGGTAGTGCTGCATGTTCCGCGCGCCGATCTGGACGACGTCGGCATACTCTGCCACCAGGTCGATCGTCTCGACGCCGACGGCCTCGGTGACGATCGCCAGGCCCGTCGCGTCGCGTGCATCGGCCAGGATCTTCAGCCCCTCCTCTCCCATGCCCTGGAAGCTGTACGGGCTGGTGCGCGGCTTGTAGGCCCCGCCTCGCAGGCCGATCGCGCCGGCGGACCTGACCATCTCTGCCGTCCGCATGATCTGGTCGCGGTTCTCCACGGCGCAGGGACCGGCGATCATGCCGACCTTCGTGCTGCCGAGGGGGAACTTCTCCGGGCCGATCAGCACGCTGGTCTTCTGCTGCTTGACCTCCGTCGAGGCCATCTTGTACGGCGCGAGGATGGGCACGACCCGCTCGACCATCGGGGCGTTCTCGATCGCGCCTTTGTCCACGGCACGCTTGTCGCCGATGCAGGCGACGACCGTCCGGTCCGTGCCCCGGATCACGTGGTCCTTCAGGCCGTAGTCTCGCACCAGGTCCACCACATGCTGCACCTGGGCGGGCGAGGCACCGGGTTTCATGACGACAATCATCGATTCAACTCCTTCTCTGTAGTTCGGACGCCCCGGAGGCCGGGCCTTGGCGACGGGCCGGGCGGGCAATGTTTCTAGTCGGACAGACATCATAAGGTCCTTGAAGGCAACAGGGGCGGATTTCTCTCTCCGCGGGGTCTGGCTGGTTCCCCTCGGCGCAGCGATAGCCCGCCGGTGGGCGTCAAAAAGGTTTGGGGGGAGGAGAAAGATTCCGCGGCCACTGCCCGCACGTCTGTTACGACGAACGGATAGCGGCCGCGGGAAAATAGAACCAGAACCAGCTGCAGGCGCACGAGGACCCGCGGGTCGAGCCGAGCTCGGCCGGGCGGAGGCGACGGGTTGTGCGCTGTGCAGGCTTCATGGTTCTCTGTTCCCGCGAACGCCGGCCGCCGAAGCGGCAGGATTCAACTATCAGTCTATGTCGCCCCGGTGGATCTGACAAGTCGGTTTCTGCGAAGATTTCGGGAAGTTCTCCCCCCCGCCGATCCACTCGGTCCGTGGCGGATTGGCCGAATCCGCAGCCCGGGCGATCCGATAGATAAACCGATGGCCAAGAACAGAACATCCGCGCGCCGCACCGACGAGTCGACCGGCAAGGAGCAGTTCCAGGCGATGTTCGCCGAGAAGCCCCTGGAAATGCCCGCCGCGCTGATCGCCACACGCACGTTCTCCCAGCGCGGCAGGCTGCTGGCCCGCGGGGCCGGCTGGCTGGCCGGCGGCGGCCTGCTGCTGATCGTTGCTGCCCTGCTGGGCCTGCTGCGCCCCGGTTCGGTCAAGGCAAACCCCCTCCTGCTGGGGGTGCACCTGGCCTGGGCAGCCTCGGCCGGCTGCTGGGGCCTGTGGTGCATTCACCGCGGGATGCGGCCCGCCCTTGCGCGGACCACCTTCGACGCGACGGGCGTCCGTCAGAAGCTCTGGGGCATCGGTCCGGCGATGAAGTGGCAGGACGTCTCGATGATCGAACTGGGCGACGACGACATCCGCTTGCGCGCCGGTCGCGGCGAGATCTTCGTCCACACTGCACGCAACTTCGTCCAGCGCAACGAGCCGGTCCTGGCCCGTTGGTGGCGAGGCCGGATCGCCGGCAGCGGCCGACGGTCCCTGCCGCTGCTCCGCACGGGCCTGGCCCTGCCGGTCTGGTGGATCGCTGCCGGCAATGCCCTGTCCCTGGCCGCCTGGATGATCGCGACATTGGCCCTGGGCCAAGGCCCCGGCCATGCCGCCGTCTACGCATCCTGCCTGATCGCCGCTGCCGGCGGGCTGGCCCTGGGCCGCGCCGCCCTCCAGGCGCGACAGGCCGTCACCCTCCACACCGACCACATCGACGCCCGCGCCACCCGAAGCCGACACAGCATGAACTACCAGGCCGTCGGATTGATCAGCCTCAATAAGCTCATGCTCGACTTCAAGGTCATCTGGGGCGAAGTGGAACTGGTCTCGGTAGCCGGGCGACGGATGGCCTTCCGCATCGACGGCCAGGCCTACGAGAACTTCTCCGCCCTGATCGTCCGCCGCTGCCCGCGGGCTTTCGTCATCGAGCACGACACCGCCCAGGCGGCCCCGCCGCTGATCGGCGGGATCGAGAACAGCCGCGACCGTATGGTCCAGCTCTGCAGGAAACTGGCGATCAAGCAGCGGATTGGCGGCATCCTGGCTGTCGGCCTGGCCGGGTCGGCCTCTTTGGGCCTGGCCATCTCCGTCCACTTCGCCCTGCCCTGGCTGGCGGCGCTGTGCCTGGTTGCCGTCGGCATCTCCGCGGCTGCGGCCTGGCAGGACCTCCGCCGCGCCCGCCACACCTCCCGGACCGCCTTCGGCCTGGGCCAACTCGAACAGGCCACTTGGGAAGACCAGTCCGTCAAGCCCGAAGACGACATTCTCGTGGACATGGTCGCCTAGCGCCCAGGGGCTCGACAAACCCGGGCCGATACGGCAAACTGGTCTCCAGACCCACAGGAGACCTGCCATGCTGCGACTCGAACAACTCACCGACGACGCCTTTGAACCCTTCGGCTGGGTTCTGGAACCGAAACACGACCGCTTCCAGCTCGTGCTGGAACGACCCGATGCGGCCGGGTGGCAGATCGGACTGTTACAGACCGTCGATTCCCACACGGCCATGATGCACCGCCACCTGGACACCGACGAATGCTTCGCGCCGGTCGAGGGCAACAACGTCCTGCTGGTCGCTACCGAGGCCGACCCCGACGACATCCGCGCCTTCGCCCTGACAGGTCCGGCCTGCGTCAAGGCGGGGACGTGGCACACCATGCTGACCCGCACTCCGCCCGGCCTGGTCTTCATTGCCGAAGGCCACTGCCCCACCAGCGAAGACCGCGACACCGGCCGCCGCCTAGACTGCCCCGCCTGATCCGCCCGCTCCTCGCCGCCACACGGCTGGCTGAAGAATCTCCATACCGCCTGGAGTCGGTTTCTGCAAAACCTATCCATCTGCTATAGTATGTAACGATCTGTCAGTTTCGCCCCCCCCGTACAAAGGAATCCGCATCATGAGCGAACCGACCGCGTCCGAGCCCCTGATCGGCGTGATCATGGGCAGCCAGTCCGACTGGCCGACCATGAAGCACGCCAGCGACATCCTGGCCCGGTTCGGCGTGGCCTGCGAGAGCAAGGTCGTCTCGGCCCATCGCACGCCGGAGTGGATGGCCGAGTATGCAAGGTCCGCCGAACAGCGTGGTCTGAAGATCATCATCGCCGGGGCCGGCGGGGCCGCCCACCTGCCCGGCATGGTCGCCTCGATGACCTCCCTGCCCGTCCTCGGCGTGCCGGTCAAGAGTCGAGCCCTCAACGGCCTCGACTCGCTGCTGTCGATCGTCCAGATGCCCGGGGGAGTCCCCGTGGCCACCTTCGCCATCGGCGAAAGCGGGGCGAAGAATGCAGCCCTCTTCGCCCTGCGCATGCTGGCGACCGAAGATGACGATCTCCGCGCCCGCCTGAACCAGTACGTCAAGCACCAGGCCGAGACCGTTCTGGCCCAGGAGTTGACCTAGCATGTCCCGACACGGGCCCATCCAGCCGGGGGCGACGCTGGGGGTCTTCGGCGGCGGGCAACTGGGACGCATGTTCTGCCAGGCCGCCGCGCAGATGGGATACCGCACGGTAGTCTTCTCGCCCAAACCCGACAGCCCGGCCGCCCAGGTCGCGTGGAAGCACGTCCGGGCCGAATTCGAGGACGAGCCCGCCGTCCGCCAGTTTGCTTCGCAGTGCGACGCGGTGACCATCGAGTTCGAGAATGTCCCGGTCAAGGCGCTGTGCATCGCCTCGGAGCTGACCGTCGTCCGCCCCGGACCGGCCCTGTTGGCCGTCTGTCAGGACCGCCTTCGCGAGCGTGCATTCCTCCAGGCCCACCACCTGCCCGTCGCGCACTTCCGGGCGGTGCACTCCGCCGCCGACGCCCGCCGGGCTGTCCAACAGCTGGCCGCCCCCGTCGTGCTCAAATCCGCCCGGTTCGGCTACGACGGGCGCGGACAGGTCCGCGTCGACCGCATCGAAGACGCCGAAGACGCCTGGGTTGCGTTGAACGTCCCAGCCGCCCTGGCCGAAGCGTGGGTCGACTACCAGTTGGAACTGTCGGTCCTGCTGGCCCGATCAGCTGACGGGCAGATCGAGGTCTTCGGGCCCATCGAGAACGACCACAGCCACCACATTCTCGACGTCTCCGTCGTCCCCGCTCGCGTGCCCAAAGCCGTGGCCGAGCAGGCCATCGAACTGGCAAAGCGAATCGCTTCCGATGCCAGGCTCATCGGCCTGATCTGCGCCGAGATGTTCCTGACTGCCGACGGCAAGCTGCTGATCAACGAACTGGCCCCCCGCCCGCATAACTCCGGCCACCTGACCATCGAGGCCTGCTCGGTCAGCCAATTCCAGCAGCAGGTCCGTGCCCTGTGCAACCTGCCCCTGGGCAAAATGCACCTCCAGGCCCCGACGGCCATGGCCAACCTGCTCGGGGACCTCTGGCCCGCCTGCCAGTCCCGCTGGCACGAGACACTCGCTTGCCCGAACGCTTGGCTGCACCTCTACGGCAAGACCCCGCCCCGCCCGGGACGGAAGATGGGACACCTCACCGTCCGCGCCGACTCGGCCGACGCCGCCGACCAGAAGGCCCGCCTCCTCCGCGACCAACTTACGCGCAGGGACGGCGAGGACACCTTTCCCGACCAACCACAGATCTGCGGGTGGCCTTGACCGCCCGCGCGTAGCGACGCTTGCGGCGACGCGGGATTCCAGTTCTTCGGAGGGATCCCCTTGTCATCCCCGAGAGACCTTTGGGGAGTCCCAAAAGGATCTGACGATGCGTCAATGCGCTGATCCTCCTGTTTCGCACCGCCGCAAGCGGCGGATTATCCATGCGGAGAGTGCGACCTTTTCGGGCCTACAGCTTCCGGTCGAGTCTGCGGTACTGAATCGCTTCGGCGAGGTGGTGGGCGGCGATGGCGGGGGTGGATTCGAGATCGGCGATGGTGCGGGCAATACGGAGGACTTTGTCATGGGCGCGGGCAGAGAGGCCCAGTTCGGTCATGGCCTGTTTGAGCAGCAACTCCCCTGCATCGTCGAGTTTGCAGAACTGGCGGACCTGGCGGGAGGGCATGGAGGCGTTGGTGGTGGTCGAGCCGTTGTCGCCGAAGCGCTGCTTCTGGATGGCGCGGGCGGCGACGACCTGCTCGCGCATCTGGCAGCTGGAGAGGCCATCTGCCTCGCCGCGCAGCTGTTTCCAGGGTACGGGGGGCACTTCGATGTGGATGTCGATGCGGTCGATCAGCGGACCGGAAACGCGCCCCATGTAGCGTTCGACGGCATTGGGCGTGCACTTGCAGTTTCGCTTCGGGTCGGTCGCGTAGCCGCAGGGGCAGGGGTTCATGGCCGCGACGAGCATGATCTGTGCGGGGAAGTTCAGCGTCTGGCGGACGCGGGGGATCGTCACGCAGCCGTCTTCCAGCGGCTGGCGGATCATCTCCAGCGTGGTCCGGGCGAACTCGGGGAACTCATCCAGAAAGAGCACCCCGTGATGGGCCAGCGAGACCTCGCCGGGCTGGGGGATCGCCCCGCCGCCGATCAGGGCAGCTGAGCTGGAAGAATGGTGCGGCGTGCGGACGGGGCGCGTGGCCATCAGCGACTGACCGGCCGAAAGCAGCCCGCGGGCAGAATACACCCGCGTGGTCTCCAGGCTTTCCGGCAGGGTCAGGGGGGGCAGCACCGACGGAATCCTCTTGGCCAGCATGGTCTTGCCCGATCCCGGCGGGCCGATCATCAGCAGGTTGTGATGGCCGGCCGCGGCGATGGTCAGGGCGCGTTTGGCGGATTCCTGCCCGCGAACGTCGGCGAAGTCGGCCTCGTAGCGTCCCTCCTGGCGGAACATTTCGTCCAGGTCCACCACCGTCGCGTCGATCGGCAGTTCGTCGGTCAAAAAGCCCACTGCGTCGCTCAGAAAGCGGACGCCGATGACTTCGACTTCGTCGACCACGGCGGCCTCGTTGGCGTTCTCCGCCGGGACGATCAGGCCCTTGCGTCCCTCGCGGGCGGCGAGCATGGCCGCCGAGAGCGCACCTTTGATGGGCCTGACGCGCCCATCCAGGGCGAGTTCGCCGAGGATGAGGTAGTCGTCGATCTTCTCGGTGGCAAACATGCCGCCGGCCATCATCACCGCCAGGGCGATCGGCAGGTCGAAGGCGGCCGAGTCCTTCTTCACGTCGGCCGGGGCGAGGTTGATGACCACCTTCGGCCCGGGCCAGCGGTAGCCGCTGTTGCGCAGGGCCGACTGGATGCGCGAGAGGCTTTCCCGCACGGCCGCCTCGGCCAGGCCGACGAGCTTGCACTCGGCGATCCCGCCGATGGCCACGTCGGCCTCGACTTCACACCGGATCGATTCGATCCCCTGCAATATGCTGCCATGAGCCCTGGATATCATGATGTCCGGATCATACGACCAACCCCGCCGAGACGCAACGCCCTGTTGGGAATCTGTCAGGTGCCCGGGGCTCTGCCCTGGTGATCGGACGGGACGAGAAAACAACAGCCGGGCGGCGGAGGGTCCGTCGCCCGGCTGGGGGATTGCTGTGGTTGGGGGCAGGAGCGTTACTTGACCTCTTCGATGGTCACTTCCTGCTTGATGTCGCCGTCGACGGCCATGTTCATCTTGTTCTGTCCCTGCTGGATGGCCATGTTCATTTTCATGTCCATGTCCATGGTCTGGCCGACCATGGCACCGGTCTTTGCGTCGAATTTGACCATGCCGGTGTAATCGCCGTCGAGCTTCTGGATCTCGGCGTTGGGCACGGGCAGCTTGGCGTCGCTTGTATCGACGTCCATCTTGCCGGTATAGGAGACAAATGCGACGTTGTTCTCGATCTTGTTGAGCTTGCAGTCGAAGGTCATGGAGATCTTGCCGAGCATGGGGAAGGGCAGGGACTGCTTGACCTTCCAGGTATCGCCGGGGGCGACGGTTTTTTCGGGCAGCATCTGGCCACCCATGCCCATGATGCTCTTCATCGAGTCGTTGCCCATGGCTTCTTTCATCTGGGCGGCGAACTGGCGGCCGTTGGGCATGGCCTTGGCTGCGGCATCCCAGATCTCGTCCATGCCCTTGACGTCGGTGATCTGGTCATTCTGGATGGTGACGATGATGGTCTTGCCGATCAGGGGTTTGAGTCCGGCAGCCATCGGGCTGTTGTGCGTGCTCTTGTCGGTCGAATCGTAGACCATTTGCTGGCCCATCATGCTGACGACCTGGCGGACCTTTTCGTAGGTGATCTTCATCGTCTGCTTGCCGTCGGCGTCGGGCTTGGAGACCTCCTGGTTCATCACCATGGTCATGGAAGTCTTGTTGTTGCCCATCGGCTGGTCGTTCATGGTCATCTGCATGACCTGCTGCTGGGTGTTGGTCATCTTGTAATGGCCGGCGGGATACTTCTGTTTCAGTTCGATCTTCTGGGCCATCGCAATCGGGGCGCAGACCAGAAGAGCCAACACGGTCAGTCTGTACAGTTTCATCGTGGTATTTCCTTCGTTTTTGAGTTTGCCCCACCCGTCGGGCAGGCGCATCAAAGCGCCGCGCGGGTCAGGCTTCTTTGCGTAAGTCGATGCTCAGGTCCTGAAGTTTCTCGAACAGCCAACTTCTTGCGTCTTCCAGAGCCTGGTCGTAGACCAGCGGGCCCAGTTCGGTGCAGAAGAACTCCAGCAGTTGCTCGGTGCGGAAGTCGCTGATCGGCTCGCCGAACTGCGCACTGAAGAACTCCTGGATCCCGGCCACGGCCAGTTCCTGACGATGCGGATCGAGACGAACAACTCCCTGCGATTCAGCGGCCATTCGGCGGCTTCCTCCTTTCGGGAACCATCCTATCCCACGTGCCGCAGCCTGACAAGAAATCTTGCTGGTATCAGATGTCGTGAATCTCCCGGCCGGTCCAGCCGTCGAAGGTATTGGAGGATTTGAATTTCTCGTAATCGCCCGTCCTGGCCGCTGCATGGGTCTTGCCCAGCAGGTCCTGCTGCTGCTTCTGCGAGAGCGGCCGGAACTCGCGGGCGAGCTTCATGTTGACCCTTCCCTGCAGAACCGGCCCCGCTGAAGGCATTCTAGGCGATCCTGTCCTTGGCGGACAAGCACTGGCCCCGGACGGCGAGGGAAAGGAATCTCGTGAAAAACAGAACAATACCTGTTGTAATGTCGTAAGGTCTCGATATATTGTGACTGAAGAAACCTGTCTGTCCCCGAGGATTCCCATGGCCAAAAGCCGCGCAAAAACCCAGCCGGATCTGCTGAGCGAGACGTTCCTGGCCCAGGCGGCCGAGGTGCTGAAGGTCATGGCCCACCCGGTCAGGCTGCGGATCGTCGACATCCTCATGCAGGGCAGGTTTCCGGTCGGACAGATCGCCGAAATGTGCGACTTGCCCAGCCACCAGGCCAGCGAACACCTGCGCCTGCTGAAAGGCCAGGGCCTGCTGGACAGCCGACGCGAGGGGCGGACGGTCTACTACGAGATCGCCTCCCCGCGGCTGCCCAGCCTGTTGAAATGCATCCGCAACACGTGCGGTCTGGACGAGTGACACCCTCGACGAGCAAGTAACCAACACCCCACACCTGATAGATTCGGAGAGTCAGTATGTCGGAACACAAACGCATCGTGATTGTCGGCGGCGTGGCCGGTGGCGCCTCGGCTGCAGCCCGTGCCCGCAGGCTCAGCGAGTCGGCCGAGATCATCCTCATCGAACGCGGCGAGCATATTTCCTTCGCCAACTGCGGCCTGCCGTATCACATCGGCGGGACCATCGCCAGCCGCGACAAGCTGCTGGTCCAGACGCCCGAGTCGATGCACAAGCGGTTCCGCATCGACGTGCGGACGCGGACCGAGGCGATCCGGATCAACCCGCAGGACAGAACCCTCACCGTCCGCGACCTGCAAAGCTCGCAGCAGTGCGACATTCCGTATGACGCGCTGATCCTCAGCCCCGGGGCAGAACCGGTCCGCCCCCCCTTTGCCGGCGCCGATGGGCAGAATGTCTTTACGCTGCGGAATCTGGCCGACATGGACCGGATCAAGAAGGTCGTCGACGCCAATGCGTCCGGATCGGCCGTAGTCGTCGGCGGCGGGTACATCGGCCTGGAGATGACCGAGGCCCTGCGCGAGCGAGGCCTGGACGTGACGCTGGTGGAACTGGCCGATCACGTCTTCATCGCCGCCGACGCCGAGATGGTCGCACCCGTCCACCAGCAGCTGCAACTGCACGGCGTGGACCTGCGGCTGGGCACGTCGGTGACCGGCATCCAGGACGCCGACGACAACAAGCAGGTGATCCTGTCCAACGGAGAGAAGGTCGCGGCGAACATGGTGATCCTCGCCGTCGGCGTCCGCCCCGAGACGCAGCTGGCCAAGCAGGCGGGCCTGGAAATCGGCAGCACCGGGGGGATCCTCGTCGACAAGCACATGCGGACCAGCGATGAGAATATCTATGCCGTCGGCGACGCGGTGCAGGTCAAGCATTTCGTCAGCCGCTCCGATACGACCATCCCCCTGGCCGGGCCTGCCAACCGCCAGGGACGCATTGCCGCAGACAATATCTTCGGCCGCTCCAGCGTCTACAAGGACACGCAGGGCACGGCGATCTGCAAGGTCTTCGACCTGGCGATCGGCATGACGGGCCTGAGCGAGAAGAACTGCAAGCAGCTGGACATCGCATACGAAAAAGTCTACGTCCATCCCTCCAGCCACGCCAGCTACTATCCCGGCGCAGCGCCTCTGAGTCTGAAGCTGCTCTTCGATCCGTCCGACGGCAAGGTGCTCGGCGCCCAGGCTGTCGGGGCCGACGGCGTGGACAAGCGAATCGACGTGTTGGCCACCGCCATCCGCGCGGGCCTTACCGTGACCGACCTGACCGAACTGGAATTGTCGTACGCGCCTCCGTACGGATCGGCCAAGGATCCGATCAACTACGCCGGGTTCGTGGCGAGCAACTACCTGGCCGGCGACATGAAGCTCTGCCACGTCGAGGATGTCATCGAGCCGGAGCAGAGCGAGCTGCTGCTGGACGTCCGCACGTCGGCGGAGGTCGAGGCAGGGACGATCCCCGGAGCCAAGAACATCCCCATCGACGAACTCCGCGAGCGAATAGACGAGCTGCCGAAAGACAAGGAACTGCTGGTCTTCTGCGCCGTGGGCCTGCGGGGCTACCTGGCCGCTCGGATGCTCGAACAGAAGGGCTACAACGCCCGCAATCTTACCGGTGGGTACAAGACGTACAAGTCGGTGCTCGGCATGCTCCCGGCCGATAAACAACCGGCCGAGACACCCGTCAGCGACTCCGGCGATCCGGGCTCGGGGCCCGATACCAGCGCCGAGGAAGATTCGGAGGCCGAGTTACCGATGCAGGCTGAGAACGTCGATATCGCCGAAGAGGTCGACGCCCGGGCCCTGCAGTGTCCCGGGCCGATCATGCAGCTCAAGCAGGCCATCGAGCGCGTCCAGCCGGGACAGGCCGTGCGGATCCAGGTCTCCGACCCCGGCTTCGCTTCCGACATCGTCGGATGGTGTCATTCGACGGGCAACCGCCTGCTCGAAACGACCACCGACAACGGCACGATTACCGCCGTCGTCGCCCGGGCGGGCAAGGCCCTGCAGCCGCAGTCCGACCGCCAGGCCGGTGAAGACCTTTCCAAGCAGAAGAGCATCGTCGTCTTCAGCGGCGACTTCGACAAGGCCATGGCCGCCTTCATCATCGCCAACGGCGCCGCGGCCATGGGCTCGGACGTCACGCTGTTTTTCACCTTCTGGGGGCTGAACATTCTCCGCAAGCATGGCCGGGTCCGGGTACGCAAGAACCTCATCGAGAAGATGTTCGGCTGGATGATGCCGCGCGGCGCCCGCAAGCTCAAGCTCTCCAAGATGAACATGGGCGGGATGGGCACGGGGATGATCAAGGGCATCATGAACAAGAAGAACGTCGCCTCCCTGCCCGAGCTGATCGAGTCGGCCCGGGCCGCCGGGGTCAAACTCGTCGCCTGCACGATGACCATGGAGCTGATGGGCATCCGCAAGGAAGAGTTGATCGACGGCGTGGAAGAAGGCGGCGTGGCGATGTACCTCGACACCGCCTCCCGGGGCAACGTGAACCTCTTCATCTGACAGGCCCCCTGGCGAAAGACAAAATAGTTTCCAGATTCCTGGCCCAAACCAACCCCGGGCCCCCCGCCGAAAAATCGGGGGGTCCCTCATTTTTTCCATCCCGCCGGTTGCCCAGATCCCCCACGGCCAGCCGCGCCCCCGGACGCCGCGTCCTGCTATCCCGCCGATCCGCGCATAAAAGCGCATAATTGCGCATAATTGCGCATAATCGCGCATATTCCGCGCATAGCCTCCA
>JBKHDI010000047.1:0-30149 GCA_046541415.1 Phycisphaerae bacterium | reverse complement strand
GTGCTTTAGCCGTCAGTACCGAAAGGAATCAACGATATGGGACAGCGACGCGAGCGACTGGACAAGCGCCTGGAGAACCAGGAAGAGACCCGCAAGAAGAATACGCCCCGCAAGGCCAAGGAACGCATCCGCAAGGCCGAGCGGGTCAAAGCGCGGCAAGAGCGGGAAAAGGCCAACAGCTAACCCTCTTCCGGCAAACGTGTGAAAACTCAGCCGGACCGGTCGGCGAGAGCTTCGCAGCCGGTCTGGTTCTGCGCGCTGCCGGCCGGGCCGGCAAAGCTCGGCCCGGTGGGAACTTTTCACAGTTGTCGGGAGTCCAATGAAATAAAGCCCCCAACGTTCCAGAACCTGGAGGGTCTGTTCCGAGTAATAGAGTACCGGAGAGTTTGCATGCGGCTTGTCCGGCAGCGCGATCCGTTGTAGACTCCGTATTGCCTCCGGCGGTTGTCGCCTCAGGGCTTGACCGGCCCCGCCTGTTCGGTTTCCAGGAGAGATCCGTGAAATATACAAGACAGTCCAAGTGGTTCATTCCCTGCCTTCTGGCCGCAGCCGTCCTGGCTGGTCCGGCGATAATGTCCCGGGCCGACGCCACCGATGCCGCCGCCGGTCGCTTACTGCGGGAGGAGGGCTTTGCCCTGGCCCGCGAGGGCAAGTTCGAACAGGCCCTGG
Organism: Phycisphaerae bacterium; assembly: GCA_046541415.1. Lineage (GTDB taxonomy): Bacteria > Planctomycetota > Phycisphaerae > SM23-33 > SM23-33 > CAZOVB01. The sequence continues at coordinate 29,480 of JBKHDI010000047.1, read as the reverse complement.
CCAAGCTCACCGCGGCGGACAAACAGCTGGAAGACCAGACCGTCACCGATGCGATCAAACTGCTGCAGATCTACCTGCAGGGCCGGAAGGCCCACGACCAGCAGAGACTGGCTGAATACCACGAGGCCGTCCAACGCGTCTGGCGAAGCATTCTGGCGATGGATGAATTCCCCGCCCTGGCCGAGGCGGGCATCGAGGAGAAACTCCGCACGAAGGTCATGGAAGGCATTGGCGATGCCCAGGGCAACGCCGGCACGGCCGTGCAACTGGAACGCACGGAAACTTCGGACGTCCCGCAGCTCAAGAAAGAGACGGACAAGGCCCTGGCCGACGCGGAATCAGCCCTGGACGAATCCCTCAAGCTCCTGGAACAGCGCGAGGGAGGATACAGCGAAACGTTCCGCAAGATGGCCGAACAGTACCGTAAGCAACTGCAGGGATACCGCAAGGCCTGGCAAGGCATCGAGGCCGAGGACCGCAAGGCCGTCAAGGCTGCCGCCGACGCACTCAGGCCCATCGAGACCGAACTTGTCGAGGCCCTGGGCGATCTGGAATCGATGATCTCCACCGACGCCTGGCGCGTCATGCTCGGCCAGGCCCGACTGGCCCGCGACCTGGCGCCCAAGGACATGGACATCACCGTGCAGGACTGGTTCAAGACCGTCACCCAGCGCAGCCTGGAAGTGGCCTCCGAGGCCAAGGACGACGCCCGCTGGTACGACGTTCTGGCTGCCTACGCGGGGCTGAAGGAACTGGACCCGGACAACGCAGAATTTGAGGAATTGGAATCCATGGCCCGGGCCCACGCCCGGGTTGTCCGCATCTACGGCCGGGGCGACGAAGAATCCGCCGAGAAGGTCGAAGAGCGCTGGAAGGACTACACCGAAGGCATCGACGCACGGATGGTCGAAGACACCATCGACTCGGCCGCTCGTGTGTACGTGACCGGAATCGACTTTAAAGAGCTGCTCAACGGCAGCCTGGACGCGGTGAAGATTCTGGCTGAGACGCCGCAGGTCTGGAAGACCTTCGACGGCCTGGCCGAGAAGGACAGCCGCGAGCAGTTCCTGGCCCGCATCGAGCGGATTCGTGAGCACTACGGCAAGCAGGACGACGTGTCGTACCTGCACCTGCAACTGGCGATGAACGCGGTACTGCAGGCCTCGGATCGCAGCGTCAAGCTGCCCACGTCCGTACTGGCCCGCGAGTTTACCGACGGGCTGCTGGACAAACTCGACCGCTTCAGTTCGATGATCTGGCCCAGCGAGTACACCGACTTCCGGAAATCCACCCTCGGGCGCTTCGGCGGCGTGGGGATCCAGATTTCCAAGGAAGCCGGCCAGGCCCTTCGCGTGGTCACGCCGCTTTACGGTTCGCCGGCGTTCGAGGCGGGCATCAAGGCCGGCGATTACATCATCGAGGTCGAGGGCACGAGCACCAAGGACCACGACCTGGATAAGCTGGTGAACATGATCTCCGGCCCGGTGGGCACGAAGGTCAGCCTGACGATCCAGAGGCCCGGTGTAATCAAGCCCTTCGAGGTCAAGGTCGAGCGCGACGAGATCCGCATCAAGACCGTCAAGGGCTGGCGGCGCACCAACGCCCGCGGCGACTGGGAATACCGCATCGACCCGGCTGACAAGATCGGCTACATCCGCGTGACGCAGTTCACCGGCGAGACGCACGACGACCTGGTCAAGGTCATCCAGCAGCTGCGCCGCCAGGGCATCGAATCGGTGATCCTGGACCTGCGCTTCAACCCCGGCGGGCTGCTCAGCCAGGCCCAGCAGGTCTCCAACGAGTTCCTCGACGGCGGGCTGGTCGTCAAGACCCGGGGCCGCCGCCAGCAGGACGAGCGACGGGCCGATTCTTCCGGCTCGTTCCTCCAGGGCAACCTGGTGGTGATGGTCAACGAGTTCTCCGCTTCTGCCGCCGAGATCGTCTCCGGGGCGCTGAAGGACTGGAAACGCTGCATCGTCGTCGGAGATCGCAGCTACGGCAAAGGCAGCGTCCAGAATGTCATCCCGATCCGATACCACAAGGCCAGCCTCAAGCTGACCACCGCCTACTACTACCTGCCCACCGGCCGCCTGCTGCACCGCCGCAACGGCAGCAAGGACTGGGGCGTCGATCCGGACGTCGAGGTCCTCATGACCCCCAGCCAGTTGCGAAAGTGGCTGGACATCCGCAGCGAGACGGACGTGATCGTCGACGCCAACGAAACGCTCAGCCAGGACCTGGCCAAGCAGTTCGACGCCGACATGCAGCTCAAGACGGCCGTGCTGCTGCTGAAGCTCCAGATGCTCCAGAAGGGCGACACCTCCGTCCGCGCCGTCCTGCACGACAGCCGCGAAGACAAATAGTCCTTCGGCGAAAGAAACCCACGGGCCCGACCGGTAAAACGCCGGCCGGGCCTTTTCTTATCGGCAGATATCCTCCGCTTTTTCGTCAGTCGGCCAGCTGCTTCTTCCAGACCGTCCAGGCCCGCTCGACGATTTCACGCCCCGGCAGGGGCTTGTCGACCGCCGTAATCGACGACGCGACCTGCGAGACGTTGTTGAGCCCGACGACCTGGCTGGCCACCAGTGGATCTGCCAGGGCGAATCGCAGGGTCGAGGTGCACCGGGCGGGTGGTTCTGGTTGATTATCCCCGTCAATCAAACTGTACTCGCATATGTGCTTCGCCAAAAGGTTCGGTCAAGCGGTGGAGGCGGTTTCCGCCTGGCAGGGCTTGCAGTCACTCGTCCCGCTTTGCCAAGCGTCCGTGTGTTTGGGACCGTTCCTCCGAGGCGATAACATACTGATAGAACAGTCGTTTGTTATTCGCAAAAGGAGCACCAGATGCCCAAGCCGATCACACGCAATGCGATCGAATCCCTCCTGTCCTGGCGCGGCCCGGCCGGCGTCAGCCTGTACGTGCCGACCCACAGGCTCGGCAAGGAGACCCGGCAGGACCCGATCCAGCTGAAGAACCTCGTCAATCAGGCGATCGAGAGGCTCTCAGCCGCCGGCGAGGCGGAAGAATCCGCCCGCAGGCGCCTTGCCCCCGTCGAAGCCCTGATCGACGACCTGGAGTTCTGGAAGAGGCAGGACAAGGGCCTGGCGATTTTCCTTGGCGACGGCACGCCGCGGATCTACTCCCTGCCGATCGAGGTCGAACCTCTGGTCGACCTGCGCGAGCGGTTCTACGTCAAGCCCCTGTTAAGCCTTCTGGAAGAGGGGCAACGCTTCTTCATTCTGGCGATCAGCCAGAATGACGTGCGGCTGATCAGCGCCACTCCGGAGGCGGCCGAACTGGTCGATCTCCGCCAGACGCCCACCAGCCTCGAAGAGGCCATGAAGTTCGACGACCCCGAGAAACACCTCGAGTTCCACACTCGCACCAGCACGCGGGATCCGATGGGGGCGCGGTCGGCGGAATTCCACGGGCAGGGCACGGGCAGTGACGACGCGAGGATCAAAAAAAAGATCACCGAGTTCTGCCGGATGGTCGCCGACGGTGTCGCCGATCGCCTGGCCGATGCGGACGAGCCGCTGATCCTGGCAGGGACCGAACCGACGGTTTCCATCTATCGCCAGGTCAACAGGGCGGCGACGCTGCACGAGCAGACCATCCAGGGCAACCCCGACCGCAAGGACCCGGAGACGCTGCGACAGGAGGCGATGGAGGTCCTCAAGCCCGACCTGGAGACCAGGCAGCAGGAGGCGCTGAACACCTTCGGCCGCATGTCCGGGCAGGGCAAGGTCGCATCAGGCGTCGAGAATGTGCTCAACGCTGCGGTCAATGGACAGATAGACCTCCTGCTCATGCCCCGAAACGAGCACCTCTGGGGCCGATACGAGGCCGAAGGCTCGAAGTTGGAAACGCACGCCAGCCGGGAGGAAGGGGACGAGGACCTGCTGGACCTGGCTGCCGCGGAGACCTGTCGCCACGGCGGCAGCGTCCGGGCCATCGACGCCGGGAAGATCCCCGGTCAGGGCAAGCTCGCGGCGACACTGCGATTCAGTACGTGAGACAGCTGAGAGGAGCATCCCGTGCCGGAACTGCCCGATGTCGCCGGTTTCGCGTCTTATTTTGAGGATCAGGCCGCTGGCTGCACCATCGCCAGAACGTCCGTTCTCGACGAAAGAATCCTCCAGGGCATCACTGCTCGATCGCTGTATCCGAGGCTTAAGGACGCAACATTCGATCAGGTCCGACGTCGGGGCAAGTTCCTCTTTGCCCGTCTGGGTGACCGCGGCTGGCTGGTGCTGCATTTCGGCATGACAGGCCAGTTGCAGTCGTACCAGGACGACCAGCCGGAATATACCCGGCTGGTCCTCGAGTTCAGGGAGGGTCACAACCTGGCCGTCATCTCGCGCCGCATGCTCGGACGCGTCAGCTGGACCGATGACGTCGAGGCGTTCATCAAGGCCGAGGATCTCGGCCCCGACGTGTTGGACGATGACCTGGATTCCGACCGTTTCGCCGGGATGCTCTCAGATCGAACAGGGGCCATAAAATCGATGCTGATGGACCAGTCAATCATCGCGGGGATTGGAAACGTCTACGCAGACGAGATCTGTTACCAGGCATCGCTTCGTCCTGATGCCTCTCTGGCTGACGTCGACCGGCAGCAGCTCGGCCGACTCTATCGTGTCATGCGTCGGGTGTTGCGTACCGCCGCCCGCCACGGGGGCGATGCCGACGAACTGCCCGACCACTATCTGCTGCCGAATCGCCGCGAGGGGGAAAGCTGTAGCGTCTGCGGCGGAAAATTCCGGAAGATGCAGGTCACGGGTCGGACGACGATCTACTGTCCGGATTGCCAGCACGAACCCTGAGGTACCGACCATGGCGGAGAAAGACAGAGGCCAGTTCCGCATCGGGACAAGCGGATACCAGTACGACCACTGGAAGGGCGATTTCTATCCCGAGGACCTGCCCAGGAGCCAGTGGCTCGATTTCTACATGGACCACTTCGACACGGTGGAGATCAACAACAGCTTCTACCACCTGCCCTCGGCCGAGACATTCCGCAAGTGGCACGACCAGGCCAAGCCGGGCTTTCGCTACACCCTCAAGTTCAGCCGTTACGGCTCGCACCTGAAAAAGCTCAAGGACCCGGATAACTCGATCGGCAACTTCCTGGAAGCGGCCGAACATCTCAAGAGCTACATGGGCGCGATCCTCGTCCAGCTGCCGCCCAATTGGGGGGCCAATGTCCGGCGGCTGGCTGCCTTTCTCGACCGCGCGCCGCGGCGCCACCGATGGGCGCTGGAGTTCCGAGATCCGGACTGGCTGTGCGAGGAGGTGTTTGAGGTCATGGCCGAGAATAACGCTGCGCTGGTCGTTCACGATATGATCGACGACCACCCGCGCCGCACGACGGCAGACTGGGTCTACCTGCGCTACCACGGGAAGGACTACTCGGGCAACTTCAGCGACGAGTTCCTGCAGGGCCAGGCCGAGATCGTCCAGCAACACCTGGGCCAGGGGCGGGACGTCTATGCGTACTTCAACAACGACATCGGCGGCCACGCCATCCGGAATGCAAGGACGTTGCGTCGGTTGACCACCGGCAACTGAGGCCGGCTGGGTCAGTCCTCGGAATCCTCGCTGACGAGATTCTGCCCATGTCCGTCTGCGAACTTGAGGATGTTCTCGCGCGTGGTGTCGAGAATTCTGTGGACAGCCTGGCGGGTGTTGAACGCGCTGTGCGGGGTGACGACGACATTGCGCAGGCGGATAAGGATGTGGTCGGCCAGGAGGTTCTCCCGATTGGACTTCTTCTGGTAGACCGAGCGGAGCAGTTCGGTCTCTTCGCGGAGTACGGGCTCTTCGGGCAGCACGTCCAGCCCGGCGGCGGATACCTTTCCTTCCGACAGCGCCGCCGTCAGGGCCTCGACGTCGAGAACCTGGCCGCGGGAGGTGTTGATGATTACCACGCCGTCCTTCATCTTCTCGAACTGGTCGTGGGAGATCAGGTGGCGCGTCTTCTCGGTTCCAGGCACGTGGAGGGTGATGATGTCGGACTCAGCCAGCAGGTCGTCCATCTCGACATACTGAAAACCCAGTTCATCGGCGGCCTGGTCGTTGTGGACCTTGTCGAAGGCGACCACGTCCATCTGGAACCCGCGTGCGACGCGGATGACGGCCTGGCCGATGTCGCCCGTGCCGATGACTCCGAGCGTCTGGCCGGCCAGGTCGAAGCCCTGGAGCCCCTTGAAGCTGAAGTCGCCCTTGCGGGTGCGGTCGATGGCCTCGTAGAGGTTGTGGCTGATCGTCAGGATCAGGCCGAATACGTGCTCGGCGACGGTGTTCTGCCCGTAGTTGGGCACGTTGCAGACGCTGACGTCGTTTTCGCTGCACCAGTCCAGGTCGATGTGGTCGTAGCCGACACTGCGGGTGGCGATGAGCTTGAGTTGGTCGAAGGTCTCCAGGACCTGCTTGTCCAGGTCGGAGTAGATGAACGTCGAGATGATCTCCAGATCGCTATGCTCCTCGGCGGTCTCCTGGTTCAGCGGCTGGTCGGTCAGGACGACGTCGTGGTCGTCCTCGAGCGATTCGAGTACCTCTCGTTCCCAGTCTTCCAGTTCGAAGATTCCGATTTTCATGGTGATGATCCTGTAGGGTTCGGGGGGTGCGGTCAGTTCAGGGCGACGATGGCGGCATTGAGCAGGCCCGCATAGCTCAGCCAGGCCAGGTAGGGCAGCAGAAGGATCGCCGCGACCAGTCGCATTCGCCAGCAGAGGACGATCAGCACGAAGACCACGATCCACAAGGCCAGCAGGTCTGCCAGGGCCCATCCGGGCCTGTGGAGTCCGAAAAAGACTGCCGTCCAGGCGACGTTGAGAAACCAGTGCGCGATCAGCAGGCCGATCGCCGTCCGGCGGGCGGGGTGTTCGATCTTGACGACCATCCACGCTGCGATGCCGATCAGCACGTACAGCAGGGTCCAGACGGGCGCGAACAGCCAGCCGGGCGGCTGATAAGGCGGCAGCTTCAGCGAGCCGTACCAGGCCTGCTCGACGTCCAGCCATCGGCCCAGAAGCCCCGGCGATCTCGGCCCGCCCCCCAGGGCCTGCCCGGCTGCACCCGCGGCCAGGCTCAGCAGCACCAGGCCGATCAGCAGCGAGATCCGCCGCCCGGGCGAACGGAGGGCCATCGGCCTGCTCTCAGAGGGCTTCTGCGTATGCTGAGTCGACATTTCTTCCACTCTCCATGTGAATGGTCTGCCCGGTGACGCTGTCGAAGGCCTCGTCGCACAGCAGCACGCACATACGGGCGCACATGCGGGCGTGAACCTTCCTGCCCAGCGGCGCGTCGTCCTCATCCGGCTCGTCGGCGTCGGGGTCTTGCTCGATTCCGATCGGCTGGATCGTGTTGACCCGCACCTCGGGCGCCAACTGCCATGCCAGGAAGTCGGCCATGTCGGTCTGGGCCTTCTTGGCGATCCCGTAGGCAGAGTGCGACGGGTTATCGGCCGACTGGGCGGAAAACTGGATGATCCGGCCCAGGGACTTGTCGTTGTCCTTCATCCAGTATCCCAGGTTCTTGGCGAGCATCAGATTGCCCTTGACGTTTCCGTCGATGGCCACGTCCAGCTGTTTGCGTGAAAGTTCGCGGAAGTTTCGCAGCCCGACAGATCCGGCCACCAGAACCAGCACGTCGAGATGGTCAAAATCGTTGCGGACCGAACGGCAGAGTTGCTCGATCGATCCCTGGTCCAGCAGGTCGAAGCGGTAAGTTTCTGCCTTCACGCCCTCCTGGCGCACCTTTTGGGCGACTGTCTCGGCCCCTTGCTCGTCGTCGTGCCAGGTCAGGGCGACGTTGGCCCCGGCCTCGGCGAATGCTCGGCAGACAAACGGGCCGGTCTCGCTGGACCCGCCGGTAACCAGAACGTTGGCGCCTTTGAGTCGTTTGTCCAGATGATTGAGCATGATCATTCGATCCTCCCGGAACGTTGAAATTTCGGCTTTGCAGTAGTATAGAGTCCGCCCGGGGCCGGGACGGAACAAGTCGCAAAGCGTTGGCGAGCCGGCGCCGGGGGTGGTATACTTTGGGACCACTTTTGAGCAAAGGAGTTGCTATGGCGGCACTGGAGTTTTTCGGCGCGGCGAATACCGTAACCGGTTCAATGCACCTGCTGCACATTCCCGGCGGGGCGTGGTCGATGGATTGCGGCCTGTACCAGGGGCGCAGGCAGGAGGCCCGCCATCGCAATACCACGTTTCCCATCCGCCCGGACCGCCTGGAGGGGTTGATCCTCTCCCACGCCCACATCGACCACAGCGGCAACATTCCCGGCCTGGTCAAGCGGGGCTTTACCGGGCCGGTACACGCCACCAACGCCACCTGCGATCTCTGCGAAGTCATGCTTGCCGACTCCGGCCACATCCAGGAGGAAGACGCACGATTCTGGAACGAGAAACGCGCAAAGGATGACAGCGAAAAGATCGAGCCGCTCTACACCGTCGAAGATGCCCTCAAGAGCCTCCAGCAGTTCGTGCCCCATGCCTACGGCGTGCCGTTCGAATTCGCTCCCGGCTCGACCTGCACCTTCCTCGAAGCCGGGCACATTCTCGGCTCGGCCTGCGTGTTGATCCAACTGGAAGGCGAGGCGGTCGACGGCGGCGAGCCGATCGGCATCCTCTACACCGGCGACCTCGGCCGGTTCAAGATGCCCATCCTCCGCGACCCGACCTGCCCCATGCCAGAAGTCGACTACCTGATCACCGAGAGCACCTACGCCAACCGCAAGCACGACAACCCCACCGACATGCAGCAAAGGCTGGCGAAGATCATCTCCGAGACCGTCAAGGCCGGCGGAAAGACCATCATCCCCGCCTTCTCGGTCGGCCGGACGCAGAACGTCGTGTACTACCTGGCCAGGGCGATCCACGAAGGGCAGATGCCCAAGCTGCCCATCTACGTCGATTCGCCCCTGAGCACCCGGGCGACCGAGGTATTCAAAAAACACCCCGAGTGCTACGACAAGGAAGCCCACGACTTCTGGTGGGCCGACGGCGACATCTTCGGCACGGGGCTGGTGCAGTACATCACCGACGTCGATTCGTCCAAACGGCTTAACAGCATCACCGAGCCCTGCGTGATCATCTCCGCATCGGGCATGTGCGAAGCAGGGCGAATCCTCCACCACCTCAAGAACAACATCGAGGACGAGAAGAACACCGTCATCGTCGTCGGCTACATGGCCCAGCACACCCTGGGGCGACGCATCGTCGAGCGGCGCGAAGAGCTGAAAATCTACGGCCGCATGTACAAGCTGATGTGTCGCGTGGAGATCCTCAACGGTTTCTCCGCCCACGCCGACGCCCGCGACCTGGCCGGGTGCCTCGGCCCGATCGCCAAGCGCCTGAAAGGCGCCTATTGCGTCCACGGCGAAGACGCCCAACCCAAGGCAATGAAGCAGATCCTCGAAGAGGCCGGCTGCCCCAACGTCCAGGTCCCCAAGCCCGGGGACCAGTTCCAGCTGTAACGGCCCGGGCGGCGGTTGCCGCAAGAGGCCTGGCCTGCTAGACTCCTCTGTTGCCGGGGCAGCAGAAGGAGCGAGCATGTCTGAGAAGAAACCCAAACCCGCCGACCCCATCCTGGACCGCTTTGCGGGCCTGCGCCTGACGGATGTCTGCGACGCGATGGACGCCGTGGGCCTCCAGGACGTGGGGCTGATGGACAAGAACATCCGTCCGCTCTGGCGCGACATCGAGCAGTTCGCCCACCGCATCGTCGGCCGGGCCCACACCGTGCGGTTCATCCCCACGCCCAAGCGCGCACCGACGTTCGACAACGTCGAGGACTACAACAAGTGGAAGGGCCACTGGTACCGCCAGCTGGCCCAGGGGCCGATCCCGGAGAACATCCAGCCGGGCGAGCTGATCGTCATCGACGCCCAGGATATCCCCGACTGCGGGTTCATCGGCTCGAACAACTCGCTGCAGTGGATGAGCGAAGGGGCGGTGGGCATGGTCACCAACGGCGGCTGCCGGGATACCGACGAGCTGGTCAAGGAACAGGTGCCTGTCTACTCCGCCGGGATCTCCCGCGGCATCCGGCCCGGGCGGCTGGAACTGGAGTCCACCCAGAAGCCCGTCACCTGCGGCGGGGTGTTCGTCACCCCCGGTGATATCGTCCTGGCCGATGGCGACGGCGTGATCGTCGTGCCTGCCGACGTGGCCGAGAAAGTCGCCGAGATCGCCATCGACGTCCAGGAAGGCGACAAGAAGGGCCGCCGCTGGTTCTACGATGCCCTGGGCAAACAGCACGACTGGACCGTCAAGCCCCGCGAGGAATCCTGAGCGGAGAACCGGTCCCTGATCCCCTCAACGCAGGAAAGATCCGCGCCGTGCCTGGATTTTCCGGTCCGCCGGATCAGTCCCCGTGGCGCTGCAGTTGCTCGCCAAGCCGGGCCGCAATGTCGGGGTGGGTGTCGAGCTGGTTGCGGCGTTCGAGCGGGTCGGTCTGCAGATCGAAAAGCAGGTCGCCTTCGCCCTGGCGCGTAACAAGCTTCCAGCGGCCGTCGGTGAGCATGCGCCATTTGCCCAGGGCGCTGTAGATGGTTTCGCGGTGCTTCCCGGCGTTTCCGTGCAGGATAGGCCAGAGGTTGCGGGCGTCCATATCGGGCAGGGGCTCTGCCTCGGCAGCTTTCAGGAACGTCGCCGCCAGGTCGTGCAGGCAGACCAGTGCGTCGGAGACTTCGCCGCGCCGGACATCCGGCCCGGCGACGATCAACGGAATGCCCACAGAGGGCTCGTACCAGGTGCTCTTGCCCCAGAGCCCGTGGTCGCCCAGCATCTCGCCGTGGTCGCTGGAAAAGACGATCAGGGTATTGTCCATCTCGCCGCGCTGGCCGAGCAGTTCCAGGAACCGCCCGACCTGTCGGTCGATATTCTCGATCTCTGCGGCGTAGTGCTGGCGGTTCCGCTGGTGGTCCTGGTCGCTGTAGTTCTGCTGGTCGTTGTCGATCGGCGGGGGGAAGGTCACGTCGTTCCACGCCTCGTGCATGCGCCGGGTGACGTCCATCGGGTTGTGCGGCCCGGTGAAGTTGATCACCAGGTGCCACGGCCTGTCGGTCGGGAAATCGCGCAGGAAGCGCAGTCCGTTCCCGGCGATCCAGTTGTCGCAGTAGGCGTCATCGGGCAGGGCGGTGACGTACGCGTCGGCGTGGTCCATCCGTTCGGCGTGTTCGCGGCAGTAGGTTTCGGCCAGGCCGCGCTGGTGCAGGAAGTTCAGGTAGGGGCCCTTGGGCCGGCCTGCGGCGCTGTAGGCCCCGCTGCCGTCGAGCTTGCCCTCGTTGTCAATGCCTTCATCGAAGCCCCACGCTTCCAGGTCGCGCGAGCCGTCGAGGTGCCAGGCCAACTGCTCGCGCGGTTTCCGGAGGTCCTTGTGCAGGTCGAATTTCCCCACCCCGCAGACGTGGTAACCGGCTTGCTGCAGCCGTTGGTAGTACGTCGGCTGATCCAGCGGGTAGGTCTCCTTGTTGCTCGGCACGCGACAGTGGTCGTAGTTACGCCCCGAGGCCAGGCAGGCCCGGGCTGGGGCACAGACCGGCGAAGGTGTATACGCCTTGGTAAACCGGGTTCCCCGGGCGCAGAGCTGGTCGAGATTCGGCGTCCGCAGGGGCAGCTGGCCGTTGGCCCCCAGCCAGTCGGGCCTGTGCTGGTCGGGCAGGAAGAACAGGATGTTCGGCTGTGTTTTGCGGGACATGCAGCCACTTTCGCCGTACAGGGGCCGGTTGTCAACACCTCCAAACATGCGGAAGGAAACGAATATTGGATCGTCGCTTGATTTTGCCGATAAATAGTATAGTATTCCGATAGGAATTAAAGGACGCGAAGACATTCCGATCACGAGGCTACGATGTTGCGAGCTAGGACGATTTACAAGTTGAGAGAGGGAAGCCGTTTATGCGGCTGTCCCGGCCGGGGCGCCTGAAGGGCTCTGCCCCGGAGTAACCGATTCCTTCCGCCGCGCAGCCTCCAGGCGTGCCGGCAGCCCTGTACGCAGCAAGCCTCGCGCATCCGCTCCGGCGGATTCGAGGGGAAACAATCCGCACCCGAGGAGGGCGCGATGACCACACAACAACCATCCCTGGAAGAGACCAACCTGGACGATCTGCGGAAGCTCAGCGAGCGTGAGTTGATCCGCCTGGCCTTTGAGACTCACGGGCCCCGGGCGGCCATCGGCACGAGCGGGCAGAAGACCGGGGTGGTGATGATCGACATCGCCGCGAAGCTGGGCATGGATTTCCGCGTCTTCTTCGTCGATACCGAGAAGAACCATCCCGAGACGTACGAGCTGTTCGACGAGATCGAGCAGCGGTACGGCATCGAGGTCGAGCGGTTCAAGCCCGAACCGCAGGACGTGGAGAATCTCCAGCAGCAGTTCGGCTCGACGCCATGGTACTTCTCCCGCCAGAGTTGCTGCCACGTCCGCAAGGTCCTGCCCCTCCAGCGGGCGCTGCAGACGCTGGACGTCTGGCTGTCGGGTCTGCGGGCCGACCAGTCCGAGCACCGGGCAGACAACGCCCAGAAAGCCACCTGGGCCAAGGCTCGTGACGGCAGGAAGATCCTCAAGATCAACCCGATGCTGGAATGGACCGACGAGCAGATCGACCAGTACATCCGCGAAAACGACGTGCCCTGCAACAAGCTTTACGACTACGAGTCGCAGTACGGCGAGAAATACAAGGTCATCGGCTGCGTGCCCTGCCACATTCCCGTCAAGGAGGGGCTGGACAAGCGGTTCGGCAAATGGCCGTGGGAGTCGGGCGGCAAGAAGGAATGCGGCCTGCACTCCGGAGGAAGCGGCATCTAGAGCGAGTTACAAGAGAGTCTTCCGGCTTGAAATGACCTGCGATGCGCCAAACTGCGCCGGCACTCTACGCCCGCTGCCACCGCTCGTCGCCGTGCATCGTCTCAGGGGGCTTTGCGTCGGCGATAGCACGGCCGTCAGGCGGCCATGGCACCGAACTGCGGCAGTCCGTGTTAGCCATGGCGGCCTCCGGCGGGTATACTCCCAGCTATGGCAGCGAATCCGATTCCAGAGAACCCGACCCGCATCGCCGGGCTGATCAGCGGCACGAGCGCCGACGGCGTGGATGTGGCGATCGTCGATTTCGATCCACGTCCTGCAGTCGTCGCCTTCGCGACAGCGGAATACGACCCCGTACTGCGTCGCCGCGTCCGCGCGCTGTTCAATCCCGAAACGTCGTCGGTCGATGAGATCTGCCGGATGCACTTTATCCTGGGGGAAGTGTTCGCGGATGCGTTGGTCCAGACCTGCAGCCGCAGCGGGATCCAGCTGTCCAGCGTGGATGCCATCGGCTCGCATGGCCAGACGATCCAGCACCTTCCCTACGGCTGCGAGTGGGCAGGTCGCACGATTCGCTCCACGCTGCAGATCGCAGCCCCGGCCGTAATCGCCGAGAGGACCGGCTGCTGCGTGGTTTCCGACTTCCGGGCTGCCGACATCGCCGCCGGAGGCTCGGGGGCGCCGCTGGTGGCCTTGGTCGATCACGAACTGCTGGCCGATCCGCGCACCAGTCGGGTCGTACAGAATATCGGGGGTATCGCAAACCTCACCTGGCTGCCCGCCGGGGCCGAGGTCGAGGACGTGCTGGCTTTCGACACGGGCCCGGGCAACCTGCTGCTGGATGCCCTGGTCCGCAGACTTACCGGGGGACGGGAGAATTTCGACCGGGACGGGCGATTGGCCTTGGCTGGACGAATCGATCAGTCCATGGTGGCCGACTGGGCAAAGCATCCGTATTTCGACCGGAAGCCGCCCAAATCGACAGGCCCGGAGGAGTTTGCCGGCCATTGGGTTGACGACCTGGTGCACCGCGCAACCGACCGTGGACTGGCCGGTGCGGATCTGCTGGCCACGGCGACGGCCTTTGTGGCTGAGTCGATCGCCCAGGCCTACCGCCGGTACCTGCCGGCCGACGTCGACGAGGTACTGCTCTGCGGCGGGGGTGCGGCGAATCCGGCCCTGGTCGATCAACTGCGTCTGCGCCTGCCTGCAGGTCGGGTGGAGAATCTGTCCAGCGTCGGCATCGACCCGGACGCCAAGGAAGCGTTGTCGTTTGCGATCCTGGCCCGCCGTACGCTGCTGGGGCTGGCGGGCAACGTCCCCGGCGCCACCGGTGCAGGGCGGGCCGTGGTGCTGGGCAGCATCACACCGGGCAGGGCCGCGCGATGACGATGGACCGCTCAGAGCTGGCCACCGAACAGCGGAACCTCGAGACGCGCGACATCGACACGCTCGATGCCGCCGGAATCGTCCGAAGGATCTGCGCCGCCGACGCCAGGGTCGCCGGGGCCGTCGAGGCCGCCGCCGATACGATCGCCCAACTGGTCGACCGCATCGCCGAGCGTCTCGGGCGCGGCGGGAGGCTGTTCTACGTCGGGGCCGGGACCAGCGGCCGGCTGGGCGTTCTCGACGCCAGCGAGTGTCCGCCGACGTTCGGAACCGATCCCGAGCAGGTCCAGGGCATCATCGCCGGCGGCTACGACGCGCTGGTCCGCTCCAGCGAGGGGCGCGAGGACATCGGCGAAGACGGCCGTGTCGTGATCCGCCAGAAGGGCGTTACCGCCGCGGACATCGTCGTCGGCATCGCCGCCTGCGGGCTGACGCCGTATGTCCGGGCTGCGGTCGACCAGGCCAGGCAGATCGGCTCGGCCACGGGGTTCGTCACATGCTCGCCCCAGGTGGCCTCGCAGATCGCCGCCGATACGGTCATCTGTGTCGAAGTCGGCCCGGAAGTGATCGCAGGCTCGACGCGGATGAAGGCGGGCACAGCTACCAAGATGGTCCTGAACATGCTCACCACGGGGGCGATGATCCGCCTGGGCAAGGTCTACGAGAACCTGATGGTCGACCTGCGGGCGACCAACGACAAGCTCTGCGATCGGGCGGGGCGCATCCTGCGCGAACTGACCGACCTGGACGAATCGGCCGCCGCGGAGATGCTCGCCCGGGCCGACGGTCAGTTGAAAACCGCCATCGTCATGGCCCGCCTGGGCGTGGGGGCCGAAACCGCCCGCGGGCGCCTGGACGCGGCCGGGGGTCATCTGCGGCGGGCGCTGGAAAATCACGGGTAGCTGCCTCGGACCTGTCCATCCGTGGGCCGATCGGATAGGATGCTTGCCCGTTCGACAGCAGGTCGGGGCAACGACAGCACTGCAGAGGAGAGGCATGTCCGAAACAGGTAGAAAAGAGAACGTCATCTGGATCTTCGGCGACCAGATGCGCGCCCAGGCCCAGGGCCACATGGGCGATCCGAACGTCTTCACCCCCAACCTCGATACGCTGGGCGAGGAAGGCGTGGTCTTCACCCGCGCCGTGGCGGGCTGTCCCTGGTGCACGCCGTTCCGCGCAGCGTTGCTGACCAGCCGCTACGTCCACGACACCTGCCCGACGACCCCCTCTGCTCTGGACCCGGAGATTCCGACGGTCGCCCGTCCCTTCAACGAGGCCGGGTACGAGACAGCCTATTTCGGCAAGTGGCACCTCGACGGGCCGCTGAAGGAACAGCCCGCCAATCGCCGCGTCGTCCCGCGCGACCGGCGCGGCGGGTTCGACACCTGGCTGGCCTACGAGAACAACAACAACCCGCAGTACACCTACGTCCACGGCCATAAGGCCGACAAGGAGGTCGACGTCTACCAGCTGCCCGGTTTCGAATCCGACTGCCTCAGCGATCTGATGATCGACTACATCCGCGACCGGGCCGAGGACGACAAGCCGTTCTTC
The DNA here is from genome assembly GCA_046541415.1 of Phycisphaerae bacterium. Lineage (GTDB taxonomy): Bacteria > Planctomycetota > Phycisphaerae > SM23-33 > SM23-33 > CAZOVB01. The sequence continues at coordinate 13,723 of JBKHDI010000047.1, read as the reverse complement.
GCGGTCCTCAGCGTCCAGCCGCCGCACTGCCCGTACTACACGGCCCCGCCGGAGTGGCAGAAGAGCCACAACGCCGGCAGCGTGCAACTGCGGCCCAACGTGCCCGACGTCGGGGACATCCAGCAGCGCGCCCGTCACGACCTGGCCGGCTATTACGCGCTGATCGAGAACCTCGACTGGAACGTCGGGCGCATCAAGGAAGTACTCAGGCAGACCGGTCTGATCGACAACACCCACGTGCTGTTCTTCTCGGACCACGGCGACATGCACGGCTCGCACGGCAGGTGGCAGAAGTCCACGCCGTGGGAAGAGTCGATCCGGATTCCGTTTATCATGTCCGGGATGCGGCCCCACACGAAACACGCGGGCATGAGCAGGCAGATGGCACCGATCAACCACGTCGACATCGCCCCGACTTCTCTGGGCCTGGCCGGCATCGACGTGCCGGACTGGATGATGGGCTACGACTATTCCGCCTACCGGACGCCCGGCGAACCCAAGAGTTCGCTCCCGGCCGCGGATGAGCCGGATTCGGCCTACCTGCAGCACTGCGTGCGGAAGATGCACCCGGGCTGCATGGACCGGACCTGGCGCGGGATCGTCACGGCTGACAACTGGAAGTACGTGGTCTCCGACGGGTTCCCCTTCATGATGTACAACCTCAACGAGGACCCGTACGAGCAGGCGAACCTGGCCCTCGACGCCGGCTACGCCAAGCGTCGCAAGCAGTTGCAGGACCGCCTGGTCCAGTGGACCGAAGAAGTCAACGACCCGTACCCCATGCCCGAACTGTAGGCCACTGCCGGTTACCCGCTGAAGCCCACCGGTTCGACGTCGGCGATCGGGAGGGTCATCTCGAATGCGCCGCTGCCGACGACCACCTGCTGCTTGTCGGAGTCGATGCGGATCAGCGTGGCCCGCTTGGAGAAGGGCACGACGTAGACTTCCTGTCCCGGCTGGACGTTCTCCAGGGCCTTGCGGTTCTTTTTGGCGGCCTTGGATTGCCTCTGGCGGCGCTGCATGGGGGCGTTCTTGTCGGGCTTGGCGGGTTTGTCCTTGGCGCCCTTGCGGGTCTTGCGTTTGCGACCATCGGGGCCCTTGGCGTCGCGCTGTTTGCGGGGCCTGCGTGCAAACGGGCCGGTCTGGGGGAAGATGTCCTGCAGGGAGATCGTCTTTTCGCCGGCCTTGGTTTCGATCGTCACCCGCAGGCCTTTGAGGTCCACCTCTTTGAGCTTTCCTTTGCCGGGCTTGAGGGCGATGGGCACGACGTCGCCGATTTTCATCCGCGAGATCGCCCCGAGCCATGCGTCGAACTGGCGGGCCTTTTCCTTCTGCGTCTCGACATCCTGACTGGCCTTGGCGTGCAGGGCCCGGGCCTCTTCGAGTTTCTCGGCCGCCTGCTTCTCGCGCTGGGCAATATTTGTGCGCATCGCGGCGATTTCGTCGCGGACGTCATGCTGGCCCAGGCGCGGCATGAGATCGACCAGGGGGACCTCGATCTGCTTGCCGTCGACGGCGACCAGGGCCTTCTGCTTGTGGTACTCCAGGCGGACAAGGCTGCCGGTTTTCCGCACGGCCGGGACGAATAGTTGGTCGCCCGGTTTCATCTCCCCCAGTCGCGCCAGCCAGGTAGTGAACTCCTTCTGGAGGCGGTCGAGGTCGGCCATGCGGGAATCGAGTTTCTCGGCCTGGCTGACTGCGGCCAGTTCGGCCACCTGTGCCTGGGCGCGGGCCTCCTCGGCCGATTCGCGGGCGCTGGTGGTCGCGGCGATGGCCCGGCGGAACTGCTGTCCCTTCTTGCCCAGGTACTTGCGGGCCAGGTCGGTCAGCGTCCGCGACATGCCCAAGTGCTTGGCGACGGTAATCGCGTGCGATTCGCCCGGCGTGCCGATCATCAGCTTATAGGTAGGCCGGAGCGTCTGGGTGTCGAACTCGACCGAGGCGTTGTCGACGCGGTCGTGGTTGTAGGCGTAGGCCTTGAGCACCGACAGGTGCGTGGTGACCATCCCCCGACAGCCGATCTGGCGCAGCTGGTCGAGAATCGCCTGACCGATCGCGCCGCCCTCGTCGGGGTCCGTACCGCTGCCGAGTTCGTCCAGAAGCACCAGCGTGGCCGCGTCGGCCTTGTCGAGGATCAGCCGCAGACGTTTGATGTGCCCGCCGAACGTGCTGAGCGACTGTTCCAGCGACTGCTCGTCGCCGATGTCGATGAGGATGTCGTCGAAGACCGGCAGGGCGGAGTTTTTCTCGGCCGGGATGTGCAGGCCCGCCTGGGCCATCGCGGCCAGCAGGGCGACGGTTTTCAGCGTAACCGTCTTGCCGCCCGTGTTCGAGCCGGTGATGATCAGCAGGTCAAAGTCGCTGCCGAGGCGCACGTCGATCGGCACGACGGGGTGGATGTTCTCCGGGTCGATCCCCGCGCGGTCCTGCTGGTGGGCCTGTTCGACCAGCAGCGGGTGGCGGGCCCGGTGCAGGTCGAGCGGGCCGGCCTGGTCGATACGAGGCCGCGTCATCTCGAACTGGTAGGCGTACTGGGCCTTGGCGCTGATCAGGTCGATCCGGGCCACCGTCCGCAGCGTGTTGCGGATGTCCTCGGCCCGGGCGTAGACCCGCACGCCCAACTGGTTGAGCAGGCGCTGGACCTCGCGACGTTCATCCTCGGCCAAATCGGCCAGGCGGTTGTTCAACTCGACCGACGCATTGGGCTCGACGAATACCGTCGCGCCCGTGTTCGACGAGCGGTGGACGACGCCCTTGAGTCGGCCCCGATTCTCGACCTTCACCGGCAGGACGTAGCGGTCACCGTGCAGGGTGACGTTCTGGCTCTGCAGCAGTTTCGCGACATCCGGGTTCTGCACGTAGCTGTGGATGGCGCGGTGGATCTCGTCGGCCGTCGTCGTCATCTCGCGCCGCGTCCGGGAGAGTCGATCCGACGCGTGATCGAAAATCGAACCGTCGGGTGCGACGATCTCTTCGATCGCCCCGATCTGTGTTTCGAAAGAGGCAATCGACTCTGCCAGGCTGTGCAACTGCTCGTGCTCTTCGGGCAGGGGCAGGAGGTAGCGTTTCAGCTCTGCCGTGCCTTTCAGGCAGGCGGCGATGTCGGCGAAGTCCTCGCCGGTTCCGCCCCGGCCGGGCTGGATCTTCTCCAGCGATTCGCTGATATCGCTGATGCCCCCGAACGGCGGCGGGCCGAAGTCGCGCAGGGCCAGGACCATCTCGGCGGTCTGGCTCTGCCAGCGGTGGATGACATCCGCCTTGGCCGACGGGTTGATGTGCGCACACATGTCCCGGCCGAGACTGCAACTGCAGTAGCGCCGCAGGATTCGGCGGATCTCGTCGAATTCGATTTTCTCGAGGGTGAACTGGTCCACGTTGCCTCTGTTTTCGGGGTCGCGGTCACAACAGGCAGGTCGTGTATTATACCTCAGGCTGGCAATTGGCAAGGTGCTTTTCGGCCCGATCGTCGCCGATTCACTGCGGTTTGCGGCCCTGGAGCAGCAGCACGTCGGAGACGGCCGGGTCGAACGGCGAGAAGTCAAGCCCGCCGAAGCTCCGGACATCGATGAACCCGGCCTCCCTCATGGCCGCGGCGAGCTGGTCCGGTTGCCACGGGCGCAGCTGGGTGGTGTACAACTCGGTCTCTGCCGACTGGCCCTGCCAGTCGATCCGCAGGACGTTGAAGGCGATTCTCTCGGGCGAATGGAAGTCGTAGAAGCGGATGAACTGGCGGTCCGCGTTGCGGTCGACGCCGACGATCCGCTCGCTGCGGCTGCAGATCTTCTCGTAGTTGAGATTGGTGGTGATGAACACGCCACCGGGAGCGAGAACGTGGAAGAAGGCGTCCAGTGCGCCCGCCAGGCCTTCCGGCTGCATCACGTGGACCAGGCTGTTGCCCATGCACAGGACCAGATCGAACTGCCCGTCAGTGCGCTGGGGCAGGTCGACAAAGGCGGACTGGACCCACTCGATCGCAAGCCCCTGCCTGTGGGCGAGCTTACGGGCCTGGGCCAGCTGGGCGCCCGACAGATCGGCCCCGGTGACCTGCACGTCCTTGCGGGCCAATGCCCGCGCATAGGCCCCCGTTCCGCATGCGGCATCGAGCGCCGCAGCGGGACGTGAAGTCTGGACCAGGCGGTCGCAGAACTGGCCGACCGCCTCGGCCCGCGAGGCCTGGCCGGTCAACTCGTCGTACATCGGGGCCAATTCGTCGTAGAAACTCACGTGGTCCGGCTCCTTTGCTCCAGGCGGCGATACCAGCGGGCCAGCCGGGCCGGCTGAACCCCGCAATACAGGCCCGCAAGCATCAGTTGGTTCATCAGTGTCGTTCGCAGTACGCCGCTGCGGCGCCATCGTCGATCGGAGGTCACCGCCGCGGCAGGGGCCATGGCAATTCGTCCCAGCTTCCGCAGCCGGGTCACCAGCGCCAGGTCTTCGGCCAGCGGGCGGTCCGGAAAGCCGCCAACGCGACGGAACACCTCTGCCGGCAGGAACAGGCCCTGGTCGCCGTAGGGCCTTTGCAGGATCTCGCAGCGCAAGCGGACCAGCCGCTTGACGATCCGCATGGGCCAGCTGTCCAGCTCGGTCTGGAAGGCAAACGCCCCGGCCACCACGCCGGGGCCGGCCAGCGTCCGAACCACCCACACCGGCCAATCCGGCGGCAGGCGGGTGTCGGCGTGGAGGAACAGCAGCACGCGCCCCCGGGCCTGCCCGGCGGCGGTGTTCTGCTGTTCGGCCCGGCCGCTGCGCGACCGGATCACCCGCGCAGAGGCCTGGGAGGCGATTTCCGCCGTACCGTCCGTGCTGCCACCGTCAGCGACGAGGATTTCCACCCCCGGCGCCCGGGCCGAAGCAATGGCCCGGCCGATGCAGCCGGCCTCGTTAACCGCGGGGATAATCACCGAGGCCCACGGGCCATCGGCGGCAGGACGCGGGATCGTCGGGTTGGCGGGCATGGGGCGAGGCATGGAGAACAGTATACCGCCTTGCGGAATATGCCCAAAGCCTCTGGACCGGAAAGCCGGTTTCGCAGACAATGTGCGACTCGCATGTTTCCATCAACCGACAAGGCCTGCGATGTCCTGGATTATCGCGGAAAACCTCAGCAAGATCTACGGCACGGCGATCGTCCTGCGCGACGGTCAGTTGCGACTGGCCGAGTCGCAACGGGTCGGCCTGGTCGGGCCCAACGGCTCGGGCAAGACGACGCTGCTGCGCATGCTGGCCGGGCTGGAGGAACCGACCTCCGGACAGTTGCACAGGGCCCGCGGGCTGGGCATCGGCTACCTGCCCCAGGACCCGCCCGAGCCCGGCGAGCAGACACTGTGGGATTCCATGCTCGCCGCGGTCGACGAGATCCGCCGCCTGGAATCACAACTCGACCAGATCCACCACCAACTGGCCGAAGACGGCGAAAACGACGAGCTTCTCAGACGTCTCGGACACGTGCAGCACCGGTTTGAGGTCCTGGGCGGGTACAGTTACGAGGATCGCCTGGGCATGGTCCTGGAAGGTCTGGGCTTTACCCGGGCCCAGTACGATCAGCCGCTGAAGCAGTTTTCCGGCGGACAGCGCAGCCGCGCCATGCTGGCGGGCATTCTGGCCAATTCGCCGGATGTTCTCCTGCTGGATGAGCCGACCAACCACCTGGATATCGATTCGGTCGAATGGCTGGAGGGTTTCCTGGCCCGCCAGGAAGGGGCGATGGTGATCGTCTCCCACGACCGGTGGTTCCTGGACCGCGTGACCGAGACGACCTGGGAGGTCGCCGAGGGGCGAGTCTCGACCTTCAAGGGAGGGTACTCGGCCTACGTCAAGCAGCGCGAGCACCGCTACCAGGAGCAGATGCGGACCTGGCAGGCCCAGCAGGAGTACATCGAGAAGACCGAGGAGTTCATCCGCCGCAATCTCGCCGGCCAGCGGACCAAGGAAGCCCAGGGCCGACGCAGCCGACTCGAACGGTTCATCGCCAACGAGGCCATCGAGAAACCCGTCCGCTACGAGGCGGTGGACCTGGAATTCAGCCCGGCCCGGCGGACCGGTGAGATGGTTTTGCGCCTCGAAGGGCTCACGGCGGGTTACCAGCCCGATGCGCCACTGGTGGCGGATGTGAACCTGGAGGTCACACGAGGCCAGCGGATCGCGATCGTCGGGCCCAACGGCTCGGGCAAGACGACGCTGCTGCGGACGTTGATGGGGCGGCTGGACCCGCTGGACGGGCACCTGCGGTGGGGGGCCAACGTGCAGATCGGCCACCTGTCCCAGACGCATGAAGACCTCCATGAAAGCGAGACGCTGGTTTCGGCGGTCTACCGGGCCGACCACTCGCTGAACGACGAGAAGATCCGCACGCTGCTCGGGGCGTTTTCCTTCACCGGCGACGAAGCGGAAAAGACCGTCGGCCAGCTCTCCGGCGGGCAGCGCAGCCGCGTTGCCCTGGCGCGGCTGATCGTCACCGAATCCAACGTCCTGCTGCTGGACGAGCCGACCAACCACCTGGACCTGCCCACGCGCGAGGCGCTGCAGGAGGCCCTGACCGAGTTTGATGGGACGATCCTCTTCGTCAGCCACGACCGCTACCTGATCGAGGCGGTCGCCCAAGAGGTCTGGGCAGTCCATGACGGCGGGATCAAACGCATCCTCGGCGGTTGGCAGAGCTATGCCCAATGGCGCGAGCAGAAGGCTGGACAGCCCGAAGCTGCCGGGCCCGCCCGACAGGCCGACCCGGACAAGCAGAACCGCAAGAACGAGTACGAGCAGGCCCGCAAGGCCCAACGCCAGCGGGAGAAGATCCAGCGCGACCACGACCGCATCGAGCAGAAGATCCACCAGACCGAAGAGCAGCTGGAGAAACTGACCGAACAGATCAACCGCGCTTCCCAGGCCGGCAGCACCGACGAGGTCGAGAAGCTCGGCCACGATTACGCCGCAGCCAGTCGCCACCTCCACGAGCTGATGCAGCAGTGGGAGCAGCTGGCCGAGAAACTGGAAGCCTGAAACCGCCACCGGCGGGAGAAACCATCATGCAGAAGCTCGATTCCGTTCGGCTCTGGCACGGGCCCGCACCCATGGCCGCCGGCGACGGGGCCGAGGACGTGCCCCGGATCACGCCGGTCCTGCCGGACAGCGAGGAACCCACCGGCGCCGTAATCGTCTGTCCAGGAGGCGGATACCGCGGGCGGGCCGCCCATGAATCCCTGCCGGTCGCCGAGTGGCTCTGCTCGCTGGGCCTGGCCGGGATCGTGCTGGACTACCGCGTGGCGCCCTATCGCTACCCGGCAGGGCTGTGCGACGCCCGCCGGGCGATCCGGACCGTTCGGGCCCGGGCAGACCAGTGGAATATCGACCCGGAGAAGGTGGGCATCCTCGGTTTCAGCGCCGGCGGGCACCTGGCGATCTCCGCGGCGAGCATTTTCGAGCCCATCGAGGGCGAAGACCGTGACGAGATCGACCGGCTCAGCGCCCGCCCCGATGCGCTGATCGCCTGCTATCCCGTGGTGACCTTCGGCGAATACCGCCACGACGGCTCGCTGCGGAACCTGCTGGGCAACCAGCCCGATGCCGACCTGCAGAAGCAACTTTCGCTGGAAACGCGGGTGAGCTCAGAGACGCCACCGGCGTTCGTTTGGCACACCGCAGACGACCCGGCCGTGCCGGTCGAAAACGTCCTCCTGCTGGCACGCGCCATGCGCCAGGCCGACGTATCCTGTGCGTTGCACATCTTCGCCCACGGCCGTCATGGCCTGGGCCTGGCGACCGGCGAATGCCCGGACGTGGCCCGTTGGGCCGAGCTCTGCGCCGACTGGATGGTCGGGGTCGGACTGCGGGACGAGCAGTAAACAAGAACCGGCCGCGACGGTTTCATCCGACGCGGCCGGTGTGCTTTCGCTTCAGCTTCGGCTGCTCAGGAAACGTTCAGGCCGAAGTCCTGCAGGGCCTGCTTGAGCGGCTGGACGTACTTCTCGCTCAGCGGGGTCATCGGCAGGCGCAGCTCGTTCTTGCACTTGCCGAGCATGGCCATGGCTGCCTTGATGGGGATCGGGTTGGTCTCGCAGAACATGACCTTGCACAGGTCGAAGAGCTTTTGGTGCTGGGCAGTGGCGGTCTTCAGGTCGCCGCCGAGCATCGCGTCGGTGAGCTTGCGGATCTCGCCGGGCAGGAGGTTGCCCAGCACGCTGACCACACCGCAGCCGCCTACGGCCCCCATCGGAAGGGTCAGGGCGTCATCCCCGGAGAGAATGGAGATCTCGCAGTCCCTGGCGACCAGGCTGGCCGTGTCGATCTTGCCGGTCGCTTCCTTCAGGGCGATGACCATGTCTATCTCTTCGTACATGCGGACGATCGTCTCGGCCGTCAGTTCAATGCCCGTCCGCCCGGGAATGTTGTACAGCACGATCGGCAGCTGGGCTTCTGCCAGTCGCTGGATGTGCTGGAACATGCCCTCCTGCGTGGGCTTGTTGTAGTAGGGGTTGACCACGAGACAGGCGTCGGCCCCGGCCTGTTTGGCGTGGCGGGTCAGGCGCAGCGCTTCCTCGGTGGAGTTCGATCCGGTCCCTGCCACGACGGGCACGCGCCCGGCAGCCTTGGTCGTGGTGAAGTCGATCACCTGGTCCTGCTCTTCATGGGAGAGCGTGGGGCTCTCGCCGGTGGTTCCACAAGGCACGAGCGCCTGGATCCCGCCGGAGATCTGCTCTTCGATCAGCCGATCCAGGGCGTCAAAGTCGATCTGGCCGTTGGAAAACGGCGTGATCAGGGCGGTCATGCATCCTTGCAGCTTCAAATCGGGCTTCATATTCAATGGGCCTCTCAGGGGTTGGGGTTTGTCTTACCAGCCTCTGGGATTATACACATCCATCGGGCCGTTGCCAGAGTTCAACTCCGTTCCCGGCCCTGACAAAGAAAGCCTCTGGCTGGCGGGACATCGCTGTCGATGGTATTCTTGTTCTCCCCGATGCGTTCGCACGGTCGGATCAAAACCAGGCCGACTAGCCCCTTCTGGGCCGGGTCGAACCGAGATCAGGGCTCGCGGACACCGACGAACAGCCTGGATGCCTCGTAGACGGTCCAGCGCCCGCCGAGTCGCTTGCGCGTCACCGGCCGGGGCCAGCGCAGGACCTGTTCACCGCTCGGCTCGGGGGTCCAGAACGCGTTCCTTGCAGCCGTGCGATACGAACAGTGCACCTGCCAGCAGCAGCCCGATGAGAATCCGGTCGGTCATGATTGTCCCTTTCGGCAAAGATCTTTGCGCCCGGGGACGTATCGGACTGTCGCCGCGGGGCGCTTAGAAAATCTCGTCGCAGCCCTGGGCAGCGGCCTGGCGGATCAGGCGGTCCATCTCCGAGACCGCCGGGCCAAGCCCGTCGAAGACCGCCCGAGAGATGATCGAATGGCCGATGTTGAACTCGCAGAAGCCCTCCATCGCCGCAACCGGGCCGATGTTGTCGTACGTCAGCCCGTGCCCGCCGTGGACAACCAGGTCTTTCGATCGCCCGTAGTCGATCCCGCCGCGGATCTGCGAAAGACTGTCACGGACGGCGTCGTGCCGACCCTCGCTGCCGTGCAACAACCATGCGTTGGCGTACGTGCCGGTGTGGATCTCGATCGCCCCGCAACCTGCCTGGGCCGAGGCGGCAATGTGCTCGTCGACCGCGTCGACAAACGCGCTGACGGTGATCCCCGCTTCGTTCAGCGCAGCCGTGACATCGCCGAGCCTATCGAAGTGCTCCACGCAGTCCAGCCCGCCCTCGGTGGTTACCTCTTGACGGTTCTCGGGAACCAGCGTCACCTGGTCCGGCCGGATCTGCAGGGCGATCTCGACGATCTCCGGATCCATCGACATCTCCATGTTCAGCTTGCAGGTGACGGTCTGGGCCAGCAGGTGCACGTCGCGGTCCTGGATGTGACGCCGGTCCTTGCGAAGGTGGAAGGTGATGCAGCTGGCCCCGGCGCGCTGGGCTTCGGCGGCGGCGAAGACCGGGTCGGGCTCGACGGTCCGGCGGGCCTGGCGGATGGTGGCAACGTGGTCGATGTTGACTCCGAGTGAGGGCATGCAAGTCGCTTTCGTGCAGGGGTGGGGGGGTTAGTTCTGTCCGTAGTAGGCGCCGGGGCCGTGCTTGCGGTTGTAGTGCTTGTCGAGCATCGAATCGGGGAACCGGCGCGGGTAGCCGGCGATGGCAACCGTCTCGCTGGCCAGCCGGGCCAGGTGCTCCAGGATGATCGCGCTGCCGACCGCCTCGGCCGGGTCTCTGCCCCAGGCGAAGGGCCCGTGCACCGCCACCAGCACAGCCGGAATCCGCATCGGATCCAGATCCCGGAACGTCTCGATGATCACTTCGCCGGTGTTGGTCTCGTAGTCGCCCTCGACCTCCTGGTCGCTCAGCAGCCGCGTACACGGGATCGCCCCGTGGAAGTAGTCGCAGTGGGTCGTGCCCATCGGCGGGATCTTCCGGGCCGCCTGGGCCCAGGCGGTGGCGTACGTCGAATGCGTGTGCACCACCCCCCCAATGCCTTCAAACCCCCGGTAGAGCACCAGGTGCGTGGGGGTGTCGGAACTCGGCTTGAGCTGATCGGCTTCGGCCTGACCGCTCTCAAGGTCCACCACGACCATCTTCTCCGGCGTCATCTCCTCGTAGCTGACGCCCGAGGGCTTGATCACCATCTTGCCCGCCTGGCGGTCGACACCGCTGACGTTGCCCCACGTCTGTATCACCAGACCCGAGGAGAGAAGCTCCAGGTTCGCCCGGCAGACATCCTCTTTCAGTTTTTCCAGCATGGATCTATCCTTCCTGTACTGGTATTGTGAACCCGACCCGCCCGGCGGTCAACAGCTCTCTCTTGCACAGGCCGCGACGGGCGTCTATCTTCTTGGAAACAACAGTACCCTTCCATTTCGCAGTGGAGAGCAGCAGGCATGAGACGAGGCATATTGGCCAGCCGGGAAGAGCTTCAGCAACTCCGCAGCCGCATAGGCCGCAACGGGTTCGACGAAATCCACAACGTCCTCGACAAACGCTGCGCACTGATCCTCGAAAGCCCCCCCGTCCGCGAGGCACAGTGGCGATCGATGTGGCACCAGGGAAAGTGGGGCTCGGCCGTGACCGCCGCACGCACCGCACAGGGCCGCATCCTCGACCTGCTGATCTCCCACGCGATCGACCCCAACCGCGCCTACCAGCAGCGGGCCATCGAGGAAATGAAGTGCCTGCTCGGCTGGACCTGCTGGCAGGACCCATGCTATCCCAACCTCCATGCCGACCTGTCCACCGCCGAGGCAGCCGTGGCCGCAACCATCGGCCTGGACTGGCTCTGGGAAGACCTCACCGATTCCGACCGACGGACCGCCATCGCGAAGATCCACTCCCACGCCATCGAACCCTACCTCAAGGCCCTGGACGAGAAGGTCTGGTGGACCAGCTGCTATCACCACTGGAACGCGGTAATCAACGGCGGGATCGGCCTGGCCGCGGCCGCCCTGGCTGATGAATCCGACGCTGCCGCCAAGGCGCTCCAGTCCGCCATACGCGGCGTCGGACGCGTACAGGACGCCCTGAACTCCGAAGGCGGATGGGATGAAGGCACAGGCTACTGGGGCTACGGATTCCGCTACCTGATCCTCCTGGCAGAAGCCCTCACTCGCCTCGATGACGACCAGCGAATCTACCACCATCGGGGCATGGACCAGACAGGCCTGTTCCCCATGTACTTCAGCCCACACGGCAGGGGCGCCAGCTTCGGCGAGAACCCCATCGTGCCCCTCCACGGTACCTTCTACCTGCTCCATGCCCGCCTGGGCTGCAGCCCCGTAAGCTGGTGGCTGGACCGATACGCATTCCGAGGCGATATCACCACCTCCGGCTGGTCCGCAGCTGGCCTGGCCCTGCTGTTCCGACCCGAAGAAGCCTCCAAGGCCCAGTGCAAACTCGAAAAACTCAAGGTCTTCAGCCAGATCGGCTGGGCCGCCATCGCCGACCGCTGGCCCGATCCGTCCATGTACGTGGCCGTAAAGTCCGGCGACCTCTCGGCCAACCGCTCCCAACGCGACATGAACTCCATCCAGCTCCAGCTGGACGGCGAAATGCTCCTGACCGACCCGGGCAGCGGCTCGGAGTCGGCCGCATTTGCCACAGAAACCGACGACGACGTCGCATGGGTCCAGGCCCGATCCCACAATACCATCACCGTCGCCGAGGCAGATCACCTCATCGACGCACAGGGACGCATCCTCGACTCGGGCCAGTCGAAGCGGTACCGCTGGGTCGCCAGCAGCGGCGGAGACGCGCTGGGCGAGTCCGTCCGCTTCATCCGCCACGTGGTCATGCTCCTCGACGAGCGGACCGGGCAGGCGACAGGCCTGGCCGTGCTGGACGAACTCGACCTCGTCGCACCAGAGAAGACCGAACTGTTCTGGCACTCACGCGGCAAAATCCAACTCGACGAAGAATACATGACCGGACAGATCCGCGGACATCGCAGCAAGCTCCACTTCGCCATCGCCGCCACCGGACCCGCCTCGGCCGAAGTGAAGACCGGGCCGACCAACGGACACCCAGATACCTTCCTCCACGTCAGTGGGGGGGCCGTCGGACAATACATGTACGCCACGCTGTTCACCCCACAGGCCCTGCCGGGCACGCTGGAAATCAGCCGCGATATCGACGGGGCCGTCCTGACCGCCGGCGATCTGCGGATCGAACTGCAGGCCTCCCCGACACACCTGAAACTCGCAGGCGTGAAACTGGCCACCAAAGCCTCGTCTTAATCGAATCCTGACCGGGCCTTTGCGCCGCCATCTCGCAGAGACCACATACTCACAGCCGATTCGCCGCGCGGAGCTTGCATCCGCACCCCCGTACGCTATAGTAGACTTCGCCAGAACCGGTTCGGCCGGGTCCCCGGCCGCGCCCGCTGCGGAGGCGCAGACATGCTATCGACCAGCCATACTGCCCTGGATTCTCACGTGCTGGTGCTCAACAAGCACTATGCCGCTCTACGGGTCACCTCGGCCCGGCGGGCAATGTCTCTGCTCTTCAAGGACATCGCCGAAATCGTCTCCGTCGAAGACCAGCAGTACTGCTCCTACGACTTCGAATCCTGGTGCGAGGTCAGCGAGTTCCGCGCTCGCTACGAACGTGAACACCACGAATGGATCCGCTGCATCAAGTTCGAACTCGCCGTACCTCGCATCATCCGCCTGCTGACCTACGACCGCCTGCCCCGACGTAACGTCCGCTTCACCCGACGCAACATCTTCGCCCGCGACCTGAACCGCTGCCAGTACTGCGGCCGCAAGTTCCCCATGTCCGAACTCAGCCTCGACCACGTCGTACCCCGCAGCCAGGGCGGCGGAACCGACTGGCAGAACATCGTCTGCGCCTGCGTCAAATGCAACGTCAAGAAAGGCGGCCGCACACCCGCAGAAGCACACATGAAACTCATCTCCAAGCCCGTCAAGCCCCGCCGCAGCCCCATGGTCACCCTCCGCCTGACCAGCGACAAGTACGCCTCCTGGAAACAGTTCCTCGACGAAGCCTACTGGAACGTCGAACTCCGCGACTGACACACCCGAAACCCCCGCGAAATCTTCCACATAAAAAAAGATTTCCGGCGCAACAAAATTGCAAAACCAGCCACCCCGAAAACGCATCCAAAATTGACCGGCCGTTCGCTCCGGGCCGTGCAGTTCGACCCCTGTTTCCAGGGTTGATCGGCCTCCACTTCGTCTTAC
>JBKHDI010000046.1:0-31134 GCA_046541415.1 Phycisphaerae bacterium | reverse complement strand
CCGGTCAGATCAACACCCAGATGATCGCCGAGAGCACGCCGGCGATGGCGCCGACGATCGCAAGCGTCCCGGCCAGGGAAGCAAAGGCCAGACCCGCCACCGGGCCGGCGTGTCCCTTGCGGACCTGCTCCTTGCGGTACTCCATCTGCGTCTTGGTGGCGAACATCGCCACGGCCACGCCGCCCAGAACCGTCACCCCGGCCAGGATCATCAGCCCCAGTGTCGTCAGGAACAAATCGCCGCGGATCGCGCGGATCAGCGTCAGAACCGCCGCCATCAGGCCCAGAAACAGCACGCCCAGCGACCAGAGCAACTCGGCCATACCGCTGGAGCCCTCCCGCTGGCCGGGCCTGGACTTCAGCTCGCCCAGCACGAACCGCTGGCCGCAGAAGGGGCAGCTTTCGGTCTTGCCCTCTTGCTCCGGTTCGTACCGCATCTCCCGGCCGCACGAAGTGCACCAGGTCGTTCGTTTCTCAACCCGTTGGGTCACCATCTACTCCTTGACAGATCAACTACAAGACAACGAACAGGTTCCAGACCAGTACCGCCGCCGAAAACGCACAAACCGCCAGGCAAAGGCCGGCCGGTACCGCAACCAGCGAGGCCAGCGATCCAGACGAACCGGGTTGCGGATCTTGCCCGGCTGTTGCCTTCCGCACCAGCCACAGGCAGAGGCCTTCCAGGATCCCCCCGACAACCGCGGCGACCAGACACAGCCAGGGCGAAAACAGCAGACCTCCGACAGGGACAAACAGCCCGCCGGATACAGCCAGCATCGTCAAAACCACCCCGGTCCACAAAGCAAAGGCTGCATCGGTCAAGTTCAGTGGCACCTGCCCAGGTGGCCCGGTTATTTCGCCCACGCGCATCGGGGCATGGCAGTATGGACAGGTTTCACGACGACCGACCTGTTGCGGTTCGAATTTCGTCGCCCGCCCGCACCCGCCGCACCATGACTTGACGAATTGTTTGGGCTGGTACGTGTAAAGCTTGTGTCTCTTTCGTCGCATGCTCGACTCCCGCAGCCTGTTGCTGTATCCTCCATCATTGTACAGGAGGCAAACGCTCGTGGCCATTCGCACGTTTCTGGCAATCGATATCAACAAGGCGGTCGGCAAGTCGCTCCGCGCCGTCGACGACGCCCTGGCCGGACTGGAGGCGAAGATCAAGCCCGTCGCCCCGGCCAACCGCCACGTGACGGTCAAGTTCCTCGGCGACGTGGAAGATGCCCGCGTCAATGATGTCTGCCGGGCCGCGGCCGATATCGCCGGGCAGGTTCGCCCATTCGAATTCCAGGTCGGGCCGGCCTTGACCGTCCCGCCCGCCGGGCGAAAGCTCAAGATGGTCTGGGCGGAGGTCAGCGAGACCACCGGCCGCCTCCGGCAGATCGGCGACGCCTGCGAGGAGAGCTTCGAGAAGCTGGGGTTTCCGCGCCAGCGGCGCCCGTTCCGCCCGCACATCACGCTGGCCCGCGTGAAATTCTGTCGCGATCCACAGCCGGTCCGCCAGGCGATCGAGCAATTGGCCACCACGGTCTTCGGAAGATGCCTCGCCTCGCAACTTACGGTATATTCCAGCCTTCTGACCCGCAGCGGACCGGTCTACCAGGCCATGGCCCGCTGCGACCTGGGCGGCTGAGACGCCGGGCAATCTTTTGTGTTTTACCCCCTTGACAGATCCTAACAGACACCATACAGTAATTTCCGGTTCGGCAACGTACCTTCGCACCAGCGACTGTCGGACCGAATTTGTGGATCCGCAATTCGCCAGGGGCCTCAGATACGCCCCGGCGGCAAGGAGAACAGGCAGATGGCCAAGTCCACCCGTTCCAAGAAGAAGACCAAGCAGCCCATTTCCGTCCCCGAGACCGACAGCAGCGCCGAGCGCCGCGGCAAGGCGCTGGACGCGACCCTCAAGCAGATCGAGAAGAACTACGGCGCCGGCAGCATCATGCGGATGGACCCCGATGATGTCAACGTTGTCCCGGCCATCCCCACCGGCGCGATGAGCCTGGACCTGGCCCTGGGCGGCAAGGGCATGCCCCGCGGACGCATCTGCGAGCTGTTCGGCCCGGAGGGCTCGGGCAAGACCACCCTGGCCCTGCACATTATCGCCTCTGCCCAGAAACAGAACGGCGTGGCGGCCTTCATCGACGCCGAACACGCCCTGGACCCCACATGGGCCCGGAAGCTCGGCGTGAACCTCGAAAACCTCCTGGTCTCCCAGCCGGATACCGGCGAACAGGCCCTGGAAATCTGCGAGATGCTCGTCCGCTCCAACGCCGTCGACGTCATCGTAATCGACTCGGTGGCCGCCCTGATCCCCCGGGCGGAAATCGAAGGCGAGATGGGCGACTCCCACGTCGGCCTCCAGGCCCGACTGATGAGCCAGGCCATGCGGAAGCTCATCGGCGCCATCTCCAAGTCACGCACCACCGTCATTTTCATCAACCAGATCCGCATGAAGATCGGCGTGATGTTCGGCAACCCGGAAACCACACCGGGCGGCAAGGCCCTGAAATTCTACAGCTCCGTCCGCATCGACGTCCGACGCGTGGCGACCATTAAGGAAGGCGACGACCCGGTAGGCAACCATGTCCGCGCCCGCGTGGTCAAGAACAAGGTCGCCCCGCCGTTCAAGACCGCCGAGTTCGACATCATGTTCGATCGCGGCATCAATTCCGAGGGCGACCTGCTCGACCTCGGCGTCGCCCACGACGTGGTGACCAAACAGGGCAGCTGGTACAGCTACGGCGACATCCGTCTCGGCCAGGGCCGCGCCAATGCCGTCACCTTCCTCGCCGAAAACCCAGACCTGATTGAAGAGATCCGCACCGGCGTACTGGCCCAGGTCGCCCCGCACCTGCTCTCGGCCGACCAGCAGGCAGAACTGGCCGGCACGGACGCCGACGACGAAGAGTCAGACGAAGACTGATCCAGACAATACTCCTTCCTCCGCCGGAGGGGCGGAGACCTGACGGGCCGGTCTGTCTACCGGGGGGTGACATTCCGGCCCATTTCTCTGCGCCCCCGCCTGACCGGTGCCCTGGTTCACGGGCAGCAAGGCCAGAGGCCGAGCTCGCCGTAACCAGGCCGAACCCGAACCGCCTGCCGCGCGGTGTTACGCCCGGGGCGTCCGGCAGCGGCCTGTCGGGGCATTGAAAACCGCCCGTCGAGCGGGCTCGGCGGGCGGCGGGGTCATTGGGATGCGGCGGGTGCTGGTCAGGCGCTTTCGGCGCGGCGTTGGTGGGCGGCAAAGAGCGTGGGTGGCTGGTCGGATTCGACCATCTCCGCGGTAATCCGGTACGTGCCGCCCTCTTCCTTGTGGTCGGGCAGTTCGTACATCAGTTCGAGCATGATGCTTTCGACCACGGCGCGGAGGGCGCGGGCACCGACGTCGCGTTTCAGGGCCTTGCGGGCGATGGCGCCCAGGGCCTCGTCGCTGAATTCCAGCGTGGTCTCCTCCATCTCGAACAGCCTCTGGTACTGCTTGACCAGGGCGTTCTTGGGTTCGGTGAGGATCTTGACCATCGCCTCTTCTTCCAGCTGCTGCAGGGTGGTGATGCACGGGACGCGGCCGATGAGTTCGGGGATCATGCCGAAATGCACCAGGTCTTCCGGCTGGACCTGCTGGAGGACTTCGGAGAGTTCCTCGCCGCGACTCTTGTTTTCGCCGGATTCCTCCGTGCCGAAGCCGATGAGTCGTCGGCCGATGCGTTTCTTGATGATGTCGTCGAGGCCCACGAACGTCCCGCCGATGATGAACAGGATATTGGAGGTGTCCATCTGGATGTACTGCTGCTCGGGGTGCTTCCGCCCGCCCTGTGGCGGGATATTGGCCACGGTGCCTTCGAGCATTTTCAGCAGGGACTGCTGTACGCCCTCGCCGCTGACATCTCGGGTGATCGAGACGTTGTTGGAGGTCTTTCCGACCTTGTCGATTTCGTCGATATAGATGATACCCTTCTCGGCGGCTTCCAGGTCGTAATCCGCGGCCTGCAGAAGCTTGAGCAGGATATTCTCGACGTCTTCGCCGACGTATCCGGCCTCGGTGAGGGTGGTCGCATCGCCGATGGCAAAGGGGACGTTCAGCACGCGGGCCAGCGAGCGGGCCAGCAGCGTCTTGCCGCAGCCGGTCGGGCCGATGAGCATGACGTTGGACTTTTCCAGCTCGACCTGGTCGTCTTCCATGTCGGCGTGGGCGAGCCGTTTGTAGTGGTTGTGTACGGCCACGGCGAGGGTCCGCTTGGCCTGTTCCTGCCCGATGACGTACTGGTCGAGGAACTCGCGGATCTGTCGGGGGGTCGGGATGGCCGTCATCAGGGGCTTGGACTGGGCAGCCCGGCGTTGCTCCTGGCGGATGATGTTGTGGCAGAGCTCGACGCAGTTGGCGCAGATGTACACACCGTTAGGCCCTTCGACGAAGGGTTCTGCCTCTTTGTGGTTGCGGTTGCAGAAGCTGCAGTTGTGGCTTTTCCGGCCGGGGCCGGAGGTCCTGGAATCTTTGCTTCCGCCTGTCTTGTCGCCGCCTTTGTCGCTCATCAATTCTCCTGTTGTGCATCGTCCCCCGCCTGCCGGTCTGCTTGGTCATCGGCAGCTTCGGGGGGGTGTCTTGAGGTCGAATCGGCCGGCGCGGAGCCTTTCTCCGCCCGGTCCGGACCGATCCCAAGGGCAAAAACCCGCAATTTGCGGAACTCGTCTTCGCTGATCTGCCCGGACTGACGCATCTTCTCCAACGTGTCGATATCGAAGGCGTAGGAACTGCTTGTCTCTTCATCCTGGCCTCCCAGCAGCCTGGGCCTGAGAAACAAGATCCAGATCGCCGCGGTGATCAGCACGCATGCAAGAATGATGCTGCACAGAATCACGTAGTCGACGACCTTGGCCCTATCGACAGCCAACATGCTCAGGCTCACCGGGTTCAGCATTGTCCCATTCTAGTCCAAGACCCCCCGCGGTTCCAGCCTTTCTACCGCCCCCGGCGGCGGATGGTTCGGATAGAATAAAACAGTGTCCTGTCAGGAGCAAACCCCGCGCAGATTGATCTGCGACGCCATGCTGGGCGGCCTGGCCCGGTGGCTGCGCGCGATGGGTCACGATGCCGCCTACGAGTACGGAATCGACGACGCGGACCTCGTGGCCCGCGCCGCGGCAGAGGACCGGATGATCCTGACCTCCGACGGGCCCCTGCTGGAGAGGAACGTCATCACGTCGGGGCAGGTAGCGGCCCTGTTCGTCCCGCGACAGCTCAGCCGCTTCCAGCAGCTTCAGTTCGTCATCGAAGCGCTGGACCTGCCGCGCCTCGGTTCCCGATGCATGGCCTGCGGAGGCGAGTTGCTGGAGGAGCCCAAACACGCCGTGGCAGGCGAGGTCCCGCCGCTGGCCTACCGCAACTGCAGCCGCTTCTGGCGGTGCGGGCGCTGCGGAAAGCTCTACTGGCACGGCACGCACTGGCAGCGGATCGAACGCAAACTCGACGAGATGGTCTGAAAGCCTCAGCCGGCTGCGGCGGCCAATCGTTCGATGTGGCCCATGAAGGCCAACATGCCCGTAAACGTCCACAGCCCGGCGGCAGCAAACAGAACCACCGCAGCCACGAAACGCAGCGCCCGGATCTTCTGGCCGAACACCGCCACCGCAAGCAGGATTGCCCCGAGGCCGGTGGCCACGAAGCCGAACGTCGAGACCGGCGGGGACAGCGTCAGCCACTGCTGCCAGATCGTCAGGCCGACGGCAATGGAGGCCGCGCCCGCAAAGGCTGCGTACAGGCTGATCCACTTGATCGACCGGCCGACCGACAGGGACCAGGCCGCCCCGAGATACACCGCACCGAACAGCACCGACAGCTCCCCGTATGCGGTGTTGGCCCAGGTCGCCGGGCCCTTCAGGGGCCAGGTGACCGCCATGTGCAGCCCCAGCGCCAGGGCCACCAGCCCTACCATCCCCAGGGCCGGGGCGAAGTGCCTGGTCGTGGGTCTGCCCAAGCCCCAGACAACGAAGATCGCCGCCAGCAGCAGCCCCGCAGCCATGTTCACCAGCATCGCAGCCAGATAATTGACCATTCCGTGTTCTCCTGAATTGCGGACATTCCGGACCCGTTCAGGCCATTATAGGCCGCGGGCCCTGCAGGAGTTCGCCGGGTTTATTCGCCGGCCGCCTTGCGGAGGTCGTAGCAGACGATGCCCCGCTGGCCCCGGATGAAAATCCGCCCGTCGGCCAGGGCGTGCGACATCAGGATCGGGTAATAGGAGCTGGTCGTCCGGTGACGCGCGTTCCACAGCGATCTGGGCGTCGCAAATCGCTCGGGGTCCGAGACGTCGAACCACCACAGGTCGGTCCGGCTGTGCGAGGCGTCGGGCTGGACCGCCAGGCGGTCGTTCATCCAGTAGACGTACCCGGCCGAGCCGACCGAGACGGCCTGGTCCTGGACGATCTGCCCTGTCGCCAGGTCGACCGCATAGACGCGCTTCTGCTTGCTGAGGCGAACGAAGCCGTAACCATCGGCCAGGCAGACCGGGGCCTTGTACGCGTTGTAGGGTCGCTTGGACGCGGGGATCATCCACAGGCGTTTCGCCCCGGTTTTCGAAAGCCGGTAGGCTGCCAGCTGCATGGGCTTGCGCTTGCCCTGCGGCGCACCGTTGCAGACGAGCACGTCTGCCTCGATCGCCATCGAGTAGGTGTTATCCCCGGCGTCCTTCTGCTGCCAGAGGATCTTGCCCGTTCTGGCCTCGATGCAGGTCAGCTTGCCGCCCGGCGTGCCCGTTACGATGTACTCCTTGTCCTGATGGACCCAGCGGACGGGGATGGCCTTGGACGAGCCGGCATCTTCGACGACCCATCTTTCGCCGCCGTCGGCCAGGTCCAACGCAACGACGTCTTCTCCCGATGCGACGACCACGTCGGCTGCGATGACCCGCAGCGCCCCGCCGCCCTTGCGCGACGACCAGAGACGCTTTCCGCTGTCGGCGTCGAGGCAGTGCGTCCAGCCGCCGGTGGTGTGGATCACCGCCTTGCCCTCTGCGACCGCCAGGTTCGACGTATAGGCCCCCTTGGCCCGACCCGTGCCGTGCGAACCGTAGTACCGCCCCTGGCCGGGGAAGGTCGTCTTCCACAGGGTCTTGCCCGTGGCGGCATCCATGCAGAGCACGACGTCGTCGGCCTCGGTCAGCCACATCTTGCGAAGCACGTGGCGCTGGCTACGGGCCATGTCCTGGACGTAGTCACCCACGCTGGACCCGCTGGGCTGAAAGTAGTAGAGGTAGACTTTCCCGTCGGCCAGGACGGGGCTGGCCCCTCCGCCGGCGCAGCCGCCGCGCTGGAGGAACCGGACCAGGTTGCCCTCGCCGTACCGCGTGGTCTGGCAGCGGGCCGGCGGGATGTCCTGGCCGATCCAGACCAGCCGGGCCTTGTCGAGGCTCTCGACCAGCTCCTGTGGCGACGGCTTGGCGGCGAAACTGCTGGTCGGGCCATTCCAGAAGGGCCAACCGTGCCCCTGGGCAATCGCGTTGCGGCGGCGCAGGTCGGCCTCGCTGAGAAGCCTGCCCGAGACTCGGCCGCCCGATTTGACGTAGTCGCCGAACCGGCAGCGGAACGTACCCTTGCCCGCCTGGTCCAGCGAGAGCTGGTAGTCCACGTCGACCGCGTCGGTTTTCGAGGTCATGTAGCTCGACTCGGGGAAGGATACCCGGAGACTCTCGGGCCCGTCGGGCATGCTGACGTTCCACCACTCCGGGAAGGTCGGATGAAACGCCACTGCTCCCTTCAACTGCCGGCCTTGGTAGACCAGGTGGATGCGCAGGTCGCGTTGGGCCTCGATACCCCGGGCCAGTTCGATCACGCGGACGCCCGTCGCCTTCCGCTCTTCCAGGGGGCTCTGGCCCACCCCTGCCAAGCCCACCTGCCCGGCGATCGGCTTGCCGTTCAGCGAAACCGACGTCGAGCCGCGCAGCGTGTTGTCGACCACCCGGGCGGCGATGTCGAACCGGTACAGGCCCGCCTCGATGCCCGCAGTATCCGGCGTGGAAACCTTGAACGTCACCGATCCGTCGAGTTTGCCCTCGGCCAGGCGCAGTTGCTGGTTCTGCACGGCAGCGACCCAGCCGGCACGGGCGCCGTTGCTGGGGACGATCTTCACGCCCGCCGCCTTGCCCTGGGCAATCTCCACCTCCAGCGTGACATACCGCTGCCAACTGGCGTCGCCCCGCAGCGCATGACGCGTCCAGATTCTCAGCGATGCCGCCTGCGGACGGACCAGACCCGTCAAACGGGCCCGGGCCTTGCCCTGAAACTGCTGGCCGTAGTGAAACAGCGAAAACTCGCCCGGCTCGAGCACGTACGAATCCGTCTCGTAGGTCAGCGTCTCGGTCAACACCGAGTGCTTTGCCGAGTAGCTCCCGCTGCACCGGCCGTCGGACAGGGTCGCCTGCAGTTCTGCCTCCAGCCGACGTGTCTGGCTCTCGCCGTCCAGGTCGACCCAGCAGACCAGCGAACCGGAGAGCTTCCGCCCGTCCCAGCTGAGCTTGCCCGCGTCGATCGCGTCGATCACGCGCGTCGAGCCGGATGCAAACCCCCACGCCTGTCGGACCCGCCCATCCTGGATGCCGAAATGCAGCGTCACATCCCGCCCGTCAATTGCATCCGGCAGCGTCAGTTCCAGCCGCGTCAGCTGTCCCGGCGTGTCGATCTGCAGCTGGTGTTTCTGCTGGCCCGAGGCGACGGGCGCCAGGCTGGCCAGCGAGATCATCGCCAGCAACAGTGCGGTGGCAGGTGCGTATTTCATGGCAGGTTCCTTTGCCTCGGCAGAGCAGGTTATCGATGTGTAAAGACGCGATCGTCGGCCTCTGCCGGGGCGAACCGGCCGGGCAATCGCGATATCGTTATCGGTCGTCCTTGTCGGCGCTGTCGGCGCGGCGCAGGTCGTAACAGAAGATCCCTCGCGAACCGCGGACGATGATCCGGCCGTCGCCAATGGCGTGGCTGATGGTCAGCGGCCAGTATCCGCTGGTCGGCGTGTGCAGCGTGTGCCACACCTCGCCGATCTGCCGAAGGTCATCAAGATGAAACGAGTACATGTACAGTGGCGTTGTGCTGTGCGAGACGTCCGACTGCAGAATCAGCCGATCGCCCACCCGGTACAGGAACCCGCGTGCCTTGGGGAATTTCATTTCCTTGACGATCTTGCCGGAGTCGATCTCCACGATCACCGCCTGGCCGCTCTTGTCGTCGTGACGCACCAGCAGCAGCCCATTATTGGCGATCAGCGGGCGATTCTGCGCTCCGTACTCGTGTTTCTCGGGCAGTTCCCAGAGTTTTTCGGCGCCCTTGCCAGACAGCCGGAACGCTCCGACCTTACCCGGGGCTTTTCGCGCGGTCTGGACATTGGCAAACAGGATGTCCCCGACCAAGTGCAGGGAGTCGACGTTCTTACCCAGCCCTTCCTGGATGCGCCAGAGTTCCTTGCCGGTTTTCGGGTCCACGCAGATCGCTCCGCCCTTGTTCTCGCGCCAATGGCCGCGGTTGTACCCGGCGATGGCGTAGATCTTGCCCTTGTGACGCCACTGCAGCGGCGGCCTGACGGGGGAATTGACGTACTCGATCTTCCAGAGTTCCTTGCCGGTCGCGGCATCGTAGCCGGCCAAATCGCGTCCGGACGGCAGGAGCACGCCGTCGATCACCGTTCGCACTGCCGACATCGGCATCTTCTTCGACCAGATCACCTTCCCGCTTTCGGCATCGAAGCAGTAGGTCACATCGGCGGTGGTGGTCACGTAGAGGCGCCCGTCGGCAACGGCAGGTTTCGGAGCGTACCAGCCCTTGGTCGAGCCCATCCGCCCGGACATCGCCGGGTAATACAGCCCGCCGGGGATCTCGGCTTTCCAGAGAGTCCGTCCGGTCGCCGCGTCCAGGCAGAGCACCACGTCGACAGCGTTGGTCTTCCACATGTCCAGGATCGTCCTGCCGCCTTTTTTGATTTGGCCGGCAACGGTTCCCTCAGAGACCGCGTCTCCTGTCGGCTTGAAATACTGGAAGTACACCCGCCCGTCGGCGAGCATCGGACTGGCCCCGCCACCGGCGAGACCCCGCTCCAGGTAGCGGACGACGTTGCCCTCACCATAGCGGGTGACCTGCGAACGGGCCGGAGGGGTCGTCTCACTCTTCCAGACCAGGCGGGCCCTGGCCATGCCGTCAACCAACGACCCATCGTACGGTGCGGCCGACCAGTCATCGTTCGGGCCACGCAGATGCGGCCAGTTCTGCCCCTCGGCGAAGCTCTGCCCCTTGGCAGCGGTTTTGGCATCCACTGCCCTGCCGGCGAGGGTGCCTTTGACGGATGCCTTCTTTTTAAAGCCCCAGCGGACCTCGTCGGGACGGACGGCAGGCTTATCGCTGAGGTACTCGATGTTGTCCTTGCCCAGCTCGCGAACCGCCCGCCAGCCGGAGTAGCTGCCGCTGACCTTTCCACCCTCGGCCTTGGCGTCGATCTCAAACTCGCAGGCCAGGCCCGACTCCGAACCATCCCGCAACTCGGCGATCTCGACCGTACCGGTCAACCTGCCGTCCTTGAGTTTCAGCCCCGCCGGATCGACGGCATCGGTGATGATCCTCAACCCGTCCACCTTCGCCCACGCCTGGCCGATCCGGCCATCGCCCCGGCTGCCCAGGTAGAGCGTAATGCCCTTGCCATCGCCCAGGCACTTGGCCAGGTCCAGCTCCAGTCGCTGGTACTGCTCGAAGCGGACCACCTCGGGAGCGGGAAGTTCTTCCGGCCCGGCCGGCTGTGCCGACAGAACACTCGCCAAACCCAGGACAGCAATCCCGGCCGCCACAGCCTGTATTTCAAACCTCGACATCTGAATTCTCCTGATAGGGGAAACGCAAGATCATCACCTGATCCGACACTCCATTGAACCACCACGCCCGGCCGCCGTATGGCAGGTATTCTGTGACCAATCGTCGATTCTGTGATATAATCCCTTCATGCCCCGAAACGCTTCTTCCCATTGCCAAGACGCCGACGACGACCGCCCGCTGGCCATTGCCGGCCCCTACGGCCCGGCTATCCTCCGCTGTGGATATCACAGGACAAACCAGCCCCAGCAGATCACCGTCGACAGGCCCAACTCCTACCGCATGCTCGGCGTCCAGGACGGCACGGCCGTGCTCACCCAAGACCATCAACCTGATCAGACATTCACACCCGGCGAGGTCATGCTCCTGCTGCCCGGGGGCAGCTACCGACTGCAGCTGGCGGGAGGCTCGCAACTCATCCGCCTGACCTTCGACGTTGTCTATCAGCCCCGCCAGGGACAACGCGGCAACATCGTCCACATACCACCGGCCGCCAGACAACCTTCCCCTGCCCGCGTCTGGGGCGTCGACCTGCCCACCCGCATCCCAAAGCCCATGGCCTCGCAGTGCATGCTGGTTCTCGAGCTGATCCGCAGCGAACACTGGCAGAGGCCGGCCGTCTACGCCCGCGCCTGCGGACGGCTCGGCCTGCTGCTGGGCGAACTGGCCGCTGAGGCATCCGCCCCGCGCCAGGAAGACCCCGCCTCGCGAGGCTACTGGTCGGGCAAAATCGAACGCCTCCTCCAGAGCCATCTCGCCTCTCTGCCGACCACTGCACAGGCCGCCGAGGCCCTGGGCATCTCCCGCGAACACCTCTCCCGCTGTTACCGCCAGGAAACGGGCATGACGCTCTCCTTCCGACTCCGCGAGGAACGCTGGCGCCGGGCCACCGACATGCTGGCCTACACCGACACCCCCATCGCCACCATCGCACTCCACGTCGGCTACCGCCGGCCAGAAGCATTCGCCCACGCCTTCGTCAAAGCCCGCGGCCTGACCCCGTCGGCCTTCCGCCGCAAAGCCCACCAGTCCGTCTGATTCTCCCGCTTGCAGAGGACTGATTCAACAACCGCTCCGAGCCGACCGATCACCGATTCGCACAGGACGATCCGTTTTGTGCCTTTTACGAAAACTCGTAACGTCTTTCTGGTAAATCGTAAGAGACTTGCTCTATAGTGATAAGTGCCTCGGTAGTGTTCAGATACCACACGAACTCTGAGGCACAACACTTCCAGGCCGTCGCTGAGGAAAGGCGGCCGTAACTTTCGTTGAGGAGAGAGAAATGTTTGCCAGAAGTGAACGAATTGTATTGGTTGTACTGTGCGCATGCTGCGCGGTGGCACAAGCTGGGCAAATCTTCTATGAGGACTTTACAGACGGAACCATAGATACGCCTGGTCTGACAATCAACAACGCGGGCAATGGAGTCGCGGTTGCCGCCACCAATGGACGCGATTTTGACAATGATGGCGTGGTCGACTCGGCCCTGATCCGGCCGATCAACCAGGGGTCCACGTGGGGACATGGCGCCACGATCAATTTGGGCAACACCCCCATCCCCGAAGGAGAGAACCTCTACATCAAGTTCTCCAGCTTCTCGGACGTCGCCAAGTCGGGTGCCGAAGATTTCAAGAACCTCGTCGACGTGCGTGACAGGAACTTGCCCGATGGCTGGGACGAAAGTCTGGATGGCAGCACCGGCTGGCCGCCGACCAACATGTACGGCGCCGTCAACACCTTTAACACCCGCACCGGTGGCCAGAGACAACTCTACGCCAATCAGCAAGGCGTCTATCTCGGTGGGCAGGTCTCAACGACCCTCGACGAAGCCCACTTCGATGGCTCCTCCGATCTGGCCGTCGTGAACAACAACACCTTGGTCTTCCGCGTCAGCGACGAGGACTATACCGGCAACTCCGATGCTCCGGCCAAGAAGACACACATCGAGATGATGGGCAATCTGGGCGATGTCCACCAGGCGACCATCGACGCGGCCGCCATGACGCAGTTCAGCCAGATCGACATCCAGCTGGCCAAGTCCTCCACTTCCGGTACGGAGTACTTCGCCGGCACCGATGCCTCAAACGCCCAGTTGGGCGTCCTGAGCGTCGAGGTCGGAACTGCCGCACCGGCCGACTTCAATCTCGACGGCGACGTCGACATCTTCCAGCTCGACCAGAACGGCGATGCCCAGATCCTTCTGGCCAACGCAGGCACTGAAACAGGCGCCAGCATCTTCACCGGCGATGCCAACAACGACGGCGACGTCGACATCTTCCAGCTCGACCAGAACGGCGACGCCCAGATCCTGCTGGCGAATCTGCCCAGCGAAGCTCCGGCCGGCACGGCCACGGCGACCTACGACTACACCACCGGTGAAGTGATCGTCGAGGTCGGCTCGGACGTCCAGTTGATCGGCATCGAGTCGATCGGCAACGTCGTCCAGGGCCTGAGCCCCGAGATCGATGGTGAAGGGCCCGCACAGTACGACGAGGACACCGTAGCCTGGTTCACGCTTACTGCACTGGGCGAAGGAACCTACAACCTCGGCGCGATCCTGCCCACCGACCTGACGGCCGATGACATCGGCTTCGGGTACAACACCAGCATCGCCGAAGTGACGGTCGTTCCCGAACCGGCCACGATGAGCCTGCTGGCCATCGGCGGCCTGGTCGCCCTGAAACGCAGACGCAAGGCCTGAGCCTCCTCGGAGAGATTCGCAGGCACAACCTGCAGTCACCCTTGATGCAGGAAC
Organism: Phycisphaerae bacterium; assembly: GCA_046541415.1. Taxonomy (GTDB): domain Bacteria; phylum Planctomycetota; class Phycisphaerae; order SM23-33; family SM23-33; genus CAZOVB01. The sequence continues at coordinate 17,532 of JBKHDI010000046.1, read as the reverse complement.
AACAAGCCCTCGGTTGCTGTCGCAGCCGGGGGCTTTTCTTCATCCATCGCCGGGGGCTCAGAAAGCAGAGAGCAGAGAGTAGAGAGTAAACCGCAGGAGAGATCTTGCCATCCGGGCGCGTCAGATCACGTGCAGAGGCGTCCGACCTTTGCTCTACGTTCTGCACTGCCGATCTTCCTGCTCTGTGCCGCTTGGCGGCATTGGGCGATACTGGATTCGAACCAGTGACCTCACGGGTGTGATCCGTGCGCTCTAACCAGCTGAGCTAATCGCCCGCGTTGACGGCGGGCCGTATTATACGTCGCCCTGCCAGGATTGCAAGACCGACAATGTTTCGGTGAAATCTTTTGGCCAGGGGGCCTCCAGCTGCATTCGTTTACCCGTGCGGGGATGGTTGAACTCGATGGTGTGGGCGTGCAGGGCCTGTCGGGTGATCAGCGGGCCTTCGGCGATGTCGTTTCGCCCTTCCAGCTGGCTGCGGTAAAGGGGGCCGCCGCCGTACATGGCGTCGCCGACGATCGGGTGGCCCAGGCCGGACATGTGCACGCGGAGCTGGTGGGTTCGCCCGGTCTTGGGGTACATCTCGACGAGGGTAAAGCTCTGCTTGCCCCGCCCGACCTTGCTGAGACGCTGGAGGACCTTGTAGCGGGTGATGGCGTCCTTGGTCGTCGACGGGTACGGCTTGCCCGTCTTGCGGTGGACCGCGTATTTCTCGCGGATCTTGGGGTGCCTGCCGATCGGCGCGTCGATGATGTCCTCATCCAGCTGCATGATGCCGTGGACGATCGCGGTGTAGGTCTTGTGGATCTTGCGGTGCTCGAACTGCTTGCCCAGCCGCCACAGGGCCAGCTCGGTCTTGGCTACAAGAATGACGCCGGTGGTGTCCCTGTCGAGGCGGTGGACGATGCCGGGGCGGAAGATCTCCCCGGAGACAGGCAGCTGCTTGATGTCGCGCCAGTCCTTCTGGAAGTAGTATGCCAGGGCGTTGACCAGCGTGCCGGTCCAGTTGCCCCGGGCGGGGTGGATGATCAAGTCGGCCTGTTTGTTGATGGCGATCAGGTCGTCATCTTCGTAGACCACGTCGATGGGGATCGGCTCGGGCGGGATCTGCTTGGGCTTGACCTCGGGCAGGAGCATGTGGATCACGTCGCCGGTCTGGATGTTGCAGGAGGGCTTGACGGTCTTGCCGTTGACGGTGACGTTTCCCTCCTTGATGTACTTCTGCAGAGCGGTTCGGGAGACGTCCTTGCCGAGGCGGCCGGCGAGATACTTGTCGAGTCGGCGGTTGGGCAGTGCACGTCGAATGCTGATGGTGACATGCCGCAGGCCGTCTTCGTCGGGCTCGTCGGTGGACTCGGTATAGTCCAGGCCGTCCTGGCTGGCCTCGATGGGTTGCGCGTCGAGATCGTCCGGCTCTTCGAAGCGGTCGCAGTTGTCTTCGTTGGTCTGGGGCATGGGCCTGGTGTTGTGGCGGATGCAAGCAAACGCCCGCGCGGCCGAGCCTGTGCTGCGGCGGGCCGAACGGGCGTAACTGTTGTGGTTTGACGCGAAGCGCTGGGCCTCAGGCGGCGCCGAGCAGGTCCTTTACGACGTCGACGGCCGAGGCGGCATCGGCGGCGTAGCCGTCGGCCTGGATCTCGTCGGCGAAGCTCTGGGTGACCGGTGCACCGCCGACGATGAACTTGGCCTGGAGTCCGTCGGACTTGGCCTGTTCGATGACGGCCTTCATGTGGTCCATGGTGGTCGTCAGCAGGGCGGACATGGCGACGATGGCGGCGCCGTTGTCCTTGGCCAGTTGGATGAAGGTTTCCGGTGGAACGTCAGTGCCGGCGTCGACAACTTTCAGCCCTGCGCCCTGGAGCATCATGCCCACGAGGTTCTTGCCGATGTCGTGCAGGTCGCCCTTGACGGTACCGAGCACGACCGTGCCGATCGGTTCGACGCCGGCCTCGGAAAGCTTGGGTTCGAGCAGTTCCATGCCCGACTTCATCGCCCGGGCGGCGATGAGCACCTCGGGGACGTAGATTTCGTTGGCCTTGAACCGCTTGCCGACCACGTCCATGCCGGCGACGAGGCCTTCGGTGAGGACCTTCTCGGGCCCTACGCCTTCGTCCAGGGCCTGCTGGGTCAGTTCGACGACAGTATTGCGGTCGCCCCGGATGAGGGCCTCCGCCAGTCCGTTCAGATCAGCCATGCCAGATTCACTCCTTCGATGCGGTATTGGGGGCCCGGAGGCCTCTCGCGACGCCCGGTTCTGCAGCGGGGCACGTGGCGTGCGTCATATCAGGCTTCCTGCTGGAGGAAATCCTGGAAGGTTTTCTCCGCCTGTTCGGCGGGCAGCTGCTGGATGTCGGTGACCATCCATTCCAGTCCTTGTTTTTTCATGCGGATCAGCAGGGCCGTGTCTTTGGCGTCGGGGTCGGTTTCGGTATCGCCATCGGCTTGCTTCGGAGAGATCTTCCCGGACAGCAGCAGCGCTTCAGAGCCGACGACGTGGCTGTCGGCGATGCCCGTGCGGCGGGAGATCGCCTCGGTAAGCTGCTTGTCCTTGAGCTTCTCGCCCACGCCGCTGTCGGCCGGATAGAAGCCGGCCATCTGCTCGGCGTCGGCCTCCTGGCTGACCATGTCGAGCAGCTGCACTGCCCGAGTGCGGGCTTGGGCGCGCGGGGGCGTCTGGACCGCCATGGCCACGCGGAGCTGGCCGGATTCCACCAGCTGGGAAAGCTCACGCTGGGCCTGCAGGGCCCAGTTGTAGATCGGATAGCCGGCGTTGAGCCCATCCATGTCGACAATGGCCTGGATGTGCTTGAGGGACTCTTCGAACTGCTGCTTGTTCTGGGCGATCGTCGCCAGATTCCGGTGGGCGCGGGCGACGAGGACCTTCTGATCGCCGAAGCGGTCAATGACGGTCTGGAAGTATCCGGCGGCCTTGTCCTGCAGGTCCATTGCTTCAACGGGGGTTGCGGCGCGGTTGGAGGAGTCCAGGGCGTCTCGCCCGGCCAGGAAATTCGCCATGGCGGCCTGGTGGCCGTCGCCGCTGAGCAGTTCGGCGCGGGCCTGTTCGGGAATGCCCTGGCTGCCCCTGGCCCACTGGGTCAGGTAGTGGGCGTTGAGCCCGGCGGCGGCCTGCTTGTTGCGGTAGTACATGATGCTGAAAGTCACGATGAGGATGACCAGCAGCAGGCCCACGAGCACCTTGAAACCGTGCTTTCTCAGCCAGGCGGCGATCTGGGTGATTTCCACGCTCAGCGAGTTTTCCTGCAGTTCGTGTCGGCGTTCTGAATCCATGATCTATGTTCGTCCGTTTCGTTCTAGTTCGGGTTGGCCGGTACGCTGGCCGGGCCGCGGGGGCCGACGGCAACGATGATCTCGATGCGGTCCCACAGACCGCCGTCCCGGACAATTACGGTACTTTCTTCCTTATATCCGGCGACGCTCTTTTCAAAGCTGAACACGCCGCTTCCCTGTGCGAACTGGTAGGACATTTCCTTCCAGCCGTGTTCGGGCATGTGGCGGCGGTAGAACCGCACGACGTCGAACTTCTCGGCCCGACCGGTGTAGACGTGGTCGACAAACCGGGTTCCGGCGCCGGATCGGTTCCGGCTGCGGGCTTCGTCCAGGTCGAAGCCGATCGGCACGGGGATGTCCAGTACGGGCGGGTTGACCTTGGCCATCAGGCGCCGGCTCTGGGCCTGGTTGCCCTGCTGGCCCGTCTGGCCGTTGTTCATTTCTACATCGGCACAGCCTGTCAGTCCGCAGCCGATCATCGCCGCGGTCGCACACAACCACATCGTGCGGGTCATGTCGGCCTCCTTGCCGGTTGGGACCGCCCGGTCGGGCCCGCCTCGTGCAGGCCACCGGCCACGGCCGTAAGTGACCAAGATTCCCCCATTTCGCGCGAAATGTCAAGCTGTTCTCGCCGCCGCCGATTCGTTTTTGGCCCTCAACTGCCCGTTGAGCGGTAGCGGCGGACCCCCCACTGCCAGGCGGCCAGGCCGCCGATAAGGAAAACCACGCCCGCCAGCGGGGCAAACCAGGGCCAGATCGCGTCGGTCCGGCCCAGGATCGTCAGGGCCGGGTAGTACGTCACGCAGGCCAGCGGGATGACGAAGGTGAAGAATTTACCGAACCAGTCGGCGTAGATGCTCATCGGGTACTGGGCCGCCTCGTTGCCCCCGTAGGTAAAGGCGTTGGCAACCTCCAGCGACTGCGGCGAGAAGAAGGCCACCGTCGCCTGGGCGGCAAAGAGGCCGACGAACAGCGCCAGGCCCCCCGCGATGGCCCATCCGGCCAGGAGCACCTGCCAGAAGTTCGGCCCATCGGGCAGGGAGGCCATCGCCCAGGCCAGCACGGCCAGGCCTTGGGCCATCCGCCCGATCCGGCTGAGTCGCATCTCCAGCCCGAGCACCTGCACCGCCAGCGACCGGGGGCGCAGCAGGTAGCGGTCGAACTGGCCCGAACGGATCAGCCGGTCGAATACGTCGAAGCCGCGCCCGAACATCTCCCCGGCGGCAAAGGCGACGTTGACCAGCCCGTAGCAGAGGGCCACCTCTTCCAGCCGCCAGCCGCGCAGCGAGCCGAACCGCGCGAACAGGGCCCAGATCGCCACCATTTCGCTGGCTGTGATCACCAGATGACCCAGCGTCAGCATGACCAGCGAGGCGCGGTACTGCAGCTGGCTTCGCAGCGAAGCGGAGATCAATCGCAGGTAGACGCCCGTTTCACGCACCGTCAGCCTCCCTGTACCACAAGGCGCCGCAAGCCCATCGCCAGCAGCAGTCGACCCAGAACGATCAGGCCAGCCAGCCAGGCCAGTTGGAAGATCCATTCTCCGAAGACCGCCCCGGCGGGCATGACACCGGTCAGCAGGCGGAAGGGCACGTCCCCCATCGCCCGGAACGGCAGGACCGCTACGATGCTCGCCAGGGGCTCGGGCATCAGCGGCAAGGGCACGATCATCCCCGAAAGCAGGAACATCGCCGAGACCATCATCGTGTTGATCCCCTCCCCGGAGATCGTCCAGAAAAGCGTCACGCTCATCAGCACCGAAAGAGCCGCAGAGATCGCCGCAGCCAGCAACAGGGCCGAAAGACCCGCCAGTATGCCCGCCGGGCCGGCCCACTGAATCCACCCGGTGGCCGTGGCGAAGATCAACATCGGCACGCAGCGAAGCAGGACCGGGGCGATCCGCGTGGCCAGGGCTCGGGCGTACCAGAGTCGCCACAGGCCCCGCGGACGCAGGAGTTCGAAGGCGACCGACCCGTCGCGGATCATCGCCACGATGTCCGGATCGGCCCGAAAGGGAAACAGCAGCAAAAAGGCCTGGCCCAGCCAGACATAGGAGATCGTCTGCTCCAGCGTCATCGGCATGGGCTGGTCGGTCGAGGCGTAGAAGGCGATGAAGATCATCATGCGGATCCCGCCCCAGAAGGCCTGGGTGAACAACCCGGCAATGGCGGCGGCCCGGTATTGCAGCAGGGCCCGGAACCGGGCAGCGAAGATGCCCCGCTCGGCCCTCACGCCAGGGCCCCGCTGTAGAGACGGGCGATGATCTGGTCGATCGGCGGGTTCTCCACGAACAGGTCCTGGATATCGTGTGAATCGGCCAGGGCGGCGATGACCTCGGCGGTCGGGTGGACAGCGGGGTCGTACTGCAGGACCACCCGCCTGTTCTCGCGGCTGAGCACCTCCACGCCGGGCAGTTCGATCGGCCCGTCCGCCCTGGCCAGGTCGACGGTGATCCGCCGCTGGGGGCTGACCTTCCGGCGCAGGTCGTCCAGCCTGCCGTCCAGGAAGATCCGACCGGTGTGGATCACCAGAACGCGGGAGCAGAGGGCCTCGATGTCGTCCATGTCGTGGGTGGTCAGCAGGATGGTCACCTGCCCGCGGCGGGACAGGTCGCGCAGGAAGGCCCGGACAGCCAGTTTGCTGACCGCGTCCAGGCCGATCGTCGGTTCGTCGAGGAACAGGATCTCCGGGCTGTGCAGCAGGGAGCCCGCCAGGTCGGCCCGGACGCGTTGGCCCAGGCTCAACTGGCGGACCGGGGTATCCAGCAGGTCGGCCAGGTCCAGCAGGCTGACCATCTCGTCGAGCTTCTGCTGGAAGGACGCTTGGCGGATCGAGTAGATGTCGCGCAGCAGATGGTAGGATTCGATCACCGGCAGGTCCCACCACAGTTGCGTCCGCTGGCCGAACACCACGCCCAGCCGGCTGACGACCTTCCGCCGCTGCTGCCACGGGCAGAGGCCGAAGACCTCGACGTGTCCGCCATCGGGCAGGAGGATGCCCGAGAGGATCTTGACCGTCGTGCTCTTGCCCGCCCCGTTGGGCCCGATGCAGCCGACGATCTGCCCGGGCTCGATGCGGAAGCTGACATCCTGCAAGGCATGGACGGTGCGCGTCGTTCGGCGGAAGAGCCCAGCCACCGCTCCGAGCAAGCCCTGGCGGCGCTGTGAGACGCGATACGACTTGTGCAGGTTCTCGACGAGGATCTGGCTCATGGTCCACCTGGGTTGCCGGGGGCAAACCGCAGAGTATACGATCGGGCCGATCCGATTGCCACCACCTGCTCTGCGGGGTTGTCAAACGCCTCGCGGATCTGTAGGCTGTGCGGACCTGGCGGCCGGCCGCGACGCCGACCCCGCAAAAACACGCCTACGGAGAACCCGACAACGTGATTGTTGTTCTGAATCTGTTTGACGTCATCGAGGGCCGCCAAGCCCAGTACGCCGAGTACCTCCGCCGCGTCCAGCCCCTGCTGGACAAGTACGGCGCGAAGGTGCTCCTGTACGGCCAGACGCGCGCGGTCTACATGGGCCCCTGCCAGCAGCAATTCTGCGGACTGATCGCCTATGAATCGCTTGCTTCGCTGCGGGCGTTGTCGCACGATCCGGAGTTCAACGAGATCCGCCCGCTGCGCGACAGTTCGACGACCAATTACGTGCTGACCGCCATTGAAAACTTCGACTCTCTCAACGACGCGGTGGATTACCTGGAACGGGTGGCCGCGTCCCAGCCGCTGACCGGAGAATGACCCCATGAGATCCGACGCCGTCAAGAAAGGCTTCGAGCGAGGCCCCCACCGCAGCCTGATGAAGGCGACAGGCCTGAGCAAGGCCGACATCCGCAAGCCCTACATCGCCATCGTCAACAGCTATACCGACGTCGTGCCGGGCCATTGCCATCTCGACGCCGTCGGAGAGTACGTCAAGCAGCAGGTCGCCCAAGCCGGCGGTACGCCTTTCATGATGAACACCATCGCGATCTGCGACGGAATTGCGATGGGCCACGAGGGAATGAAGTACTCGTTGATCAGCCGCGAGACCATCGCCGACGCCGTCGAAGAGATGATCCGCGCCCACCAGTTCGACGCGATGATCTGCCTCCCCAACTGCGACAAGATCGTCCCGGGCATGTTCCTCGGGGCCATCCGCTGCAACATCCCGACGATCTTCGCCTCCGGCGGGCCCATGGAGGCCGGAAACGTCGATGGAAAGGACGTCGACCTGATCGACCAGTTCTACGCCGTCGCCCAGCACAAAGTCGGAGCGATGAGCAGAAAGCAGTTCGACCGCTACGAGGACAACACCTGCCCCACCTGCGGCTCGTGCAGCGGAATGTTCACCGCCAACAGCATGAACTGCCTTTCCGAGGCGATCGGCATGGCCCTGCCGGGCAACGGGACGATTCTGGCGACAAGCCCCCAGCGGATGAAACACTACAAGGCCTCCGCCAGGCGCATCGTCGAGATGGCCAAGACGTGGATCGCCGGCGGCTGCAAGAAGAACGACCCGTCCCTGCCCCGGTCGATCATGAACAAGAAGGCCTTCACCAACGCCTTCGCCCTGGACATGGCCATGGGAGGCTCGACCAACACGGTCCTGCACCTGCTGGCCATGGCCACCGAAGCGGGCGTGAAGTTCGACCTCAAGGACATCGAGAAGATCTCCAAGCGCACGCCGAATATCTGCCGGGTCGCGCCATCCTCCACGCCCGACGGGACGATCTACCACATCCAGGACGTCCACGCCGCCGGCGGGATCCACACGATTCTGGATACCCTGGCCCGAAATGAGAAGAAGCTGCTGGATACCTCCGTGATGACCGTCAACGGAAAGACGATGGGCGAGAACCTGGACGACTGGTCCCTGCGCAGCGAGAATGTGCTTTCCAAGGCCCGGACGATGTACAAACAGGGCTCCCGGGCCACCGGCCGAAGCGTCGATGAGGTCAAGGCCATGTACCGCGGGGCCAAGCCGACCAAACGCAAGACGCTGAACAGCAAGAAGGTGACCGTCGACGAGGTGATCAAGCCGGTCGACCAGGCCTATACGCAGCGTGGCGGTCTGGTAACGCTGTACGGCAATATCGCCCGCAACGGTTCGGTGGTCAAGCTGGCCGGGGTCGACAAGGCGATGTACACCCACTCCGGCCCGGCGGTGATCTTCGAGGACCAGCAGTCTGCCTGCGAGGGGATTCTCGGCGGGAAGGTCACCGCCGGCGACGTCGTGGTTATCCGCAACGAGGGGCCCAGGGGCGGGCCGGGCATGCAGGAAATGCTTGCCCCCACCAGCTACATCAAGGGCATGGGCCTGGGCGACAAGTGCGCGCTGATCACCGACGGGCGCTTCAGCGGCGGGACCGCCGGGGCCTGCATCGGCCACATCTCTCCCGAAGCGGCCGCCGGGGGCGAGATCGGCCTGCTGAAACATGGCGACATCATCGAGATCGACATCCCTGCCGGGAAGCTGAACGTCAAGCTCTCGGCCGCCGAGCTGGACAAACGGCGCAAAGCCTACAAGCCCAGGCCCGCCCCCGTGACCTACGGCGCCCTGGCCCGCTACGCCGCCCAGGCCACCAGCGCCGACACCGGCGCGGTGCTCAGCTGGGAAGGCAAGACGCTGCCACCCAGGTGACAACTGGCTAAACTACAGGGACCGGCGCGTGCGTAGCTCGCCGGCCAGGCCCGAGACCACGAGGCGTAAAGATGAGCCTGCCGCTGTTGCAGATAGATGCCTTTGCCGACGAGCCGTATACGGGCAATCCGGCGGCGGTGGTGATTCTCGACCGACCGCGCGAGGAAGCGTGGATGCAGAACGTCGCAGCCGAGATGAACCTGTCGGAGACGGCGTTTGTCGAAGCCCGCGAAGACGGCGCGTGGGACCTGCGGTGGTTCACGCCGGCCTGCGAGGTGCAGCTCTGCGGACATGCGACCCTGGCGGCCGGGCATGCCCTGCTGGAACGGGGAGATGCCGATGGCGACACGGTACGCTTCGAGACCAGATCCGGTCGGCTGCTGGTGCGGCGCAGCGTCCACGGGCTGGAGATGCAACTGCCGGCCGACCCGCCCCGGGCGGTCGAGCCGCCCCCTGGACTGGCCGATGCGATCGGAGCGCCGATCATACAGGCCGGCCGCGGGATGTACTGGCTGGCCGAGCTGGCCGACGGGGAGAACGTCGAGGCGGTCCGGCCCGACCTGCGGAAGATGATGGCCGTCGGGGTCGGCGAGTTGATCATCACCGCCCGCGGGGACAAGTGGCACTGCGATTTCGTCAGCCGTTTCTTCGCCCCCGGCTGCGGGATCGACGAAGACCCGGTAACCGGTTCTGCCCATTGCACGCTGGGGCCCTACTGGGCCCGCCAGCTGGGGCGAAAGACCCTGGTGGGCAAGCAGATCAGCCGGCGATCGGGCACGGTCGGCGTGCGGGTCGAGGATGACGCCGTTGTCTTGACAGGCCGCGCCGTGACGGTCTTCGAGGGGCAACTGCTGGGCTGAACCTCATCGCCCATGGCCTGCTGGGCCCGCTCAGAACTTCTTGAGCTGCGAATCTTTCAGCGGGAAGACGCTCTCCGCCTGGTCGTCCATGCCGGTCTGGGCAGACTCTTGGGATGGCCGGGGGTCAGCCGTGTCTGAACCGCTGCCCTTGGCCATGGGTGCTTCCGGTTTGCTCCGCGAAGCGACTCTCTTTCGGATACCCGCGATGGCTGGCAGGAAACCCTTGCCGCCCCAGGCGGGCTGATCGGCGGCGCCGATGACCTGGTGGATCAGCTCGTCGACCAGCTCGTGCAGCTGCTGGGCCTGGGCGCTGAGTTGTTCGGCCGACGATGCGGATTCCTCGGCCGTGCCTGCATTGCGCTGGGTGACGGTGTCGATCTGGCTGACGGTCTGCTCCAACTGGCTGATGGCCTGGGCCTGGGATTCGTTGTCGCGGGCAAGCTTGCCGATGATCCCTGCCTGGCGGGTGGATGCCTTGTTGACCCGCTCGATCTTGTCCGAGACGCTCCCGATGACATCCTGAATCTCGCGGAGGACCTGGCTGACTTCATCGGAAACGCGGACGCCGTTATCGGCGTAGCGGGTGGAGTCTTCGATCAGCTCGGCAGTCTCCTGGGCCGACTCTGCCGAACGCTGGGCCAACTGGCGGATTTCCTCGGCGACCACGGCGAAGCCCAGGCCGGCCTCTCCGGCGCGGGCGGCTTCGACAGCGGCGTTCAGGGCCAGCAGGTTGGTCTGGAAGGCGATGTCGTCGATGGTCTGGACGACGCGGCAGGTCTCTTCGCTGGATTCCTTGATCTGGTCCATCGCGTCGGCGAGGTTCATCACGGCGGTGTCGCCTTTGCTGACGGCCTGCTGGGCGGCACGGACCTCGTCGCTGGCCTGGCGGGCCCAGCGGTGGTTGCTGCGTGCCAGGCGGCGGGCCTTTTTGGCGCGGCTGGCGTTGAGCAGGGCCGAACCGGCCAACTCCTCGACGGCCACGGAAGATTCCTCGAGTGAGGAGGCCTGCTCCGAGGCCCCCTGCGAGAGCATCTGGCTGGTTGCGGTCAGCTGGTTGGAGGCCGAAGAAACCTGCTCGGCCCCGCTGTTGAGATTGTCGATGACGCGGTGCAGCGGCACGGTGATCGAGCGGGTGATTCGATAAGCGGCCAGGGTCGCCGCGGCCAGACAGCCCAGGATGCTGGCGAGGATGCCCAGGAAGACGTTGTGTGTGGTCTGGGGAATCTGCTCGACGTGGGCCGAGGCGGTCCGCACGCCGGATTCGGCGATCCCATCCAGCAACTCGACGAAGGCCGACGCCGCCCTCTCATACTTCTGCCCGACGGTATCCAACTGCTTGTGCTGTTTGAGGTAAGATGCCAGCAGCTTCTTGTGGTCCTCGAACAGCTGACTGTACCGCTGGATGAGGCTGCGCTGCCGGAACTCGGAGTCCGACGCATCTTCAGCGGGAAGCTTCATCGCCGAGGCCCGCTCAAGCGAAGTCGAATGGTGCGCCAGTTCGCGCTGGATGGTGGCGACAACCGTTTCGTGGTCGTTCTGGCCGTCGAGCTGGTAGACCCAGTACAACTGGGCCAGCAGGGCGGAGTTGGCTTCCATGGTCCCGTCGGCAACGTCCCAGGCGGCGCGCGTGCTCTCCTGCCCGGCCGCGGCCAATTGCTGCCGCATCGCCCGGTCGCAGACGCTTTCCAGCATCTTGCCCGTGGCCATGAGTCGGTCGGCGTTGTCGTGGAACTGCTGTTTGATCTGCTGGAACTGTTGCTGTGCGGCCAGCATGGCGTCAAGATTCGCCTCGAACCGCGTCAGGGCCTTGCGGACGTAATCGAGTCTTTCCCCCTGGATCATGCCGCCGTCTTCCATGTCTCCCAGGGCCTGGCGGAAGAGGTCCCGACTTTTCTCGAGCGTGCGCTGGTTGGCCTGGATGTCGATGCCCGCGGAAATCTCGCGGACGGCGAGGATCTGGCTTTTGACCATCACGGACGTACTCTTGGCTCCGCTGATCGTCGCCCAGACAGGCCCGGTGACGTAATCGAGCATGCTGCCGAAGGCGTGAATCCCGTAGACCCCCACGCCACCACAGACGATGACCAGCAGTCCGACCAGGACATAGCCCAGTGCGATTCGCGTGCTCAGTTTCATCCGCTTCGGCATGGCTCTTCTCCGTCAGGGTTCCGGAGCCCGGCGGAACGATTGACACAAGGTATGACTGTGACTTCGTCTACGTGCGAGATGGGAATCCGGCAGATCAGGCCGTCCGTCTCCTCAGGCCGCGGCAAGCAGTCCTGACCCGGCAGCCGAGACGACAGGAACGAGCAATTCGTCCCCCGCATCGGTCCGGTCAGGTTGGTCCGGCCACAGTCCATTCAGCAGCCCTCACTGGCAGATTCACAAGAAAACAGTAACCACTTCTGCAACAGGCAATTGGCAAATCCTCCTCCCGCGGTCTCTCGTTCAGATCCCTCGGGGAATCGCTCCTGTCTGCGGCCTGTTTTGATGGTATCGGCGCGGAAAGGGCGCGGCTTGAGTCTTGAAGGGTCAGGCGATCATATTTATTGCAGGGTAAATATGTTCAGCCGGCCAGGCCCCCCGCCTTCTCCAGCAGATCCAGCAGTGAAATCGTAGCCGCCTTGTCCGGTACGGGAAAGTTCTGCCCGCCCAGATCCGGGTCCTGGTGCAGCGGCGGCCGCAGGTTCGCCAGCCCCACGCAGCTGGGACATCCCCCCTGACAGGGACACTCGGCCACGATCTGACGGCAGAGACCCAGCCACTGGGTCAGCCGTTCGTATCCGTGCTGGGCGAAGCCCAGGCCCCCCGGGTACCGGTCATAGATGAAAATCGTCGGCTGGCCGAGGTTCGCAGAGTCCACCATCCCCGACAGGTCGCGACGGTCGCTCATCGCCAGAACAGGCAAGGTCACCAGCATCAGGTTCCGCAAGCCCACCAGGGCCTCGATGGGCTTGTGACCGGCCGCGGCAACCTGCTGACGCATCGCGCCGCTGATGATCCACCAGAAACCCGTCGTCGAAAGCGTCTGGGCGGGCAGGTCCAACTCGCTCTGGCCGACCATCTCCATCGTGTAGTACTTGATTTTGCGGAACGCCGTGGTCTGCCAGGTCACGTCGGCCGGACCGAACCACTTCTGCCCGTCCAGGAAGCCCGCGGTCTCCTGGGCCTCCAGCAGACGACAACTGCTGGCCAGGATCGGCTGGGTGTAGTAGTCCACCTCCACCGGGCGGACCATCGCCATCTTGGCCTCCTGGTCCAGTTGGTCGACCAGGTAGCTCTGCCCCTCGTGAAGGTATACCGCCCCGGGATAGACCAGCTCGGGGGCGGAGATCGAATCGACGTTCCCGATGACCGTCTGGGCCTTGTCGGTGTTGACGATGGCGTAGGTGTCCTCCGAGATCGTGCGCAGATTCGTCGTCCGGGCCGGGAAGTCCCGGCTGCGCCAGTACAACCTGCCGTCGAGATCCTTGACCTGCCCCTCTTCGGCGAGGATCCGACCGACCTGGCGGACCAGAGGCCCGAACCAGGCCTCGTCCTCGCCGGTCAGGGGCTTCTCGAAGCACGCACAGCTGAGCTGCCCGGCCAGGATGTGCGGATTGGCCGGGTCGATCACCGCCTCCTCGATCGCCGAGCCGAACAGGTAGTCCGGGTGACGCATGAGGTACTGGTCGATCGGGTCGTCGTAGCCGACGAGGATGACCAGCGAGTCCTGCTGGCTTCGCCCGGCCCGGCCGGCCTGCTGCCACGTCGAGCAGATCGTCCCGGGGAACCCCACCAGAATCGCTGCATCCAGCTTGCCCACGTCGATGCCCAGTTCCAGGGCATTGGTGGCCGTGACGCCCAGCAACTGGCCCGAGAAGAGAAGCTTCTCGATCTCGCGCCGCTCGCCGGGCAGAAACCCGCCCCGGTACGGGCGGATACGCCCGGCCAGGTCGCCCTCTCCGGCCAACTGCTCTTTGGCGTAGCGGTAGATCAACTCGACGACCACCCGCGCCTTGCCGAAGACGATCGTCTGGGCCCGGCGCCGGACCAGCGCCGTCAACAGGTCCACCGCTTCGACGTTGCCGCTGCGGCGGGTGACATTGTCCTCATCCAGCGTCGGCGGGTTCCAGAGCACGAAGAACTTCCGGCCCCGGGGCGAACCATCGTTGTCGATCAGCCGCATCTGCCTGCCTGTAAGTGTCTCGGCCAGTTCCACCGGATTGGCGATCGTCGCGCTGGAACCGATAATCTGCGGGTTCGATCCATAGTGGGCACACAGCCGCAGAAGCCTGCGCAGCACGCAGGCGACGTGGCTGCCGAAGATGCCCCGGTACGTGTGGATCTCGTCGATGACGATGTACTTCAGCTGACGCAGAAACGCGTGCCACCGCCCGTGATACGGCAGGATGCCCACGTGGAGCATGTCGGGGTTGGTCAGCAGGATGTTCGCCTGGTTGCGGATGGCCGTACGCTTGTGGCTGGGGGTGTCGCCGTCGTAGACGGCCGGGCGGATCTTCTCGGCCAGTTCCTCGCGTCCTGCCCATCGCATCAGCGCAGCCTGCTGGTCCTGGGTCAGGGCCTTGGTGGGAAACAGGTACAGGGCACGGGCATCGGGATCGGCGGCGAGTTTCCGGACGACCGGCAGGGTGTAGCAGAGCGTTTTGCCCGAGGCGGTTGCGGTGACGACCAGGAAGCTCTCGGAGGCATCGTCGGCGTCCAGGGCGGCGGCCTGGTGGCTGTAGAGGCGGTAGATGTTGTTGCGGCGGAGGATCGACGCGATCGTTTCATCCAGCTCTCGGGCCGGGGCGGCAAAGCGGGCCTGGCGGGCGGGTACTTCGCGGACGTGGACGATCTGGCCGCGGTAGCTGCTTGCAGCGGTGATTTCCTTGAGCAGACCTCTGACATCCATGCTTCAGCGGTACCAGATCGGGAGAGGCAAAGCAAGATCCATTCGGGTTTTGTTAGTAGCACCGCACTGCAGCCGGGCCGGACGATTTCTCATAAGATTCCGATTCTCGCCCGAATCTCCTGCAGATTCATCGGCCCGGCTCCGACTATCAGGTGGGCATAGAATGTGATTCGTCGGACCGTAGAACCCGACACTGTCGCAGGGCCCGGAACGGAGGCCAGGAATCGGCCGGGTTTTTCACGGCCGGAAACCAGTTGACTCTTTCCTCCCGGCAGCGACAATCGGACAACGTGACACAGGGCTGCTTGCACAGGGCGAAAGGTCTCCCTCCACCTTCGTCAAACGCTTGCAGCTTTTGGGCAATGCCAGGGCCTCCCTCCGCCAAGGCGTTGCCCTTTTTTTTGCCCAGCCCGACGCTGCGATCGAAAATCGCCGGCAGAGCGGGTTTGCTGCCCTGCTGCCGGCGATTTGGGTTCGTGTCTTTCGACCCGGTTCAGTCGGCCGCGGAAATCTCGACCATGAATGTCTGGGTCGCCGAAATCTCCTCGTCTCCCGGGGCCGTGACGGTCACCGAAGCCTGGTGGCCCCCGATGAGGGGGGCGTCATCGGCCGCCCGGATCGAGAACGTGGCCTCCTCGGCGACGATTTTCTTATCGGCGTCGATGACTTCCAGTCCGTCCGGCAGGTTGTTGAATCTCACCGAGACCTCCTCTTTGAGATCATCGCCTCGTTCGATGTTGATCGTCATCCTGACGGTTTGTCCGCGGGTGATCTCCAGATCGTCCGGCTCGACGAGGGTCAACTTGCCCTGTTGGCCTTCGACGGTGGTTTTTTCCTTGCAGCCCGGGACGAGGCCCAGGGCGACAACGGCCAGGATGCAGCAGATCGTGTATTTCATTTCAGGTTCCTCCTTGAGGTTAACGGGATACTACAGCCATGGGGATCGTCTTGACCATCGACATGCCGTCAGGTCCCTCGACCGTCAGGTTCACGGCGTGCCCGGCGACCAGGTCGGCATCGGAGTCCACCAGCAGGACGAAGGTCGCTACGTCGGAGGAAACACTCTTGCTGTCGGCTTGGGCCTCGACGCCGTCGGGCAGATTGCTCAGAGACACGTCGACCGGGTCGGTGAACCCTTTCCTGTCCAGTTCGATGGAAATGCTCTGCTGATGGCCTCGGGTCAGTTCCACTTCGCTGGGCACGGTGACGGTCAGTTCTTTCCCGCCGGGTCCCTGGATGGTGGTCGAGTCGCCACAGCCGATCATGCCGAGGATCAACAGGCCCCCGGCCAGAATGGTCAGTGTCTTGTACATGCTCTTCTCCTTGCTGATGAAAGCTTCCCGTTGGGCTGCGCCGACTTGGGCCACCCATACAAGAAGTGTAACGGGGACAGAGGCCGAAAAATCGTTTTTGTGAAAGTTATGAATTCGCATTCTCGGGTATTGCATTTATTTCACCAAGAGTCTACACTTCTGCCTGTGCGGGGGTCTAAGCTGCCGCACTGAGCCGATCAGATAGGTCTCTCTGAGCAGATGACAAGTCCTGGAAGACTCTCTTTTTGACTCTGTTAATAACACTCTTAGGTTTCAAGGGGTGGCCCTGTAGCTGCCACCCATGTTTTCTCGCAGGCAAGTACGGATGGAACCTGGTTCGACGAACCTCAGGCCCCCCAGCACTGCCGGATTTTGGAGATTAGAATGAGTACGAACATCTATGTGGGCAACCTGAGCTTCAACGTTGACAGCCAGCAGCTCGAGGAACTTTTCGGCCAGTTTGGCGACGTTGCCTCGGCGAATGTGATCACTGACCGCGAAACAGGCCGCAGCCGCGGTTTCGGCTTCGTCGAAATGAGTGACTCGCAGGCTGCCAGTGAAGCAATCGACAAGCTCAACGGCCAGGAACACGAAGGCCGTACCCTCACCGTCAACGAAGCACGTCCCCGCGAAGATCGCCGTAGCGGCGGTGGCGGCGGCGGCGGTGGCGGTCGCGGTGGTCGTGGTGGTGGCGGTCGCCGCTACTAAGCCTGCCTGACTAGTTCACAAGACGCCCCGCGCCGGACTCCGGTGCGGGGCGTTTTCTATTATCCTCTGCGGCCCGGGCGCGACGGGGAAACCCTGGCCGGTTTTTTTTCTCCGAATTCTTCCGTTCGATTTGCCCGCCGCTGCGCTGAATTCTACCTTCCCGATGTGGCAGTGGCCAGCCGGGTTCCGGCTGGCGGCGAGCTTCCCCGAAAGGGCCGTGCGCCGCGAAAGCGGCGTATCGCAAAGCGACAGGGTCCGGCGGGCGTGCTATTGCGCCCCAGCCTCCCTGCCGCTGGTGAACCGAAGCGTGTAGACGGGCCAAGACCTGCAAGACAGCGTCGACTCTCGTGAGACACATCTTCTGTTTCTGCATCCTTTTACGGGGATTCTCGCCGGCTGGCGGCAAAAGTGTCCCGCTAGTTAAGCTGCCCGGACAAAGCGTCGATACACCTGATGACCCTCGTGGGGTCAGACAGGAACCGACAACGACGGAGGAACTGGAGACGGGCCGAAGGGCCAACGCGTCAGTCCCGCAGGCTGCAAAGCCGGGCGACATGCCCGCAGCCCCGGGGCGCCAGGTAAACCGGAACCGGCGATGCAGGGAACAATCGCATCGCCCCGGCCAGCCCAACGCAGGCCTGACAGCCTCCAGCCCCACCTCGATGTCACGGAGCGAGTTGGCAAGGACGCCGAATAAGACAGTTGCCTCAAAAGCAAGCAAGACGTGGAGGAATGAAGATGACCCGCAAGCAGAATGCATTCACCCTGGTTGAAATCCTGATCGTCGTGATCATCCTGGGTATCCTGGCCGCCATCGTGATCCCGCAGTTCACATCCGCCAG
>JBKHDI010000045.1:0-31868 GCA_046541415.1 Phycisphaerae bacterium | reverse complement strand
GCCTCAAGCCTCGTCTGGCTCGGCGGGGGCGTGGAGGGTGAAGAGCATGTCGAGGTAGAGCGTGGACGACCAGCCGTAGTCGAAGATCACCTGGTGGGTCCAGTGCTTATCCGGGTCGCAGGCGCCCTTGCGGAGCAACTGCGGCGGGGGGGTTACGCCCTTGTCGTCGTAGAACTCGAAGATCGCCCCGGTCCGGGCGTACCATTTCTCGATCTCCTCGATGCTGCGCAGGCGCAGCTGGGCAGCCTGTTCGGTCATGTCGTAGCGGTCCAGGCCCAGGGCGATCAGCCAGTTGAGGTTGATCCACACCGGCCCGCGCCACATGTCCGGGCTGTAGATGTCGGTCTGGCAGGCGGCGATGGACGGAACGGGCAAGGCCGTTGCGAACATCTGCGGGTCCTGCAGGTGCTCGGCCAGCTGTTGGGCCTGTCGGGCCGACGGGGCCCCGCAGATCAGCGGCAGCAGCCCCGCCGAGGACAACACTCCGGACTGCTCGCCGGTGGCGGCGTCGCAGTCGACGTACAGGCCCGCGTCCTGGTTCCAGAGACGCTGGTTGATCGCGTCGCAGAGGCGCTGGTGGGTTTCGGTCCACTGCTCGGCCTCGTCGTCCAGGCCCAGGCGGTAGGCGATCTCGGCCAGGATCTCGCACTCCAGGGCCAGGTAGCTGTTGAAGTCGACGGCGTCCAGGGCCTTGGCTGCATCGAACCGCGGCGAGTTGTCCATCCCGCTCTCGCCGGAGCGACAGTTGACGTTGCCCTCGATCTGCCACTCCAGCAGGCCCGCGCCGTCCGAGTCGCGGTTTTCCAGGTCCCAGCGGATGTAGGCCGCCAGCTTGGGGTAGATCTCGACCATCCAATCCGGGTCGTGCTCGACCTGGTCGACCAGGCTGGCCGCCAGCGTCAGCACCGGCGGCTGGGTGTACTCGTTCTGGCGCTTGGGCAGGGTGCGGATGGGGATCTGCCCGTCTTCGCGTTGGCCGTCCAGCACGGCCGAGATCATGTCCCGCGCTAATTGCGCATCGATGTGGCGCCAGCCGATGGCGTGGAAGGCCGAATCCCACAGCCAGAGCCCCGCGTGGGGCCAGCGGTCGGGCGTGGTCCAGAAGTGCTCGACGTGCCCCTCCGGCGTGCAGACCTGCGTCTTCATCACCGACAGCGCCTTGGCCGTCGTTGCCAGGCGCAGCGGTTCCAGGTCCTCCGGAATTGGTTGGGCCTGGAGCCAGCGGCGGCGCCGGTCGAACCAGCGGCCGACGTCGGTGGAGATCTTCGACCGGTCGAGTTTCCCTTCCACCCCGACGAGCACCCGGCCCGCGGTTTCGTAGATCTCGATCGGTCCGGCCACGTCTGTCACTTCGCAGGGGCCCTCGATCAGCAGGTGGTGGTTGTCGAGGAACACAGCGCGGACCATTCCCGAGCTGACCACCAACTCCAGGGCATCGCCGGTGATCTGGCAGTTGCGGGGCGGGGCGGTATCGAAGCGCAGGCTGGCCTGGCCGGGCGTCTTGATGTCGATCCCGGCGGCGCCGAACGCGGTCCGCCCGACCAGGTGCGTCGCGATGTCGGTATGGTCGTCCAGGCCCGAGCAGGCGAGGATCTGTCCGCCGCCGTAGATGGTCAGCAGGTCGCTGTTTTCCAGGTTGATCTTCTGCATGGAGTTGCTTTCCGCCTGTCAGATGTAATAGGAGGTCTTCAGCCGGGCCGCTTCGACCCGCTGGGCGGAGATCTTTCCGTCGGCTGCGACGGTATCCCCGAATCGGGTAACACAGCCGGGCCCGTGGAATTTCGCGTGAGGCAGGACGGTTACCGGACGCGTGGTGGTTACCAGCCAATCGGTCAGCCGGCGCATCATGTCGCAGCGGATCTCGGCCATCTCGGGCTGGAAGAAGAGATTCCGCATCTCCAGCGGGTCGTTTTCCAGGTCGTAGAGCTCGCCGAAGCCTTCGGGATACTGTTCGGCGAAGAACCGGTGGGGGTAGTAGACCAGCCGCCACCGCTCGGTGCGCACCGATTTGGACCAAGGCCCCTCGGTCACAGCTACGTCGTGGACGGGTTCGTCGGATTCTCCCGACAACAAGGCGCCCAGGTCGCAGCCGTCGGAGGTCTCCATCGGCTCCAGCCCGGCCAGCGAGCAGAGCGTGGCCGAGACGTCGACGGCCTCGACGAGGTGGTCGACGGTCTTGCCCCGGCCCAGCCCGGGTGCGCGGAAGAAGAAGGGCACGCGACAGACCGCATCGGCGCAGATGCCGGGAGCCTTCTCCATGATGCCGTGCTGGCAGACGTATTCGCCGTGGTCCGAGCCGTAGAAGACGATGGTATCGTCGGCCAGGCCGGCCGAGTCCAGGTAGTCCAGCAGTTCGCCCACGGCGTGGTCTACCTGGCTGACGCAGCCGAGATAGCCCTGGAGCTTGCGCATCCGGGCTGCTTCGAATGTTTTCGGCTCGAAGATCGCCCAGTCTCCTTTCCGCTGCTCGGTGGCCTTGGCGATCAGGTGGGGGGCCTTGCCCGCTTCGGCCAGATCGTAGTCGGCGTTGGGGGGCAGTTGGAGGTCGACATCGTGGTACATCGACCAGAACGGCTGGGATGGTGTGTAGAGCTGGTGGGGGCGGACCATCGATGCGTGGGCGCAGAAGTCCCGTCCGGCCTGGACGGACCGCTCGATGAACTCGATGGTCCGGCGGACGGTCCAGGCTTCGGGCGTGTGCTGGTAGTCCAGGCGGGAGGGGCGGGCATCGAGGGGCTGGAACCGACCCGCCGCCTCGGGGAGGCGTTCGTCGTCGCGTTCATCCAGCAGGCCCAGCTGTTGGAGGTAGGCGGTGTACTCGGGGGCCCCGCCGATGCTGCAGGCGGGCGTTACTTCGGCGAACTCGTCGCAGTCATCCTCGATCCAGTACTCGGGGCAATGGATCTTGCCGAACGCCCCGGTCCGCCAGCCGGCGCGGCGGAAGTGGCCCAGGAAGGTCCCAAGCCCGGCCGGCCTGGGCCCGCCAAGCCCATAGTAGCCGTGGTTGTGGCAGTACTGGCCCGAGAGGTAGCTGATGCGGCTGGGGGTGCAGATTGGGCTCTGGGGAACCGCCCGGGTGCAGCGGACGGATTGACCGGCCAGGCGGTCGAGATTCGGCGTGCGGACCTGGGCGTGGCCCGCACAGCCGAGCAGGTCGGCGTTGTGCTGGTCGGACAGGATGAACAGGACATTTCGGGCCATGAAGACCTCCACCCGGTAACGGTTCGGTGAATCGGGTCTGGCAATTTCCGCCAGATTCGTTACATTGATTTGCCCTCGATCCGATAGTGCACGATACCCCACAAACGATCCCGGAGCAAGACCAGGCCATGAGCATAGTCTGCATGAAGTTTGGCGGAACGAGCGTAGCCGACGCCGAGAAGATCCTCACAGCCGCCAAGCGCGCGGTGCGATACCACAAGCAGGGACACCAGGTGGTGATGGTAGTCTCGGCGATGGGCAAGACCACCGACACGCTGGAATCCCTGGCCGCCTCGATCATGCCCAACCCGCCCAAGCGAGAGATGGACCAACTGCTGGCCACCGGCGAGCAGGTGACGATCTCCCTGATGGCGATGGCCATGGAGTCGCTGGGCGCCCCGGCGATCAGCTTCACCGCCGGGCAGATCGGCATACTCACCGACGACGCCCACACGAAGGCGAAGATCAAGTCGATCGACATTCAACGCGTCCACAAGCAGCTCGACACCGGACGGATCGTCATCGTCGCCGGATTCCAGGGCGTTACCGAGGATGGCCACATCACCACGCTGGGCCGCGGCGGCAGCAACGTGACGCTGGTGGCCCTGGCAGCAGCGCTGAACGCCGACGCCTGCGAGAACTACACGGACGTGGACGGCATTTACACGGCCGATCCGCGGATCGTGCCGACCGCCCGGAAGATCCCGTCGATCAGCTACGACGAAATGCTCGAACTGGCCAGCCTGGGCGCCAACGTCCTGCACAACCGAGCCGTCGAGTTCGCCAAGAAGTACAACGTGCCCATCCACGTGCGATCCAGCCTCAACACCAACAAAGGAACCATGATTGTGGCCGAGACCGAAACCATGGAACGTATTGTCGTCAGCGGGGCCGCTTTGAAGAACAAGCTGGCCCGCGTGACGCTCGACAAGGTCAAGGACGAGCCTGGCTTTGCCGCCCGCATCTTCCACACCCTGGCCAAGAACGACATCGTCGTCGACGACATCATCCAGACCATTCACGACGGCGAAGCGACCGTGTCGTTTACCGTCGAACTGTCCGATCTGCCCGAGGCCCGCAAGGTCATCGAGTCCCTCCAGAGCAAGCTCAACTGCAGCGCGACCTTCGAGGACCACCTGGCCAAGGTCTCCGTCGTCGGCGTGGGCATGCGGATCCACACCGGCGTGGCCGAAAAAATGTTCGCAGCCCTGGCCGAGGCCAACATCAACATCGAGAACATCACCACCAGCGAGATCCGGATCTCCTGCCTGGTCAACGAGGCGCAAGGCAAAGAGGCCCTGAGGCTGGTGCACGACGCCTTCGACCTCGGCACGGCCGTCAGCAAACGCAAGAAAACCGGCAAGAAACCCCGCAAGAAAGCCGCCAGGAAGAAAACGGGCAAGTAACCCCTTACGCACCTGCAGCCGAGGCGCATCATGGCCCGGTCTTATTCTGATCGCTGGTCGGTTCTGCGCAAGCGCCTGCCGCTGGTCGTCCTGGCGGTCGTGCTGGGCCTGGTGGCCGGCGCCGACAGGATGGGGCTTTTCGATCCTGCCCCCGCCACGGACCCGGCGACCGCGCCCGACGCCTCGGCCGACCGGGAGACCTACGACGGCAAGAGCTTTCGCGTCGTCGAAGCCATCGACGGCGACACCTTCGACATCGACATCCCCGATGGTCGTTGGCCCGACACGCGCATCCGCCTCTGGGGGGTCGATACCCCCGAGACGCACCACCCCGACAAGCCGCGCCCCGACCACTTCGGGCCCGAGGCCTCACGCTTTACCCGGCAGCTGACACTGGGCAAGATCGTGCGGATCGAACTGGAACCCGGCGCCCAGACGCGCGGCAAACACGGGAGGCTGCTGGCCTGGGTTTATCTGCCCGACGGGAGGCTGCTCAACGCCCTGCTGGTCGAGCAGGGATACGCCTACGCCGACCCGCGTTTCGCCCACCACCGCATGGGCCAGCTCCGCGCGCTGCAGCGCCAGGCGATCCGCGACGGTCGGGGCCTGTGGAAAGACGTCCGGCCGGCGAAGCTGCCCGGCTATTTCGATGGTCGCATTCCGCGATGACGCCGCAGGGGCGGACCGTCAGTCGATCAGCTGGTCTTCCAGGTCTTCCTTGGCTGCCTTGCCGGTGAAGTCTGACAGGCGGAGATTGGAGACGTTGTGGGCCTCCAGGGCATGGGCCCAGTAGTCCTGGCGGTTTTCGCCCCAGACGACTTCCACGTTCTGCAGTCTCAGGCCATCGGCGTGCTCGGCAAATATGCCGCTGGTCACGTGCTCGGCCAGGCCGGCGTCCTTATCCGGTTCGATGCCGAAATCGGTTCGCGGGCTCATGCAGGGGCGCCGGTCGTGGATGCCCCCGGGCCACTTGGACCACTTGTCGATCTCGACGCGCACGTTGTCCAGCGTCAGATCCTGGATAGGCGAGTCTTCGGACCCGGCGATGAACACGCCGTTCTCGCTGCGGCAGAGGCAGTTGCTGAACCGCACGTTGCGGACCTTGCCCAGCTTCGTGCCCGGCGCGCGGTGGATGGCGGTGACGTAGATCGGCTCGGCCCGGCCCCACCAGTTCGGCGAGAAGTAGCGCGTCTCGATGATACAGTTGGCAAAGAGGATGTTCTCGACGGTTCCGTGGTCCCGCAGCTGGATGCTCAGGCCTCGATTGGAGGAGCGGATCACGCAGTTCTGGAACGTGATGTTACGGAAGTCGTCGATGCTCTCCGTGCCGATCTTCACGGCCGTGGAGGTCGAGCAGAGCGTGCAGTTGGTCACCACGATGTTCTCGCTGGGCCCGCCGTCGGGGGCTTCGGCGCGGTTCTTGATGACGATACAGTCGTCGCCGGCCTCGATGTGACAATCGCTGATCCGGACGTTTCGGCAGTGGTCCGGGTCGATCCCGTCGCAGTTGGGCAGGCGGGTGTCGTTGAGGATCCGGATGCCGGAAATCAGCACGTCCTCGCATTCCGAGAGGTTCAGCGTCCAGTTGGCTGCTTCCTTGAAGGTGATATCGCGGAAGGTCAGGTTGGTGCACTCGGAGAAGGCGACGGTCATGGGCCTCTCTTTGATGCCCTTCCAGTGGTAGCGGTCGGTGGTTTTCATGAACGCCCGGCCGTTTCCGTGGATCACCCCGCCGCCGGTGACGGCGATGTTGTCGGCGCCTTCAGCGGCGATAAAGGCCGACTGTTTCTTGGCCTTGGGGAAGGCGTAGGCGGGGAAATCGTCGGGCTTGTCGGAGCTCAGCAGCGTCGCGCCGCGTTCGACCTGCAACTCGACGTTGGACTTCATCCATATGCTGCCGGACAGGTACGTCCGCCCGGCCGGGATCAGCGCGGTCCCGCCTCCGTCCTTGTGGGCTGCGTTGATCGCGTCCTGGATCGCCTGGGTGTCCAGCGTCTTGCCGTCGCCGTGGGCGCCGTACTTCTCAATGTTGTAAATCGCCATCGTCTCTTTCCGTATCTGAATCTTGGCCCCGGGTGGGGTGTCCTGCCCGGGGCCGCTTTGTCTATCGTGTCTGTTCGGGGTTACCAGTTCTTGCAGGCGAAGAGGATGTCATCCAGCTTGCCCGTCGCGACGCACTGGACGGTGTCGGCCCCGCCGTAGTAGAGCTTGACCGTCCCGTCCGGCTCGATGATCTTGCCGCACGGGAAGCAGACGTGCTCGACCAGGCCCCGCATTTCGTACTCGGCCTCCGGGGCCAGGATCGGGTGCTTGGTCACGTAGTTGACCTGCCAGGGCTTGTCGAGGTCCAGCAGGCAGGCGCCGACGCTGTACTCGCGGGTGGTGCAGTTGTTCATGATCGCGTGGAAGACCATCAGCCAGCCTTCGTCGGTGCGGATCGGCACGGTCGACGGGCCCAGGCCGCTGATCGCGTAGTTCCAGACGTCGCTGGTCCGCAGCACGCGCTTCGAGTCGCCCCAGTGGATCAGGTCCGGCGAGAAGCTCATCCAGATATCGCCCTTGCCCCCCGCAGCGGGGATGCTCGGCCGCTCCAGTCGCATGTAGCGGTCGTCTTTGGATTTCTCCGGGAAGATCACCATGTTCCGGTTGTCCGGGGCGTTGATGAAGTTGACGAACTCCAGGGTCACCAGGTCCGAACTGCGGAACATCGCCACGCGACACTCGCTGGTGGTCTGGCAGGCCAGCAGGACCTTGTACTCCCCGTCGATCCACGTGACGCGCGGGTCGTAGTACACCGTCGTCGTCGCCTCGCGCCACTCGTCGGTGTCGGGCATCTTGAACGGCTCCGGACGCAGCTTCCAGTTCAGGCCGTCCTCGCTGTCGGCGCCCCAGAGCAGGGTCTTGTGGTTCAGCTGGTTGGTCCGGCAGAGCATGACGTACTTGCCCTCGGCCATCTTGACGGCCGTGGAGTTGTACACCGCCCGCATCTTGAAGCCCAACTGCTCCATGAAGTCTTCAGGCTTCAAAACCGGGTTGCCCTCGTAGCGAGTCAGAATGTCTCTATCGATTTTTTCGTAATCCATGGTTCTCTCTGTTTTCGTGATGAGATGTTATTCGATGGTGACCTTGACGGTGTGGGTCTTGCCGTCACCGGCCGGGGGGATCAGGTTGTCTTTCAGCACCGTATCATCCAGCTTGATGCTGACCTTGCCCTTGCAGATGCCCTTGGGCTTGGAGATCTCGATCTGGTAGGCAGCGCCGCGGAAGTCGCGGGTCATCTTGGCCCAGGTCCAGTCTGCCGGCAGGCAGGGGTCGATGCGGAGACCGTCGAGGGTCGGCACGACGCCGTACATGTGCTCCCAGACGTTCAGCAGGGTCCAGGCGGCCGTGCCGGTCGCCCAGGCGTGCGAGCCCTCGCCGGGTTTGTCGGCCTGGGGAGCGTAGATGAACTGGCAGGCGATGTAGGGCTCGATCGTGTAGCGGTCCGGGTCGGCCTCGTGGCGGACCGGCGGGAGCATCTTGCGGATCAGCTCGTAGCCCTTGTCGCCGCGGCCGGCGGTGAACTCCGACCAGATGCGCCACCGCGAGTTGTGGCCCTGCAGCGAGCCGTTCTCCTTGGTCCCCGGGGCAAAGCGGGAGATGATCCCCGCCTTGGGTTCCGGGTCGGGGAAGGGCGGGTAGAAGCAGTGGCTGCCGTACTCGGTGTCGAGGTACTTGTCGAAGCTGGCGAGGATCTTGCTGGTGCGGTCCTTGTCGGCCAGGCCGCAGATGATCGCGAAGGCGTTCTGGTTGGTAAACAGGGCCCCGCCGGTTTCCAGCTGGTTTTTCGTGCCCAGGATCCAGCCGCTGTCGTGCGTGCCGCGCCAGTACCAGTCGCCGTCCCAGCAAAGCTCGTTGACGGTCTTTCGCAGGTCGGCGATTTTCTGTTTGTACTCGGCCAGGCGCGCGGTGTCGCCCATGTGCTCCATGCAGGGGTAGAACATCTCCAGGCAGATGATCGCCCAGCCGGCCAGCATGACCGATTCGCCTTTGCGCTGGTTGCCCAGCTGGTCCAGCGCGTCGTTCCAGTCGGCCTTGAGGATCAGCGGCAGGCCGCGATCGGAGAACTGGCTCCAGAAGAACTCCATGCCCGCAATGAGGTGTTCATAGATCGTCGCGTCGGGTTTCTTGCTTCGTCCCGAGATACAGGTCTCGGGATCGACCCACGGCGCCATCTCTTCGAGGATGCTGAAATCGCCGGTCTCGTTGACGTAGTTGGCCACGATGAACAGCGGGTTGATCGGGTCGTCGGAGTGGAACGTCCGCGTGCCCTGCATCGAGACGAAGTTTCCGCCGTGGGAGTAGTCGCCGTCGTCGAACTGCCAGATCATGATCCGGTCGACGATCTGGCTGCGGACCCACTTGGGGTCCTGCGGCAGGCGGCTGGCTGCATCCTGGCAGGCGTCGCGGACGCCGAAGTTGTAGATCCCGAAGTAGCAGTAGCCC
This sequence comes from Phycisphaerae bacterium, assembly GCA_046541415.1. GTDB lineage: Bacteria > Planctomycetota > Phycisphaerae > SM23-33 > SM23-33 > CAZOVB01. The sequence continues at coordinate 22,776 of JBKHDI010000045.1, read as the reverse complement.
GGGTTGCGGTTCCACCAGGACAGGTTGGACCCCTGGTACTTGAACCAGTAGTTGACCATCATGTTCAGGTCGTCATCGGGCGTCTGGACGTGGGGCGAGCCGCAGACGGCGTCCCAGTAGGCCTGGTTGTTGGCAAAGGCGCGGTTGGCCTTTTCGACCGAGAGGTACTTGTCGGTCAGCTCCGAGGCGTCGTCGGCCTCGCGCTCGACACAGCCCAGCAGCAGGACGAACTCGGCCGACTCGCCGGGGGCCAGCTCGAAGCGGTTCTGCAGGGCGTGGCAGGCGTCGCGACCTTCGCCGACTTCGCTGCGCAGCGGCCCGTCCATCGCGGCCGGGTCGGCCAGGTCGCGGTAGCTGCCGACGAAGGCATACCGCTCGCCCTCGTAGCCGACGACCTCTTCGCTGCTGGCCAGGAAGGCCGCCTTGTCGAAGGGGATGTTATTGGCATCGGAGTTGGCCGCCTGCCAGCCGCCGATGTACTTGACCCACTGGACCGAACGGGTAAACAGCGTGTTGTCCTTGTACTCCTGCCGGTTGAACAGCAGGTAGAACTCGCGCCACGAGGTATCTTCGTACCAGTTGCCCAGGGCGATCTCGCAGAAGCTGGTCGCCGAAATGGTCCGTTTCTTCTGGGAGTTGTTGGTCAGCTTGACCTGCCAGATCAGGCAGGGGTCGCCCACGTCGCCGCCGGTGGCGGTGGTCGCGTCGGGCATGGGCGTGAAGTACCGCATGTCCGCCTCGATGCCCTTGTTCGACGAGACGATGCGGTTGTAGCCCAGGCCGATGTGGCAGCGCCAGTCGTCCAATTCGCCGGCCGGGGGATACCCGTTGGCAACCCACCAGTCGCCAGTCTCCTCGTCGCGCAGGTACAGGAACTTGCCGTTCGTGTCGCGCGGCACGCCGTCGATGTGCCATCGCGTGATGCGCCCGACGGTGGGGTTGTCCAGGAAGCTGTACCCGCCGCCGATCTGGCTGGCGACGTAGCACCATCTGCCGTTGGACAGCACGTTCATCCAGGGCCTGTCCAGCCGCGGCTGGGTGAGGATGAACTCGCGGCCGTCCTCGGAAAACTGGCCATATTGGGTCTTCTTCATCGTGGGGGGGACCTTTCAAGTCGGTGGCGTAGCAAAGAGTCTGGCAAGACTACCGCACCGAGGCCGAATTTGCAACGCCCAGCCGCGCAGCAAAAAGCCCCGAATCCAGCAGAAACGGGGCTTTTTCGTCCGCGTGCCGTGCGGAACATGTTCTGGCGGACCAGCCGTCAGTCGACTGGGCGGTTCTCCCTGGCCACGGCCAGGATGCGCTCGGCCGACAGGCGGTCGCGGTAGTTCGGATCGACGTGGGCAAAGCGGATCGTCCCATCAGTATCGACCAGGTAAACCGCCGGGACGGGCAGGACGTGGTGGTCGCGGCCGGAGGCAGCCTCCAGGTCGATCTGGTACTCATTCAGGTATTTGCTGACCAGTTCATCCTCGACCCGAAACGCCAGGCCGAACGCCCGGGCGGCCTGGACGTCGGAATCCGAAAGCAGCTGGTAATCCAGCTTCTGACCGGCGGCGGTTTCGGTCAACTCAGCCGGCCTGTCCGGGCTGATCGCCACAATCTGGTAGCCCATCTCGACAAGCTCCGGCTGGATCTTCGCCAACCCGGCCAGGTGCGTGTTGCAGTACGGACACCACCCGCCGCGATAGAAGACGATCAGCGTGGGCTTCTCTGCGATCACTTTCGCCAGATTCACCGGCTCGGCCGATGGGGTCCGCAGTGTTACGGCAGGGACGGAATCCCCTTCGGCCAGGGGTTTTACGTTCTCAGCTTTCTCGGGGACCGGCCTGGCGGATGGGGTCGAGCTGTCCGACGCGCAGCCGGAAATCAGCAGGCCCAGACCTGCGATGCAGACAGTGGTGAGGCGGTTCATGAGGTTCTCCTTGTTGATCGATCCGAGCGAAACAGGCCTCTGTCTGCACAAACGGACGATTCGGTCGATCCGTTCCCGCCATTTGCCCCCTTCGCCTGGCGCCGGCGGTCTGGTATAGTATGCCCCCAGAGCAGTCGCAGAATGGATTCGAGGACCGATATGCCGCGTAACGCATGGAAACCGGGGCTGAGGAAATGGCAGATCTGCCCGCCGGCAGACGGCCTGGAGGGCCTGTCCCGCAAGCTGGGCGTCAGCAGTCTGATCTGCCAGCTGCTGGTCAATCGCGGAATCGAGACGGCCGAGGCGGGGCAGATGTTCTTCGGGCCCAAGCTGACCGACCTGCACGACCCGGGCATGCTCAGCGGGGCCGAGCAGGCCGCCCGGCGGATCGCCCGGGCGATCAAGCAGGGCGAGAAGATCGTCATCTACGGGGATTATGACGTCGACGGGATGACCTCGGTGGCGATTCTGGAGGCGTGTTTCAAGCTGCTGGGGGCCTCGGCGGATTACTACGTGCCCCACCGCCTGGAAGAGGGCTATGGGGTAAACCCCGAGGCGATCGCGAAGATCGCCCGGGAGGGCTGCGACCTGCTGATTACGGTCGATTGCGGTATCAGCGCGGTCGAGCCGCTGGCCGAGGCGACCGCAGCCGGGATGGATGTCATCGTCACCGACCACCACGGCCTGGGAGAGCGCCTGCCGGAAGTCGAGGCGATCGTTCACCCGGCCCTGCCCGGGACGCTGTACCCCAACCCGCACCTCTGCGGAGCGGGTGTGGCGCTGAAGCTGGCCTGGCAGGTCGCCCGCCAGGTGGCAGAGACCGACCGCGTCGATGCCCCCATGCGGAAATTCCTGTTGGACGCGACCACGCTGGCCGCCCTGGGCACCATCGCCGATGTCGTGCCGCTGATCGGCGAGAACCGTTCGCTGGCCCATTTCGGCTTGGCGGCGATGGGGGCGACCGACCATACCGGCATCGCGGCGCTGCGCGACGCCGCCGGGATCGAGGGCAAACTCGACAGCTTCGACGTGGGCTTCAAGCTGGCCCCGCGGCTGAATGCATGCGGCCGCATGGGCCACGCACGCCTGGCGGTGGAACTGCTGACCGGGCCCGAGCCGGCCAAGGCACGCAAGATCGCCGAGTATCTCACCGAGCAGAACAGCCAGCGGCAGAAGGTCGAGCGCGAGGTCCTGGCTGAAGCCCTGGAAATGGTCGAGGCGAAGAACCTGGCAGCCGAGGAGGCGGGGGCAATTGTCCTGGCCGGACAGGACTGGCACGGCGGGGTGGTGGGCATCGTAGCTTCCCGGCTGGTCGACCGCTTCGCCAAGCCGACGATTCTGATCAGCCGCAACGGCGAGAGCCTCGCCCGCGGCTCGGGCCGATCGATCCCCGGCCTGCACATGCGCGACGCCCTGGCAGCCTGCGCCGATCTGCTGGTGGGCTTCGGCGGGCATGCCATGGCGGCCGGGCTGACGATCGAGACCGGCAAGCTCGACGCCTTCGCTGCCAGGTTCGGGCAGTACGCTTCGGAGAACCTCCGGGCCGAGGACCTGGCCGGCTCGCTGGACTGCGAAGCGGAAGTCAGCCTGGCGGACCTGGCCTATCCGACGGTCGAGCGGATCGACCGGATGGCGCCGTTCGGGCAGGGCAACCCGCGTCCGGTCCTGGCAGTCCGCGGGGTCCGGGTGGTCAACCCGCCCAAGCGGATGGGGCGGACGGGCAAAACGGCCGGGATGGTCGTCGGCCAGGGACCGGTCACCATGCGGGCGGTGGGCTTCGGCATGGGCGACCTGGCCGAACTGCTGGTGGGCGTCAACGATGTGGACATCGCTGTCGAGCCGGTGCTGAACCACTTCCGCGGCCGAACTTCGGTCGAACTGCAACTCAAGGACGTCGTCTGGCAGGGCATGGCCCGATAGGGCCCCTCGGGGGTCAAAGCCTGTACATCCGCGCCCGATCGGCGCGCAATTGCTGGTCGTGCTGGTGGTCGATCCTGAAGAGGCCCGGGTCAGGGGCGGGGCATGTCGGATCTGTAACCATCTGTAAAAAAATAAATTATATTCTTATGTGGGAGGAATTCGAAACAGGAATTCTCCGGCGGCATGGACTTTGCATTCTATGGGGGTGCGACGAACCGGACAGCGATAGCGCAAAGGAAGCAGACATGCCGAGAATCAAGCTTAAACCGAAGCGACCGACCGGGTCCGGCGACGGCCGGGCCTTGCCCGCAGCCTCTTTCCGCGTATGTCCCGCAGGCGATCCGGAGAAGCCTGTCTGGGTCGATCCGGCCGGGTTGGGGTGGCTGGCGGCCTGGTTTCGACTGAGAAACCCTCATGCAGCCGATGTTTTGCCCGTCAATAGAAGCAGGCCCGGCGCGCCAGCTGAACCAGGCCCAGACGCCTCCGCCGCCCGGGGCCGTTCGTTTGACTCCAGCGTTCAGGGTGCTTGTCGATGATTCACATTCCCTCCAAGACCGATCCAACCCGAGGCCCGCTGGTCAGTTACATCATCCCGACGTACAACCGGCCCAAGTACCTCTCCACGGCCATCGCCAGCGCCTTGGCCCAGGAATACCACAACCTGCAGGTCATCGTCGTCCGCGACGGCGGGGAAGATGTCAAGGACGTGATCGACCAGTTCGCCGACGACCGCCTGGAGTACATCGACCGGGCAGAGAACTGGGGCAAGTGTCGCAGCCTGAACCAGGCGATCGAGCACGTCCGGGGCAAGTACGTGCTCTATCTCGACGACGACGACCTGCACTACAGCAACCACGTATCGAGCCTGGTCGAATGCCTCGAAGGCCCGACCGACTGCCAGGCCGCCTACAGTGACCTGAACTGCTCCCTGGTCCAACTGGACGCCAACAACAACCGCAAGGTGCTCGGCAAATCGGTGGTCGTCAGCCGCGACTACGACCCGTTCTTCCTGCTGAAGTACAACACCGCCCCGCACGGCTCGACCATGCACCGGACAGACCTGTTCGAGAAGACCGGCCTGTACAACCCGGAGATCACCGTCCTGATCGACTGGGACATCGCCCGGAGAATCTCGTTCTTCAGCGATTTCGAGCACGTCGCCAAGGTCACCGGCGATTTCCACACGCAGCTGAACCAGCGACACTCCGACCGCATCAGCGACATGCAACGCAGAGACCAGGACGCCTTCTCCCAGCGCTGCCGCAAGATCGTCTGGTCCCGGCCGCCCAAGCCCTGGACCCACCGCAAGGACACATCCATCGTCTACCTGCTGGACAAGATCGAGCCGCGCCGCCTGTCGGTGATCTCGGCGATTCTCTCGCACACGTTCGCGCCGTACAAGCTGTTGATTCCCGTCACGCCCGCCGATCGCGAGAAACTGGCGATGGACTACCCGCCGCTGGAGTTCGTGGAAGTGGCCGATGGTCTCAGCTCGGCCGAGAAACTCGACGCCGTCCTGCCCGCCTGCGATGGCCAGTTCGTGGGCATCCTCCCCGACGCCTACCCGGTGACCGAAGGGGCCTGGATCGAACCGCAGCTGTTCGCCCTGGAACACAACAGCCAGCCGAAGATCGGGTACTGGCTCCAGCAGCGGGGCTCGCGACGGGCCGCGGTGGTGCGGAAGGACGAGCTGCTCGCAGCCCGCAAGGCCCACCCGAAGGGCTCGTACTGGCGATCGCTGGAGATGGCGGGCGTGCACCTGAAGAACCTCAAGCACAAAGAGCACCCCAGCCAGTACGACAACTTGCTCTGGCAGTTCGAGAAGGCTGTCCACGAAGAGCAGTTCGACTCGGCCAGCCGGATCCTTCTTGACGCCCCGGTCGGCGGCGGGGACAGGGGCATCTGCCTGGCCCGCAGCGCCTGGTCGCTGTATCGGCTCGACGACAGAAACGCCGACCGCCGGGCCCTGGAACTGGTCCGACAGGCCCGCGAGCATCTGCCGACCATCGACACCGACCTGATCGAATCGACCTTGCTGTACCGCCTCGGCGACTACGAACAGGCCGCGGCCGGATACGAGAACGTTATCGCACAACTGGAAAGTCATGAGGTCTGAATCGTGCTAGCCAAACCATGCTCCCTGAACACCATGGTCGAGCTTTCGGAGCAGAAGTACTTCGTGCTGATCGAGCTGGCAGACTGCTACGCCAACCTCGGCCGCTACGCCGAGGCCGGGCCCGCCTACGAAAAGGCCATCCAACTCCGCCCGGACAAGCACGAGGCCTACCTGGAACTGGGCAAACTGGCCGTTCAGGCCAACCAGCTTCAGATCGCCGAGTCCAGCCTGGCCCGCTGCCTGGAAGTCAGGCCCGAATGCGCCGAGGCCCTGGCCGCGATGGCCGTTCTGCACCAGAAACGACAGGAATACCCCGCCGCCTTCGACATGTACCTCCGGTCGCTCGACCACGACCCGGACAACCTGCTGGCCCTGCTGGGCCTCTTCCAGACGTCGGTGAAGATGGGCAGCTTCTCCAAGATCATCTACTACCTCGAACTCTACCTCGATACCCACCCGGACGACACCTCCGTGCTGTTCTGCCTGGCCACGCTGTACGGCAAGGAGGGCAAGTACGAAGACAGCCGCGACCTGCTCCAGCGACTGCTGAACATCGATCCGAAGAAAACCGAGGCCGTCCAGCTGCTGCGGAAACTCGACAACATGCTCCAGACCACCGGAGCCTGAACCCATGCCCCTCAGCACCGAACAATCCCAGGCCCTGCTGGCCCTGGAAGACAGCCTCGCCGAGCAGGTCCGCCAGGTTGCCGCAGGCCGATACGAGCAGCTCCTGGAGATCATGCAACTGTCCAGGCCCCTGCTGGAGGCCCTGAGCCCCCTGGACGGTGAGCCCGACGAGGACGACCGCAACCGCTTCGAGAGAATCCAGTCCCTTCACCGTCGCGTCCAGGCCACGCTCCACGACCAGCGCGCCGAAACCAAGTCGCAACTGCAGCGCATCAGCCACGGCCGGACCGGCCTGCGGGCCTACGGCTCGTCCCGACCCAAGCCCTGATCAGGCAATTACGTCCCAGACGCCATGGCCCTGCAGGGCCCGCTTCAGCGCGGCGCTGCGGGTTTCGTCCAGGCTGCGCAGCGGCAGGCGGCAGGGCCCGCACTCGATGCCCAACAGCGACATCGTCGCCTTGACCGAGGGAACCGTCCCGAACTGGGTGAACGTGCCGACCATCCCCGCCGCTATCGACTGCCACTTCAGCGAGCCGGACTTGTCGCCCTGGGTAAAGGCGTTGCGGAGTTTGTGGTACAGCGGCGAGGCGAAATTGTGGGCCGAGCCGACAAACCCCTTGGCCCCGACGCCCAGCGCTGCCAGCACGTACCCGTCATGGCCGAACAATGCCTGGTACCTCCCGCCGTCGGCTTCCAGACATCGCTGGTAGTCCATCGTGTCCATGTGGGTGAACTTGACCCCGCCGAGATTGGGGATCTTCGCCCCGGCCGCAGGCAGGAAGTTGCGCATCGGGAACGCCACGCCGGTCAGCTTGGGAAAGTGGTAGTAGTAGAACGGCAGGGCCTCTGCCGCCTCGGCGATCCGCGCGCAGCAGTCTGCCAGCACGTCGATGTTCTCGGGCTTGAAGTAGACAGGCGGGACGGCGGCGATCGCGTCTGCCCCGGCCTCTGCGGCGTGTCGCGCCAGGCCGGCCGCTTCGGTCAATGAATCGTGCCCGACGTGGACGATGACCGGCATGGAACCCGAGGCGGCGTCGATATACGCCTCGGCCACGGCGCGTCGTTCGTCGGCGGCCAGGCTGGCGGACTCTCCCGTGGTCCCGCAGACGAATGCGCCTTTGACGTTTCGCGACTGGAGGAAGGAAACGACGTCGGCGACGCGCTCCAGGCAGAGCGAGCCGTCGGGATTCATGGGTGTCACGACAGCGGCGATGAGGCCTTCAAGGCGCATGGTTACTCCGATTCGTCGGGTTGTGGGGATTGTGAATCGTGGCGGATCCGGGCCTGTCCCTGGTCGTCCAGTTCGACGACGTTGACCAGCAGACGCCCGGCGTCGCGGTCGATGGTGTACTGTTGGAGCATGCAGGAGGCCGATGCGGGAATCTCTCCCCGCCAGGCCCGCGAGCCGAAGCGAAGGATCACCGGCCGCGAGAGGTCCAGCATGCCATCATAAATGTAGAACCGCATCCGGGCGATGTCTCGCTGGCGGACGCCCAGGCGATTGGTCTTGCGGTCCAGCGTTACCCAGAACTTGAACAGCGCCCGGCTGGCCCGCTGCCTGCGCGCGTGGAAGATCTGCTCAGCCGTAGGCGGCGGGTCTTGCGGGCGGACCTGCATCCGCGTCGGCTGGGTCAGGTCGAAGGGCTTTCGCAGCAATTCGATCGCCTCGACGTAGTAGCCGCGCCCCGCGTCGGGGAAGGAGAAATTCCGCTGGTACGACTCGGGCAGGGGGGCCCGGCGATGGTCGTTGAGAAACGCCACCAGGTCCTTGCCGTCTTTCGGCCAGACCTGCAGATGGCCGGCGCCGGCGACCTCGATGCCTTTGTATCTCGGGTGCTTGATGATCTTCAGTCGTTTGTCGGCGGCCCGGGCAAGGTCCGTGTTGCCGATCGACTCGCCCACGCGGTCGTTTTCGCCCCAGCGGTGCAGAATCGCCGTTGCCAGGGCGTTTTCCAGGTAAAGTGTCCCGGCCGGGGCACCGGTCCGGTAGATCGGCACGCCGGCCATGGGGATCCCACCGGCGAAAAACCGAGGGAACATCGTCACCAGGTTCCACGTGCTGTGTCCGCCCTGGCTGTAGCCGGAGATGAAGATCCGCTCGTCATCGACGTTGCAGACGCGCCGGGTCCACATCATCGGTTCCAGATGGGCCTGCTGCTGGTAAGGTTGGGCGTTGTAGCCTTTGGGCCCGGGCATGGTGGGGGCCAGGATCAGCCATTTCTCGGCCTCGGGGCCCAGCAGCTTCTGGTAGACCCCGCCCATCTGCTCGCCGTTGCCGCCCATCCCGTGGGCGACCAGAAGCAGCGGCCAGGACTTCTTCGGATCGTACCCTTCGGGGATACGCAGGTGGAATTCGACGTCCCAGCCCTTGCCCTCTGCGCTGATGCGGATCTGCTGCTTCTGCCAACCGGGCTTCCGGGCGGGGTAGGTCGAGTCGGCGGCGATGAGTTGCTTCAACGCCTCGACGTCATGGCCGATGGCTTCGAGCAGTGCTTGCCGTCGTTCGGTCCCGGCCGGGGTGGCCGGGTCGGCGAACAGCGCCTGCCACGCCCTGGTCGCCTCATCGCTCTGGGCCAGCAGGGGCCGGGGCCCGGGCAGGGCGGCGATCAGCAGCAGCGGGATGAGACGTGCAACGCGCATGGGCTGATGATACCAGCCGGTGAGGCGACTGCCAAAGAAACGATTTCGCCCGGGGCGATCTATTCTGCCGGCTGGGCCTGGGCTGCCAGGGCGTTTCCCGCCCAGCCGTCCCAGAGAGCGATGCCCATCGGCGAGCCGTCGGAGTGGTACGGCTGCCAGGTCCGGGCGAGCAGTTGGTGGATTTCTTGGTCCAGCGGCTGGGCTGCGCAGTGCAGCGTGGCGACGAAGAGCATCGAGACGTAGCTCAGCGGCAGGGTCTGTTCCAGGACGCTGGAGCGGAAGAACTCATCGCGGCTGATCTGCCCGTCTGCCTCGCCGGAGACCGGATCGTTGCGGAGGATGGCAGCTTCCATGACCCCGGCCAATCCGCCGTGCGAGAAGTGCGAGAGGTTGTCGTAGTAGGGGTAGAGCATTCGGGCCAGGCGGCGGTGCGTCTCGACCTCCAGCACATGCAGGGCCTTGCCCGGCGTGGGCATGTCGGCGATGAAGCGCTTGTCCCAGCGGGGGTCCATCTCCTCGCCGCGGATCATGATCCGCAGGGTCTGCAATTCATCCTCCCAGACGTCCATTTCACGCGAGAAGGCCCGCAGCGTCTGTATGCCCGGACCGTTGGGGTCGAAGTACGCGTCGTAGGGTTCGAGGTGCCCGAGGCAGTGCTGGTCGCGGAAGAATTTTTCGGCGAAGGCCTTCCACGCGTTCTTGCGATAGCGTTTATACCAGCGCCCGGGCTGGTCCTCGATCAGCAGCGCCAGAAAGCACCGCTCCAGTTGCATGCGGGTCAGGGGCAGGGCGTCGATGGCCGTCTCGGTCGAGCCCATCACCAGCCTGCCGATCGACCGATGCGTACTCTTCATCGCCAGCAGCAGGTGGGCCTTGGTGGTCAGCAGGCGCAGCTCGTCGAGGCTGGTCGCCTGCTCGATGCGCTGCTGGATCTGCCCGGCCACGGCGTCGATGGCCTGGAACGTCCGCTCGTCGAGTTCCTCGATGCGGATCTCCAGCTTGACCTGCGGGGCCCGGCCCAGGGGCTCAGGAGCCGTGCAATGCCTGGGCTTTCGGGCCTGGGAAGATCGACTCCTGCCGGAATGCCTTGCCATGGTCAACCTCCGCTGGGGATCGCTGGATACAGATGACTTCCGTATGTGTCTATCGGAGCCAGGCCTGCCCGTGCGCAGCAGGAAGCGGATTTCACAGCCGCCCGGGCCGAGCTTTTGCTGGATCGGGCGTCCGATCCAGCCGATGCAGCCAGGGGGGCAGGGCAATCCGACAGAAGGCGAATCCGCCATGGCCGAGATGCATGAGAAAAACCTGGAATCCGTCCTGTCCGAGTTGGCCGGGAGCAGCTCGGCCCAGGAATCTGCCTGCCGCGCGGCCGCGGCGGACCTCGAAGCCCTGCTGCGCGAGGCCCGGATCGCGACGGTCAACGGCAATGTCGAGGCCCATCGACTCGGCGAGCAGGGGCAGGGCTTTGCCGCCGTCGTCGAAGCTTTCAGCGAGCTGATCGAGAAGATCGAAGATTCTGCGCGGGCGGTCCGCTCTGCAGCCGACCAGGCCGGCCAGGTCACCGACGGCCTGACCGGGCTGGGCCAACGGGCCGCCGCCGCTGCGGTCAGCCCTTCAGACCCGTCGTAGAAATGCCCTTGATAAAGGCCTTCTGCATCAGGAAGAACAGCAGGATCACCGGCAGGATGATCATCGCCGCCGCGGCCATCAGGTAATTCCACTGGTTGCCCCCGTGCTGGCTCTGGAAGGCCTGGAGACCCAGCGAGAGGGTGTACTGGTCGGGGTACTGCAGGAAAACCAGCGGGCCGAGGAAGTCGTTCCAGGCGAAGAGGAACGTAAACAGCCCCACGACCAGCAGGGCGGGCTTGGACAGCGGCAGGACGATCCGCCAGTAGATGCCCCATTCGTTGCAGCCGTCGATCCGGGCGGCCTCGGAGAGCTCATCCGGAATCGTCCGGTAGAACTGGCGAAGCAGGAAGATATTGAATGCCGCCCCGAACCAGGCCGGCAGCCACAGAGGCCGGGTCGTCCCGAGCATCTGAATCCCCAGATCGTCGCCCATCCAGCGGAAGACGCGGAACAGCGAGATCATCAGCACGGGGAAGGGGATCATCATCGTCGAAAGCAGGATCGCAAACAGCACGTTGCGCCCGGGGAAGCGGATTTTGGCAAACCCGTAGGCGACGATCGAACTGGACAGTGTCATCCCCGCTACCGAGAGGATCGCGATGATCAGCGTGTTGCGGGTCAGCAGGGGCATGTCGAAGCGGTCGTGCGTCCAGACATCCGCGTAGTTCTCCGGTTGGGGGTCGGGGGGGATCAGGTCGGCCTGGCTGGTATCTTCCAGCGTTTTCAGGCTGGTCGAGACCATCCAGACAGCCGGCAGGGCGAAGCCCGCGCAGATCAGCAGCAGCCCCAGGTGCACCGCCAGCCGCTGGGCGGGGGTCAGTCCTCGTTTGTATGATCGGGCCATCTGCTCTTGCCTCACTGGCTGCGGTAATGCACCCACCGCCGCGACGACCAGAACGCCAGGCCCGTCAGCAGCAGGATGATGATCAGCAGGATCCACGCCATGGCGCTGGCGTAGCCCATGCGGAGGTAGATAAACGCGTTGTCATAGAGGTACATCGTGTAGAAGTAGGTCGAGCGCCCGGGCCCGCCCTGGGGCGTCATGATGTACGGGATCGTAAAGACCTGCAGCACGCGGATCATCGCCATGACCAGGTTGAAGAAGATCACCGGCGAGATCATCGGCAGGGTGACGTTCCACAGCCGCGACCACCAGCCGGCCCCGTCGACCTCGGCCGCTTCGTACAACTCGGTCGGCACGTCCTGCAGACCGGCCAGGTAGATCACCACGGTATGGCCCACGCCCCAGAGGCTCATGAAGACCAGCGCGGGCATGGCCCAGCTCGGATCGCGCAGCCAGTTGGGGCCGGTCAGGCCGATCAGCTCCAGGCCCTGGTTCAACAGCCCGCGCTTGGCGTCGAACAGCCCCAGCCAGACGATCGCCGAGGCGACCACCGGGACCAGCGACGGCAGGAAGATCACCGTGCGATAGTACGACTGGGCCCGCGACGGGACGTTCAGCAGCAGCGCCAGGCCCAGGGAGATCAGCATCGTCGCAGGCAGGGCCATCGCGGCAAAGACCAGCGTGTTGGTCAGCGACTTGGTAAACAGCGGGTCGGCCCAGAGCTCGCGGTAGTTCTCCAGGCCGATGTAGAGCGGCTCCTGGAGCATGGAGTATTCGCACAGGCTGTACCAGGCCGACAGCACGATCGGCCCGAGCATGAACAGGCAGAACCCCACCAGCCACGGAGAGAGAAAGGCCAGTCCTTTCAGCAAATTGCGTCGTTGCTGGCGTGTCATCGGGCATCCCTCATTCGCTGGCGGGCGCGGAAGCGGTCATACTTGGCGGTGAAGATCCGCTGGGTCTCGGCCAGGATCTCGGCCGGCTCGGCCCGGAGTTCCCCGATCTCCTGGGCGACGTAGAGCAGGTACATTTCCAACTCGGTCCAGATCGGGATCTTCGGGTAGGTATGCGCCCCGGGCCCGGCCGTCATCTGCTCGAAGATGTGAATGTACGGGTTGGGGTGGTTGGCCAGGAACTCCTCGCTGACCTCGGCCAGCGGCGAATTCTTGCAGTGCATCGAGCAGAGCTTCTCCATCACCTCCTGCCGGTTGAGATAGAGCAGGAACTCCATGGCCTCTTTCTTGTGCTTGGCCGTCGAGGGGATCACCAGCACGTCGAAACCGGCGAAGGTCACCGGCGGTCCTTCGACACTGGAAGGAAACGGCGCCGCACCCCAGCGGTAGTGGGCCCGCCTCTGGGCCAGCGGCAGCCGGGTCTCGGTGCGCTTCCACTGCTCGACGTCCACGCCGTCCAGCCGCCAGCGGTTCCAGGAGGGCTTCTGGGTTTCGATGAAGTTGGCCAGCCAGACGCCCTGCTGGAGCATCGCCTGATCGCCCGAGAGGAAGGGGTTCTGCGGCGAGGCCCACGTCCGGCTGCCCATCGAGGCCTGGAACCGGCGGATCGCCCGCGGGCCGATCGAAGCGTTATAATCGTAGAGCCACTGGAATGCCGCCAGCACCTCCGGCGAGGTCAGCGTCAGCTCGTCGGTCTGTTCGTCGTAGACCTGCCCGCCGAACCAGATCGGCAGCATGGGCAGAAACCAGTTCGGCAGGGTCGGCACATAGCCGGCCCGGGTCAGGAAACCGTCCTCGTCGTACCGGTTGATCGCCTCGGTATAGCGGGCCAGCTCTTCCAGCGTCCGCGGCGGGCGGTCGGGGTCCAGCCCCGTCTCGATCAGGGCCTGCTTGTCGTAGTGCAGGGCAACTGCCCAGGGCGTGGAGATCAGCCCGTAGAGTCGGCCGCGATAGAGGCAGCCATCCCAGTAGACGGGCTTGTAGTAGTCTTCGGTGATCCCCCCGGCCGCGGCCAGGTCGGTCAGGTCCGTCACCGCCCCCAGCGCAGCGTACTGCGGGACCTGCCCGTACCAGACGCCCGCGATATCCGGCGGGACCCCGGCGGCGGTGGCAACGAGTGTCTTGTGATGGATCGAACTGATCGTGGTCAGCTGGACGTAGATGCCCTTTTCCTTGCCGACAGTCCGGTTGAACTCGTCGACAATGCTCCGCAACTGGGCTGCCTCCGTGCCGGTCCATTTCTCCCAGTACGTCACCACGACGCGGTCGTCGGGGACGTCGGAGTCCGGCCGCGGCCCGCGGACCAGCAGCCAGGCCGCCCCGGCCGCCATCACGCCCAGGACCAGCCTGCCGAGAACCGCCGAAACCGTCCAGCCCGATCTGTGAGATTTGATATGCACGTGTCGTATCCGGCGCCCCTCGCCTGATGTCTGCAAGGCTACAAGTCTCCTGCAGGATTGGCAAGACGTCATGCGCGAAGTTCTCAGATCCGGCTGCTGCAATGCACTCTCGGGGGCAAACGCACAACGGAGCATGTAGACAATCCAACAGGCAGGGACTAGACTTGCTGGCGTGGCGGCCTTCTTGAGAGAAACGGACGATTAATGGCCCAGCCGAATATCCTGATCCTGATTACAGACCAGCAGACCCACGCGGCGATGAGCTGCGCGGGAAACGAGTGGCTTTCGACGCCGGCGATGGATGCACTTGCCCAGCGAGGAACCCGGTTCCAACGGGCATACTGCACCTATCCGCTTTGCACGCCCGCACGTGCCAGTCACATGACCGGGCGATACCCGCACGAGCTGGAGATCTATGGCAATACGGGCAAGATCTTCTGGGGCCACGATTTCCAGAACGATCAACAGATGGCCGGCCATTTCGCCCGCGCCGGGTACCGCTGTGTCTGGGCGGGCAAGGACACGCCCCCGGCCGACGGATCTCGCCTCTTCGAGGTTCTTTGCAGCCACGGCGACGTGAAGGTCGGCGATCGGATGACCGAATTCCTGCGCGATCCGGGCGAGAAGCCTTTCCTGGCACTGGCGAATTTCGTCAACCCACACAACATCTGCGAATGGGCCCGGGAGATGCCCCTCTGGGAGGGCCAGTTCGGCCAGCCACCCGTGGAATCCGAGCTGCCCCTCCTGCCGGCCAACCACGCCATCCCCCCTTACGAGCCGGAAATCCTGCGGGTGGTGCAGAAGGCAGGCATGGAAATCTACCTGCCGCGGAACTACACCCCGCTGCAGTGGAGACGCTACCTCTGGGCCTACTATCGCATGGTCGAACTGGTCGACCGGCAGATCGGGCGGATCACCCGGGTGCTGGAGGAGAACGGGTTGGCGCAGAATACGCTGGTTATTTTCATGTCGGACCATGGGGATGGCTGTGCAGCCCACCGATGGAACCAGAAAATGACGTTCTACGAGGAGGTCATCCGCGTGCCGATGATCCTTGCCGGTCCGGGTGTGGAAGCAGGGCGGAGCTGTGATGGCCTGGTTTCCACCGGCCTGGACTTGCTGCCGACCTGCCTGGCCGCGGCAGGGGTGTCGATCCCGGCGGATCTGCCCGGCCGATCCATCCTGGATCTGTGCTCCGGCAGCAAGCCGAGCCACTGGCGAGAGGAACTGATTGTCGAATCGGCGCTGAACCCGGAAAGCGGCAACCCCGCACGCTCTCTGAAGCGCAATGTCGGTCGGTGCATCGTGACCGACCGATACAAGTACTCCGTCTGGAAGTGGGGCCACAACCGCCAGCAACTGGTCGATCTGGAGGCGGATCCGGGGGAGATGGTCAACCTGGCAGCGGCCAACCGCTCAGACGATGTGCTGGAGGATCTGCGCAGCCGATTGGCGGACTGGTGCAGGCAGACAGATGACGCCTTCCAGGTTCCGGGCCACGAGATCTTTTCCCCCGGCGCGCCGCGCGACTGATCGTTGCCGATCCTGCCGGCAGTTGCTATGCTGAATCCAGGAAGTCGGGACCTTCCCTGCACATCGGGCCTTTGTGAGGAGACGTCATGTTCGCTGCCAGATTCTACCGGTTCCTGTTGGTCGTGCTTCTGTCGATGACGCTGCTGGGCTGCACCCACGCCGCCGCCCAGGAGAATGCGGCGCAAGAGAGGAAGATCGATCCGCCCAAGGCCCCGGCCGTCGCCCCCCAGACCGTCAGCTCCGGAGACGCCGAAGAGGCCGCCTTCCAGCGTCGGGCGAAGTTCTTCATCCGCCAGACGGCCGAGCGCTCGGCCGATGGCCTTCTGGAATGGTTCAGCACAAATCCCTACTTCGCCAACGCCGGCGGCGACCCGCACAAGTACGCCATGCCCGTGGTCATCGCGCGGCTGCATCTGGACCCCGACGACGCCGATGCGCTCAAGCTCTACCGGTTCCTGATCGGGGTCGATAAGAAGAAAGGTGACCGCGGGCTGTACCACTTCGCGACGTTCCAGAAGACGCGGATGTTCTTCCAGCTCAAGGACTCGCTGCCCAGGGAGATCGTCGAGTTCATGGAGTCCAACGTCCGCGACAACTTCGGCCGGCTGGTGGGCAACATGAATTCCGTCTCCTACGGGACCGAGAATCACACGTTCATGTCGCGGGCCAGCGGGTTTGTCTGGGGCGAGTATCTCGGCGGGTTGGACAAAAACAGTCCGCTCAACAAGCAGACGAAGTACCTGGCCGATTGGATCGAATACCAGGCCAACCGCTTCTACACGATCGGCATGGGCGAGTACGACTCCTCGACGTACGTGGGCTTCTCGCTGGCGTCTCTGGCCAACACGTACGATTTCGCCAAAGATGAGAGGACCGTCGCCAATGCCCGGGCCGCGATGGACTGGCTGGTCGTGGCGATCGGGCGGAAGTACTACTTCGGCTGTCAGCTGGGGCCCGAGGCGCGGGGCTTTGCCAAAAGCGCAATGGGCACGACATGGCAGCAGCCGGGTTTCCCGGGCGCCAAACACCTGAAGTACGCCCAGACCGGCACGCACACCGACTGGTGCTGCTGGGTGCTGTTCGGCCACTCCGATCGGGGGGTCTGGATGGACAAGCCCATGGTGGAGGTCAATCGGTATCCGGCGCTGAACCTGGCGATGTCGACCTATCGGCCTCACAAGGTCATCCGCAACATCGCCGCCAAGAACGTTCCCATGCCCTACGAGGCCCGCGGAACCAAGCCCACCTACACCGGCGACAAGCACAACCACCTCCACGAGGTGCTCTACTTCACCGACGACTACGCGATGGGCACGCTCTATTCGCCCGACGCCGGCGTGCGGACGTCCGGGACGATCCTGCCCCAGACGACGATGTTCAAGCTGCTGACCCGCGTCGAACGCGACGTGGTCTCGTTCGGGGCCTCCAACGGCTACCACGGCCACTTCCCGCTGGAGGGGCGCACGCCCTACGACCAGTACCACCAGAAGCGCGGCGCGGCGATCAACATCACCTACGTCGACAAGGACGAGGACGTCCGAACGCGTCATCGTTCCCTGCTGGGCTACCCGATCCAGGCAGGTGACCCCATCGAGAAGGGCGGCTGGTTTTTCTGGAAGTCCGGGCGGGCGTGGGTCGCCGCCAGACCGCTGAATGGAAACGCCGCCCGCGGCCAGGCGACCAAGCCCGGCAAGCAGGGACAGGCCGAGCCGGTCAAGGAAGACACGCACCACTTCCTCGTCTCGCCCGGCAGGTTGGGCGGGTGGGTCATCCAGGCTGCCGAGGGCGAGCAGTTCGAGACGATGGCCGATTTCCAGCAGGCCGTGCTGGAAGAGACCAAACTCGACCTTGCGAAGTTCAACTCGCAGCGGATGGTCAGTTACACCTCGCTGCAGGGCGACCGGCTGGAGATCCGCCACACCGGCGGGCCCGGCGGAAGGCCCGAGGCGTGGACCAACGGCCAGGAGCTGACCTTCGAGAACTGGCCCGTCTACGAATCCCCCTACGTCCAGCAGAACGTCGGCTCGAAGGTCCTGCGCCTCTCCGACGGGACCGACACGCTGACGATCGACCTCAACGGCAAGACGCCGCTGTACACGGAGGGCAAGGTCCAGCAGCCATGAGTCGGATCAAGCAATGCTGCTGCTGGCCGATCCTGAACTGGCCTCGGGATACCATCGGCGAGTTGTTCGTCCAGTTGGCCGAGGTCGGCTACGCGGCCGTGGAGTGCTGGAAGGCCCCGGAGGACCTGGATGAACTCCTGCCAGCAGATCGAACCACGCAGCCCACCGGGCGTGCGGGAAGGCGTAGCACCAGAAGTGAAACTGCACCCCCGCACCCAGCGGGCCGATCTCGGCCGTGTCGAGGTAGGCGCGAATGATCCCGGCTGCCTCGCCGGCCAGGGCGCGATCCTTCGTGACGGCCGCGACCAGTGGCGTCAGCCAGGCATGGGCCCGAGCATCGGCGGTCACCTGCCGGACGGTCCGCCGCCAGAGGCCGGCCAGTGCCGAATCGGCCGGGGCCGAGACGAGCTTCTCTCGCAGCGATGGCAAGTCGATCAGGCTCATATGACTACTCGAAAGAGGGCACGTCGACCATCTCTCCGCCGGCCAGGGCGGACTGGTGTGCGCAGAGGCCAGGGGCGGTGAAGCGGGCTGCTGCGATCTCGTCGATCCGAGGCCGTCGTTGCTGGACGATGCTGCTGACGAACTCGTCGACCAGGTGCGCCTGGGGCGAGGCGATGGACCAAAGCTGCTCGGGCAGGCGGTCGGCAGCTGGCGGGACCTGCATGCGGTAGACGGTGCGGGGACTGGTTTTCGGCCCGCCCGGCCGGGCCTCGTGCATCTCGACCAGCGCGTGGCTGTCGCCGCGGAAACTCGCCCACGTGAAGCTGTACTTCTCGCCGTAGAGGTCGAAGGTCTCCTTGGGCTCCAGGGCCGTATGGAAGACCATGCTGGTGACCTCCATCGCCAGCGGCGTATCGCCGGAGAGCTGGAAAATCGCCGTCTGGCCGGGGTACGGGTTGTCGTAGTTGTCGACCAGTTCCCGGCGCATCACGCCCGTGCCGAAGCAGCAGACCTTGCTGGCCTGGCGGCCGGAGATGTCGAGCATCGGCCCGATCGGGTGGGTCGTGTAGTGCATCGGCGGCAGGCCCAGCCAGTAGTTCGGGTGGTTCTCGAGGTTGTGGTGCCACCGGCCCCGCATGAACTGGATGCGCCCGAAGCGCCCCCGCTCGTGCAGCTGCTTGACGTAGAAGTATTCGTCGTTGGCGCAGGAGGTTTCCATCATCATGTAGTTCAGCCCCGCGTCGCGGACAGCGGAGATGATGCGGCGACAGTCTTCGATGCTCGTGGCCATCGGCACGGCCGAGGCGGCATGCTTGCCGGCGGCCATGCAGGCGACGACCTGGTCGGCGTGCTGGGGTATGGGGGTGAACAGGCAGATCGCGTCGAAGTCGTCCGAGTCGATCATCGCCTCGGTGTCGTCCCAGGTGTCGTCAAGGCCGAAGCGGCCGGACACGTGGGCCAGCTGCTTCGGTTCGACGTCGCAGATGCCCACGTGCCCGACGCGCGGGTGGGCCAGCAGGGCCGGGAGAAACCCCGTGCCGAACTGCAGCCCGGCCACGCCGATGCGGAGTTGGTCGGTCCGGGCCATGGCTCAGCCTCCCGCAGTCGGGGTTTTCTCGATGGTCGATCCGTCGCGCAGGTGCACGACCGCCCGGAGGCCCGACGGATCGTCGGTCTTCCACGGGCGGGACATCCAGGTGTTCTTGGTGAACATCATGAACGGCTCGTCCCAGGAGGTATCCAGCAGCGTCTGGCCGTCGAAGAACTCGACGCGGTCGATCTGCTCGGGATAGAGGCTTGCCAGGCGCGGCCAGTACTGGCCCCCCACGCTCCACCGCGGGTCGATGCCCTGCAGGACGAACTGCTGCTCGCCCTGGGGCAGGTCCACGTCGATGCCGACCGCCCCGGCCATCCGCAATGCGAAGAACGTGTCGTCGCCGGGCGTGATCGACCAGTCGGCCGGGGGCTCCTGCTTGGTGATGTTGTTGTAGTATCCCCAGCTGAAGCGGCCCGCCACGGCCACGGGGATCTGCCCGACGCACTGGGAGTCTTCGTTGCAGACGACGGGTCGGCCCGGCGCCGCGGCGCGGGCCTTGTCGGCCAGGCGGGCCAGCTGTCCCCGACTCGTGCCGTTGCCATGGATCAACACCACGTCCGAGGCGGCTGCGATCTCCATTTCCAGCCAATTGCCGTAGCTGCTGCAGCCGACCGCCAGGCCGCCCGACTCGCGACGCGCCAGGTCGATCAGCCAGGCCATGCCCTCCGGCTCGAAGCAGATCGGGTGTCTGCGGAACAGGCCGATGTTGTGCTCGTTGGCCACCTCGATGAACACGTTGGTATAGCCGCCTTCCTTGAGGAACCGCGAGGCGGAGGTCACGGCGGAGCGGACGGCGCGGCCATCTTCCAGGTGACGCATCTGCGAGCCGTAGAAGAAGCTGACGATTACCACCATGCCGATTTCATCGGCCGCCCGGATCAGCCGGTCCATCCGGCCTGCATAAGCGGCGTCGAGACGCTTGCCGTCGCTGCCGTAGGGGTTGTTGACGATGGTGGTGTTGTCGGTGGTGTAGCAGGGCCCGCCGCCCTGGAAACCCACGGTAAAGGCCCGCAGCCCGTGGGCGTACCAGTCCGGCAGGGCCTCGATGAGCCGATCGGTATTGGCCTCGGCGTCCCATTCGGTGAGGCCGAATCGGGCGAAGCGGCTCGGCTCGGCCGCGTCGTCGAAGATCCCCTGGATGAACCGGGCGTTGAACAGCAGGCCGTGGGTCTGCGGGTCGGACCCGTCGATCTCGCTGTAGACGGGCTTGTCGTTGATCAGGAAGGTCTCGTTGCGGATTCTCAGTTCGGTCTTGGGCATGTGGTTGTCTCTCAGCAGGAAAGGTGTCCTTCGATCCGGCGGAAGTCGGCCCGGAAAGTCTGGCCGGTTTTCAGCGTGATTCTCGCCCCGTAAGGCAGGAGGTCCATCTCTTCGACCAGGTCCATCTGGTCCGGCCTGATCGGATCGGTGCTTGTTCGCAAGAGGCAGACCAGGATCGGCATCTCAGCCCGGCAGGTTTCACGCAGGCGGTGCAGGTAGAGCAGCGTGCTCCGGGCTGTCTCGGGCCCCAGCCCTTGCTGGAGGCAGCTGTGGGCCCGGTCCCACCCGGCGATCGGCAGGATGGCAGTGGATCGCCCGTCGGCGGCTGAGGCGGTCAGGCCCGTCATTCCGCCGACAGCGAATTCCGAGATTTCCGGCGCCTGGCCTTCCACGTGCGGCAGGGCGAAATGGCCCAGCCGCACGTCGTGGGCGAAACAGCAGCGGAGGCGGTCTACACGCAGCGTCGCGCCGGGCAGGATGATGTCGGCCAGGTCGATCTTCGTGCCCCACGAGGCGATGGTCGTCTGGCGGTAGAGCACGCCATCGACGAAGCCGCCGGCTTGGAACCCGCCGTTGGACAGGAAGTTGTCATCACCGTCGAGACAGCGGACCGAGTACGCCCCGGCCGAGGCGCCGCGCGGGTCGTCGGCCTGGCAGCCAAGCAGCGTGCTGTAGGCCAGGCGCGTGTAGAGGAAGCTCGACTTGCCGCCCTGGACTTTCCCGGCCCGCAGCTCGGCCTGGCCGGTTGTCCCGTCGCTGGTGATGCACAGGCCCGGCCCGGGCAGGTAAACGGTCTGGGCCCGGTCTTCCAGCTGCTGCCAGGGCCCGTCGTTCTCCCGGGCCTGCCAGAAGGGCGAATCGGCCGGCAGGGCCAGGGCGACAAAGAGCTTGCTCAGCCAGTACGGGCTGGCCGCCTGACTGTAGCCCTGAACCATCGGCTCGAACGGCCCGTAGAAGCCCAGCGTCGCTACGCCGTCGTCGAATGTCTCCTCGCGGGTGATGAACTGCAGCAGGTTGCCTGAGGCGACCCGCCGCGCCCAGCCCGGGTCGATGCCGGGCCTGTCCAGCAGGAACGCCGCCGGCAGGGGCGCCGCGGCGGCGCAGCGGTAGATGCAGCTTCGGCCCCAGAGCGGCATGCAGCCATCGCGGCTGAAGAGCATCGCGCAGGTCTGCATCAGCTCGTGATGGTTCTCGGCGATTCGGGCGGCGCGGTCGGGCATGTGTTCGGCGCCCCATCGCTCGTGCCAGAGAGGCCCGTAGGTCTGGAAGGTCCAGGCGTTGTAAAAGTCGAACTCCGCGCCGTCGCGGTACCAGCCTTCGCCTGCGTACCAGGCCAGCAGGTTGTCGACGTGGGCGGCGATGGCGTCGCGGTCCACCTCCCAGCCGGCCGAGGCAAGGTAGCTGAGCATCATCACGTTGAACCAGCGCCAGTTGTGGTTGTTGGTACGCCCCATGCCGGTTCTGCGCATCCAGTCGGCCATGCGGTCTCGCTGGTCGGGGCTGAACCGCTGCTGGAAGTCCTCTCCGGCCAGCCAGAAGCCCATGGCCAGCGCGGCGCCCTCGACGGTATGGCCTGCGGTCTGTCGGCCTCGTTGGGCGGTCCACTCATCGAAGTGGCCGATGAAGCGGTCCGAGGCCGGGTCAATCGCCGCGGCGATCTGCCGGGCGTAGAAGTCGCCAACGTCTACGCCTGCAATCCGGATCTGCGGGTCCTCGCCGAGCATCGCCGAAGATAGCAGAAACGTGCGGCTGAGCGCTTCGAGATTCACCGTCTGCTCATCCCACCCCTGACGCCGATGGGCCGGCAGGAGCAGGGGACTGTCCGGGTCGTCGACGTGTTGCAGCACGCCTTGGAGCAGGAACCGACCAGCCGAGAGCCAACCGTCGCGGTCCAGGCCTGTTCGGGGATTGACCGCCGTGCCGGGCCGATCTTTGGGAAATGACATACCTCAAACTCCTGCGATCCATCCGGTCTGGATTCGCCATCACCGTGCCTCTTCCAGCGTAGCCTATGCCCAACAGGCGGGTTTGGCAACGTTGTCCTTTGCCGCCCACAGGAGTTATCCTTGTCCGCCGCGGTCCGGGCGAGCTATTGTGGGGTTGCAGGAAGGAACGTTCCGCCGCCTTCGGGGCTGAGGGAGAATGCGATGTCTGTCGGAAAAGTTGCGTGTTTGGCCGCCGCCTGCCTGTTGGGCCTGGCCTCGATGGCCAGGGGCGATGAAGTCGACGACCTGATCAAGCAGGTCCAGCCCGAGGCGCGTTTCAAGGACTACCGC
>JBKHDI010000044.1:0-32051 GCA_046541415.1 Phycisphaerae bacterium | reverse complement strand
GACGTCGGGGCTTTCGGCGGCGCTTCGGAGCAGTGGCTGCGGATAGGGCGGTGTGTTCATCTGCACGGTTTCGAAGCCAACGCACAGGAGGCCCGCAGGCTGCAGGATCTGCCCACGAAACTGGCAGGGATGCACCTACACCCGGTTGTTGTCGCCGAGAGGACCGGGCCGGTCCGGTTCTACCTGACCAAGAGCCCCACCTGTTCCAGCACGCTGGAGCCCAACAACCGGGAATTTGAGAAGTACGGCTTGCCGGGTTCGCTGCGGGCGACGCGCGGCCAGGTCCAGTCGGTCCAGCAGCTCGACGGGATCAGCCTGGATGACTTCTGCCGTCAGGAGCAGCTCCAGCCAGACTTCGTCAAACTCGACACGCAGGGATCGGAACTGAGCATTCTGCGCGATGGCTTCTGCGACCACCTGCCCGGGTGTCTCGGTCTGGAGGTAGAAGTGGAATTCGTCGAACTCTACAAGGGCCAGCCCCTCTTCAGCGAGGTCGAGCTCTTTCTTCGCCAATGTGGGTTCGAGTTGTTCGGCCTGAAGCGAAACCTCTGGAAGATGAATGACGGTCGCGATTGCGCACTCCTTCACGGCGGACGCGTGACATGGGCTGATGCACTGTTTTTTCATCGACGCATGCTGGAACCCGGACTGCCTGCAGACGTAGCGGTCAAGGCCGCCCTGCTTTGCCATCGCTTCTGCCTGTACGACGTTCTGGCCCGGGTCATTGCCGTCCAGCAGCTGGATCCGGCCGAGATCCACCGATTGATCCAACAGGTTGACAGATCGGATCGCCCGTCCCTGCTCGGCCGGATCA
The DNA here is from genome assembly GCA_046541415.1 of Phycisphaerae bacterium. Lineage (GTDB taxonomy): Bacteria > Planctomycetota > Phycisphaerae > SM23-33 > SM23-33 > CAZOVB01. Next base: position 31,237 of record JBKHDI010000044.1, on the reverse strand, counting down.
AGCGAAAGCTGGGGATCGGACGCAAAAAGCACAGGGACCGGGGCGTTCTGGTGGAGTTCGACGAAGAGTACGGATTCTAGTTCAGGGACCCGACCCATGGCGTGGTGCAAACGAACGGCAGGATCCAGCGGCCCCATAGAATCGCGGATCCACATGATCAGCCTGAGTTGCAACCCCCTTCCGCCGGTTCGGTATGGGGGCATCGAGCAGGTGATCTCCAATCTGACGCGCGGGCTGGTTGCTGCCGGAGCCGGGGTAACCTGCTACTGCCCCGGGACGCTGGGGTTCGAAGGGGCCCGGCAGGTCCGGACCCTGCCCGAACCCTCGCCCGGGCCCAAGGAGGGGGTCTTCGAGCCCAACAGCCCCGCCCACATCGACGCTATCGTCGCAGGGCTGAAATCACAGGCTGCCCCCGGTGACATCATCCACCTGCACCACGACGGCCAATGGGCCTTGCTCCGGCCCCGACTAGGGTGGCTCTGGCGGCAACGAAGAACTTTCGTCGAAACCGCCCACTGGAAGCGAACCGGGCTGAACCGCAACGTGATCTACCCGTCCAAGGCCCTTGCCGAGAAGATCGGCCATCCCGGCAGCGTCGCAGCACATGGGATCGACCTGGACATATTCGGCCCGGTCTCGGACCGCACCCGCCAGGGGCATCTGCTCTATGCAGGGCGAGTCACGCCGGACAAGGGCGTGCACTTGGCCGTCGAGGCCTGTCGACTGGCCGGCAGGGAACTGCACATCGCCGGACCCCTGCCCGACGAGGCCTATGCAGAGCAGATCCTGCCCCGTTGCCGCTGGCTGGGCGAGATGGAACCGGCGCAGCTGGCAGCGGCATACCGCGCCGCCCACGGCCTGGTGTACCTGAGCCAGTACACCGAGCCGTTCGGACTTGCGCCGGTCGAAGCCATGGCCTGCGGCTGTCCCGTCATCACCACCGGCTGCGGAGGATGCGGAGAGACCGTGCTCGATGGCAGGACGGGCTTCTTCGCCGAAACCCCCGAACAAATAGCTCAGGCGGTCGACAAGCTGGACACCTTGTGCCGGGACGATATCATCCAACGGGGCCGACAGTACAGCATCGAAGCCATGACACAGAAGTACCTGACATTCTACCGGGGCCTGCATGCTTGATCTTACCCGGACAATCAGACGACGCCTGGGCGGCGGCTGGAAGCTGAAGCTCGCCGACCTGCTCGAAAAGGCCTCCCCCGCCAGAGCCCACGAGATGCGCATGAGAGTCTGGCAGCAGCGTCATCGCCACCTGGCCGGGGCCTACCGTGGCCGCAGCGCGATCCTCCTGACCTGCGGCCCCTCGCTCCAGCAGGTCTGGTCCGAGCAACTGGAGCAGTTGGCCTCCCGCCACGTCATAATTGCCGTCAAGCAGGCGATCGACCTGACCGGCGCCCTTCCCGATTTCCACTTGTTCAACGAATGTCGGATGAAGACGTACCACTACCCCGCCCCGACCATCCGCCTGAGCGTCTCGAAGTACCTGGAAGACCACCCCTGCGAAATCCACTACCCCATCCGCCGATACGACTGGGACCAGGCCCTCTTCGTGACCAACCAGTACGACCGGTGGGAGCTTTCCCGAAGCTGGGAAAGGCCGTGGGGAATCGGCATCCTTTTCGAAATGGGCCTCCAGCTGCCCGCCTATCTCGGCTGCAGACGGCTGGTGATCGTCGGCTTTGACATGAATCCGGAAGGCCGATACCATTTCTACGACGAGAACCAGAAACAGGACTCCAGACACTACAGCGTCGATCCCAGGGAGTTTGAATTTGCCAAGCGCACCGTGCCCCACTATCTTGCATGGGCGAAGAAGAAACAGATGCAAGTCAGGCTGTATTCCCCCCTGTCGGCCCTGCCGTTCGACCGACTGGACTCCCTGACGCAGACAGCCAGCTTCTTGGAGGCTTAGCCGTATGGGCGCGACCCCCTATGTCCTGCAGTTGATCCGTTCCATCGACAATGCCCGCATTGTCGAGATCGGCGTTGCCCAGGCCAAGTCCGCCGTCAAGTACCTCTCCTTGCCCAACGTCTCGGAGTATATAGGCGTCGACCCGTGGCAGAAGTACCAGCAGTCCCCCGACCCGTCCTTCCAGGAAGGCTACCTCGACCGGAAAATGGGACTCTGGCAGACAGATCAGGACTGGGAGGAGGTCTACCAGCGCGCCTGCAGCCGTCTCGAGCCGTTCGGGGATCGGGCCAGATTGATCCGCGCGTTCTCCCACCAGGCCGTCGACCAGGTCGATGGCGACCTCGATGTCGTCTCCATCGACGGGAACCACCAGTTCGAGTACGCCCTGCGAGATATGGAGCTCTGGTGGGACAAAATCCGCCCCGGCGGCCTGATGCTCCTGGACGATTACGATTGCCATGGCGGGAGTATCATCGGGGGCCGATTCGGAGGCCGCAAGGCCTGCCAGGTCGACCTGGCCTGCGAGGCGTTCTGCAAAGCCCGAGACCTGGACTGGTATGTCAGCCAGGGCCAAGCCTGCATCCACAAACCGCATTCGGAACTGGCGTCCCTGAAAGACAAACACAAGGGCCAGCGGTGCTTCATCATCGGCAACGGGCCGAGCCTCAACCTGACCGACCTCGACCTGATCGCCGGCGAGCAGACCATCGCCATGAACCGCATCAGCCTGCTCTACGACCGCACATCCTGGCGCCCTTCCTACTACGTGTACATGTCCGACAACGTCGACAACCCCAACTGGGGCGAGCCGTGGCAGCAGTCGGTAACCCAGGCCGTCGCCTGCCCGCAGACCACCTCCTTCATCTGGAGACGGTACGCCCACGCCGTCCACGAACCCGGCAACGTCATCTGGCTGGATTCGATCACCGAACAGCAGATCGGTACCGACGGGACCTTTTCCACCAACGCCGCCCAGTACATCTCCAAGACCGGCACGACGATGAACGCGGCTTTGCAGCTGGCCTTCCACCTCGGGTTCGACCCTGTTATCATCCTGGGTGCCGACCTGAACTGGGTCACCTCCGGCAGCGACGCCAAGAGCGATCCGAACCACTTCGACCCGAACTACAGCGCACGGATCCCCGACGGCGAACGCGAACGGGCCCGCATGCGCGAAACACACCAGCGCGTCCGGGAGATCTTTCGCAGCCACGGACGGGAAATCTACAACGCCACCATCAGCACCTTCCTCGATACCTACCCCCTGGTCGACTACACCTGGACCGTCAAACACCCGGACCACCGGTTCGGCTGGCGGGACCAGGCCAGGCTCTCCGTCTTCTGCAAGCGGATGCGGATCTGGTGGTACTGGGCCGTGCAGCACAAACTGGCCAGGCGGAACCTCACCTGCAGGAACTTCCTGCCCAGGCTCTGGGGCAAGCTCCGGCGGCTCGGGGCCCGGGCCATCAGAACCAGATGAAGCTCTCCGTCGCGATCTGCACCTACGATCGGCCCGAACTGCTCAAGCTGGCCCTGGAAAGCCTCGCCCGCCAGCAGTGCAGCCACCCCTGGCAGCTGTTCGTGGTCGACAACGCCTGCCAGGACAGCATCCACGCGATCTGCGACAGCTTCAACGTCCGATACATCCCCGAACCGCAACTGGGGCTCTCCCACGCCAGAAACCGCGCGTGCAGCGAAGCGGACGGCCGGTACATCGCCTTCATCGACGACGATGCCCAGGTCAGGCCCCACTGGGCAGAGGCCATCTGCACCGCCTTCGACAGACAGCCCGACCGGATCGGCTGCGTCTCCGGCCCAGTCCGCCCGCTCTGGCAGACCTCCCCGCCAGCCTGGCTGAATACAGACCTGCAACGCTACCTGTCCGTGGTGGACTGGGGACCCGAGGGCTTTTTTGCCCCATTGGAGAAAATGCTTCCCGGGGTGAACATCGCCTTCAAACGCGATGCCGTGCAGGCCGCCGGAGGCTTTGCCACCGATTCGGGGAGAAAGGGCAAAAGCCTGCTGAGCAACGAAGAGTTCGAACTGCGATTCCGCCTCCATAGCCAGGGCCTGCTCAGCTGGTACGAACCCGACGCACAGGTCGACCACCATATCCCCGCGGCCCGAACCAACTGGCCGTGGTTCCGCCGACGGGTATATTGGCAGGGCATTTCCGACGTGGTCACCCGGAGTCACGGAATCGGTAGCCAGGTATCGCTGAAACATCTGGCACGGTGGATCCTCCAGCCGGGGAACTGGCGATGGGCCTTTTCAGCTCCCAGAACCGCTGCCCAGGCTCTCAGGGCGGTAAAGTTCTGGAGGAACCTGGGAATGCTCATCCAACGCATCCGCATGGGCCGTACATCCAACGCGCGCTGACTCAACCACCCTCCGCCGGCAGGGCCAGGAACTCTCGAATCGCCCTTGCGCAATCGGCGTACTGTCCCCGCAGCGGCCCAGGCAAGGCCTCAACCGACTCCTGCTCGGCCAGGCCGTGGTAGTGACACAGGAACCGCAACACCGTCTGCTCGATCCAGCTGTCGTACTGCATGTGACGCACGCAGTCCAGCAGGTGCGGGTGACACGCAGAGAGAATCCGCTCAAACTGATCGACCTGATTCTGCAGGTGCGCCACCATCGCGTAGCGGATCTGCGCCCGGAACAAGGCCAGCCGCGTCTTGTACCACCACACCGGCTGGGAGAAAAAGAACGCCCCGGACCCGTCGTCCCCGCCCTCTGCCGGCGACTCAGCCGCTTCATGCATCCACCGGGCCGTGTCGAACAGGGCACCGGACTCCGAACGCGCCCGACTTGCAGGCCGAGATCGATACAGGCAGCCGCACGTGCCGGTTCCTGCCAGCCTGTGCCCGTACCGGAGGAATCGGAGGAAGAACTCCCAGTCCTCCGCCCCATGCACAATGTTTTCATCAAAGCCCCCCGCCTGGCGAACCGCCCCCGCCGCGAACAGGGCCGCCGACAGCTGCATCGGGCACTGCGGGGCGGTATCCAGCCAGCTGATCTCCGGCGTCTGCCACAACCCGCGCAACCGCCAGGCCGGCACGAACGGCTCGCCGTCCTCCCTCATCGGTATGAACTTGCAGTAGCTCCCACCCAGCGATGCTCGACCGCAGGCCTCCACGGCCCCGACTCGGGTGGAAATCGAGCTCGGCAACATCAGGTCATCGCTGTCCTGGAAGACCACATACCGGCCGGTTGCTGCCTCCAGGCCCCGGTTCCTCGCCGCTGCCGGACCCCGGTTGCTGTCCATCAGGAGAACCTGGAACCGCGAATCTTCCCGGGCGAACCCCTCGGCGATTTCCACCGAATCATCCCCCGATCCATCGTCGACAAACAAGCACTGCCAGTCGCGGTAGTCCTGCGATCGAATGCTCTCCAGACAGGCCGCCAGATAGGCCCGTCCGTTGTAGTTCGGGACCACGATGCTCACCAGCGGGCCCGAGATGCTCCCGCACCAACCGCCTCGGTCTCCATACCTCCCGAACGCCATTCGGGACAACTTCGCAGCCAGAAAGGACAATGACTTCTTCACGCACAGACCCCCTGGTCGACCTGTCCATGGGAAGGCCCGACGTCACCCGGCCCGGTCGATGCCCTGCTCCGGTCCCGGCCCCGGCCGCGATGGGATCTGGCCGCCAGCGGGCAGCAGCCGGTCTTCCTCAGAAAGCGCCACTGCATGCAGACCCGACCCGACGGAGATATTCTGGAAACGAAATCGTGTATCTTCACGGGGCAGATCCTAAGTCTCCGATTTACCGAAGACAAGGACAAAGGGCACCGGCGCAGGCCGGACGCAGCCGCAGAAGCGGGCTGGGTCATCCTTCCAGGTAGCGGAACTTGCGCTGGTAGGGCAGATCCTGCGCTTCGGTGTAGCTCAGGTAGGCGACCAGGCGACAGGCTGTGGGTTGCGACAATGCAGCGGAAGTATAGACCGCCGAGATTCTGCCAGAATCGGCCACCTGAAGATCCTCGATGGACCAGGCGGCAAAGAGGCTGTGTTTGTCCGTCGTCGGCAAGACGGCAAAGTCCGCGGCGGTGCAGACCGAGGCTGGATCTACGCCGTGGCGGTTGAGCAGGTCTCGGTAGGCGGGCATCTTCGAAGCGGCCCGTCGCAAGGCTTTGATCGCCGCGGCCTGTCCCTGCTGGGTGACTTTTTCGGGGTCCGTCCGGCGCAGCGACCCCTGGGCCAGACGGGCCATGGTTCGGATCTTGCAGGTTTTCCAGGCAGTTCTCAGGCTCGCCGCGAGTCGGTGTCCGGGCGCTGAAGCATCATGGGCAGCTGCGGGCTGGCAGCTGTTCGGGGCGCCGTCATGCGGCGGCAGTGGATGAGGGCATCATAGGCCTCTCGTCCAGCTGCGCCAATGCACAGCGCCCGGATGCGATATGGAAACTACAGGCCGCGAAGCAGGTCGCCAAGCGGATTGCGTGGCTCGTCCTCTTTCGAGTCGCCGTCCTTGTCGTCCTGCTGGTCCTCGTCCTGGCCGTCTTTTTCGGGCTCTTTGCCACGGCCTCCCAGCAGGCCATCCAGAATGCTGGCGCCCTGCCCGCCAATGTGCTGGCGGAGCTGGTCGCCGATGACGTTCTGGAAAATCTGCGGAAGCATCTCCTGCATGGCCGCAGTGGTTGCCTGCGTATCGATTACGGCGGTAGGCCGGGTCAGCGTGCCACCCAACCGCAAGACAACGGGCAACTCGGAAGCCCGCTGGAGGACCTGCTGCGCGGTGGCGTTATCCATGCCCAGCACCTTGCGATCTTTGCGGACCGAGCCATCGAATTCACTGAGCTTGATGATGCCGGCCAGGTCGAGTTTACCGGCTGAGAAGCCACCCTTGGTCTGGATGACAGCCAGGCCCTTCTGGATCTGCACCGGCGATTTCTCCGACAGTTGAATAGCCCCGCCGATCGGCAGATTGTTCCAGAGCAGGTCCATCTCGTGCATCTGGCCCGGCTGGAAGTTGAAAGCCACGAAAACCCGCCGGTTCTGGCCGAGTTTAGTCTGTTCACCGGATCCGGTGACATCGCCGAAGCGAATGGCCATCGGCTCGGGGACCAGTTCAGGATGGCTGGAGATCTGCCTGCCCTCGAGGCGATAGGTGTTCTGGTCGCCCTCGAAGCGGATCGACTCGATCCGGATGCGCCGGATCAGGATCGTCGGATGCTGGGTCAGCAGGTGACGGCTGGAGCGTTCGAGGTACGGTGCGTTGGGATCCGGCGGTGGCACTTCGCCCTTGTCCCGCGCCTCGATCCGCTCGCGGATCTTCTCGAGCCACTCCTTGTAGGTCTTGAGCCGATCGAATGTCTCCTTGATCTTCTCGGGATCCTTCAGCCAGGTCCAGAGGTCATCGGGGCTCTCGGGTTCGTCCGGTTCGGGGGCTGGGTAGACATCGCCGGGCTGCTCGCGCTGCTTGCCGGCCACGGCAGCGGGAATGACGATCTCGTCGACGATCGCCCGTTTGGTCAACAGCCCGCGGATCGAGACATCGACGCTGATTTCGTCGGCCTGGAAGCGGTTTTGTGTCGGGTCCTGCGGATTGGTGAAGCGGATGTTGACAATCCTGGCACGGCCTTGCAGCAGCGAGAGGTCGGCATGTTCGATATTCACCTCGGCGCCGTTGGCCTTGCCCAGCTGGGTTTCCAGCTCACCGGCGAGGTAGTAATCGACTGCCAGTGTCGCCCCGCCGACGATCAGGGCGACAAAGACGACCGCCACCACAATCCCCCACTTGCGCAGCAGGGGGTTCTTCTGGGCCAGCAGTTCAGCCAGGGGCTTTTTCTGGCGGCCGAAAAGCAGCAAGAGGATGATCTTGACCGGCAGGGCGGCCGCCAGCCGGGCCACGCGCGGGCTCTTCTGCCCGGCCGAGACCAGCCCCTTTCGCAGCATGACCACGATCCGGGCGACCAGGAAGCCCACGACAAGGCCCAGAACGACGGCGAAGAGGATCCCGCCGATGACGCAATGGACGTACAGGTTCATCAGGGCCACGACGGGCGTGTCGCCGGCTGCGATGAACAGCCCGCTGATGCCCATGTCCTCGATGACGAACCGGCCGAGTTTGGCTGTCAGGGGCGCCAGCGGGTACATCAGCCCCTTGCCGATCGCGAAGGTCGCAATCGCCAGGCCGATCGAGACATTCAGCGTCAGGATCAGGAAAATCAGCGTCACGTGGACCATGTTGAAGCCCGGCACGAGCCCGAGCATCATCCCGAAGATGCAGGCCAGGAGGATCTGAACTGGAGTGGCGCCGCCGCGGACGAATTTCCCGATCTTACGCACCCATTTGAGGGGATTCATGTCTTGTCTCCCGCAAGAGTTGCAAAACGGATCACACCCGACATTCTAGGCCTCCCCCACCCTGCCCGCAACGCAGAAACCCCGGAACGGGGTCCTGATCGGCTCTGTAGAAATACTCTACGTACATGGCGATTATGTTGCTTTGTGTCACGGGGCAGATCGCAGGCCGGCAACCCATGGATGGATCGACCGCTACGGAAAGTTTGTCCAATCCGTCTTGTGGGCTGAGGTTCTGTAGGAGATGATGCAACTTTGCAGAATACCAGCCAGGGAGCAGATGGATGCAGAAACGCAGGATGGCAAGCGACGGGCCGGAGGTAACGGCTGTGGGGTTCGGAGCCTGGGCGATCGGAGGATTGGGCTACGGAAAGCAGGATGATAAGCAGGCGGCCGAGGCGCTGGATGCCTACCTGGATGGCGGCGGGCGGTTGATCGATACGGCCAGGGGGTATGGGGTCAGCGAGATCCTGGTGGGCAAAGCGTTGAAACGGTTCGGCCGCCGGGAAGAGGTGTATCTGGCCAGCAAGAGCGGCTCGACGCATCCGCCGATTGCGCGGACCGATCTGGAGACCAGCCTCTTCTGCCTGCAGGCCGGCGCGGTCGACCTGTATTACATCCACGTCCCGCCGCCGGACCCGGACAAGCTCGACGCCCTGCTGGCGGTGTACGACAGCCTGAAGCAGGCGGGCAAAACGCGGCAGGTGGGGGTATCCCTCCCGCCGATGCGCAGCGATGACCACTACGCCCTGGCCGGGCGAATCCTGGCTGATCCGCGCGTGGACGTGGTGCAGATCCCGCACAGCTTCGCCGGCCCGCAGACCGGGGAGCTGATCCAGCGTGCGGCTGAGCGGGGCCTGGGCGTGCTGACGCGGATGAACATGCTGGGAGGGATCCTGACGGGCAAGTACGAGCCCGGGCATCGCTTTGACGACCCGGGCAATGACTGGCGGGCGAGCCTGAACGGCCCGCACCTGGACCGGGCGTTGGCAATCGTCCAGTCTCTGGCGGCGGAGGTGGTCCAGCCGCCGTACGAAAACCTTTCGGAGCTGGCGTTGGCCTGGAGCCTGCACGCGCCGGGGGTAACGGCGATCATCCCCGGCGGCAGGAGGCCGGAACAGGTGCGAGCGAATCTCCGGGTCGATCAGCTGCCTGCCCCCGATGGCGACGTTCGGGAGGCGCTGGAACAGGCCGGGCGGGAGATCGCCGAGCAGATCCGCCAGGCCCGGGGCGAAGCCTCGAGGCCGGGCTGAACTGGCAAAGGCCCGACCGGTGTGACAGCCGATCGGGCCATTGGTGTGTTTTGCCGCGGAGCTTACTGCTGGTTCGGGTTGTCGTCGGTCGGTTCCTGGCCGACGGACTGGATGGCCCAGCGGGCGAAGTGCATGCGGGTGTTGTTGGTCTCGTCGACCTTGACGGAGACCTCATTGGCCCGGACTTCCATGACGGTCCCGAGGATGCCGCCGATGGTGATGACCTTGTCGCCCTTCTTGAGCTGCCCGAGCATCTCCTTGCGCTTCTGCTGCTGCTTGCGACGGCTTCTGCCCATGAAGATCCAGAGGACCATGAAGCCGGCCAGCATGAGAAGCAGCATGCCGCTTCCTTCGAGGAATCCGGCGCCGCCACCGCCGCCGTTGTCCCCGCCGTTTTCCTCGTCATTCTCACCGCCGTTTCCGCCGTCGTCCTCTCCGGTGTTGTCGGTGTCTCCGCCGTTCTGGTTGCCGCCGTTCTCGGGCGTAGTCGTGGTCGGGGTCCCATCGCCAGCACCGGGGCCGCCGACGTCCTGGGCCCGGGCGATCTGGGTTGGCAGGACCATCGCCAGCACAGCCAGCACCATCAGCCAGGTGGAAGTATTCCTGCGGTTCTGCATATCGTATCCTTGTGTGTGTCTTAGGGTGTGGCGGGGAGATCGAAAGCGGCATTTTGCTACACCGCGGCGGCCGGGTCAAGAGCGTATCGACAGTTAAGTTTTGGCGAGTACCAGAAGTCTTCTCGTCTTGAGCTACCTGCGGCGCTGCCTGTCCTCGTCCGGCGGCATCGACAATGACTACGGGTCGTCCCGGGCGGCCGGGTAGAGCTGCTGCATCCAGGTTTCGGCCTTGGCTGTCAACTGGCGGTCCTCGATGGCCTGGCGGATCGCAGCCATGAAGTCGGCGAACCAGTGGAGGTTGTGGATGGTTACCAGGATCGGCCCGAGCATTTCGCGGGCCATGAACAGGTGGCGGATGGTCCCGCGGGAGTAGTTCCGGCAGGCGTAGCAGGCGCAGTCGGCCTCGATGGGCCCACTGTCGTCGGTGCAGTGGGCGTTGCGCAGGCGGAGGCGTCCGGTCCAGGTGAAGGCCTGTGCGTTTCGGCCGTTTCGGGTGGGCATGACGCAGTCGAACATGTCGATGCCGCGCAGGACGGCCTGGAGGATGTCCCGCGGTTCTCCAACGCCCATGAGATAGCGGGGCTTGTCGGCGGGCAGTTGGGAGTCGATCTCATCCAGGACGTTTTTCATGGCCTCGTGGCCCTCACCGACCGACAGGCCGCCGACGGCATGGCCGGGCAGGTCCAGTTCGACCAGGCGCCTGGCCGACTCGGCCCGGAGGTCCAGGTGCACGCCCCCCTGCTGGATGCCCAGCAGCGCCTGATCGTGGCCGTGGACGCTGCGACGGTCAGCCTCCTGCCATGCGTCGAGGCACAGCCGGGCCCAGTCTGCACTTCGGTCGACGGCGGCGGCCACTTCTTCCCGGGGCGCCTGGCCGGGCGGACACACATCCAGTTGCATCATGATATCGGCGCCCAGATGGCGCTGAACCTCGACAGCACGGGCGGGCGACAGGCGGATGGTCGAGCCGTCGACGTGCGATTTGAACGTGACGGCCTGGTCGTCGATCTGCCGCAGGTCCGAGAGGCTGAACACCTGGAACCCGCCGGAGTCGGTGAGCATAGGTCCTTCCCAGGCCATCATCTTATGTACGCCGCCCAGTTCGGCCACGGTCTCCGGGCCGGGCCTGCAGAGCAGGTGATAGGTGTTGGCCAGGAGGATCTGCGAACCGGTTTCGGCGATGTGGTGCGCAGTCAGGCCCTTTACGGACCCGGCCGTTCCGACTGGCATGAAAGCGGGGGTGTCGGCCTGGCCGCGCGAGGTGGTCAGTTCTCCGCGCCGGGCCTTGCCCTCGGTGGCTTGCAGCTGGATCGAAAGCATGGTCAGGCGGGCTTCTCGCGTCGTTTGGCTCTGCGCCAGAGGACCCTGACGGGCCCGGACAGGACGTAGATCACCGCCAGGGTGGCCCCGGTGAGGATGAAGTTCAGCACGGCGAACATGGCGATGATCACCAGCTTGACGATCGTGCCGAACGGCTTGCGGGACAGGTGGATCTGGTTGGCGATGTGCGGGTATTCGACGTTGGAGACCATCAGCAGTGCGGCGATCAGCGTGACCAGGGGCAGGGTGACTACGACGCTGATCATCGTGGCTGGATGAGACAGCAGCCCTTGGCTTCGGGAGAGCTGGTCGATGACCAGCACGAGCGAGACGACCGCGGCGGCGGCCCCTGGCGAGGGCAGGCCCTTGAAGGTCATGTGGGACTCTTCCGCCTCGTCGGTCTCGACGTTGAACCGCGCCAGGCGAAGAACCCCGCAGGCCATGTACAACCCGCCGATGGCCCAGAGGATCCGGTCGGGCAGGGTGAAGCTGGCGAACATGTCCGGCAGGAAGTCGATGCGTTGGACGTTCACGCCGCGCAGGGCCATCTGGCAGGTTCTGAGCATGAGCACGGCCGGGGCGGCGCAGAAACTCACCGCGTCGCAGAGGCTGTCGAGCTGGGCGCCGAAGTCGCTGGTCGAGCGGGTCATCCGGGCCAGGCGGCCGTCGAGCATGTCGAAGACCATGGCCAGGAAGATCAGCCAGCCGGCGGCGGCGAGGTGCCACGGCTCGGCGTGTCCGACGGCGTTGAGGGTGGCAAAGTGGATCGCCGCCAGGCCCGACAGGCCGTTGGCGACGGTGCAGAGCGTCGGCAGGACAGAGACGGAGATCAGGCGTTTGCGCCACGGGACTTCGGGACTGTCCTCGGGGGCCACCCGGCTGTCGGGTTCCAGGTGCGGCGCGTGGTGTTTCTGGTCGGGTTGGCTCATGCGGTCTCGGGAGTCTGGGAATCGGCCCGGCGGATGCGGATCAGTTCGCTGGTACCGGCCTGGACCTTCTGGCCGACCTGGACGGTGACCGATTCGAGGATTTCGTTCGGCACGAGCAGTTCGCAGCGCGAGCCGAAGCGGATCATGCCCACACGCTGGCCCCGCTCGACCGATTGGCCGATCTGCAGGTCGGTGATGATCCGCCGCGCCACCAGGCCCGCGATCTGGCGGAAGACGACCGGGAGGCGCCTGCCGGCGTGGTCGATCGACATCGTGATGGTCGTCGACTCGTTCTTCTCCCAGCCTTCGGGTTTGCGGACGTCCAGGAACGTCCCGTCGCGGTGCTCGATCTTCTCAATGGTCCCGTCGCAGGGCGCCCGGTTGACGTGGACCGAGAAGACGCTCATGAAGACCCCTACCTGCATGCCCTCGCAGCCGAGCGGGCTGTCGGAACCCAGGGGTGTGATGTCGGTGACTACCCCGTCGGCCGGTGATACGAACCGCTCGCAGCCGCCGGGGGCCTGACGCTGCGGGTCGCGGAAGAACCAGAGCACCCAGCCCAGCAGCAGCGCCGGGAGAAAGACGACTGGCCAGAACAGCCAGGCCGCCAAGGCGCACAGCCCTGTCAGGACCAGCGAGACCGGCAGCCAGACAGCGGTTCCATATTTCGCGAGCATCATCACCTGCCAAAACAAAGGGGTTGTCTGGTGGTATGCTATCTTGCCCGATCCGGCAGGGCCAGTCTTTGTTGTCGCCCACCAGGCGGTCAGAACAGAAACGCTGCCAGCACCGCCACCTGCTCCAGTGACGTGAACCGGGCGGTTCGCTGGTCGATATCGGCCAGGCGTCGGCCGGCCAGGATCGCGCGCAGGGGCCCGACCAGCACGATCAGCAGAAGCGGAGAGAGCACCAACAGCCCGGGCGCCGGCCCCGCCAGGGCCAGGACGGACAGCAACAGTGTCGATCCTGCCGCCAGGGCCAGGTATGCCGCCCGGGCGGGTAAGGCCGCCTGGCCGAAGTGCGCAATCGTCCGAATGCCCGCCTCGGCGTCCTCCTCGCGGTCGCGGACGTTGTTGCCTGCCAGGATGGCGGCCGTGCCCATGCCGATCGGGATCGAGATCAGCCCGACGGTCAATTCAAGCTGCCCCGTCTGGGCCCACGCCGCCCCGAGCATCAGCACGGGTCCGAAGTTCAGGAAGATCAGCACCTCCCCCATCGCGTGGTACTTCAGTTCCAGCGGCGGGCCGGTATAGGCGTAGAGTCCCACGAAACCGGCGGCCCCGAATATCAGCACGCCCGGCCCGACAGCCCAGAGCAGATAGCCCGTCGGCAGCAGTGCCAGCAACAGGAAGATCAACGCCTGGTTGCGGAAGTGCACCGGCTTCATCTGGCCGCGGACCAGTTGTCTGCCGGGACGGTCGACATCGTCTTCGTCGTCTCGGTCGACACCCGAGCGGAAGTCGAACAGGTCGTTCAGGAGGTTGCCCGCCGTATGCAGACAGGCCGTTCCCACCGCAGCGGCGAGCAGGACCGGTACATTCCACTGCTCCGGAGGCAGGGCGACGGCTGCGGCGATAAAGACCGGCAGGACCGAAACGGGCAGGGCGAACCACCGCAGCGAGGCCAGGCGGGTCTTCAACCCGGGCCTGTCCGGGCCCGCCTGGCCTCGGCCGATAGCGGATGCGTCGTTGAACATATTATCAGTCTATTCCCGTATTGCGGGGCAGGTGCATATAAAATCCGCCAGTCATTTGCCGGAGTGTATGCTTGTACGCCCCGGTAGGTTATGACACAATCTGCCCGACTTAAGATGATCCAGAGCACTCGCCAGAAACCCGTCCACCTGATCGTCAACCCGCATAGCGGCTATGGGGGGCATCAGCAACTGCGCAGCACGCTGCTCAAGGAGGTCCGCTCCAGCGGCCACGAGGTGGTCGAGTATGTCACCAAGGCCCCGCAAGACGCCACCCGTTACGCCCGCCAGATCGCCGAAGAAGCCTCCGGCGTGATCGTCTGGGGCGGAGACGGGACCGTCAGCGAGGTCGCCGCCGGCCTGGCCGGCTCGGACGTGCCGATCCTGCCCTGCCCGGCCGGGACGGAGAACCTGCTGGCCAAGGAGATGAACGTCCCCTCCCAGCCCCACGCGGTGGCCGAGCTGCTGAACACCGGCCAGGTCGTCCAGTGCGACCTGGGGCGGATCAACGGCGAGAACTTCCTGCTGATTATCGGCATCGGTTTCGACGGCGAGGTGGTCCGGCGCGTCCACAACGTGCGGACGGGCCACATTTCGCACCTGAGTTACTTCTGGCCGATCTGGCGGACGTTCTGGGGTCACGATTTCCCGCGGATGAAAATCATCGCCGACGGCGAGATCGTTTTCGACGACATCGGGCTGGCGTTCGTGGGCAACATCTCCCGGTACGCGGTGGGTCTGCGGATCTGTCGTGATGCAGCTTTCGATGACGGCCTGCTGGACCTGGTGGTCTTCTCCTGTCGGGAGCAGACATCGCTTGTCCTCCACGCGGCCTGGACGCTGCTGAAAATGCACCCGTCGCAGGACAGCGTGCTGTACCGCAAGTTCCGCCACGCCGAGATCATCACCGAAACCGCCGTCGCCTCGCAGGTCGATGGCGACCCGGGACCGGACACCCCGCTTGACATCTCCGTCTGCCCGCGACAGATCCAGTTGATCATTCCGCCGCAGAGCGCAAGGCGCGGCTGGCCCTGGAAACACACACTCGAAAGGAGTGCGCATTGAGCATCTGCAAGATCGGCAACGTGACCATCGGCCAAGGGCGGCTGGTCGTCATCGCCGGACCCTGCCTGGCCGAGTCAGCCGAGATGTGTCGGATGATCGCCGAAACGCTGGCCCGACTCTGCGACGAGTTGGATCTGGGTTACGTCTTCAAGGCCAGCTACGACAAGGCCAACCGCTCCAGCCTCGACAGCTATCGATCCGCGGGGATGCAGCGGGCACTGGAGTGGATCGCCCAGGCCGGCCGGAACGCACGCTGCCCCACCCTGACCGACGTGCACGAGACGCACCAGGTGGCCACGGCCGCCGGGTTGATCGACTGTCTGCAGATCCCCGCCTTCCTCTGTCGCCAGACGGACCTGCTGGTCGAGGCGGGCAAGGCAGGCCGGGCCGTCAATATCAAGAAGGGCCAGTTCATGGCCCCCTGGGACATGGGCAACGTCGTCGAGAAAGTCACCGCCCAGGGAAACGCAAACGTGTTCCTGACCGATCGGGGCACGAGTTTCGGCTACAATCGCCTGATCACGGACTATCGCGGGCTGATCCAGATGAAGCAGTTCGCCCCGGTCTGTTTCGATGCCACGCACTCGACCCAGGAGCCCGGCGGGCTGGGTGCCGCCTCCGGCGGTCAACGACAGTTCGCCCCCCACCTGGCGGCAGCGGCCATGGCGGTCGGCGCCGACGCGGTCTTTATCGAGACGCACCCGGACCCGGACTCGGCCATGTCGGACAAGGCCTGCCAGATCCCCCTGGCCGAGATGCAAGACGTGCTCGTCCGCTGTAAAGCGTTCTACGACACGGCGAGAAGTCTCCCCTGACCGGTCCCCCCTCTTTACCTTGCATCGTAGCACGCGCTGCGCCGCTTGCGGCGATGCGGGTCGACGGATCGCCAGCAGAGACCCCTGCTGCGTACCGTCAGGTGATATTTCGATCAGATGTAATCCAGCAGCGAGAGGTTCAGCAATCGGCTGGATGAAGCCAGGATCATCTCGTAGAACGTCTGCGTGCTGGCCAACTCGGTAGCCACTTCGAGGATGTCGGCGTCCTGGATGCGGCTGGACTCGGTGTCGGCGTTGAACTTCAGCGTCTCCAGGCTCGTGCCCAACCCGTCGAGGGCCTGGATGCGGGCCCCGGCGCTGGTCAGTCCCTGCGTCAGGCCGACCATAAGGTCTTTGACCGACTCGATCTGTTCGCCCAGAATTTTCGACTGGTCCTGGTGGTTCACTTCCCCTTTGTTCAGCAGTGTGTCGCGAACCTGCATAAGCGTCTCGAACAGGTCGAACGTTCCCTCGACACGGATGGGGTCAGCCGCGATCCGCCGGGTGTGGGTGAAGTCCATGAACAGCGTGTCGCCATTGGAGTCGATTACCGCCTGGTTGTTGTTGGCCGGGTCGACCAGCACCTTCGTCTGCCCGCCGTCAATACTGGCAGAGGCCGTCGAGTGGACCGTGGCAGAACCGTACGCCCCGGACCAGCCGGACATGTCGAGGTAGGCGATGTCGCCGTCTTCATTGACCAGCCGCAGGTTCGTCGAAGTCGCGTCGAATGCGAACTGGTCCCCGCCGTCCAGCTGGACGACGTTCTTGCCTCCCACATTGGCCACCGTGATCGTGTGGTCGCCGAATATCGTATCCCCACTGTCCGAGCCGTTGCCCATCGCCAGCGACAGTCCTCCCGGGGCGGTGATGGTCGTCGTCTCGTGGTGCAGCGTCATCCAAAGGTCGCCCCGAGCACTGGGCGTACCCGAGCCCAGACGCGTGCCGGAGTTGCTGATGACCATGTTGGCCGTGCCCGGATGCTGCGACTTGAAGATCTCCTCGCCGACCACCGTGGCAGGATACTCCACGCCCGGCGAGACACCGGCCCGCATGCGGGCCTGGCTGCCTTGGTAATGGACCTGCGTGATCAGCCCGTCGCTGTTGCGAGAGACGCTGTAGGAGTCCTCATCCAGCTGCGAGCCGCCGAAGAGGTTCCGCCCCATCGCCTGGGCGTTGATCATCGAGATCGACGATTCCAGGATCGCGTCGATCTCCAGGCCGGCCAGGCGGCGGTTGTCTTCGTTGTACGTTCCACTGGCTGACTGGGTCATCAACTCCTGGACCCGCGAGAGACTCGTCACGATCGCCTGGAGCACCTCGGAAACCTGCTCCATGTTGAACTCGACCATGCTGAGATTCTCTTTGAACATCTCGTAGCTGCGGACCTCCGAGCGGAGGTTCATGATCCGGAACGCGTCGGCCGGAGCATCCGAGGCCCGGATCACGCGCATGCCCGAGGAGGCCTGCTCCTGCAGACGCGTCATGTCCTTGGCCTGCTGCTGCAGGGAAGAAACCGTATTCGCTTGTATCGTCAGCCAGCCAGCCATGTCTCTTGCCTCGCCGCGCCTCTACTCGACCTGACTCAGATGATCTCCATCAGGTCCTGCAGGGCGCGGTTCTGTGTGGTGATGAACTTGCTGACAGCCTGGAACATCTGCTCGTACATGAGCATCTTGGCTGCCTCTTCGTTGGTGTCCACCCCGCTGATCGCGTCGCGGTGGTTCATCAACTGCTTGCGAACGGTGTCCAGCGCAACCTTGCGGTTCTCCCGGCTGGATACCTCGTGGCCGATGTCCGTAATCATCCGACGGTAGTAGTCGCCGACGCCCAGTTCGCCCAGCCGCCCGATGGGCGACTCGGCCAGCGAGGCCATGCGGACCAAGTTCTCGTTGTCGGTCATCTCCGGGCCGATGGCGCTGGCCAGCAGCTGCGGCCGATCGATCAGCCGCTGGCTGACCGTAATGGTCTCGGCGTCGTGGCCGGAGAAGAACGAGTTGATTCCCATCGCCGCCAGGACGCCGGAAGAATCGGACTCGACCAGGGCGTCTACGGTGAAGCTGTCGCCGTTGTTGAACGACCCGGCGTTGAAGGCCACCGACAGGCCGTTGTCGAAGTAGACCGGATCACCCGGCGCATAGCCGTTGCCGATGTTGATCGTCGCGACGACCTCGCCGGCGGAGTTCTCCACCTGTGCATAGAGGTCCAGCGAGCTGGCGACGTCCCCATTGCCGTGAATGTTGACGGTGTAGACCTCTTCGACGTCGCCGGTGTAGATCCCGCTGAAATTCGCCGACGCGGTCCCGGTGATGTTCAGCGTCGCCGGGTTCGGCTCGGTCGAGACAGCCGGGAGGAAATCGAACTCGTAGCCGTTGTCGGCGTACAGGTGAAGCGCACCGGAATTGTTCGACGCGTGAACGTGCGAATCGATCGGCGGGATGGCCAACGGGTCGATCAACGCGTTGAAGGCGGCGACCACCGAGTCGACGTCATCGACGGCCGGGTCGACCGTCATCACGTGATACCTCGTAACCGCCCCGGTGGCCGTGTCGGTGACACGCAGGTACATATCGCCGGCTTCGACGGTGTCGGACCACTGGTCGATAGGCAGGTTCTCGTTGCGCCAGCCGGTCAGTTCGGTAAACGACCCCTCGCTGCCGACGCCTTGGACGTGCAACTCGTTCATGGTCTCGATGATCGAGCCGGCCAGGGTGTCCAGCTGCTCCTGGATATCCGGGATCAGCGAGTTGTGCAGCTCCAGCAGGGCCCCGACCTTCCCACCGGTGACACTGGGGTCATAGTGGGCGGCGCCCATGACGCTGACGCCCATCAGGTCGTCGTCGGTGATGTCGATCTCCAGCTTGGTCGTATCGGTCCGCATGACCATCGGAACGCCCCACGCCTCGACGTTCACCATGCCATACTGCATGCCCTGGATGTGCACCGAAACCGGCAGCAGTTCCGAAAGCTCGGAGATCGCCTCGTCCCGCTTGTCGCGCAGCAGGTTGGTATTGCCCCCCGCCACGCTCGTGGCGTGGATCTCGGAGTTGTAGTCCGCGATCTTGTCCAACAGGTTGTTGGCCGAGGTGATCACGTCCTGCGACTCCAGCCCGATGTTGTACTTCAGACCGGTAACGAAGCTCGAGAGGTTGCGGATCATCGAGGCCAAAGCCTCGCCCGTCCAGACCACCTGCTCGAGGTGGGCCTGGCTGTTGGGCTGGGCCGATAGTTCGCTCAGGGCGTTGTAGAAGTTGTTGATCGCCTTGCCCAGCCCCTCCTCGTCCAGGTCGCCTAAGGCAGCCTCGATGGTCTGCAGGGTCTGGAGTTCCTGGTTGGCCTGGCCCAGCAGTGGCTCCTGGCGGATGATCTCGCGTTCCAGGAGCATGTCCATCTGGCGGGAGATCTGCTCGACCATGGCCCCGCCGGAGGAGACGCCGACCTTCAGGCTGTCCAGGGGCATGGCGGAGATTTCCACCTGCTGCCTGTGATAGCCGGGCGTGGCGGCGTTGGTGATGTTCGTGCCGATCGTCTCCAGCGCCGACTGGGCGACCTGCAGGCCGGATAATCCGATGTAGAAATTCGACATCGCTCAACCCCTGGCGTCGACGAGGTAGGCGCCCGATCGCCAGACCTGCGAGCCCCGGTTTCCGTACGTGTTGACCTCCGAACTGGTCGGCAGGAGGCCCTGGATCAACAGGCGGTTGAGGTGCACGCACTCGGAAAGCATGATCGCCGCCTGCATGTTCTCTCTCTGGAGCTGCTCAGCCAGCTCGATGATCCGGTCGCGCCGGTATTGGATCGCCAGGCCGATCGGGCCGGGCATCATCTCGACGAGGTGGCCCAGCTTGAGCTTCCTTCCGGCGAACTGCAGCGCCGCCGCCAGGTCGCTGCGGATCCGCGCAAGGCGGGCATCGGCGTTGACCTGCTCGTCCTGTGTCTGCTCGATCTGCTCCAGCAGCGTCCCGGTCTGTTTGCTGTCCCGCTCTGCCAGAACGACCGATAACTGGGACAGCTGGCGGATCCGCAACTTCAGCAGATCGATCTCGCAGTCCAGCACGCCCAGCAGCTGGCCGATGAGTTCCTCGAATGTCGCTTGTTTGACCTGCATTGCTATACCTCAAAATCGGTCGTCGCCGATGAAAGATTTCCGTGTTCCGACATTTCCGCCGCCATCTGCTTCCACATGCCCAGCGAGCCGCTGCGGCCGGCCTCGGCTCCCAGGAACATCCAATACAGATCGCGCATCTGCTTGCCCGTACCATCCCCCTCCAGCAGCCCCTCTTCGTCGATGGTCTTTCGCATCGATTCGATCAGCTGATTGAAGAACAACCCCTCGAAGTCCTTCGCGGCCTTCTCGATCCCCATCCCCTCCTTGGCCAACTGCCCGCCGCGACGGACGACCAGCGAGGCGGTCGACTGGACGATCTTCAGCAGGTCTGCCCGGGCCTGCTCGCCGATGCCCCCACGCCCGGCCAGTACCTGATCCACAGCCTCGGTGCAACAGGCTGCCAGATCGCCTGGGCCCTCATTGAACCGTTCAAGGGCATTTTCGACGGTCTGGTGGATCTGCCCCTTCGCCGCCGGCAGGGCCAGGCTCGACGGACGGGCCTGGAGCACGCGGTCCAGGCCGAAACGGATGGCGTGGCCTGCCAGGTGCTCGGGCAGCTTGGGGGCATGCGGATTCCAGGCCGCTTGCCCCGCGGCACCGGCCGAACTGCTGAGCCACTGTTGTATCGCCAGGTTGTTCTCGATCCTTGTCATGTTCGGTCCGTTACTTGGTTGTCACCAGCTTGGCCTGCAGCGCCCCCTGGTCGTGCAGCGCCTTGAAGATCGCCACCAGGTCGGTCGGCGAGACGCCCAGGGCGTTGAGGCTTCGGGCGAGCATCGAGACGGTCAGCGGATCGGGCTTGGCCAGCACGTGCAGCCGTCCGGGTCCCTCGAAGACGCCGATCTGCGTATCCCGCTCGGTTTCCGTATCGCCGGTCTGGGAGAACGGATTGGGCTGAACGACCTTCTCGGTCTCCTTGGTCACGATCGTCAGGCTGCCGTGCGACAGGGCCACCGTCGAGATCGTCACGTCCTTGCCCACCACCACCGTGCCGGTCCTCTCGTTGAGAATGACCACCGCTTCGGCGTCGACTTCCACCTGCAACCCGCCGATGCTGTGGACGAACGTGGCGAGCTTCTCCTTGCCGATATCCGCCGGGATCCGCACCTGAACCGCGCCCTTGTCGAGCGCGTGGGCCACGTCGTGGTAGAGCGAGTTGATCGCGCTGGCGATGTTGACGGCCGTGGTGTAATCCGGGTTGATCAGCTGCAACGTCAGCTTGCCGTTTTCGTTGATCTCGGCCAGCTCTTCCCGCTCGACCGAGGCCCCGTTGGGGATCGTCCCGACCGTCGGGTGGTTCCGGACCACCGAGGCACGTTCGCCCTGGGCGGTAAAGCCCCCGATGATCAGCTGTCCCTTGGCCAAGGCGTAGACCTGTCCGTCGGCCCCCTTCAGCTCGGTTCGCAGCAGTTGGCCCCCTGCCAGGCTGCCGGCGCTGACGGCGGCGACTGTGATGTCGATGGTCGTATCGCGACGTGAGAAGGGGGGCAGCTCGGCAGTGACGATCACGCTGGCCAGGTTCTTGCCCTCTACGTCGTTGGGATCGATCTTGATTCCTTCATATCGCGCCAGGTAGCTGGCGTAGGCCCTGCGCGTGGCCAGGGAGGAATCTCCCGTGCCGCGCAGGCCCACCACCACGCCGTAGCCGATCAGGCTGTTGCCGCGCTGTCCCTTAATCTGGACGATGTCCTTGACCCGCTCGGCCGAGGCAAGCCCAGCCAGCAGGGACAGGGCCATCAAGGCCATCGATGTCATTCTCATCTGCATTGTCATGTCAGGATCCCGGTGGCAGGTAGCTTAGAACGGGTTAAGGAAGTTCAGGATCTGGGCCAGCCAGCCCGGGCGGGTGAACTGGTTCTCCTGGCCGGTGTGGTCGGTGACGATGTAGAAGTTCGCCACCCGCCGCGAGGAGATCTTGTTGTCGTAGCTGATGTCGCTGGGCCGAAGTACGCCGCTGACCTGCGTGGTCTGCGTCTCGCCCTGGACCTTGCGGACCTGCTTGCCCGCCACGACGAGGTTGCCGTTGGGCAGGACGTCCTCGACGACCACGGTAATCTCGTCCTGGAAGCTCCGCTTTGAGCCGAACTCGGTCTGTCCGTCGAAGTTGGTGCTCGAATCGGTGCTGAAGTCCAGGTGCTTGAGATTGAACAGCTTGCCCGTAACCGCGTCGAGCCCGCGGAGCAGGTCCAGCTGGGCCCCGCCTGTGACCTTCAGGTCGCGCTTGTCGGTCTTGTCCAGCTTGCGGTCGGAGGTGTTGTCGATGCTCGTCCTCTCGTTGATGACGATGGTGACGATATCGCCGACCGAGGAGGCCTTGTCGTCGCGATAGAGCGAGGCGGTGCGTTTGTGGCTCTGGCGCCAGATCGAACCGGCCTGGGCCAGTCCGGCTGCCAGAAGCAGCAACGCGGTGGTAGTGAAGATGTTGCGTTTCATTGTTTCTGTCCTTCCTGGAGGACCGGAACCAGCGTGCCGTCAAACCGCACGCGTGCGACTACGATGCTTTTGGAGTCGGTGTTGCGGACCTGGATCAGGTCCCCGCTCTTGCCGTCCTGCAGCGCCAGGCCCGAGGCCCGGATCGTGTAGGACGGTGTGGAGATTTCCATCACCACCGGCTGATTCCGGCGGACCAGAACCTTCTTCTCGATCTTGTCCAGCAGATCGGCGGTGATTTCCCCCCCGGCCGGGACGGCACGATTGACCATCTGGCCGAACGGCTCGGCCGGGTAGTTCTTGGGATCTTCGTAGACGATCACCGACTCGAAGCGGACATTCCGCGCCGTCAGCGGCGTACCGGATGACAGGTCGGTGACGGCCACGACACGACGGACCTCGACGCCTTTGCGATACTCCAGCCGGGCGCTGGCCAGGACGCGACCGTCGAGTTCCACGCGGATCTCGACGATGGCCTGGTTTCCTTCGTGTTTGACCAGTTCGGCCCGGACACGGGCGGCCGACTGACTGGGATAATAGAGTTCTTTCGGCTTGGAGGTGAGCTTCCAGTTCTGTCCGCCGAGTTGGGAGTCCAGCAGTTTCGCCGCGGCCCTGACGATCTGTGCCGCCTCCAGTTGGACCTCGCGTCTGCGGACGGTGACGGCATCGGCGCCGGACAGGCGGATCTGCGACTTGTCGAAGCCCGCGGCGACGAGTCGGCTGACCAGCAGGGCGCGGTCGATCCGCAGCCCCTCCCGGCTGTGCGGGCCTCGCCCGAGAGAGATCTGCTGGGCCTTGAGGCTGGCGGCATCGTCTTCGCTGGCCACGACGGCCACGTCGGCCAGACTCAGCGAGCTGGCCGATACGGTGATCTGACGCGGAAGGTACACGCGCAGCACGGGCAGCTCGGCCAGGCAGCAGCGCCCGAGGCTCATGCAGACTGCCAGGATGATCCAGGCTCTGTTCCGGTTCATGCCTTACGCTCCTCAACCACCCAGCAGGCGGTTGGCTGTGGTCAGCATGCCGTCGCCGGCCTTGATGACCCGACCGTTGATCTCGTAGGCCCGCTGGGCGGTAATCAGGTTCACCAGTTCGGAGACCATCTGGACGTTGGCCTTTTCCAGGAAGCTCTGCTGGACCGTACCGAAGCCTTCTGTCCCGGCCACGCCCACCTCGGCCGGTCCGGAGGCGGCGGTTTCCCGCAGCAGGTTTCGGCCCTCAGCCGACAGGCCGGTCTCGTTGGGGAACCGCGCCAGTTGGATCTGCCCGAGCTGCTGGGGCGTGTCTGACCCGCCGACCATCACCGTCACCGTGCCGTCCGAGCCGATGGAGATCGACTGCGTGTCCGGCGGGAAGGTGATCCGCGGCTCGATGAAGTAACCCGACGCATTGACCAGGTCGCCGTTGGCGTTGGTCCGCAGGGATCCGTCGCGTGTGTAGCGCGTCTCGCCGTTAGGCAGCGAGATCTGCAGGAAGCCCTCGCCTTCGATGGCCAGGTCCAGATCGCGACCGGTGTTGGTGAATTGTCCCTGCTCCTGTACGCGGAGTGTCGAGGCCGGCCGAACACCGTTGCCCACCTCGAAGCCCGTCGGGGCATTGAGGCCCGTGGCGACCTGTCGATTGGCCTCGAGGACCTTGACGTACATCAGGTCCTGGAAGTCGACCTGGCTGCGCTTGAAACCGTTGGTGTTGATGTTCGCCAGGTTGTTGGCGGTGACATCGACCAGCATCTGCTGGGCGGCCATTCCGGTTGCGGCTGTGGAAAACGCTCGTAACATGCCACTCTCCTCGTGGTCTTATGACGTCGCTGCACGGATCAGCGAATTCATCCGCTCATCCTGGCTCTTTGCCATCTTCATATTGGATTCGTACATACGGGACAGCTGGATCAGGTCGACCAGCTCCGTTACGTGGTTGACATTCGACCGCTCCAGGAAGCCCTGGACGATCGTGGCGGTCTGGTTGTCTTTGGGCTTGATCCCCTCGCGGGGGATGAAGCAACTGTCGCCGACGGGGATCAACTGCGACTGGTCATCGAACTGCACCAGCTTGAGCTTGCCGATCGCCTTGCCCGAGGCCGTCACGATCCCGTCATCGCCGATCCCCACCTGGCCGGTCGGCGTGTCCGGCGGGATGATGATCGGGCCGTCCTGGCCGGCGACAAAACGCCCGTTGGAGTCGACCAGCCTTCTCTGGCGGTCGATCTGGAACGTGCCGTTCCGCGTATACTGCACACCGTCGGGGCTCTCGATGCTGAAGAAGCCTTCGCCCATGATCGCCACGTCCAGGTTTCGCCCGGTGTTCTCCATCAGTCCCTGGCTGAAGTCGATGTGGGGCTTCTGGTGCTCGATGCTGATATCGTCGTCGTTGGGGTTGATGTTACCCATCTGCTGGGCGTAGACCTGGGAGAAGCTGTTGATCCGCCGCTTAAAGCCGGCTGTCGAGACGTTGGCCACGTTGTTGGCGACAGTCTCGTACTGGTCGGTCAACGCCCGCATCGACCAGGTCAGGGGATGTAGCATCTTGTCCATGTCAGTGGAGTCCTTTCGACTAGAGGTTCGCCCCGGCTGCGGCGCTGCGTTCGGCTTTGGCGACCTCCTCGACCAGAACCTTCAACTCTTTGCGGCTGAGCCCGATCATTTCCACGCCGAGCTTCCACTTGTTGTCGGCCGTCGCCTCGCAGCGGCGGACCATGGCCATCGATTCGATGACCTTCTGCCCGCCGACGTTGAGACAGACCATGACGCGCTTGTCGGCGTCGGCTTTCAGGGCAGAGACGACCAGCAGCCCGGGCCCGCCGATGTCGACGACGTTGGCGTCGACGTAATTCAGCGAGCCGCCCTTGTTGTTGGGCTTGACCAGGTCGCACAGGGCGATTCTGCCGGACAGGTCGGCCTGCTTGCGCTTGTAGCGGCGGAGGGTTTCATCCTCGACCTGCGCATTGCGGGTTTCCTTGAGCAGCAGGCCCAGTTCCGAGCCGTTGAGGCCCACCAGTTCCACGCCCAACTGATTGACACTCCCGCGGGAGTTGTCCGCCCGCCGGACGATGCCCATCGACTCGACGTAGTGGTCGGGCCCCATCTCGATGGTCACGAGCACCTTCTGGCCGGCATTGACGGTCAGGTCGGTCTCGATCAGCAGGCCCGGGCCGGCGATCTCGATCAGCTTGGCGTCGTGGTATTCCGGGCCCTCTGTGGCTGTCTTGCCCCGCGTGACGAAGTGGTAGGCGGCGATCCTGGCCGAGGCCATCGTCGGAATCCGCGGGTAACGTCTGCGGTCCGCTTTGGCCAACTCGTGGCTGTGGGCGATGTAGATATCGCCGTTGGCCATCGCGCGGATCAGCCCCATGAACTGCCAGTACGAACCGTCGTGGTTGAACAGGCAGGCGTAACTCTTGCCGACCTCGATATCCTCGACGACCATATCGGCCAGGGGCTCGACTACCAGCACCTGCGAGGTGTTTTCGGCCAGGACCACCTCGACCGGCGCAACGCCCTGGCCCGGGCAGATCGTCAGGTACGTGCCCCGCGCGATCTCCCGGGAGCTGACCGGGTCGCGACGCGAGGCCTCGCTGGACGGGAAGCCCAGCTTGCCGCGGAGCGAATCGAAGATATCATGGATCTCGACCTGCCTGGCCTCGGTAAGGTTGGCAAAGTCGCGGGATTCTTCCATGCGTTTCTGGAGACGGTCGAAGGAAGTGGCTGAATGCAGCGCGGCTGCGGGGCTCGAGGCCCGGGCGATCTTGGTCATGCTGACCAGCACGTCCATCTCGTCCTCTTCCAGGTCGAGCTGGCGGGCCTCGTCGAGGAACGCCTTCCACTTCTTGCTGGCAGCCAGCTGCCTGCGGATGATGTGGGTGGTGATCAGCGCCATCGTGATGGCCAGCAGGCAGATCACGATCCAGTAGAGCAGCTCGGTCGTCACGCCGGGTCCGAAGCTCTTCCTGGTCGCCGAGTAGTTATCCACCGGGCTCCACTCAGCCAGCAGCGACCAACAGGTTGTCAGGTGTAAGGCCATCTGGCCCGATCCTTTCGATTAACGAATCAGGTTCGTCAGTTCCTGCAGCATGTCATTGGCCACGCGGATGGTCCGGGCGTTGGCCTGGTAGCCGTTCTGGGCCTGGATGAGGTTGACGAACTCGGTGGCGACGACGACGTTGGAGCTCTCCAGCGTGCCGCCACGGACGCTGCCGGCCCCGCCGGTCAGGGCAGGACCCCGCGAGGGATCGCCCGAGTTGGCGGTCGATTCGAAGTAGTTGTTGCCGATGGATTTCAGGCCGGCCGGGTTCTGGAACGTGGCGACCTCCAGCGTGGCCAGGTCCTTTCGGATGCCGTTAGTGAACACGCCGACCAGCGTGCCGTCGTTGCTGACCGACAGACTGGAGAGGTAGCCGGCCTCAAAGCCGTCCTGGTCGGTCGGGGCCGCGGTGGACGAGCCGCCAAACTGGCTCAGGCCGTTGAACTCGCCGACCGTCCCGAAATCGAGCAGCGGCTCCATGTCGGGCAGCCCGCCATTGAGCTGCACCTTGATCTGCGGCGTCCCGCTGCCGGCGATACCGGCATAGCTGCCATCCTGGTTGAAGGAAATCCCGGAGACCCGACGGTCGGAAACGCCTGCCACATCGCCTGTGACAGATGTCATCACGAAGTCCCAGGTGTTGGGCGTGTCGGTTTTGACGAACGTGCCCGACAGGACGTGGGGGACGCCCTGGGTGTCGTAGATCTCGATATTGGTCTTCTTGACGGCCTCGCCACCGGCTTCGAGAATCTGGAAGTACGACGGCAGGTCGCCCGTGGTGGCCGTGCCGCCGGCGGCGTCGGCGTAGGTCATCTGGATATCCGTCAGCGAATAGCCCGACTCGATGTCGGTAATCCGGATCTCGCCGTTGACGATCGAGACGTTCACCGTATCGTTGCCCCCGCCATCCTGGTATTCGTTCTGGATGCGCGTGGCCAGGTCGTCGAAGGAATACACGCCGTCGCCGGTAACAGGGGGATCGACGTCTTCGATATTGACGTTGAACGCCACGGCCGTGCCATCTGCCTTGCTGCCGGTCACCGAGATCGTTCCGATCGTGCCGCCGACCGAGCCGGCCGGTCCAGCCCCGGAAACCATCGAGGAATCGAAGATCGAATCGGTGCCGGAGATGATGTTGCCGTTGCTGGCCAGATAGCTGACCCCTGTGGTCATCTTGTTTGTCGTCGGGTCGATCTGGTCGCCCGACAGATTGCCCGTATAGGTCACCTCTGCCGTCGGCGTCGCCGGCAGGGCGGTGTCGTAGGGGATTCGAATCGCCGAGGAGCCGGCATCCTGGAAGCCTTCGGCCACGCCGGTCGAACCGGTCCGCTGGACGCGATAGCCGGTCGAAGGATCGACCAGAGTGTAATCGGCGTCGATCGAGAAGGCCCCGACGCGGGTGAACACGTCGGCCTGACCGTCGTTGAGGACGAAGAAGCCCGAGCCCTCGATGGCCATGTCCAGCGGCTGGCCGGTGTTGTTCATCGTGCCCTGGCTCATGTTGCGGTCGATGCTGGCCACCTGCACGCCGGAACCGACCTGCAGCGGGTTCGTGCCGCCCAGGGTGTCGGTCGGCTGGGAGGCATCCCGGATCGACTCGCTCAGCAGGTCCGAGAAGTTGACCCGGCTGGACTTGTAGCCGTTGGTGTTCATGTTCGAGAGGTTGTTACCCGAGATGTCGAGCATCTTCTGGTGGGCCATCAGTCCCGAAACGCCTGAGTTGAGTGCATCGCCCATGGTTGGTCCTCGTATCGCTAGTTAATTCTGGATTTCCAAGACTTGTCCGGGCTCGACCACATAGTCGCCTGCGTGCAGGACGATCTGCCCATTGACAAACTCGACACTGTTTACGGTTTCTGTGATGTTCACCACGTCGCCGGAGGCGGTGCGAACGTTGAACTTGATATCCTTGCCGATCAGCGAAGATGTGGCCGCCAGATCCGAAGCGGTGACAAAGGCTCCCAGGGCCGATCCGCCCAGGCCCACCACGTCTTCCAACTCGATCCGGTTGCCGTTGACGTTCAGCACGACCTGGCCATCGACGACCTCCGCGCCGTCGACGGCGCCGGCAATGGCCTCCTCGCCGCCTGCGGGAATGTAGGAGATGTCCTGGCCGATCATGCTGGTGGCCTGCTGCATCTGCGAGGCCATCAAGACCTTGTCGAACTTCTTGTTCATCGACTCGACCTGCTCCAGCTGCGAGAGGGTCGCCAGCTGCGAGGCCATCTGGTCGTTGCTCATCGGCTCCATCGGGTTCTGGTGCTGCAACTGCGTGATCAGCAGGTTCAGATAGTCCGTCCGGATGTCTTCGGAGCTTTGTGTGTATCCGCTAATGGAACTCATGGTCGTCTCTCGCTACATCCAAAGGTTGATCGAATCGTCACTGATCTGCTCTCGGCCGGTGCGGGAAGAAACCCCCGTATCGCCCGACTGGACCTGCCCGACATATCCCGAAGCCTGCCTGGCCCCGCGCCGACTGCCGCCGCCTCCCCGGCCCGTGTCGGCCTGCGGCTGATTGCCCGCCTGGGATTGCTGACGCCCGGCCAGGTCGGCGAAGCTCTCGCCGCCGTCGTTGAACTGGCTGTTGGATTGGGCGAAATCCATGCGCCGAACCTCGATGCCGCTCTCATTGAGTCGCTGCAGCAGGGCCGGCCCCTCTCGCTGCATCTGCGTCAAGGTGCGCGGGTTCTCGGCTTCGAGGATCAGCCGCAGTTCGCCGTTGTCCGTCCGCAGCCGCATGCGGACCTGCCCCAGTTCGGGCGGATCGAGGCGGAGGACCAGGTCGTCGCCGGCCTGGGCGTTGCGGCTGCGCATGTACTGGGTCAACTGTGCGGCCACGGGGCCTTCGACGTCGGGCTGATTCTGTAGCATGGCCGCCTGCGTGGCCGGGGCGCCGCTGGCCTGTGCGGGCGATGCCGTCGAAAGTGCCTCAACCTGGCGGGCAGAGTCCGTCTCGGCCTGGTGCATCGCCAACTCGCCTGGACCGGCTGACTCGGCTCGGCCCGTCGCAGCGGCGAACTCGCCGAGCCCTTTGCCTGGCCCCTGCCCGATCGCCGGGACCTGGGCTTGCTGGGGCGCTGCGGTCTCCGTCGGCTCGCTGACCGACGCTTCGTGTTTCCTGTCGCTGGCGAACCGGAGTTCCTGCGCGGTTCCCTGGCCGCTATCCTCCCCGGCCGTGTCGGAGGACGGCTGCTGGCCGGTCCCGCCGGCGGTCTCTGCAGTCGGCTGGGGTGCCAGCTGACCCGGATTCTCCGCGGTCTGGGCCTGGTGTGTGTTCCGGGTGGCCGTCTCGCCCGCTGCAACGGCCTGCTGGCCCTGGACGGCCTGGCCCTGGACCTTACCGGGCTGGTCCGTGGTCATCTCGGCTTGCTGGGCGGTTTCCTGCTCAAGCGGCTGCTGACCTGCCTGGATCTGCTGTCCCGTTTGAGCGCCCTGCTGCTGAGCGTTGGCCACCGACTCGGCCAGGCCCTGTCCCTGCTGCTGATCGGTCGCAGCCTGAAGCATTGCGGGGACCTCCTGCCCGACCTGACCGGCAGTTGCCTCGGCGACCGGCTGCGACGGGTTCGTCGCGGCCGAAGCGCCCGTCGCAGCAGCGTCGATCCCCGTGGCCTCGGCGGCCGTGGCATCCGCAGCAGCCAGCGGCGTCAGGGTCAGGCCCTCGCCGGAGATCTTGGGCTTGACGACCTCATCCAGCCCCAGCAACTGGGCCACCTGCCCGGCCAACTCGCCATCGACCCCGGATGCCTCCGCCTCGTCGGCAGTCGGGCTGTCTTCCGATGCGGTTTGTTTTGGCGTCTGTTCGGACATCCGCCGGACCACCTGGTCGAACGTCTCGTTCTCCCGTCCGTCATGCCGGCCTGCGTCGTCGGAGGTACGAGATTCGCACCCTTCGTCGTTCCGGGAACGGGCCTCCTGGGCGGGCGAAATGTCCGCGCTGTCCCGGCCCGCCTCAGCCCGCTGGGGCCGAGGGCGGGGAGCCGATTTCGGCATGGCGGTGATATTGATCAGTGTGTTGGCCAAACTGCTTGCTCGTGTATCCGTCATAATGCGCCCTTTAGAAAAGTCCGCCTGACAAGATGCAAAGATCGTGCCAACAAGAGATATCACCAACAGATAAGGCGTAACTCCTTTCTATTAATTATCTTGCGCAGAACCATCACGCCAGGCGACTTGCGGTCCGGGCCTGGGATGATGCGGAAAATCTTTCCATCGGGCGGCTAATTTCTCCACATCCGCCCCCGCCGGCTCCTCAGCCCTGACACCGTCTTGACGCGTTGTATAGATAATGTCAGCCGCTGCTTCCGCCGCGATCCGCGAGCCCAAGCCCGTCCAGGCGCTTACAAATCGCACACCGGCGCCCAGAAAGAGGACGCTGCTTGCGGTTCCAGAGGGAGTACGAACGGGCGGAAAAATCTTCCTGTTTTCTAACTATTGTACTATACAACTCTTACAACGAATACACCGTCTTCTGGCACGAAGGTTGCATCTACTCAGGGCGAAGTTCTGCGCGAACAGGAAACCATGGCCGAAACCAACAACAATCCGAACGAAGGCGGCACGCTGAGAGATCAGGCCGAGGCCAAGAACGCCGCCTTCCTCCAGCAACTGCTCAGCAGCCCCGAAGCCGAGGGCGCGGAGGTCCTCTCCGGACCCGACGTGGACGTGCCCGCCCCGCAGCCGCCTGCCCCCGCAGAAGCTCCCGCTGCCCAGCCGGCAGAGAAAATGGCCCAGGATGACATCGACGCGATGATCGCCGCAA
>JBKHDI010000043.1:0-32464 GCA_046541415.1 Phycisphaerae bacterium | reverse complement strand
CGGCGGCGGGGCGATCGGCGGCGGACGCATCCAGATCGGCGGCATCGTCGGGCGCACCAATACCCCGTTCGACCTGGTCACCAACAGCGTCCGCAGCCGCATCGGTCCGTCCAGGATTTCCACCGGCAGAACCAACCATCTGCACACGGTCGGGTTTTCCAACAATGACCTGAGCTTCTCGGCGGGCAATGGCGAGGGGCTCTTTACGCTCTCTGTCGAAGAACAGACCGGTCCGGGCAGACTATTGCGAATCCAGCAGAAGGCCGACGGCAACGTGTTCGTCCAGATGGTCTCGGCCGATGGGTCCAGCGTGGTGATCCTCCACCAGGACAGCGAAGGCAAGGCGAGTTTGACGCTCCTGGCCGGTGGCAAGAGTCACACCGACTCGGCCGAATCGTTCCTGACACTCTACGGGCAGAACCGCCAGCTGTTCGACCAGCAGGTCTGGCCCAGGCTGGAGCACAACGGCGTGGGCCTGCCGATCATGCCCACCAGCCCGGATGTCGTGGCCGCGGCGATCGAGATCCTCCGCGGCAGCCAGGGCGAGCAGTTTCAGGCCAACCAGGCGTTGCTGTCCAAGCTGGCCGACCGCAACTTCAAGACCCGCCAGGAGGCCAGCGAAACGCTTTCCAAGAATTACCTGGCCTGCGCCCCGCTGATCCACCAGGCCCTGGCCGATGAGAGCATCGAGGCCGAAACGAAGCACCGCCTGGAAACCATTGTCCAGGCCAACGCTGAAGCCCATCGCCTGGCCGCAATCGTCCAGTCGCTCGGCCTGCTGGACCAGGTCGACTACCTCCAGGCCATGGCCAAGGCGGCGAAAACCGAGACCGACCGGAAGATGATCCAGTCGCGAATCGAGGAGATTTCGGCGGATTCGAGCCCGGACAAATAGACTGTTTCGCCGGCGGCCCGCGTCTGCGGGATCTGAGACCGCTACCTGGTTACCGGCGATACGAAATACGCCGCGGCGGCAGAGTCGGCCAGTCTGGCCTTGATCAACCGAACCGATGCCTGGGCCCAGCCGTCCTACCGCTCGGCGATGCCAACCTGGACGGCCTGGTGGACTTCAAGGACTTCGTCATCCTCTCAAACCACTTCGGCCGGGATGGCCAGCTTTGGGCGGCGGGAGACTTCAACGGCGACCGCCTGGTGAATTACGATGGCCTGTCCATCCTCCGCCAGAGCTTTCCCGAGGCGCCCACCGAGCCACTGCCCGAGCCGGCAACGCTGCTGCTGCCAGCCTCTGGCGCCGCTCTGCTCTGCCGGCGCCGCAGGAGAATTTGACTCACGCTTGCCAGGCCGCCAACCCGGATGAGTGCGCTAAGAAAACCGCCGGGCGGGAACCGATCCCGTCCGGCGGATACACAATACGGCGGCTCTGCCTCTTCGATCAGTCGCCGTCGGTTTGTGCAGGGACCACCTGGACATTCCATGCATCGGGCCAGGCCAATGGGTCGGCCTTTCCCACCGGCCGGCCCGTGCGTGGATCGATGACAAAAGCGGGCTCATCCTGCATCGGTGCGTCCCAGTACTCCGTTGCCGGGTCCTTCCAGCCCAGGGCGACGGCGGCCTGATCGGCCCGGGCCTGCAGGGCCGGGCTGACCTTTCCCTCCGCAAGCAGGTCATTGGCCCGGCCCAGCCAGGGCACGTTGCCGGCATAACCGATCGCCACCAGCACGGCTGCACCGAGAAGACCTCCCAGCAGGGCCCGCATGATCCATTGGAACCAGTCGGTCAGGGCCAGGGCGGCAAAACCGACCAGTACGCCGACGGCAATCCAGTCGCCGGCCGTCATCACTGCTGCCCCGCCTGGGCCTTGTCCTGCTCGGTGGGCTTGAACGTCGCCCCGAGCATGGCCTCTCGCAGTCCCTCAGCCTCGCTGGCCAGATCCTGCAGTTCCTGTCGAGCGCGGTCGAGTTGCTCTGTAGCTGAATCGGCCGGTTCCTCGCTGTCCTGCTGACCGGTGGTGGTGTCCGCTGCAACTTCGGTGTTCTGCGATTCGAGCGCCGTCGCGGTGGCCGACGGGGCCGCGTCGTTCTGCACCTGCGTGGTATGGGTCTGCCGGCCTTTGGCGCCGTTGCCGCGGTCCTTCTGCCGGGGCTGCTCCTTGCAGCCGGCTGCCAGTGCGACGATCAGAAGCGCAATTGCCAATAGTCCATCGTGCGGTTTCATGGTGTATTCTCCTTTCGGCCCAAGCGGGCGGGCGTTTACGTACCGGGGTTGCTGATAATCCGGGTGACCGTCAGGCGGTAGCCGTCGCCGACGCTGGCGAAGCGTCCCTCGATGCTGCGAACCTGTTCGACCTTCAGGCCGGTCTGAGCGATCGCGCGCTTCTGCATGTCCATCCAGGCCCGATCGATCCCGGCCGGGACGAGAATCCACAGTTCGGCCACCGGCTGTTCGTCGTCGGCCAGATTTGGCCCGAAGAAGCCTGTCGGCAGGGTCCGGACGCGGTTGGAGTAGTTCGACATCTGCCCGTGGAATTCGACCAGCCGGCTGGACCCGTTCGGGTCGATCTCGCCGAGGATCTCTCCCTGGAAGTTCACGCCGACGATTCGCATGCCCATCCTTGCGGCCACGCGTTTCAGCTCGGCTGGGGAATCCCATGTGATCCGCAGCGGGGGCAGCGCGTCGTCGTCAATTGACTCGGGCGTCTGCTTCGGCGCGGTGTTTCCGACCAGGTCGTCGGCGACGGGCTCGGGCTGCGGCGGCGGGGTTGTCCGGGCCAGCTTGGGTTCTGGTTTGGGTTGGGGTTTGGGTTGGGGTTTGGCTTCTGGTTTCGGCTCGGGCCTCGGCTGGACCTTGGGCTCGGGTTTGGGTTTGGGTTTGGGCTCGGGTTTGGGCTGTTCCGGCGGCGGGGGCTGGACCATCGAAATCGGCGGGATCGGCTCGACGCGGGGCTCCTGCGGTTGGGCCGGGGCCTTGATGCCCGGCCAGAACAGCAGCAGGTGCGCCCCGGCAGCGACGATCAGTCCGAGCAGGAAGCTGGTTTTGGACATGGCTATGGCCTTTCGTTTCGTTGGGCCAGTTCGACTTTGTTCTGGCGGACTTCCAGGGAGACATCCGCCCCGCTTCGGGCCAGTCGGGCCAGCACGTCCAGCGTCTGCTGGGTGGGGATGGTCTTCTCGGCCCGGAGCACCACGCGTTTGCCGGTGACCCGGGAGGGCAGATCGATCGGGTCGACCTTCTGACCGTTGTGCCAGAGTCCCTCTGCCGTGACGGCCACGACGTCGAACTGTCCGCGGTTGACCACCGCTGCGCCTTTGCCGACGCGGGAGACATCGACGGGGATCGACTCGACCTGTTCCATCTGGGTCATCGCGCCCAGCACGGAACCGAGTGTCAGGAACACCAGGTCGATCAGCGGCAGCATGGACTTGCTCATTTGCGGATCCTCGGTCGGTTCAGGACGGTCAGCACGTACGCTCCCAGGGCGGCGACCAGGGCAGAGACAATTCCCACGCCCGTGGTCCAGTAGGCCGTCGAGAGCCCCGAGGTCAGACGGGGCACGTCGACGCCGTCGGCAAAGCCGCTGAAGGCTACGATAAACCCGAGTACCGATCCCAGCAGGCCCAGGGTCGTGCTGATGCCCGCCAAGGGCTCCAGCGTCCGGTCCCAGGGGCACTGGCCGGGCTCGATCTCACGGCGACGCAGGGCGATCAGGTAACCCATCAGCAGCGCCACGATCAGGCCCGAGAGCACCAGCTGGGGTACCGCAAGGATGCCGCATTTTTCCAGGATCAGCTGGCCCATGGTTCTAGTCCTTCTCTGGCAGGCTGACAGCGGGGATGACCGGCAGGTGGACCTTTACGCCCACGACCTTGGCCTCGTCGGCCAGCGATCCGGTAATCCGCGGGTCGGGCGGGAAGAACTGATCGACCAGCTTGTCGGTCTTCTGAGCTTCCTTCTGCCTGGCCTGCTGCTCGAAGTCTTCCAGGTTGAACTTCGGCACGTCCCAGCCGTGGCGGTCGGCTACGAGCATCAGGCGGACGGACTTGCGGTCGATCTCGTCGCGGAGGCTGACGATCTCGGCCCGGGTCTTGGTGGTCGCCTGGCCGTCGTTTTCCTTCGCCTCGGCCACGCCGCGCTGGTAGGCGGCGGCGAGCTTGACATGGGCGGTTCGGATCTCGCTGATCAACTGGTTGTAGACCTGTCGGTCCTTCTTGCTGGCATCGGCCGGGTCGGCCAGGCCCACCAGCGGAAAGGCGCAGGCGGTCAGCAGGGCAATGAAAAGGGTCTTGGTGTTCATGGTGTATCCTTTCGAATCCGCAGCCGTCGTGTCAGTCGACGACGATGAACTGCTTGCCGCGGACGGTCATGGTGCTGTAGCGTTCGATTTCGTTTTCGAGCTCAACGTCGGTCATGGTCTCGACTTCGGATGTGGCAGATTCGTCCATCTCGTCGGCCATCAGGTCCAGCTCGCTCTCCAGGTCATCCAGCACGCCTTCGGAGGCGGCCGTCAGGCCCTGGGTGATCTCGTCGGTGCTCATCCGCACGTCGGAGACCTTCGAGGGGATTCCGCCGAGTCCCTTGCCGTCCTGCCGCATGTCGCGGAGCATGACCAGCAGGTCGTTGGCGGTCCGGGCCATCTGCAGCAGCTCGACGTAGTCGTTGATGAACTCGCTTTCCGAGGCGAGGATCGAGCGGACCTTCTCCAGCTCGAACGTCGCGTCCATCAGCTGGTCCTGCAGGCGGGCGAGGATCTGCACGGTCCGGAGCATGAGCTTGACCTTGACCTTGTGGATCCCGGCGCGGCCAAGCTTTTCGGTAAACTGGCGCAGGCTCAGCAGGTTCTGGAAGACCTTCTGCAGGCGGGCCTTGCGCTCCGGCTCGGGGGTTTCCTTGATCTTCAACGCCAGGTCGTGCAGGCGCTTGTCGTAGGTGTCCAGCAGGGCCTGGGTCTTCTCGGGGATCTCGCCCGTGCCGTAATTGGGGACCTTTTCGCGGATCGAGTCGATCGCGTCGGCCAGGGCGTCGTGGCCGGTCCAGAGCGGGTCGACGATCGACTCCCACTTGCCCGTGAACCCGTCGATACCGGCCTTGAGGTCCTTCAGGGCGTAGAGCAGCTGGGCCCGGTCGACCTTCGGCTGGGCCAGGAGGGTCTTGACCGTCTCGAAGCGCTGCTTGAGGCGCGTGTCTTCCAGCGACTGGTAAAGCGGTTCGGTCGAGTCGCGGACGGCCTTGGTGATCTTCTCGACGTCGATGATCTGTTCGGTGTCGGTAGTCCCGGGCGAGGCCTCAGGCTGGGCCACCACCACCGGGGCGGGGGCCGGTTCGCCGGTCGATACGGTTCGCCCGGGCTCGGCGGTGGAGGTGGATACCGTCCTTACGCCGTCGAACTGCCCCCCGGAGCTCTGGGCCGAGCCGACGGAGACTGCAGCAGCGAGCACCGCAGCCAGGACAACATTGCGAAGGGTAATCTGATTCATGGTCGTATCTCCTTGGTGCGGATTGGGTAACAGATCCCGCTTATTGCTCGGCGTGGGCCAGCACGCTGCTGCGCAGGTCTTTATCGACGATCGAGTCCCAGTGCGTTTTGGCTGCGACGGTCCGGCCGCCGGACCAGGCTTCCAGACCGCGGACGAGGTTCAACAGATCGTTGATCCGGGCCTTGTCGACCGGGCTGGTATAGGAGCGGTCGGCCTCGGAGAGGTTCATCTGGGCGTCGAGGAAGCGTCCCTGACGGATGGCGACCTTGGCCAGCAGTTCCTCGGCCTGGGCCCGCTGGATCGTGCCAGGCACGTAATCGGCGGCGATCTGCTGGGCGATCTGCTGGGCCTGCTCGACCTGGCCCATCTGCAGCAGGGCTTCGGCGCGGAGGACCTGCGACTCGATGCCGGTCTTCAGGCGATTCTCGCGTGCGATCCGGTCGGCCTTGTCCAGTTGAAGCTGGGCCCGTTCGGGGAATTGCTCAGCCAGCGAGACCTGGGCGTCTTCCAGGGCCATCGCATGCTGCTTCTGTGCGTTGCAGCCGGCCAGGGCTGCTACGGACAGCACGACGGCGATCAGTCCTTTGTGTTTCATGATTCGTTTCTCCTGGGTCTGAAACTTTGAATGTGTCCTGCCTGCCGGGCGGTTTTGTCATTCGGCGGCTAACCAGTCCGGCGGCAGCGTGTCGGTCTGTTTGCCCAGACCTCGTTCGTTGTGGATTACGGCCGGCCCGCTGGAATCCAGCGCAGCAAACGAGAAAATTTCAGAAAGAGTCTGCCCTGGTCGGCGACAAGGCCCCTGGAGTCGTTTGAAACTGGCTCCCGGAGGTGTCGATAGATACAATGCGACCTGCACTCGTCGACCGACCCGGCCCCAGAGTCCCGGGCAGACTGGAAACCAGGTGGATCATGTCTGCTAGATACCGAACGCAGCTCGGAGGTGCATCGGCCGCGATGCGCAACACCCAATGGACGCAGATCATGCTCGTCCAGCAGGGACAGACCCAGCAGCGACGAGACGCGATGGGCTGCATCACCCGGCAGTACTGGAAACCCGTCTACAGCTTCCTGCGGAACAAGGGCATGGATAACGAGACGGCCAAGGACATCACGCAGGGCTTTTTCGCGGATGTCATCCTCGGCCGCCAGTTGATCGACCGCGCCGACCCGGGCCAGGGGCGGTTCCGCTCGTACCTGCTGGCCGCGGTAAGCAACTACGCCCGCGACTACCACCGCAGGCAGAACGCTTCGACCCGAAGCCCGCAAAACGGCGTGATCAGCCTGGAAGGGTGCGAACTGACGCACCTGCTGCCCGACGCGACCGACCAGAGCCCCGCCGAAGCCTTCAACCGCTCCTGGGCCCACGCCCTGCTCGATTCGGTTTTGGAGGAACTCGAGGCCAGCTGCTCGGCCGCCGGTCAGCAGCGACACTGGCTGGTCTTCTGCGAGAGGCATCTGGCGCCCATCCGCCAGGGTCGGGCCCCCACGCCGTATAATGACATCTGCGACAAGCTGGGCATCGACTCGGCCTCGCAGGCGACGACGATGAATGTCACCGTCAAACGGAAATTCGAGACCATTCTCCGCAGGCAGGTCCGACAGCTGGTCGAGTCCGACAGCCAGGTCGATCAGGAGATCAACGAACTGATGGCTGCCCTTTCGCGCTGCCGGCCCGGATCGTCCGGCTGCTGACGTATAGACACCGGGCGAGCAAACCGCAACCGCAGAGGCAGAGAACCATGACCGCAGAACACAACCAACCCCTCAGCAGCGACCAGTTGGCCCAGTTGCTGGCCGTCGCCGGGGACGAAGAAACCCGCAGCGTGGACCTGGACGGACAGATCGCAGCCGCCCTGGATGAGCTGCTCTCCTGCCGGACCGACCTGCTGGGGCTGGACGATCCACGGCAGCAACGCAGTGTCCTGGCCCTGCTGGTCGATCCGAATGTCAGCCTGGCCCAGCTCGAGCTGGCCAAGGGCATCTCCAGGCGGATGGTCGCCTCGGGCGATTGCGACGTCGACCAGGCGGTCGGCACGGCCCTGTGGTACGCGGCGATGGCGGCGGCGCTGGTGTCCGATCAGCCCGTGCGATCGCGGATGGCGCCGGACGAGCTGGCCCGCGGGATGGACGAAATGCTCGACAAGAAATGGCTCAACGACCGCCTCAAAGACCTGCTGACCCGGGCCCGCAAGCAGCTGGGACCCGTCGGACGCTACCAACCCGAGAGAACCTGACCGAGCCCCCATGACCCCACCTGCCGACAACCTGCCGCCGATTACCGACCTGCACATCGAGGTCGACGACGAACAGGGCCCCTTCCGGCCGGGCCAGCAGGTCGACCAGTTCACCATCGGCAGAGAGATCGGCCGCGGGGGAATGTGCTTCGTCTACCAGGCCCGCGACACCCGCCTGGACCGCCGCGTGGCCATCAAGGCCCTGCGTCCGAGCCTCTCGCAGTCGCAGTCGGTCTCGCGGCGGTTCTTCCGCGAGTCGGTGATGGTGGGCAACCTTTCCCACCCCAACATCGTGCCGGTCTTCAGCCAGGGACACGCCGACAGCGGAACCCCCTACTTCGCGATGGAGTTCGTCGATGGCCAATCTATCGCCGACCGCGTCGCCCAGTCCGGTCCCCTGGGCGTCGAAGAGGCGATCGACCTGGCCAGGCAGGCCTGCGACGCACTGGCCTACGCACACGCAAGGGAGATCATCCATCGCGACATCACCCCGCGGAATATCCTGCTGGACGCCCACCACGGCCGGGCCAGGCTGGTCGATTTCGGCGTGGCCCAGGACTCCTCCGGGCGATGGATGCACACCACCGCCCCCGGCGGGCCGGTCGGGACGGTCGGGTTCATGTCGCCGGAGCAGAACCTCGGCCGGCAGCTCGACGAACGCAGCGACATCTTCTCGCTCGGGCTGGTGATCTACTTCATGCTCACAGGCCGATGTGCCTGGCAGGCCGAGAACCGGGCCCAGTTGGCCCTGGCCTATCAGATGAAGACCCCCGCCGCTGCCAGCCATTACAACCCGTCGGTCCCGCAGTGGCTGGACGAGCTGGTCCTGGAGATGCTCGCAACCAACCCGGACCAGCGCCCGCAGAGTTGCAGAGAGATCCTCGACCGCTTGCGCGTGCGGGACGCCGATACCAGGGATATCCCCGTCGCCACGCCCCGGACCAGGCGGCGCCGCAGCCGGAAACCCGCCGCGGCCCTGGCCTTCCTGGGCTGTATCGCCCTGGCCGGGCTGGTCTGGCTGCACATTCACCAGATCAGCGTCCGCGGGCCTTCGCAACCCCATCAGCCCGGGCAGGCTTCTCTGGCCTCGATCGACCCGTCGACGCCCCGGACCGGCGCAGACGTGATCGATGAGCCCCGGACCGAAACCCAGCCGCAAGATCGGGCTGCCCCAGCCCAGGCCGAACCCGAGTCGCCCGGGCCGGAGTCACCGGAACCGGCAGAACCGGCCGAGCCGGACAGACCACTGCCCGACCCCAAGCCGACACGACAGCCCGACCAGGCGCCGGTGCAGAAACCGCTCGACAAGCAGGCCGGGGCCCGCGAGCTCCGCGCCGAAGTCATGTGGGTCTACCAGCCCAAGCCCACCGATGATTTCGAAGCTTCCCGCGCCCGCAGCGGCAGGGCTGTTCTGGAACTGACCTCCTACGACCCGCCCAAGGCTCGCGGTTACGCCTTCGACGACCAGGCCGGCCTGGTCGCCGTCGGGCCCGATTCGGACCACCAGGCCCAGTTCCACCTGACGATCCACGAGGGGCAGTTGATCGTGATGGCCTTGGATGCCGACGGACCGGGACGACTCCGACGCGTCGACAAGAGGCCCGTCATCCCCCGCGGGATGGGCAAATCCGGACCGAGGCCCGCCTTCGCACTCAAGCCCTTCACCGCCATCTTCGTCGAGTGCACCGACGGGGCCATGGCCCAGCTGGAAGTCCAGCGGATCATCGCCGCCGTGCCCTGAGACTCCCCTGGCTGCCCATCCGGAACTGCTGACGGTACCTGCCCGGCGGCAGAGATGAAATAGAGCGAACCCCGGGAGCGGATCCCGGGGTTCGCCTTGCTTCGGCCTCTTGCAGGCGGGATGTTCAGTTGGAATCGGGGGGACTCTTGCGTCCCGCCTCAGCGCGGGCTGGGCAAGGCTATCCCAGCAGCGACAGGGCCATCTGCGGCATGCTGTTGGCCTGGCCGAGCATGCTGATCCCCGCCTGGGCAAGCACTTGGTGACGCGTCAGGGCAGCCATCTCGGTCGCCACGTCGACGTCGCTGATGCGGCTTTCGGCGGCCAGGAGATTCTCTGCCTCGATGTCGACCACCGCGGCGGCCGATTCCAGGCGGTTCATCAGGTACCCCAGCTTGGCGCGGAACGAGTCCTTGGTCTCGATCGCGTCGCCGACGGTGTTCAGCGCGCCGACGGCGGAGTTGGCGTCCTTGATGCTCAGCTTCGAGCCTGTACCGGCGACTTCACCGGTTTCCAGCGTCTCCAGGGCGGCCCCGGCGCCGGAGGCGGTGACCGTCATGGAGTTGTCGGCAGCGCCCCACAGGGCAGAGAGCTTCACGCCGTACTGGCCGGTATCCTCGTTGTAGTCGATCGAGGCCATGTCGTAGCTCTCGTCTTCGGTGGTGTTGGATACCTTGTTGATCTTGTCGACGATCTCGCCGACGGTGTAGCTTCCGGCCGCGAAGGAGACGTTGACCGTCTGCTGGCCGGTCCCGGTGGTAAAGCTGATCTGCAACGTACCGGCCGAGACACTGATCTTCTCGTTGATGTCCGAGACCGTCACGGCCGAGCTCATCACGGCATGGGACTTCTTGCCGCCCAGGCCCAGGCCCGAGGCCGTCATGTCCCGCGTGCCGATGTCGATCGTCTCGTTGGACCCGACGTGGATGTTGAACGTCTCGGTCTCGCCGTCGAGCATCTTCTGGCTGTTAAAGGCCGTGTTCGACGTGATGCGGTCGACTTCGCTGATCAGCTGCTGGAACTCCTCGTCCATGATCTGCCGCTGCGAATCACTGTAGGATTCGGTGGCGGCCTGCTCGGCCAGTTCCTTCATGCGGACCAGGATGTCGTCGACGCTGGACAGGGCGCCTTCGGCGGTCTGGAGCATGCTGATCCCGTCCCGGGCGTTGCGGCTGCCCTGACGCAGGGTCGCCACGTCGGCGCGGATCAGTTCGCGAACGGCCATGCCAGCCGCGTCGTCACCGGCGGTGACGATCCGCTGCCCGGAAGACAGCTTCGCCACCGACTTGCTGAGGTGACCGTAATTGACCCGCATCTGACGGGACGCCTGCTCGGCCATCAGGTTGTTCTTGATTGCTAACATTTCATTCCCTCCGATTCCCGAAAACTCTCGCCGGCCAACACAGCCGACGCTCTGGTTTCTTTCAGCCGCCCTTGGCGGACGGCGAGCAAGAGTCATTCTCGGGAGAAACACCCAGGACATGAGGGGAAACACCCAGAAAATCTCCGGGCAGTGGAGGGCACTCGTATCATGTAGCCAAAGAAGGAGTTACGAGAGTTCGGCCCGGAAAAAGCGGGCAGAAAAAAGCAGCCTGCGAGTTTGCCGGCCCGCGGGCGTATTCTTCAAGTACATTTCT
This sequence comes from Phycisphaerae bacterium, assembly GCA_046541415.1. GTDB lineage: Bacteria > Planctomycetota > Phycisphaerae > SM23-33 > SM23-33 > CAZOVB01. Next base: position 21,423 of record JBKHDI010000043.1, on the reverse strand, counting down.
GCATTGGTCTTACGCGAGCGTGCACGGCCCGAGGTGAACCATCGCAGCCTCAGTTGACCACGTTGATCGGCGAGCCGTCCTGGAAGGCCTTGATGTTGGCGGTCACGGTGTCGAGCAGACGCTTTCGGGCCGCGGTGGTCGCCCAGGCCACGTGCGGCGTGATCACGCAGTTTTTCGCCGAAAGCATGGGGTTGTCGGCAGCAGGCGGTTCGGTCGACAGGACGTCAACGCCCGCCCCTGCCAGCCGCCCCTGGTTGAGGGCATCGGCGACGGCCTGTTCGTCGATCAGCCCGCCGCGGCCCAGGTTCAGCAGAATCGCCGAAGGCTTCATCAGCTGGATCCGCTCGGCATTGATCATCCCGGCGGTCTGTTCGGTCTGCGGGCAATGCAGGCTGACCACGTCGGCCTGCCGGAGCAGTTCTTCCAGTTCGACCTGCCGAACGCCCTGGTCCCGGATTTCGCTGCGGTTGGTGACGATGACCGTCATACCCATCGCTTTGGCGATGGCGGCGACGGCCTGGCCGATGCGGCCGAAGCCGACAATCCCCATCACCAGCCCCGCCAACTCGGTCGGCGGGACATCGTAATAGGCGAAATCGGGCGATTTCGGCCAGCGCTGGCGGACGTCGTCATTGAACTGGCTGACGCGGCTGGTCAGCTCCAGCAGCAGCGCAAAGGCCATCTGGGCCACCGAATCGGTGCTGTAGGCGGGCACGTTGGTCACCACGATGCCCCGCCTGGCCGCTGCCTCGGTGTCGACGACGTTGATGCCCGTGGCCGAGACGCCGATGTACTTCAGGTCGGGCAGTTGGGCGAGAACCGCCTCGTCGAAGACGACCTTGTTGGTCACGACGGCCTCGGCGCCCTGGCAGCGGGCGATGGCCTGCTGGCCGCTGCTGCGGGGGTAGATCTCCAGGTCTCCCAGCTGTTCGAGGGGCTCCCAGCTGAGATCACCGGGATTGACGGTCTGGCTGTCCAGCAGAACGATTTTCATGGCTCGACCTTCCTGTGTGGCGACGACGATGGACACAGATGGTAGTCGCTGCGACAGGCAGATCAAGCGGGAAACAGCGAGCAAAAGCACATTCCTGAAGGCTGACAGGGGCATCCTGAGTCGCTAGGATAGCCGCGGGCCAGCACCACACCAGCCCTTACAGACCCGTTCACCAGGCTCAACGCTTCCGGGGGGCTGGAATTGCGAGACAGCTGAGGAGACATGTCGTCGGCCTGTCGGCTATGAATCGCTCAAGGCATCCGGATGGCGCAGATCCGCGTTGACTCTTCTCGAAAGGTAGACCATCGAAATGGGTCCGGCAATGGCCAGAACGACTACCGCCGCGACCCGGTCGATCGTGGCGGCGACAAGGCTGACCTCGGGCGTGACGCCGATGGCGATGCTGGCGAAGAGGATCATCGCCTCGCGGACGCCCAGCCCTGCCGGGGTGATCGACACGAAGGTCGACACGGCCGTCATGGCCGCGATGAGCATGCAACCCGCCCAGGAGACCGGCTGACCCAGGGCCAGGTATATCAGGAACAGGCGGACCATCAGCGTGCTGGTAAGCAACACCGAAAGCCCTGCCGATCTGGCCAGGACCCCCGGACTCCTGCGAAGCGTCTCCCAGCCCGTGTGGACCCGCCACAACTTGACCAGGATGCGGTTGGGCGAATCCTTCCCGATCGCCGGAAGCCGCACCAGCAGCGCCGCCAGGCAGATGGCCACGACCGAAGCGAAGACAACAGCCACGCTGGTGGACCATACCTGCTGGTTCGCATAAACCAGGGCCATCCCCCCCAGGCCCAGCGTCGCGTTGACCAGCAGCGTGATGACATAGACGGCAGCCATCGAACCGGCGAACGCGGTCAACGGCAGGTTGCACCTCTTCTTGAAATACGCCGCCCGCAGCCCCGCCCCGGCCCGCATGGGCAGGAAGTAATTCGCCGCCGTACTGGCCAGGCCCAGGGGGATCACTTCCCGTAGCGGCAAGGGGGCGCCCAGGTGCGTGGCCATGACCTGGTTGATCAGGCCGGTGAAGGTGTTGGCCACGACAACCAGAGGCAGCAGGGGCAGCAGCAGCCGCCAGTCCAATGAAGCCGCCCGGACCAGGGAATCCCAGTTCCGGCTGGCCCAGACTGCCCCCAGGGCCAGAAGCAGCAGGGCCACGAAGTACCCCACTGCCGTCTGAATTGTGCGTCGTGTTACCATGTCCTGGGCAAATCCTTCTCCTGCTCCGACCCGGCCCGGCCGGAACCTGCCGACAACCCTACCGGCCCGGCGCAAGGGTCCGGTAGACTGAATCGACCTGCCTGCAGATCGCAGGCCACGAAAAATGATCGGATACGCGGCGATGCCCCCCCTGAACCAGCCTGGCACGCAGGGCTTCATCCGCGCCCAGACGCTCGATCGCACCCCGCAGCGCGTCCGGGTCGGCCGGCTCGACCAGCAGGCCGGTCTCTTCGTGCACAATGCTGTCCACTATGCCCCCCGCCCGGCTGCCGATGCACGGGACGCCGCAGGCCATGGCCTCGGGAATCACCATGCCCAGGCCCTCCGTCCTGCCCTGTGAATCGACGATGCTCGGCAGGCAGAACACGTCGCAGGAGCGGATGAACGCCGGCACGTCGGACGTATCAACCATCCCCGGCCAGTGCACCCGATCGCCCAGGCCCAGCTGCCGGGCCTGTTGCTCCAGGTTCGGGCGCAGAACGCCGTCGCCTCCGATGACCAGATGCAGATCCCGTTCGGACCGCTCCAGCTTCGAAAAGGCCTCCAGCAGGTAGCGATGGCCTTTCAATTCGATCATCCTGCCCAAGGCTCCGACGACCAGGGCTCGCGGCGGAATCCCCATCGAGGCCCGGATGTCGGGGCCTTGCGGGCTGAAGCGGTGGGTATCCACGCCCAGCGGGAGGATCTGGCCGTTGCTTCCTGCCCCCCCCTGCCGGGCCCTGTCTCTGGTATACGAGCTGTTGTAAAAAACGTGGTCGGCCTTGCGGGGAACCCACGCATACAGCCGCCTGGCCGACGGTGGCGGATTGAAGTTGTGCACCGAGACCACCACGGGTCTGCGGATCAGCAGGCGGGCGGCGATGGCCATCAGGCCCGGCTCGATCCAATTGGCGTGAATGACATCGCACCTGGCAGCCTGGCCGATGGACCCGGCCAGCATGGCCAGCATGAACCCGGGCAGCTGGAATTTGGCCAGGGGTTTGCTCCTGAGGTTATCGGGGATTCCCGTCCCGTAGCAGAGACACTGTCGGCCGGTCGGCAGAAAGTACGGGAAACGGCGGACCTCAAGCCCCTCGACCCGCTCTGCCCGGGGCGCCTGGGGATGGTGCGGGGCCAGGACCGTGATCTCGTGGCCATGTTCGCCGGCCAGTCCCGCGTAGAGAGGCAGGAGGAAGTTACCGGCCAGATCCCCGGCAAAGCGAGGCCAGGATGTCGTCAATACGCAGATTTTCATGGATACACACCCACAGCTCGGGCCGGCCTCAGAACTGGCGTACGGGCTTGGCCGGTACACCGGCAACCACGGTCCGCGGCGGTACGTCCTTGGTGACCACCGCGCCCGCGGCGACAACCGCACACTCGCCGACCGTCACTCCGGGCAGGATCAGGGCCTGCATTCCGATGTACGCGCCTCGCCTGATCACCACGCCGCGGCGATCGGACGCCTCCTGGAAATACTGCTGCAGGTGTCGGGGGTAATACGCGTGGGCCAGGATCACGCTGCGAGCGATGATGGTAACTTCGTCCTCGATGGTAACCTGCTCGGGTTCGGCGTCATCGATGAAGACCTCGGTTCCGATGAAGACATTGCGTCCGATCGAAACGCCGCGGAGGCGATGGATCGCGGCCCGCGTCGACGGCAACATCGGGCAGTATCTGGCCAGTGCATGGATCCCGCGGAAGAAGAACGCCTTGAAGATGCCCAGCCCTTTCGAGCTTTCGCTTCTGGGGATAGGCCCCCATTGATCATCCATCTTCGGCATGCTCGAATTCCTCTTCTGCCGCGCTGCCGCTCAACTGACGGCCGATCCGTTCGCGCGTCTTCTCGTCCAGCTGGCGGTCCTGCGTTCTGAGGGTAACCAGGACTTCCTCGACGAGTTGTCTCTGTCGGCCGAGCATGTCGGCGATCATCGCGAAGACATAGAGCAGGAAGCCCAGCACGAGAAACGCCCCCGAACCGATCAGCAGGCTGCGGACGTAGCTGGTCTTGCCCGTTGCCAGCCAGATCCCGAAGACGATCATCCCGCAGAGCACGCCGAAGAGGGTAACCAGCAGGCCGGCCGTGCCGAAGAATGCCAACGGTCGGGTATCCCGGGCGGCACAGAGGATGATCAGCGAAGTCCGCTTGGCGTAGTTCCAGAGATTCGAGGCGACCCGACTTTTGCCCACCTCCCGCTGGCCCCGGACACGAAGGGGGACCTCGACGATCTGAACGCCCTTGCCGACCAGGTCGATGAAGCTCTCCTGGGTATACGTGAACTGTCCGAACAGCGTCAGGCGGACCGCCGTCTTCCGCGTGTAGGCCCGGAACCCGCAGGAGACGTCGGTAAAGTTTGTGCCCTGGCAGATCTTGTTGACCAGGCGACACATCATCTTGTTGCCCCACCGCTTGATGCGGGGCATCTCCGGCTGGTAGTCCGGCAGCGCGAAGCGGGTGCAGGTGACCATATCCGCCCGGTTTTCCAGTAGCGGCTGGATGAGCGTGGGGATATCTTCCGGCCGAAACTGACCGTCGGCGTCCATATTGACGATCAGGTCGGCTCGGGAATCCAGCGCGGCCGAGATGCCGGTCTGGAAAGCCGCCCCCACCCCACGGTTGCGATGGTGACGAACGACGGACGCGCCGACCTGCTCGGCCGCCTGGCCGGTTCGGTCGCTCGATCCGTCGTCGACGACGATGACCTCGACTTCATCCAGCCCCGCCTCGAAGGCCGAGGGAATCCGTTGTATCACCTCGGCGATGGTGGCCTCTTCGTTCAGGGCGGGGATTATGACAACCAGTTTCATCGGATGGCCCTTCGGGCAGAATCACACGCGCAAGCCAGTGCGCCGCAGCCGGAGCAGACGACGGACAGGACGACCTGTCAAAGTCAGCATTGTACGGTCCCGAGGCGAAATCTCCATAGGATCTTCGCATGTCCTGCCGCTAAGGCCAGGCCGACCGATCGGACCGGAGATGACCCGCGCCGCGACGTGGGCGCATGAAAGACGGGGCGGCGATGGCCTTTAAAGCCATCGCCGCCCCGTCGGGGTTTACTTGATCGATTTGCGGCGATCGTCTCAGTTGCCCTGCTGCTGGGCGGGGTCGGACGGTTCGTCGAAGTCGATCTCCTGCTCGCGGAGCCTGGCCAGGCGTGCCGACCAGTCCTTGACCGCGGCGCGTTCGAGCTGCTCCTGCTTGTCGCGAAGCTGGGCGAAGCGGCTCTTGGCCTCGTTGCGTGCGGCCTGGGCATCGGCCAGGGCCGAGTCCAGATCCGTCTTCTCCTGCGAGCGGACACGGTACTTGTTGACCAGATCGACGGTCCGTTCGGAATCGACCTGAACTATGCGGGCGTTGAAGCGGGCCTTGACGGCGGTGTGGGTCGCGTTGGCGATCCGCCGCTTGGCTTCGACGCTGGCCAGGTGCTGGGTTGCCTGGGAGTTGGCGGCAACGCGGGCGGCCTCGGCGCGGGCCTGGTCTTCGGTGGACTTGGCGCGGGCTTCTGCCAGCAGGCGGCCGTACTGGGCCTCACCCTCGAGTCCTTCGATGCGGACCGAGTCGAGGGCCTTGTCGATTTCGGACTGGGCCACGGCCATCAGCAGTTCGTGCTGGGCGCCCATGCGGTTGATCTCGGCCTCGGTCTTGCGCTGCAGGACCTGGGAGGCGACGAGGATTTCCTGGTAGTCGGCTTCAGCGATCTGCTGCTGCGACTTGATGGAGCTTTCCAGCTTGGCCAGTTCGGCGGCCAGGAGCTTTTCGCCGGCTTCGACTTCGCCGTCGATTCGGGCGGCCAGGACCGACTCGCCGTGTTCGACGTTCTCTGCCTCGGCCAGCAGGGTCTGCTTGGCCGCGGCGCCACGCTGGTTGATGGCCCAGAGCAGGGTCTTCAGGGCAGCGACTTCGGACTGGCCCTTTTTCTGGGCGACCTGGGAAGCGACCTGGAGTTGCTTGGCCTGTGCGGCGGCGACTTCGCGGACGTTGCGGGCCCGGGCGCGGAGTTTGGCGACCTCGGCCTGGTTTTCCTTGCGGTAGGCCTTGGCTTCGGCGACGGCGCGTTCGTACTTGCTCTGTGCGATTTCGTACATGGCCTTGGCCTGTGCTTGCAGCTCTGCCAGGCGGGCGCGGGCCTGCTTTTCGCCGGCGTCGGCGGCAGCGGCCTTTTCCGTGCTCAGGGCGACCTGCTGGGCCTTGACGGCCTGGAAGCGGCTGTTGGCCTCTTCGTAGGTCGCGTTGGCGACGGATTCGAGGGAATCGGCGTTGCGTTGCAGACGCATCACGTCGGCCAGCGACTTGCGGAAGGCCGCGATGTGCTGCGGCTCGACCCGCGGCTGGATGTCCTGGGCCTGCTCGGCCGTCGGGACGGTGTGCAGGTCCTCGGGCAGCTGCTGGGGCTCTTCGGTGTTACCGGGCAGGTCCACGCGGCCGTCTTCCTTCTGCGAAGCGATTTCGTTGAGGGTTTCAGCCTTGATGCGGGCCGCTTCGGCCTCGGCGGCGGCGATGAGTTCCTGCTTGCGGGCCTCGGCGATCGCCTCATTGTGGTCGGCGGTTTCCTTGGCGGCATTGAAGCGGGCTTCTGCCTCTGCCTTGACGAACTCTGCCCGGGCGACCTTCTCGTTCTTCTCGGCCTGCAGACGGATCTTGGCGATTTCGGCCAGTTCGTCCTTCAGCTGGGCGTCGAGTTTGGCCTGGGTCTTGTTGGCTTCGGCGTCGGCGAAGCGTCCGACCATGGCGGCCTCGGCGCGGAGGCGTTCGAGTTCAGCCATGGCGCGTTCGAACTTGGCCGGGGCGTCTGCGTACTGCAGTTTGAGGTTGGCTTCGGCGGCCGCCAGGTCGGACTCGGCCGAGGTGATCTTCAGCTCGAACTGGTCCTGGGTATCCTGGGCGGCGATGGCGACGGAACGGGCTTCGAGTTCCTGTGCTTCGGCCTCGGCCTGCTGGAGGATGGATTCGCGGTCGCTGGCGAGTCGCTTGGCTTCGGCCTCGGTGGCGATCGGGATCATCTCGATGCGTTTTTCCAGTTCGAACGCCTTGGCGTCGGTTTCTTTCTGGACGGCTTCGGCCTGTTCACGCAGGGAGGCGACAGTCGCCGCGGCCCGGTTGCGGGTCGCTTCGGCGCTCTGGCGCATCTCGGCGAGTTGGGCGAGGCCTTCTTTTTCCATCGCCGTGCGAATGCCCTTGAGCTGTTCGATGCGGGCGATCGATTCGTCGTACTGGCCCTTGGCTTCGGAGACCATCGAGAGATAGACGGTTTCCCGCTGCTTCTGGAAGGCCTCTACGATGCCCAGGTGTTTGTCGCGGGCAGCCTGGACTTCCTGGCGCCGGGCTTCTATGGCGGCCAGCAGTTCGCGCTGCCGGGCAGCCGACTGCTTCTTGACCAGTTCAGCCTGGGCAAGGGTCTTGTCCGTATCGGCGCCGCTGGAGATCTGGCGGGCGTGGATCTCGGCGATCCGCTGTTTGAATTCCGCCTGCGAGCGGGCTTCTTCGCTGGTCGCGGCCGAGAGGGTGTCTTCCACCCGGGCCATACCGATGCGACCTTCACTGACGTACTCGACGGGCAGTTCGGTTTCCGACGCTGTCTCATCGAAGTAGCTGTGGGTGGCGTTGAGGGCCTTTTCGTCTTCGGTTCTACCCTTCATTTCCTGCCCACAACCGGTGGTCAGAAGAAGGGCGGCGACCTGGAGGACTGCCAACCCCTTCATCCATCGGCTGCTGCGGAAGAGGGTAAATACTCCCGTTGCCCCGTAAAGTCGAGAAGTCTTACCTTTTGCCGACTGCATGTTCATGCCTCCTGAAGCTTTCTTGGACCACATACGCATTGGCCACTGGTTATTGGTTGCACTGTGTGACCTCCTCCGATGGAGGCCTTGTCTGGTGTCGACACTTTTTGAGGGCGGGTTTATCTAATACCCGAAATCTGGGAAGCAAATCTGAATCCTGATGCAGATTCCGGGTTTGGACACTGTCGGCGGACCGGCCGATCTGCGGGCAAACAGAAAGCCGCGCACAGCGGGCTACTTCCCTGGCCGTGCGCGGCTGGTGGTTGCGTGACTGGGGCGATCAGAACTTCATCAGATCGTCCTGCGATTCCTGCCGGGCCTTGGCTTCGGGCTGTTTCCAGTCCTCATGCTCGGCCCGCGAAGGCGCGGCGCGTTGGGGACTCTTGCCCGGCGCCGGTTTGGGCCCGGACTTCTGGCGGGTTTTCTCGCCCGCGAAGGGGATCTTCTTCTCGCCCTGGCCCGCGGCTGACTGCCCGCCGACGATCTCCTGGAGACGCTCGACCAGCGCGTTGAGCTGTTCGGCCTGGGCCGAGAGCTGCTCCGAGGCCGCCGCGGACTCCTCTGCCGTCGCAGCGTTGGACTGGGTGACCTGGTCGACCTGGCTGACGGCGGTGTTGATCTGGTCGATCCCCGTTGCCTGTTCGCTGCAGGCCCCCGCGATCTGCGAGACCAGTTCATTGACCTCGGCGGTTTTGGTGTTGATCTCGTCGAGGCTGGCGCTGACCTCTTTGCAGAGGCTCACGCCGTTATCGGCGTTCTGGACCGAACGCTCGATCATCCCCGCGGTGTTCTGGGCGGCCTCGGCAGACCGCTGGGCGAGATTGCGGACCTCTTCGGCGACCACGGCGAAACCCTTGCCCGCCTCGCCGGCCCGGGCGGCCTCGACGGCAGCATTCAGGGCCAGCAGGTTCGTCTGGAAGGCGATCTCGTCGATGGTCTTCAGGACCTTGGCCGTCTCGTCGGAGGAGGACTTGATCTCGTCGATCGCCGTGCTCATCCGCTTCATCGCCTCGGCGCCCTGGCTGGCGTTGGCCGATGCCTGCGTCGACAACTCGCGCGTCTGGTCGGCGGAGGTGGCGTTCTGCTTGATCATCGAGGTCATCTCCTCGATGCTCGCGGAGGTCTCCTCGACCGAGGCAGCCTGCTGGCTGTTGCCCGAGGCCAGGGCCTGGGAGGCCCCGGAGACCTGCTCGGCCCCGGAATTCACTTCCCCCGCGCTCTGGCGCAACTGGCTGACAACCCCACCAATGCCCCCTGCCAGAGACTTGGCCAGCAGGAACCAGATGACGCTGGCCAGGACCAGGCCGCTGCCCAGGACGATGAACAACACGGCATTGCCCGCCTGGCCGGCCTGTTCGATCCGGGCGCTGGCGGCGTAGAATTCGTCCTCGTACGACCCCACGCCGATAACCCAGTCCCACTTGGCGAAATACTTCAGCCGGGCGACTTTCATGCGGGCCTCGGCGTTGGAATCGTTCTTCCACGGGTAGTACTGTTCACCGATCTCTTCGGGGCCGAGCTTCTGGGCCTTGGTGCAGATTTCCTGGACGAAGGCGTTGCCGTCGGCGTCCTTGGCCTGCCAGATATTGTCCCCGTCTCGCTTGCCGCCGGCGGAGATTACGTAATTGCCCTTGGAATCGAGGATGTACACGTAGCCGGTCTGGCCGACGTCGATCTTCATGATCTGTTCGCGAAGCGACTTGGCCGACTCCTGCGGCAGGCCCACGTACAGCATGCCGATAACCCGGCTGGTCTCGTCGCGGATCGGCTCGTAGGCGGTGATGTACCAGCGGTCGACCACAAACGCCCTGCCGACGAACGTCTCGCCGCGCAGCACGGTGGATACCACCGCGTTGGCCTGACCATCGTGAACCGCCGGGATATACGTGCCCACAGCCCGCTTGCCGTCGGTCTTGACCACGTTGGTCGCCACGCGGAGCATGTCCCCGGCCGGGTTCATCCGCTGGAACACCGTGCAGGTGTTGCCCACCAGATCTGCCGTCTTGTCGACGACCAGGCTGGGCTTCTGCGGGTCGTCATTGGGCTCGATGTACGACTGGCCCAGGAACATCTTCGGCAGCTCGACCTGGCGGGTCTGCTTGCTGAACTGGTTGGTCGCCGACCAGGGGATCTTGTCCTGTCCGAACTGGATGGGCCCCTGCTGGCGCATCACGTCGCGTGCTACGTTCAGGGAGCTGACCAGATTCTTCTCCATCAGCTCCTGCTGGGCCTTGCACATGGAGTAGACGCCTTCGGCAATGTGGTCCAGGTCGGCGAAAGCCAGCTTGTTGCTCTCCTCGGTGGCAATGGCGGCCATCTTGAGGTTCTGGCGATACACCATGATGGATACGATCAGCAAGGGGATCACCGTAAGGGTGACCCCGACGGCCAGTAGCTTCACTCGCAGGGACAGTCGTTTCATCTTACTCTCCAGGTTCTGAAGTTCGTTTCACTGCAGGTGCCTACCGGGGAGGCCTGTATAGACAATTGCAGATCCCCGATTACACAGATCTTCGGAGCTTGCATCGACTTGACGGGGATTCCACTTAAGCAGTATTCAGGAAACTTACCTGCCGAATCGGCATCCGACAGCAGGCGGATTCCCCCAGCGGCCCAGCCATGTTCCGGACCCCGGCGTGGGGGCTGCAGAGAAAGAGAAAACCCGGCGAGAGCGTCAAGCTGTCGCCGGGTTTGGTATGGTGCGGGCTGGGTATTCCGGGCCGGTCAGATCTCGTCTTCCTCGTCGACTTCGGTGGGCACTTCCACGGTAATCTTGGTGGTCGTCAGCCGGGTGCTGAACATCTGTTCGACGTTCATGAGGTGTTTCTTCTTGCGGTTGCGGCGTTTTCGGCGGCGTCCGGGTTCGGGCACGTCGGGCCTGGGTACGCGGACGGGGTGTTCGGCGACGGTCTTGACCGCGTCGCGGGCGGTTTCGGCGTAGAGGTCGGCCTTGACCTCATCGCACAGGCCGTCGGCCCGGTTGAACACGCCACCGGTGACCAGCACCTGCATCTGCTCGCAGGCGCCGACGGCGCGGATCATCTCGATCAGCTTCCGCGTGCCGGGTACGCCCTCGGGGCGCGTGCCGTAGATCGTCAGGATATCCGGCTGATTCTTGCCGCAGAACTGCAGGATCTCGTCGTTGGGCACGCCGGCGCCAAGGAACCAGACGCCCCATCCGTCGTTCTCGAAGAGGTCGGCGGTAATCTGTGCGCCGAGTTCCTCGGCCTCTCCCTCGCCGCAGACGACGACCATGGTCTTGCCCTGCAGGGGCAGCGAGGCCATCACGGTGATCAGGCGGTCGGCGACGGTGCGGTTGATGCGGGTGGCCATGTGCTCGACGATGCGACTGATGTGGTGCTCGCGGTAGAGCTTCTGGATCTGCTCCATGGCCGGCCAGATCACCAGCGTCAGCAGCTTCCTGGCCGGCGTGCCGCGGTCGTGGGCGTTGACCAGCAGCTGCCACGCCTGGGCTCTCTTTCCGGCGAAGAGATGTTCGAGGTACTGTTTGAACAGCGAGACGAGTTCCATGTAAATCTCTTTCGGTGGTTCGGCGCGACCGGTTGGACTTCCTTGCAGCCAGGAGGCGCTGGACCCGGGCGGAGATCCGTTCCGCCGTAACACAGTACGGACCCGCGAATCCCTGGGGCCCGGTGCTCTTGCTTACCTTCCTGATTGTCGAGGCGATCGGGGATGTCTAAAGCCCGGGGCGAAAAAGAAGTCGGCCCGCGGCGTCAGAAAGCCCGCCCGGGCCGATCGATGGGTATCGCCTGCCGCAGGGCCGAGGTCTCTGCCCTGCGAGGCTGGGGGTGCGGCCTGTTGATATTGAGGCAATCGCCCTACCGGCCCGGAGCCGGTCAGGCAACCGGCCTGGCCCAGGACTCCTCGGGGGCCAGAACCACTTGGTTTCGTCCGGCCTGCTTGGCCTGGTACATCGCCTCATCGGCGGCATGGATCAGGGCGTCGGGGTCGCTGCAGCCCTGCGGGACGCAGACCGAGATGCCCATCGATATCGTCACTGGAATCACCTGACCGGAGACCAGCACGGGATGGGCCTCGATCTCCTTGCGGATCGTATCGGCTCGCTCCTGCGAGCTGGCCGCGTCGCAGCCGGGCATGACCAGCAGGAACTCCTCGCCGCCGTAGCGACCGACCGAGTCGTAGTCTCGCATCGACTCGGCCATGCGCTTGGAAACGGCGTGAAGCACGGCATCGCCGGCGCGGTGCCCGAACGTGTCGTTGATCTGCTTGAAGTGGTCGATATCGGCCAGGATCACGCCGGTCGGGTGGTTTTCGCGGGCGACACGGGAGATCTCCTTGTGGAACACGTCCAGCACGGCAGGCCTGTTCAGCAGTCCGGTCAGCGAGTCGTGCGTCGCCTGGATGCGCAGGGCCTCCTGGGCCTCCAGCAGGTCGGACTGGAGCGTCAGGATTCGCGAGGCGGCCCGCAGGCGGACCTGCAGTTCGCCGGAATCGAAGGGCTTGACAATGTAGTCGTCGCTGCCGGCCTCGAGACCCGCGATGATGTCTTCCTTGCGTCCCTTGGCCGTCAGGAGGATGATATAGGTATAGTCCTTGTTGCCGATCTTGCGGATACGTCGGCAGACTTCGGCACCGTCGACTCTGGGCATCATCCAGTCGAGGATCGCCAGCTTCGGCGGGTCGTCCTGCTGGTAGGCATCCCAGGCTTCCTGTCCGTCACAGGCGACCGTGACCTCGTAGCCCCAACGGGTCAGGGTTGCATGCAAGACGCGACGTGAAATCGGGTCGTCTTCTGCTATCAAGATTCGCACGTGATGTCCTCCTGTTGATGGGGCCAGATCTGGCTGATCAACTCATCCAGTTGGGATTCCAGTTTCTCGGTTGCCCCGACCGCCTGCTGCATCTGCCCGGACTTGCCCAGCAGCTCCAGCTTCCTGGCGGCCTGATGTGCCCTCTTTGCGGCGATATTCGCCAGTACACCCTTGATTTCATGTGCTGCCAGGGCCAGTTCTTCGGCATCACCGCAGGCCAGGGCTCCCCGGATCCTGGCCCGCATCGACGGGCAGGTCTGCTTGAACAGACTCAAGACCTCTGCCAGCAGTTGCTCGCTGCCGTCGACGGTCGCCAGGGCCCTGTAGCGATCGAAGACCACCGCATCCGGATCGCTCTGGCAGTCATCGCCCTCGGACCTTGCCGCTTCGTCCAGCCCACACAAGCGGCCTATCACCTCCGCCAGCCGCTCCGGATCGATCGGCTTGGAGACGTAGTCATCCATTCCCGATTCCAGGCAGCGGCTCCGGTCCCCCTTCATGGCGTGAGCGGTCATCGCGATCATCGGAACGTGCCTCTCGCTGTCCCATTCGGACTGGCGGATCCGGCGGGCCACGTCGAGTCCGCCGATCCGGGGCATCTGCAGGTCGAGGATCAGCAGATCGAACGTCTCGGACGAGGCCCGGTCCAGGGCAGCCTGTCCGTCGCCGGCGACCTCGACCTGGTGACCCCAGTTCTCCAGCAGGCGCTTGGCCAGCTTCTGGTTGACCGGGTTGTCCTCGGCCAGCAGGACCCGCAGCCGACGACGCCCCTCCCGGAGGCTGTGTCGGGTGACGAGTTCTTCCCGGGCGGTCGGTTCGGCCCTTCCCAGGACCGTCAGAATCGCCTCGGCCAGGTCGACTTCGCAGATCGGCTTGGTCAGATACGCCTTGATACCCGCCTTACGACACCGGCCCGCGTCGCCACGCGTCCCGGCCGAGGTGATCATCATCACCACGGGCGAGTCTCCCGCGCAACCGGCGCGGATTTTCTCGGCCAGATCGAATCCATCCACCGGCCCGCACGTCGAGTCGATCAGGACGATCGGATATTCCTCGTGCTCCTGCCGGTATTGTTCGAGCTCCGCCAGCGCCTGGCTGCAGTCGCCGATCGACAGCGGTTTCATCTCCCAGCAGCTCAGCAGTTCGCCCAGCGAGTCACAGGTCGCGGGATTGTCGTCGACGATCAGCACGTCGCGTCCGGCCAGTTCGGTCAGGTCCAGCGGCAGGCGTCGGACCTGGACCACGGAGGTACCCAGCGTTACGGAGAATTGGAACGTGCTGCCTTGCCCGGGCTGGGACTGGGCCGTTATCCGCCCGCCCATCATCTCGACGAGTTGGGAGGAGATGGCCAGGCCCAACCCCGTCCCGCCGTACTGGCGGGTGGTCGAGCCGTCGGCCTGCTCGAAGGCCTCGAAAATCCCCGCCAGTTTCTCCTCCTCCACGCCGATTCCCGTATCGCGGACAGCGATCTGCAGTTCCGTCTGGTTCTCGTCGCGGCCCAGCAGGGAGATGTCCAGTTCAACCTGCCCTTCGGTGGTGAACTTGATGGCGTTGCCGACCAGGTTTACCAGCACCTGGCGCAGTCGTCCGGGGTCGCCGGTAAGGCTGTCGGGAACGTCCGGGCTGATCCGCACGACAAGGTCCAACCCCTTGCCGAACGCGCGGATGCCCAGGCCCCCCATCGCGAAGCTGACCATGTCGCGAAGGGAGAAGTCGATCCGTTCCAGGCTCAGCTTGCCCGCCTCGATCTTCGAGTAGTCCAGGATGTCGTTGATTACCAGCAGCAGCGATTCGCCGGCGTCACGGACCATCTCCACGTACTCCCGCTGCTCGGCGCCCAGATCGGTCTCCAGCAGCAGGCCCGCCATGCCCAGAACGCCGTTCATGGGCGTGCGGATTTCGTGGCTGACCTTGGCGAGGAATTCGCTTTTGGCCATGGAGGCCTGCTCGGCCAGGCGCCGGGCCTCGACCAGGTCGGTCACGTCCACAAAGGACTCGATGCGGACCATGTCCTGGCCGTCCTCGGCGAAGATCTGGTCGCCGCTTTTCAGGACGGTCAGCAGCCTGCCATCTGCAGCGGCCAGGGTGCATTCGCGGTTGGTGTATCGGCTGTCGGCTTCGGGGCCCGGGATTTCGGCGTAGCTGCCGCCGAGGGATTCCACGCTCAGGCCGATCACCTGGTCGCGACCCAGGCCCGTCGAACTGCAAAAGGCGTCGTTGACGCTGGTTATCGTGCCGTCTGCCGTGGTGGTCAGCACGGCCGTGGCCGCCGTGGCCAGCAGCTTCTGCTGGAACTGGTTCGACTCCCGCAAAGCCCGTTCGCGTTTCTCCAGGTCTTCGACCATGTTCAGCGTGGCGTGGCGGGCGTATTCGAGCTCTTTGGCGCGTCCTGCCAGTTCGGCCGAGACACGCTCTGCCTGGCGCTTGGCATGGACCAGTTCGCTGACGTCCAGGGCGATGACCACGACGCCCTGATACTGCTTCTGCAGGTACACCGGCTGGATTCGCAGGATCAATTCCGACTCGGCCAGGCGTCGCTGGTACGAGATCGCCTGGCTGTCCGGGTCCTGCTTGAACCCGTCGATGATCTGCTCGATCTGATCGACGTCCAGGCCCAGCTGAAGGTCCTCGATCGACAGGCCCACCAGCTGGTCCATATCCCGCCCCATCAGGCGGGAGAAGGTCTCGTTGACTTCCCAGATCCGCTGGTGGTCGTCGAACACGGCCACGCCGTCTGTCTGGCCTGCAATCATGGCCGTCAGACGAGCATATTGTTTCTCGTGCTGGTCTTCGATGGCCCGCTGGGCCGTCACATCCGTCGCCACGCCGACCAGGCCCCCCGGCTGACCATCGTGGCCGTAGAAGACCGCCTTGCATACCAGCAGGTGGTGCAACTGCCCCCGCGCATCCGGCAACTGGAACTCGAAGGTCTGGACCTGGCGATCGGCCAGAAGCTTCTGGTCCCGTTGACGGGTCCGGCAGGCAAGGCGCTCTTCGAAGATGTCATCGGCGGTCTTGCCGACCAGGTCTTCCTTCCGGACACCATGGAACTGGGCGAAGGCCTGGTTGCACTGGAGGAAACGCCCCTCGGTATCGCGCGAGAAGACCATGCTGGGCATGGTCTCCATGATCTGCTCGGAGTATCGCAGTTGGTCGCTAAGCCGGTCCTGGGCTTCCTGGAGCAGTTCATTTCGCCGACGATGGGCCATGATCTGCCGTTTGCGGGCCCTCTGGACGGGCAGAACGAGCAGGCCGAAGACCGCCAGACCCAGCATGGAGATGCAGCCAAGGCTCACCCCCGCCGCTGCCAGCCAGGACCACTGCCCCCCCGGACCTGTCGCCCAGAGCAGCGTCGCCTGCAGCACAACTGCGGCCAGGGCGACAAGACCCAGCGCAAGGTGGCTGTGGCGTGAAAACCTGGCTGTTTGAACCCGCTCCAATTGACATCCTCCAACAGTACACATTGCCCCGGGCAGAGCGGTGGCGTAGTACGTTCGATCCCGTGAGTCTATCGTCCCGATTCGGGCAGGACTTGACCACCCGAACCACGGGTTCGCCATTTGTCCTGACCCTGACCTGCCTGGGCCTCGATCTCGGTTGCCAGGGCCAGTTCATAGGGCGCTTCGAGCCCCAGCCGGATGGCCATGTCGTTGACTTCCCGCTTCAGCTCGACCATTCGCAGCTCGCGGCCTACGGTCAGTCGGTTGAACCGTTCCAGCTCGGCCAGTTGCCGGCTGAGCTGCTTTTCCTGTTCGGCCTTACGCTGGACCTGTTCGCGCAGCCGGGCGTTGGCGGCCTCCAACTCGGCAGTCTGGGCCTGGACTTCGGCGGCCAGATCCTCCGCGTGTGACCGTAACTTCTTTTCGGAGTCCCACTTGCTGCAGATCGCCGCGGTTACCTGGCAGATTTCCAGGGCGTGGAAGGGCTTCTGCAGGTACAGCAGCTTGTCCGGCGCCCCGAGCATCTGGCTGACCTGGGCCAGGGGCACGTCGCTATGGCCGCTTACCAGAACGAAGTGACAGTTCTCGTCGAGTTTCCGCAGTTGCTCTGCCAGCTCAATGCCGTCCATCTCCGGCATGCGGATGTCCAGCAGGGCCATGGCGAACGGCTCGCCCCGGCTGCAGGCCTGCTCCATCGCCTCGATCGCCGCCGAGGCCCGTCTGCAGGTGGTCAGAACGATATCGGCCTGCTGATCGCTCAGCAACGTCCTGTTGCGGTTGAGGATGCGCCGATACGATTCGAGAATCAGTGTCTCATCATCCACCGCCAGGAGCGGGTAGCTGGTTTCTTTCCGTTCGTTCGGCATGGAAGCTCCTATCAAGCAACGTCTTGCCTCCTCAAAATCCTGCAGAAGGCCGCGCAGGCCGCCCTGTCGGGAAAACCCTTGCCGGGCCACCATGCCTATCGTCCCGAAACGCCTCTCACTTCAACACATATCAGCCAAACAGGGTGTGTCCTGCCATCGCCTGCTGGGCCATTGCATACCGCCGGAGACAAATGTATCATGTCAGTTTAACCTCGAAGACCTCCAAGGCCGGAGTACACGGCGATGGCTACCGATTTCAGCGGACTGGCTGACGATTTCTATTCCAACCTGAATCTGCAGACGACCCTCTCGCTGCCCACGGGCCGCGAGACCGTTCTGCACTTCTGCGAAGCTGTCCAGAAGCAGTTCCCGAGCATGACCAGCTTCTACCAGAAAGACACCGGGGAGTACGTCCTGGAGGGCGATCGGGAATCCGGCTGCTATCGATGGATGGAACTGGGTGAAAACCGCCTGACGGCGGGTTTCTTCAACCCTCAGGACCTTGGGCGCGCCCGCCAGCTGCACGCCTGGCTGCTGGATCGGAGCATCTACTTCCTCGGCGTCAGCCCGCTGGACGTCGACGCGATGGACGTGCTGATCGGCTTTAACATGGACTTCCAGGGCAACCGGGATGAGATCGTGATGCAGGCCCTGATGGGTGGCTCGCCGCTGATCGGCCTGAGCGACGAAGGACACTTCCGCTGCGGCCAGTGCGAGCCGAACATCGTTATGGTCCTCGACGAGGAATGCAACATCCAGGCCCGACTGGCCGTCGAAACCCGCTCTAACAGCTACCAGATCCGCACGGGACAGTACTCCGACGACCCGATCAGTGTCTACTTCACCGTCAGGCAGTACCCCCAGCCGGGCAAGATGCTCGATCTGGCGGACGACTTCGCCAGGCAGTTCGAGATCTGCGAGGACCTGACCTGCCGCATCGTCCTGCCCCAGGTCGTCCAACCGATCGCCGCGACGATCTCGGCCTCCAGCTGACCGGGCAGATTCACCCCCCTCGAGCCGCCTTTTGCCGGTCTGCGTGCGCGCAAAAAAAAGGCGGGCCTGCAGCGGGGGGGGACTACAGGCACCGCCAAATTCGGATCGGCCGGGGGGGAACCGATCCGATTCAGGGGACTTTTTCGATCATCCAGCCAGACGCCGTGTCCAACGGATGATGTACACATTCTAGCCGCAAACAGATGAAAGGCAAGTAATATTCAGGTCAATACCCTAGTTTTTTATCGTCCTATCTAACTTCGCATAGGACAAGAACTTAGGGGCCAAGATACGAGTCGTTGACGTCTTTTCGGCGGCCAAAACGGGGGGAGCCGCCAGCGTGGTACACGTTGTCGGCCTCGTAGTTGGGGCTCTCGGTCCATATCGCAGCATTGCTCATCAGGCCCAGGACCTGGCCGTCCCCGCCATGATTCTCCGAATTCTGGTCCTCATCGCCTTCCAGATTCGTGCTGCCGAACTCCAGACGCGGATTGTCATCCCCGATGATCACAAGATCCCCGGACATATCGCGGGAACCAACGGCGGTCAAAGAAGCGGGCGAACCGTCCTTCCACGCCTCGACCATCGAGATGTAGCTGTAGCTGAGCGTATCGGCCCGGAACCGGTTGTCGCCCGGATTTGCCGGCGTATCATCCGTGCCGGGACAGACAAACACATCCGGCGTGATCTTCTCCAGGTCGATCAGCAACCACAGGCACGCCGGATTGCCGTCATCCAGGTCCGTCCAGCTGCCCGGTTCGACCCGCACCGCCGGGAGCATGCCATCCCTGCCGCCCCGGTTCATGCGGGCGTCCTGGCTGTAGGCCAGAATCGCCGAGGTCATCTGCCGGACGTTGCTCTGGCAGCCACTGCGCCTGGCCAGGTCCAAGGCCCGACGGACCGACGGGATCAACAACGAAACCAGCAACCCGATAATCGCGATGACCACGAGCAGCTCGACCAAAGTAAAGCCTCTGGGGCACGATCTGGTGGTGTGTTTCATACGGGTATTGTAAGCCCCGCCTGTCGAGCCAGTCAACGACACAGTTGCGACCTGCCGCCCCAGTAAGCATAATGAACCCACCGGAGTATTCGCCCATGGACCACCCAGAACACGAACAGTCCGACCAGGCCGAAAGCCCAAGCCCGGCTCTGCTGGCCGACGGGCCCGTGCTGCTCTGCTACGGCGTCGCGGCGCTCTGGCTGGCCGGCGGCGTTTTCGGCACGCTGGCCGGGGCCGTCTGGCTGTTCCAGGCCCGCCCGCCGATCTGGCTGATCCCACTCTTCCTCGGCGGCGGGCTGCTGCTGACGCTCTCCGGCTCGGCGGTGTTCTGGTCGGTCGGCCTGATGATTGTCCGCCAGAAGAAGATCCTCCGCGCGATCCGATCGCTCCACCACGCCAGGCCGAGGGGGGCTGAGCCTTCGGCCGGCCCGGACGAGTCAATCGCCCGCCAGCTTCGCGAGATCCGCGACGTTCTGCTGATGAGCCCGGAGCAGCAGCAGATCCGTCGAATGCAGTTGCAGTCCGGGCAGGTCCAGCAGCTTACCGACCGCTTCGACGCGGCCATGCATCGCGGGGACTTCCAGCACGCCCGGCAGATCCTCGACCAGATCCAGCGGGCCCAGCCCGACAACGACCGGCTGCCGGCCATGCTGGCAGACCTGGAAGCCGCCTCCCGCAGTGCCAAGAAGGCAGACCTGGAATCGGCCCGCAGCCGGGTCTCGGGCTTCCTCTCGGCCGGGCAGTTCGACCAGGCTCGCGACCAGGCCCGATCCATCATCGGCAAGTACCCCGACGAGCCGTTGGGCAGCCAGCTGCTGGCCGACATCGACGCCCAGCAACAGCAGATCCAGTCCGAACAGATCCGCAGGCAGTACCGCGCGGTCGACCGTCTGGCAGAAGATCGCCAGTGGTCCCAGGCCGTCGCCGAGGCCCGCAAGTTCCTGGCCGCCTGGCCGGAGAGCAAAGAGGCCGATCTCGTCCGCGCTACGCTGCCCACGCTGGAAGACAACGCCAGGCTGGCCGAGGTCCGGCGCCTCCGCGACAAGATCCGCGACCAGATCGGCCGAAAGGAGTACGCAGAGGCCCTGGCCCTGGCCCGGAAGGTCGTGGAGCAGTACCCCGAAACAGCCGCGGCCCGGGAGTTGGCCAGCCAGATGGACCGCCTCCAACAGCGTGCCGAACAGCAGGATAACCGCAAATGAAGCAGACCCACCTCGATACCCTCCGGCAGATCCTTTCGGCCGAAACCGCCCCCTTCCGGGAAGACGCCGTCATTCGCGCCGTCGACAACTGGGCCACCAGGCGCAACCTGGAGGTCCAGACCGACCGCTTCGGCAACCTTTCGGTCAGGCTGCGTCGCGTCAAGGGCGCCAAACGCCCCCGACGCTGGATCTTCCAGGCCCACATGGACCACCCCGGTTTCGTCACCGTCGGCCAGACAGGCCGCATCGTCCAGGCCGAATTCCGCGGCGGCGTCCAGCCGGACTACTTCCGAGCAGGCACGAAGGTCCGCCTCTTCGGGCCCGACGGGCCGCTCAAGGCCGTCCTCCAGTCCCGCCAGCAGCGAAAGGGCCGATTCCCCCTCTGCCGGATCGAGCTGACAGGCGCGGGAAAGGTCCCCGACGGAACCGTCGGCATGTGGGACCTGCCGGCCATGCAGATCCGCACCAACCGCCTGATCAGCCGGGCCTGCGATGACCTGGTCGGCTCAGCCGCCCTGCTGTGCGTCCTGGATGAACTCCGACAGACCCGCCGCCAACTGGACCTGACCGTCTGGCTGACGCGCGGCGAGGAGGCAGGGTTCGTCGGAGCCACCGCCGCTGTACAGGCCGGCCTGGTCCCGGACCGGTCCGCCCTGGTCTCCGTCGAGACCAGCCGCGCCCTGCCCGGTGCGCAGCTGGGCGACGGCGTGGTCATCCGCGTCGGGGATCGGACCAGCGTCTTTACCCCCGCGGTAACCAATCACCTGGCAGCCACGGCCGCCGAGTTGGCCAGGACCGACGAGAACTTCTCCTTCGTCCGCCAGCTGATGACCGGCGGGACCTGCGAATCGACGGTCTTCAGCCTGGCCGGGCTTCTGGCCGGGGCCCTCTGCCTGCCGCTGGGCAACTACCACAACATGGGCCCGAAACACAAAATCGGTGCCGAGCGGATCGACCTGCGCGACCTGGAGAGCCTGATCAAGCTGCTCTCGGCCGTCGCTGTCACCCCCCCGCCCCAGGCCGCCCAATCCTGCACACTGCCCCCGCGCCTGCTGGAAATCTGCGACCAGCGGCGCAACCTGTTGTAAGGGTGTGGCCGGAATATGGTGGCGCGGTGACAAAAATGTAACTATACTCTGATT
>JBKHDI010000042.1:0-32484 GCA_046541415.1 Phycisphaerae bacterium | reverse complement strand
GGTGGCCTGTTGTCCATTGTCGGCAGTGGCCTGTTGTCCGTTGTCGGCGGTGGCCGTGTCATCATCTTCATCGCCGTTGCAGCCGGCCAGGGGGGCGATCAGGGCCAGGCCAAGCAGGATCAGTAAGAGGCGTTTCATGTTGCACTCCTTTGGGGAACCGATGTGTCGGTTCTGCGAATCTGCAGGTTATGATATCGCTTCGGGGCTGTCAATCCCGCCGGAGCCGACAAACCCTTGCTACATGCCCAGCCGCTCTGGTTTGAGGAACAGGTAGTAGAGGCGGCCCTTGTGGTAGGTTCGGCCGGCCTGCTCGCCGGCCCGGTCTCCGACGCCGACGTAGATATCACAACGTCCCGGGGCGCGGATGGCCCCGCCGGTATCCTGGTCCAGGGCAAAGCCGGCGTACTCCAGCGTGCGGATCCTGCCGCCGACGTCCCGTGGCAGCGGGGCGCGGATCAGGGCCAGGCAGCCACGGGGATAGACATCCTTGTCGGTGGCAATCGAGCGCATCGGCGTGACCGGTTCGTTGAGGCTGCCGCGAGGGCGGGTCTGGGAGATCCGGAAGAAGACGAACCGCGGGTTCGTATCCACGTACTGCTCAACCTTCTCCGGATGGGCCTGAAAGTAATCGATCATCGCCCGAAGCGACATCTTGTCCTTCTCGATCGCTCCATCGGCAATCAGGGCCGGGGCAATCGAGCGGTACTCGTGGCCGTTGGTGGCCGCATAGCCGACCGTGATCCGCTCGCCGTCGCGCAGTTCGAGGATGGCCGAGCCCTGCACGTGAGCGACGTACACCTCGAAGGGGTCCTCCAGCCAGACCAGTTCGTTGCCCCCCAGCAGGCCGGCCGAAGGCAGCTGTTTGCGCGGGGGCATTTGGCGCAGCTGCCCGTCGGGTCCGCGGATGCCCAGGATCTCGCCATTGGGGCCTTTTACCAGTCCCTCCGGCGGGCTGAACAGCGGATAGCGGAAGCGGGCGGTCGGCTGCATCGAGGCCTGGAGGATCGGGGTGTAATACCCGGTGAACAACACGGTACCCCGTCCGTCCCAGCCAACGGAGGTATAGAAGTCGAAATCCTGCATGATTCGTCGCTGGAGCTGCTGGGGGCTGAGGGACTCTTCCAGCAGCGACTCGATCGCTTCGAGACTGGCGATGGCATGGGCGTGGCTGATCTGCCCATAGGGGAAGAACTGCTCGCTGGAAGGTTTGGAGAGGTAGGACAAGGAGTTCTGGACCGACTCCTTCAGCAGGTAGGTATTCCGGCAGGCCGGGCCGATATCCGGCACCTGGGTCGGGTCGGTGATCTTCCGCAGGGCCAACTGGCCCGGGGGCAGGGGTCGGGTGAAATCTTCTGCCTCGGTGGCCGTCGGGGCTTGTGGCTGACAGCCGGCCAGCATGGCCGTCAGGATCAACAGGGCTGTCCATCCGTGGGATCGGTTCATGGTTGCTCCATCACTGCAGGTTTCTGAATATTGCTTAAAGAGTACCAGTCTGCTGCGGCCCGTGCAAACAGGCAGCGGCCCAGCGGCAGATGGACAAATTCAGGACAAAGCATGTCAGCAGGTCGGCCCTGGAGTGCAAGTCTCTATTTTGTATGAGCTTGCGCAGGTTCTGTAACCCTGTACGCCCCGGGGTGCTTGCTAAAGCACGGACCGCAACAAGCCGATACATTCATCGTGCGAGAGGAAGGCTGTCTCAACCGGCAGCACGTTCCGGATCCCTCGGGGTCCGTGGAGGGAATGCGACGTTGCAAGAATCAGAGGCCCACATCCTGGTGGTGGACGACGAGCCACAAGTCTGCCTGCTGATTCGTGACGGCCTGGCCAGTCGAGGCATCGATTGCGTGACCCTCAGCGACCCCGTCGATGCGATGGAGAGGATCCGCGCCGGATCATTCCGGCTGGTGATCTCCGACATCTCCATGCCCACGGTCAACGGGATGGACCTGCTGGCCCACGCCCGCCGCTGTAACCCCGCCTGCCGGGTGATCCTCATCACCGGCGTGTCGAACACGGGCTTTTTGGCCGATGCACTCCGCCTCGGGGCGTATGACTACTTCCAGAAGCCCTTCGACATGGACAAGTTCGTCGACTCGGTCCGCCGGGCCCTGGCCGACGACGCCGTCGGCGAGGGACTGACCATGCGGGCCGCCCGGGCCATCCAGCAGGAGTCGATGGTCAACCAGAGTTCCCTGGAAGCCATTGCGGCCCTGGTCCACGCTGTGGAGGCCAAGGACCCATATACCCGTCGCCACTCCGAGCAGGTAACGTTCTACGCCGCCTCACTGGCCGTCAAGGCCGGGCTGCCGGAGAACCTGGTCGAATCGATCCGCGTCGCCTCGCTGCTCCACGACGTGGGCAAGATCGGCGTGCCCGACTCGATCCTCACCAAACCGGGCTCATTGACCGAAGAGGAATTCATCGAGATCCGCAAGCACCCGGTTATCGGGTCGCGGATCGTCGAGAAGGTCTCCCTGCTGGCCTGCGAAACGCAACTGGTCCGCCACCATCACGAACGGTGGGACGGTTCGGGCTATCCCGATGGCCTGGCCGGCGAAGAAATCCCCCTGGGCGCCAGGGTCATCTGCATCGCCGACTCGATCGACGCGATGCTCATGCTCCGGACGTACAAAAGGGCCTACTCGGTGGAGGAGATGCTCCAGGAGCTGCGCCGTTGCTGCGGCCACCAGTTCGATCCCGAACTGACCGAGGTGGCCATAGAATGGTGCAACGAGAACCGGATGAAGATCATCCGGACCACCGAGGCCGCCTGACCGGGCCGCCGAGGCAGCTCTACTCCGGGCCTGCCAGAACGTTGACCGGTCCGATCCCGCCGCCGAGATTCGTCGGAGAGGCGATCGCCCGTGTGACGAACTGCTTGGCCTGCCAGACGGCGGCATCCAGCGGCTCGCCCATCGCCAGCTTGGCGCAGATGGCCGCAGAGAACGTACAGCCCGAGCCATGCAGGGCGCGCGTCTGGGTCCAGTGTGTTTTGAGCAGTCTTGCGTTTCGGCCGTCGAAAAAGGCATCGACCGCCTCGTGGCCGACCTTCGCGCCCTTTACGACACAGCTGGCGGCGCCGGTTTTCTCGCAGATCTCCCGGGCTGCGAACAGCCAGTCGTCCGGGTCTGCCAGCGCCAGCTGTCTTCCCAGAATCCGGGCCGCTTCGTGACGGTTCGGCGTGGCCACCGCCGCCAGCGGAAGCAGGTGCTCGACCATCGCATCGATGGCATCGTCGTCGACCAACGCATCGCCTCCCTTGGCCAGCATGACCGGATCGACCACCAGCGGCTGGGCGTTATCGAGTTTGATCGTCTCTGCCACCGTCTGGATCAGCTTGCGCGTCGCGAGCATGCCCGTCTTGACGGCCGCGACGGGCAGATCCATCAACACGGCCCGGATCTGCTTCATCAGGAAGCCCGGCTCGGTCAGCACGACACCCGAGACGCCCAGGGTGTTCTGGACGGTCAAGGCGGAGATCGCGCTGGCGCCGTAGACCCCGCAGGCGGTGAAGGTCTTCAGGTCGGCCTGGATGCCGGCGCCGCCGGAACTGTCGCTGCCGCCGATGGTCAACGCGGTCGGCAGAGGTGGCTGATGGGGCCGGCAGTGGTGGTGTACTTCTTGCATGGCGAGGGCGATTGTATCATCGCATCTGCAGCAGGGGCAACTGTTTACCGTCCCGTGGGAGAAATTCTTACCCCTCTTGCGATTCCGTTTGTCCGATCCGCTCGATGTGGACCCGGACCAAGCGGCGGTCGGAGGCTTCCAGCACGGTGAACCGGGCCCCGTAGGCCTCGAACATCTCGCCTTCACGGGGGATGTAGCCCATCTGGCTGAAGATGAAACCGGCAACGGTGTCGTAGTCCTCGTCCTCCGACAGTTCCAGGCCAATCGCGTCGTTGAGCTCGTCGATGTGCAGCCGCGCGTCGATCTCGTAACTGGTATCGCTGAGTTTCTTGAGCATCGCCGGCTGGGCCTCGTCATACTCATCGGAGATGTCGCCGACGATCTCTTCGAGCACGTCTTCGATGGTCACCAGACCGGCCGTGCCGCCGTATTCATCCAGCACGACAGAGATGTGGAACTTCCGGGCCTTGAACTCGCGCAGCAGGTCGTCCAGCAGCTTGGTTTCGGGTACGAAGAAGGGTTTCCGCAGCGTGTCTTTCAGGTCGTGCGGCGCTCCGTTGCCCACCACGTACTTCAGCAGGTCCTTGGCGTAGAGGATGCCCACGATGTGGTCCAGGTCGCCCTGGTAGACGGGCACGCGGCTGTGGCCGGCCTTGAAGATCTGGTCGGCAGCCTGCTGCCAGGCTGTGTCGATCGAGAGGGCGAAGATTTCCGTTCGCGGCGTCATGATCTCGCCTGCGTGGGTTTCGCCCAGTTCGATGACCGACTCGATCATCTCGACTTCGTCGGGGTCGACGGCGCCTTCGGCCTGTCCTTCGCTGGCGGCCTGGACGATTTCCTGGCGGACGTGTTCGTTGTGCAGGTTGATATCTTCATCGACCACGCCGGCCAGGCGACGAATGGGCAGGTCGAAGGCCTCCATCAGTTTCGTCAGCGGCCAGATCGCGTAGCGAAAGAACATCAGCACGCCGAAGCTGCGGGCCAGGATCTGCTCGCCGTTGTAGCTGGCCCAGGCATGGGGAATGGCCACACCGAAGATGGCGATGATCACCCCGGCAATAGCGATGCCCCCGATGATCTTCATCAGCCCACCGGCCTGTCCCATCAGGCCCACCACACAGAGCACGAGCACGAGGTTCGACAGCGACCGACAGAGCGAACTTGTCAGGCGCAGGGCCTTGAGGTGCTGCTCGAGCTTTTCCAGACGCCTCGGGTCATGCTTCCGCCCGAAAGCCTCCTCCAGCTGCACCCGGCGGAACATCCGTAACGCGTTGGAAGTCAACGCGAAGAAACTGGACAGGGCCGCTGCCATGATCAACACGACCCAGAATAAACCAGACACTTGAGTATCGCACCTCAGTCGACGCCGTTGCAGGGGCCCGGCCTGCTCTGGGTCCGCTGCACGGGGCGTCTGCCGCACATCACGAACAATCGGGGCCGGGCTGAACGAAGTATAGTACCATATTCGGACCTTGCGCCTATGCAAATTCGCCCCGATCGTCAGGATTGCTGCAACTGCCTCGCCGCGATCCGATCCGGACGGCTATTTTTCGTCGGGGGGCTGGATGATCATGGTCTGGTCGGCAGGGGTTGTCTCTTCCTGCTCGTCGGCCTGGAGAGTCGACCACGATTCGCGGCTGGCGGGCATGTTGTCCGTGCCGTCGGGGTCGAACAGGGATTCGCCCCCCAGGTGCTGGATGACCGACCTGGGCTTGCCCTTCGGTCCTTGTGCGGGTCGCCTTTTCGCAGTCTTGTCCACCCGGGCCAGAGGCTGACAGCCATCGCGATGATACCTGCAGAGATGTTCGGGCAAACGCGTGCAGACAAAGCCGATCAACCCGACAAAGACGTAGAGTGGAAAGATTGCCAGCAGCCAGGCGGTCGGCTCAGCCGTGGCCCCTTCCTGCCACCTCTGGCTGGCTCCCCGCAGCTCAGCTGCCCAGGCCTGTTGGCCCGGGGTCAGCCAGGCCACGTCGGCCTGGTGGCGCAACATCTCCGAAACAACCGGCTGGGTCTCGAAGATCAAGTCGTCGGTAACCACCGAGGCGGCGATGAGCAGTCCGAAGATCGCCAGAACCTTCAGCCCAAAGCCGCACGTGTCGATCCTCGCATTGCCCGTCAACGCCAGCAAGCAGATTACCACCCCCGCGATCGGCACGGCCAAGCCCGCAAAGAGCCAGTACCGCGGCGCGATCGAGCCGTTCTCGATCCGCCCTGAATCGACCTGTTTGTACCGGGCAAGCTCCGGATCGGCCTCCAGCCGCCCCGTCGCCAGGTCCCACCCGCTGGCACGGGCTACGACGCGCCGGGTCCGGAGGGCTTGGCTGACCTGCTCGTTGTCGGACTGGAACTCGTTGACCAGCATGGACTTCGGGTCGCAGCTGATCTGCATCCAGGGTGCAAAGAAAGCTGCCCCCGCCAGAATGAACAGCCCTGCTGCCCCCAGCAGCGACTGCAGCGCACGACGCATTCCAATTTCCATGCTTGGCTCCTGTATGGCCCCAGAGTCATGGTCGACCGATTCGAACGACCACTCCTGTTAAAAACGGTATCTGTTGTCGGGTAAGCTGTTTAGAGTCCGCCTCTCGGGCCGGTCGACAGCGTGTGCAATTGGGCGATACACTCCAGCTGGATCGGCTCGTCACGCCCGCCAGTCTCGCCGTCGGCCGCCGTCCAGCTCTCCGCCAGCATGCGCGATTTCTGATCCAGTTGCCCGGCCCACTGTGCGTGTTTCAGGGCCTGCAGACCAGCCTGTCGGTCCTGCCGGTCCAGTGCCTGCATAAGCCTCTGGTTGGCCTGGTCGCGGAGCTGGCCGGCCAGGCTTGCCAACACGCCGGTCGATCGTGCCAGCTCGACCTCCAGGGCGCCGATTTCGGTATCCGCTGCCCGGCAGCGGCTGGCCTGGTTGCGCAGATCTGCGATCAGGCCTGCCTGTCCTTCGATTCCCATTGCCTCCAGCCTCGCCTCCAGCCTGCCCAGCCAGGACAGACGGTTGGCCTGGATCTGTTCGATGTCCAGCAAGGCCAACTGGTCGCGCAACAGATCGAGACTCACCGACTCGGCGCTGCAAGTATCGAGCTGGTTCTCGATGCGCATCCTCAGTTGTCCGAAGGTCATCTGCAGTTGGTCGCGCAGTCGCAACAGGCTCTTACGCCGGTGGTTCCATTGGTCCAGCAGAACCGCCTGGCGGCGGATCTCCTGCTTCAGGGGCTCAGCCAGCCGTTGCAGTTCAGCCGGCAGGGGTCCTGGCTGGAACGGGCGGTCCTGGGCTCCGCTGGCCCCGGCCGATTCGGGGCCCCCCGCCAGACGCACCGTGGCGGCTGCGACAATCAGCAGCGTCAGGGCGGTCAAACTGAAGGTAACGGCTTTTACGGACCTGTGCATCGATGGCCTTTCACCCAAGCAGGACAGACTGTTGCCTGCCCTATAGTTCGGAGCCGGCAGCAGGCGTCTTGCACAGCGGTTGAAATTCCCCCAGTCGGGCTGTAGGTTCGGCAGAATGTCGAATCGTAAGCGTTTCTTCCTTCTCCTGGCAGGCCTGGTCGTCGGTTTGGCGACTACGTTTATCCTGCCCCAGCCCCGCAGATGGGTCCATTCGATGTTTCGCAAGGTCTTTCGCTACAGCGTCGACGACCGGCTCAGACAGTACAAAGAGCCTGTTCGCCGACGCGTCGAGCCGGATCTGCGGGCGGCGGGGTTGGACTGGCCCCCCGAGAGGATCGTCCTGCTGGGCCTCAAGCAAGAGAAGCGGCTGGAACTCTACGCCGCCGGTGCGGACCAGCCCCTGCGATATGTCAAGTCCTGGCCTGTTCTTGCAGCTTCGGGACAAGCCGGGCCCAAGCTCCGCTCCGGCGACAGGCAGGTCCCGGAGGGCCTGTACCGGATCGAATCGCTGAACCCCAACAGCCGCTTCCACCTGTCCGCCCGGATCGACTACCCCAACGCCGCGGATCGCGCCCGGGCTGGGGCCGAAGGACGCAGCGACCTGGGTGGCGATATCATGATCCACGGTTCGGACGCCTCGGTCGGTTGCCTGGCGATGGGGGACCCCGCTGCCGAGGAGATCTTCGTCCTGCTGGCGCTGACGGGGCTGGAGAAGGTGCAGGTGGTGCTGGCGCCGCATGATTTCCGCGTCGATCCCGCAGATCCGCCCCTGCCGGCCGGTGCGCCGGCCTGGGCGAACCAGCGCTATGAGCAGATCCGCGAGGCGATGGCCCAACTGCCGCTCGGTCCGTAGGCCCCGGCCTGGGAGTTTTTCCTTGTCGGCCAAGCCGGAAAATGTCGTTTGCACCAGGGCCGCGGATTGCTATATTCAATGGGTCCGCCGGGCGGGGCCGCCGGGCGGCAATTGCAGGGATATGCTCAATGACACATCTTGGCGTTTCCAAAGCGAGGGCTGCCTTGGATGGACTTTGCCTCTGCGCTGAGTTTCCTCTTGATCCTGGATTTCTTCCAGCCGAATGCGGCAGGGCTTTGAGATGATGGACCTGACAGGCAAACAGATCGGATTGGCCGCTGCCGGAGGTATCGTCGTAGTGGCCCTGGTCGTGCTGGCGGGGATACATCTGTTCGGTGAGCCGAGCCCGGAGGAACTGGCCGAGATCGCCCTCAGCGACGAGCCGGTCGCGGTACGCGAACGGGCCGCGCTGGACCTGGCCGACCATGGCAGGAAGGGCATATCCCAGATGCGACGCGTCGCGGGCCAGGCCGACGAGCCCCGCGTCCGCGCGGCGGTCATGGAGGGCCTCGGCGACTGGTACGACTACGAAAGCGTCAACACCCTGCTGGAGGCGATGGTCTCAGATCCGTCTCCGGTCGTGCGGGTCCGGGCGGCGAAGTCTCTGGGGCGTCTGGCAGGGATGTACCCGGCCGAGTTCGGCCCGAACACGCCGCTGCCCGAGCGTCAGCGGCTTGCCGCGTCCTTGCGGGAGTCGCTGGAAAGCATGCGCAACAGCAAGGTCCTTTCCGATTTTGAAAAGAAGATCGATAAACGCCATGGGGAGGCAGAATAATGCACCCGAACGGAACAATGAAACGAAACGCCTTTACCCTGCTGGAGCTTCTGGTGGTCATCGGGATTCTCGCCCTGCTGGTGACCCTGGTGATTCCCTTCTTCCGTCGCGCCCAGGAAGTGGCCCGCGACACGGCCTGCAAAGCCAACCTGCATTATCTTGGCCAGGGCTATGCCACCCGCGGCGCAGATACCGGAAGTGGCACGAGCCTGCTCAAGCCCGTTATCGCGGCGCCTTACCAGTGGCCCAGCCTGCTGGCAGACTACGTATCCCAGGAGACCGCCTTCGTCTGCCCGACCGCCAAGGCCGAAGGCCTCCAGGACGGCCCGTGGGACGGAAACCCCAGCGGCAACCACTACCAGGGTGTTGCCACCGCGTACGGCTATGAACTGCAGGTCGACTTCGGCGGGATCTTCCGCCTGCCTTTCAGCGACGAAACCCCCCGGATGAACCGCATGCCCTGGGACTGTGTTTCGCCAGGCAAGCGGTGGCGTGGGCCCAGCGTCGACTACCCTGACCCGGCCGACCCGGCCCTGATCTACGAGTTTGTCGACGACTACGGAAACAGGGGAGTCGATTGGGACGCCGGCAACGCCCGCAACCCGGAAAACCAGTTTTCCTTTGTCTACACCGAGGGCAAGATCGACGCCATCGGCTGGAAGGTCGACGCCTACCGCAGCAAGAAGATGCTTTACTTCGGCGAAGAGATCCCCAAATGGGGCAGCAACACCCGCCGGCGCAACAAGAGCGAGTGGACGGCTGCGACGTATGGCATGAACAGCCGGGCCAATGGCATGACCTTCTCCGAGCCGGAAAAGATCCTTCTGGTAGACTACAGCAAGACCGTCGCCGACGTCGCCGGCGACCTGGCCCGGGATATCTGGAGTCGCGAGGTCCGACCTCGCCATTCAGGGCGCGTCAACGTCCTCTATGTCGATGGCAGCGTCAAGGGGCAGGACCCCGACGAAGTCGACCCCCGTGTGATCGAGATCAACGACAAACACTGGCGGCCCGAAATCGACCCTCCCCTGGGCGACAACCTGTAACGGTTACAGGAAACAGCGTAACAATAAAGGCCGGACCCTGCTGCAAGGTCCGGCCTTGTTTTGTTTTCCTGGGCCTCAGGCGCCACCGCGCGGTCTGCTCAGTCGCGGTACTTGTCCAGCAGGAGGGGCACCTGGTCGGGTCTCACGCCGCCGTGGACGTCCTCATCGATCATCACCACCGGTGCCAGTCCGCACGTGCCGAGGCACCGCGTCCCGGCCAGGGTGAACTGGCCGTCGGTGGTCGTCTCGCCGTTCTCGATGCCCAGTTCTTCGTAGAACCGTTCTGCCACCGCCGCGGCGCCTTTGACGTAGCAGGCCGTACCCATGCAGATGCTGATCGTATGCTTGCCCTTGGGCGTCAGGCGGAAGAAGTGGTAGAACGTCGCCACGCCGCTGACGGTGCTGGCGGGCACCTGGAGCAACTGGGCCACCGCATCGAGCTGGTCCGTGCCGAGATACCCGAAGTGCTCCTGGACCTTGTGCAGGACACTGATGAGGTGGCTTTCGGGGTTCGGCGTCCGCATGGCCTGGTCGATCCGGGATACGATCTCGGGTGTCAGGGCCTCTTCGGCGGTCTGCTTGACCTGTTGCCAGTTGTCTGTCTTGGCGGTGTTGCTCATTTGATGCCTCTGGGCAGCTTGGGGGAGTAGTGCGTGTGCAGCAGGTGGTGGGCCTTTTCGCTGCCGACCCGGCCGAGGAAGTTCTCGTAGAGTTCCAGCACGGCCGGGTTCTCGTGACTCCTGCGAAGGGTCTTGGATTCATCGATGCTGTACAGTGCTCGCGAGCGAGCGGCCAGCAGTTCCTTGTCCAGCAGCTTGCTCTGTCGCGAGGGATAGGGCTGCCCGCCGCCGCCGATGCAGCCGCCGGGACAGGCCATCACCTCGATGGCGTGGAACTGCTTCTCGCCTCGCTTGACTTTGTCCAGCAGGGTCTTTGCATTGACCAGCCCGTTGGCCACGCCGACGTTGATCTTCTTGCCCGCGATTTCCAGCGTCGCTTCGCGAATGCCTTCGACCGCCCGGACGACCTCGATCTCCAGCTTCTCTGCCGGGCCGCCGGTGAGCTTTTCGTAGGCGGTCCGCAGCGTGGCTTCCATCACCCCGCCGGTGCAGCCGAAGATGTCGCCGGCCCCGGTACTGATGCCCAGCGGCTCGTCGAACTCTTCCGAGGGCATGTTCCAGAATTCCATGGTCGGCAGGTTCCAGTAATCGATGCCGAAGCTCTTGATCATCCAGATCAGCTCGCGGGTGGTCAGCACCGCGTCGGTGTAGGGCGTGCCGTCCTCCATCCGGTGCTCGGGTCGGTCCATCTCATACTTCTTGGCCACGCAGGGCATGACGGCGACCATGTAGATGCTCTTGGGGTCGATGCCCTGCTTCTCGGCGTAGTACGTCTTGGTCAGGGCCGAGAGCATGCTCATCGGGCTGCGGCAGCTCGATGCGTTCGGGATCATCTCGGGGTAGAACTTCTCCAGGAAGTTGATCCAACCGGGGCTGCAACTGGTCAGGATCGGCAGGGGACCTCCCTGTTCGAGGCGGTTGATGAACTCGTTGGATTCTTCGACGATCGTCAGATCGGCCGCCAGGTCGGTGTCGAACACCGCGTCAAAGCCCAACTGTCGCAGGGCAGAGACCATCCGTCCCGTGCAGGGCGTTCCGGGTTCGAGGCCGAAGCCTTCTCCGATTGCCGCCCGGATCGACGGGGCCGTCTGGGCCACGACGTGCTTGTTCGGATCGGCCAGGGCTGCCCATACGCTCTCAGTGTGTTTCTGTTCCAGGAAAGCGGCGGTGGGGCAGACGTTGATGCATTGGCCGCACTGGATGCAGACGGAGTTGTCCATGTTTTCAGCGTGGGCGGGGCTGACATACGTGGTGAACCCGCGCCCCTGCTGGGAGAGGTTGCAGACGCCCTGGACTTCGTCGCAGACGCGGACGCATCGGCCGCAGAGAATGCATTTCTTCGGCTCGCGAACGACCGAGCGGCTGGTCGTGTCGGCGGGCATGTCCTTGCGAATGCCTTCAAAAAGTCTCTCGCGAATACCCAGCATGTAGGCCAGGTTCTGCAGCTCGCAGTTGCCGTCCCGCTCGCAGGTCTGGCAGTCCTTGGAGTGGTTGTCCAGCAGCAGTTCGACGATATCGCGTCGGGCCTGCCGGACTTCCGGGCTGTTGGTGTTGACGACCATCCCGTCCCAGATTTCCACCGAGCAGGCAGCCATGAAAAAGCCCATGTCTTCGACGTCGACGATGCAGACGCGACAGGACCCGGCCAGCGACAGCTCCGGGTGGTAACACAGGCGGGGGATCCGGATGCCGATCCGCTCGGCGGCTTCCATGATCGTCTGGCCTGGGTCGAGGCTGACCTGCTGGCCGTCGATGGTGATGTTGACCTGTTTCTTCTCGCTCATGGGTATCCTCTCAGGCGCGGCTGACTGCGTGGAACTTGCAGACCTGGTAGCATCGGCCACACTTGATGCAGCGCGACTGGTCGATTTCGTGGACCTTCTTGGGCGCCCCGATGATGCAGTCGACGGGGCAGTTGCGGGCGCAGGCGGTACAGCCGACGCATTTGTCTTCGATGATCTCGTAGCGCGTCAGGCCCTTGCACTGGTGGGCGGGGCAGCGTTTCTCGATGACGTGGGCTTCCCATTCCTCGCGGAAGTACTGCAGGGTCGAGAGAACAGGGTTGGGCGCTGCCCTGCCCAGGCCGCAGAGGCTGGCCTTTTTCATCAGCTTGGCCAGGCGCTCCAGCTTGACCAGGTCGGCCTCGCTGCCGTTACCGGCGATGATCCGATCGATGATCTCCAGCATCCGCGTCGTGCCTTCGCGACACGGCGTGCACTTGCCGCACGACTCGTCCTGGCTGAAGGCCAGGAAGAACCGCGAGATGTCGACCATGCAGTCGGTCTCGTCCATCACGATCATGCCGCCGGAGCCCATGATCGAACCGAGCTTCATCAGGCTGTCGAAGTCGACGATGGTGTCGAGGTAATCGGCCGGGATGCATCCGCCGGCCGGCCCGCCGGTCTGGATGGCCTTGAGCTGCCTGCCGTCGGCAACCCCGCCGCCGATGTCGAAGACGATCTCCCGCAGCGTCGTGCCCATCGGCACCTCGACCAGGCCGGTATGGTTGACCTTGCCGGCCAGGGCGAACACCTTCGTCCCGCCGGATGTCTCCGTACCGATACGGCTGAACCACTGCGAGCCGTACTGGATAACCACGGGGATGTTGGCGTAGGTCTCGACGTTGTTGATAACCGTGGGCTTGCCCCACAGGCCGCTGACCGACGGATACGGCGGGCGGATACGCGGCTGGCCTCGCTGTCCCTCGATCGAGTGGATCAGCGCGGTTTCCTCGCCGCAGACGAAGGCCCCGGCCCCCAGGCGGATCTCCAGGTCGAAGTCGAAGCCCGAGCCGAGGATGTCCTTGCCCAGCAGCCCCGCCTGGCGACACTGCTGAATGGCCCCCTCGACGCGCCGGATCGCCATCGGGTACTCCGCCCGGATGTACAGAAACCCGTAGTTGGCCCCGACGGCATAGCCGCCGATGATCATCCCTTCGATAATGCTGAACGGATCGCCTTCGAGCATGCTGCGATCCATGAACGCCCCGGGGTCGCCCTCGTCGGCGTTGCAGATCATGTATTTCTGGTCCGACTCTGTCGACTTGCCGAAGCCCCACTTCTTGCCCGTCGGGAATCCCCCCCCGCCCCGGCCCCGCAGGTTCGAGGCCGCCACTTCGTCGATCACCCAGTCCCGGTCACCCTTGTCGAGGACCTGGGCCAGGGCCTCAAAGCCGCGGTAATACACGTATTCTTCGAGGCTCTCGGGATCGATGATCCCGCTGTTACGAAGGGCGATGCGACTCTGCTTGTTGAAGAACGACACATCGCCGAAGAGGTCGAAGAAACGCTGGGCGATCGGTTCGTCGTCGACGGCCAGATCGTCGACAATCTCCCCGCCGACGAAGTGTTCGCTCACCACGCGCTGCAGATCCTCCTCCGAGCGGATGCGGTACATCACCTTGCTGGGCCGCACGAGCATGTGCGTCGCCTCCCCGGCGACTTCCTTGCGACAGAGCCCGAAGCAGTTGGCGGTGACGATGCTGACCTCGTCGGGATCGATTCCGTCGGCGTCCCTGAGCATCTCCGAGAGGGCCTGGTCGATCTTCCTGGGGAACTCCTTCTGGCAGCGCCCGCCGCCGCAGAAGAAGACCTCGTAGTGGATGATCTTGCCGGCATCGTGGTCCAGAACGTGCTCATCCAGGGGCTTGCCGCCCTGGATGTGCTGCGTGAAGATCTTGTGGACCAGTTCGCGATCGACCTGATCGTACTTGACGGGGAACTCCCCGGGAACCATGACGTTGACAATCGGTTCGCGGCTGCATCGGCCCGTGCAACCGGTCGTGCGGACGACGATATCTTCCCGTCCGGCCGCTTCGGTGTACTTGCGGAACTCCTTGAGCACGTGGCTTGCCCCGGCGGCGTTTTCGCAGGTGGCCGATCCGACCTGGATCACCACCTGGTCTTGAAGGTTCTGGCTGTCGACGTGGGACCGGGCCTTCTCGGCCAACTCTTGGTAGTTGGCCATGATCTTGCCGCTCATGGCAGGGCCTTTCTTCCGGATGCATCAGGCTTCAGAATGACTGCACGGGCCCGGCCGACCTGACGGTCCGGGTATGGTGCATGACTACCCCCATGCAGCGAGAGAACTCTACCAGTTCGGCCAACCTCAATCAATGCCCGTAGCAGCAGATCGATGCAAAACCGGTCAAAGACTAAGAGACACTATGGGAATACTCTCAACAGGAGGCAGAGCGGAGCTTCTCAGACCCGTTGCTGGAAGCGTCGAGCCTGCCAGCGATCCAGCACCGAGGCCGTCGGCCCGGCCGTCTGCTGCCTGCTCCGGGGCCAGAGGCTCTCGTCGGCGGCGTCGATCAACTCGAACCTGCCGTCCCAGTGCTCGGCCAGGACAGTCATGTGGTCGACCCAGTCGCCGCAGTTGTAATACGTCAGTCCATCCGGGAAGCGCCGGATGCCCGGCAGGTGGATGTGGCCGCAGACGACCCCGTCGACTCCCTTGTGTCGGGCGTGCTCAGCCAGGAGATGCTCGAACTTCTCGATGTAGGCCTTGTTGTTGGCGACGCGTTTGGCCACGAAATTCGACAGCGACCAGTGGCTGCGGGCCCCGAAGAGGCGGCGCAGCCAGTTGAATACTCCGCACAGCCGCATGACCATGTTGTAGCCCAGTTGGACGAACAGGGCCTTGTTGTGCATCGCGTCGTCGAAGATGTCGCCATGGCAGACCAGCAGCTTGCGTCCCTCGGCGGTGGTGTGGACCGCCTCGCGAAGGATGCGTATGCGTCCGAAGTGCAGGCCCGCCAGTGCCTTGAAGGCTGCGTCGTGGTTGCCCGGCGTGAAGACCACCCGCCGCTTGCGGGAGATCTTGATCAGCCGGCGCAGCAGGGTGTTGTACGCGTTGGGCCAGTACCAACTGCGGCGCAGCTGCCAGGTATCGACGATGTCGCCGACCAGGTAGAGGTTCGCCGCCTTGTGGGCCTTGAGAAAGCGGTTGAGCAGCGTCGGCCTGGATTCCTCCAGCCCCAGGTGCAGGTCGCTGAGAAACAGGCTGCGGTAGAGCGGTTTGGGCTTGTCCAATTCGGGCTCCTGTGGGTGATCATTTCCATTCTAAAGTCCTTCTGGCAAAGCGGATCGTGGGAATTGAGGTTTTGCGCAATCTTCACTGTGCCCATTGCCGATGGGCGGAGAAAGCCTTGGAAACATACCCAGCCAAGACATATCATCTCCCGCATTCGCCGCGGCCATCGGAGAAGGCTTTGAAACAGCACGATATTGATTCTGCCCGCTTGCACAGGCAGGTTCGCTCAGCCTGGCTGGTGGGCATATGGGCTGCCCTTGCGGTCCTGCTTGCGGTGAACCTGTACTTCCACGAGATGTGGAGGGATGAACTGCAGGCCCTGGGTGTGGCCAGGGCGGCGTCGAACCCGGTCGAACTGCTGACCGAGACGATCCGCTATGAAGGACACCCCGGGCTGTATCATCTGGTGCTCTGGGCCGGCTCACGTCTGACGGACAGCCCGAACCTGTTGAAGGTCGTCAACTGGGTCTTCTGCGCAGCGACGATGGGCCTGCTGCTGTGGAGGGCTCCTTTCCCGCTATGGGTGCGCATGGCGCTGTGTTGCAGCTACGTGCTTCTTTACGAGTTCGGAACGATCAGTCGAGCCTACAGTCTGGCGGCCTTGCTGGCGGTGGGGATTCTCTGTCTGCATCCCTGGCAGAGGCGCTGGAAGTGGCTGGCGGGGGCGGGCCTGATCTTCCTGCTCTGCCAGACCAGCGGGTACGGAGCTGCCTTGGCCGGGGCGCTGGTTGCGGGCATGACGATCGACCATCTTCGAACCCACGGGTACCGGGGGCTTGGGCGGATCTGCCTGCTGCTGGCCCTGGCGGGGGTTTCGGTGGTTCTGGCTGCTGCCCAGGCGTTTCCCCCCGACGACCGCCACGCCGTCCCGAGCGCTTCGGGGAGGAATGTGCAGACGGTCCTGCGAATCGGCGGACTGGCGGCCGAGACGTTCTTCCCTGCCCCGGCCTTTCACGTCGGGTACTGGCGGCTGAACGTGTACAACGCGGTGGCCTGGCCTTGGCTGGCGATCCTGGGTGGACTGCTGGCTGGGGGATTCTGGCTGCTCTGGCTGTGGCGCTTGCGGAAAGTCCCTGCGGCGATGTGGACGCTCGCCATCGGGGCTTTGCTGATGGGAAGCATAGCCTTCTGGGTCCTGCCAGGCGATAAACGCCACTGGGGCCATCTCCTGCTGATTCTGGTCGCCGGCTGGTGGATGGGCAAAGCAGGGGGGGTTGATCCACTGGCCCGGCCTGGCTCGCGTCGGGCTGGGCTCCTGCGGGGCATGCTGCTGGTGAGCCTGGTCTTGCAGGTTCTGGCGGGGCTCAGCGCTTCGGCCCTCGACTGGTTCCTGCCGTTTTCTCATTCGCCCCGGGCTGCTGAACTCATCCGGCGACACGTCCCGGACGACGCTGTCATTCTCGCCCAGCACGACGCATTCTGTTCGCCGGTGGCGATGCGGCTGGACCGGCCCATGGTCTACCTGAACGCTTCGGATCGACCGGGGACCTGGATACTCTGGATCAAGGGCCGCGGGGACACCACCGACCCAGACGCGCTGACTGCTGCCCGGAGGTGGGCCCGGAGCGATCGCGCGGTCTGGCTGCTCAGCAGCTTCAGGCTCTCCGAAAAAGGCACCGAGGCGGGCTGGCAGCTGGAAGGATCGGCCCAGGGGCCCTGCGCGGTGGGTGAGGAGCAGTTCTGGCTGTACCGGTTGGCCCCCGGCCGGCGGGAGTAGGGCAAGAAACAAGGCCGACCGGATGCCCGTGCCGGTCGGCCTGTCCGCGCCAGCCTGTGCATCTGTCCTGTCCGTCAGCCACTACGGACGCAGGACGGAGTAATACCGCGCCGCGGCGAGCTTGCGGAAGTGTCCGCCGGCCAGGTCGCCGTTGTCGACGATCTGGTCGATTCCCAACATGAAGGGATCGTCCCGCGTCGCGCCCGTGCCGTTGAAGTGCACGCCCAGGGCCGATGTCACCCCACCGGTATCCTTCTGCTCCACGTCCCATACGCCGCCGATGTTGGGTCCAGCCAGCCAGGCGTCGGTATCGATGTACGAACCCCAGCCGGCAGGGACGTGTCCGCTGCCGGAATCTTCCAGCAGTTCGCCCGTTTCGCCCATGAACAGGTACGCAGCCTTGGTGAAGGTCCGCAGGTCGCTGACAAAGGCGCTGTTGGCTGCATCGTCGGAGGCACTGGCAAACTGCGGGATCACGATCGCCGCAAGGATGCCCAGAATGATCACGACGATCAGGATTTCCACCAGCGTAAAGGCTGTTGTACTATGTTTTTGCATGCAGATTCCCTCCGGGACACTGACTGACTGGCCAGTCATCCTGAGGAAATATGGGATACGGATTGGCCGAAGGCAAATCCCGGCGGAGGTTTTCTCCAGTCCTGTCAATCTCGGCCCGATCCTTTTATCCCCCCAAACGGTGTGATATGATGGTTCATCGTAACTATAGGTATTTCTGAAACTTCAGACTCAAAGAGGCTATCATGCCCGAAGCGAAATCAGGCGATCAGGTATCCGTTCATTACACCGGCAAGCTCACCGATGGAACTGTCTTTGACAGCTCAGAAGGTCGGGAACCGCTGGACTTTACGCTCGGCCAGGGTCAGGTCATTCCCGGTTTCGAGCAGGCGATCACCGGCATGAACACGGGCGAGAAGAAGACCGTGACGATCCCCTCGGACCAAGCCTACGGCCCGCGGCGCGAGGATATGGTCGTCGAGGTCGAGAAAGAGCAGTTCCCCGACGACGTGGACCCCGAGATCGGCCAGCGATTCCAGATCGGTGCCGATGGCGGGCAGAACTTCACCGCCCAGGTCACGGCCGTAAATGACAATACCGTCACCCTCGACGCCAACAGCCCCCTGGCCGGGCAGGACCTGGTCTTCGAAATCGAACTGGTCGACATCAATAGTTGACTGCAGGGCATCCGCTATCGCGGGCCGGCAGATTACAGCGACATCGCACAGAGTTGCGGCTGACCTGTATCGGCCAGGTTGTAGATGATGCGCCTTAGGTCGCGACTGAACTGCGGGTGGATGTGCGAGCCGGCCTGGTGGCCGTGTTTCTCGTGTCGACCGACGTCCAGCGTCTGGACCGACCCGTCTGAAAGATCGTACAGCAGCACGGCCCCGGAACCATCCGAGCGGAACGAGTCGGTCAGAACCCGTCGGCCATCCGCAGACTGGCTCGAGTGGACGCCTTCGTAGTCGGCCAGGAGGATCTCCGGTGATTGGCCGGCCTGCAGGGCCACCAGGTCCTGCCCGCCCCGGTCGTTGTCCAGGTGGGCCAGGACGAAACGCCCGTCCGGCGACCACATTGGATGGTGGGTGAACTCGCCGAGATACTCCGGCCGTCCTGCGTCCAGGCGGTACTGCATCAGCGACTTGATCGTTCTCGGCCGGCTATGATGCCTGGCGTAGAGCTCATCGGTGAAGACAACGAAGAACCTCCCGCCGCCCGGGGCCCACTTGGCATTCATGAAGTTCATCCGGGCGGTGTCGATAGACCCAGCCCGCGGGTGGACGGCTGCGGCATCTTCCAGTTCGAACAGGCGGGTGAACTCATCCGTATCCGCCTGCCAGAGCTCAACGACCGGCCTTTGTCGGCGCCCGAAATCGGTATCGTCCCTTACGCCCCGGCCTAGGGCGATGGCCCGCCGGTTGGCTTCGTCCCACGTCCGGATCTGCCCGTCCAGATGCGTCTGCTCGCCCGTTACCAGATCCACGATCCGGGAGGATTCACTGACATCGCCGCTTGGCGTAAAGCAGATGGTCCGGTCATCCAGCCACAGCTGCAGCGCCCCGACATGGCCGGTGCAGTCTCCGTCGGCCCTGCCCACCTCTCGCGGGTTGGACCCGTCGGAATCGGCAACAATCACGTGGCCCGGCCCGGGGATCACCTCGTCGAACTCGAAATAGAGAATTGATTTGCCGTCCGGGCTCTCTGCCGGGATGTCGTAGTACCGATGGACCGCCGGGCCCTGGCCACGGGAAATCTGCTGCCTGGATGACATTTGCATTCCTCCGCAAAGTCTTGTGTTCTGCTGGCGAACCCAGCATATTTGCTCTTCTCACCGACCGCCAAGAGAAAAGGAGCGTCGCCGATGGCCCCGAGCATGCAGCACGGCGTGAACATCGCCTACTGGCTGAGTCAGTCCAGGATGACCACGGCCGAGGCGATGCACAGGCCGACATTCTTCAACCTCACCGACGTCGACCGCATCGCCGCATGGGGCATGGACCACGTCCGCCTGCCTGTCGATCAGCAGGTCCTGTGGGATGCCACCGGCGGGAGAATCGAGCGCCGCTGGGACATGCTCGACGTGGCGGTCGGGGCGTTGATCTCCAAGGGTCTGACGGTCATGCTGGATTTGCACACGCTGACCAGCCACGATGTCCTGGCCGCACCGGCCGAGGCAACGCTCTTCGAAGATCCGCAGGCCCAGGAGAGCTTTGCCGATTGCTGGGCCCAGTTGTCGGACTTCTTCCGGGCCCGCCCGGTCGAATCGCTGGTCTACGAACTGCTCAACGAGCCGATGGCCCCCGACGCTGCCGACTGGAACCGGGTCTACCGCCCGGTGTTCGACAAGCTGCGCGCAGCCGAGCCGGAACGCTGGCTCAAACTCGGCTGCAACTGGTACCAGACGCCTGAGACGATGGGCCAGTTGGCCGTGCCCGAAGATCCCCGCACGATCCTGGGCTTCCACTTCTACGCGCCGCACTGCCTGACGCACTTCCAGGCCGCCTGGTCGCAGGGCACGCCCGGCTACGCAGGGCCCGTGCAGTACCCGGGGCAGATCATACCTGCTGATCAGGCTGAAGCGCTCGATGCGCAGGCCCGAGCGGACCTGGCCGGCCGCGGCGCACTGGAAAACTGGGACGCCGACCGCCTGGCGACGCAGTTGGCCGAGCCCCTGGCCGTTCGCGACCGCACCGGCCTGGCGCTGCACTGCGGCGAACTGGGCTGCCTGGCAACGGTCCCGGCCGCCTCACGCCTGCGATGGTACACCGACGTGTTGGACATGCTCGACGCCCGCGACATCGGCTGGTGCATCTGGAACTACAAGAGCACCGCGAAGTTCGGCCTGGTCGATGATTCCGGGCAGCCGACCGACCTGGGCTGCATGATCCGTCAGCGTCTGGCGACGCGCGATTAGGGCTTTGTGATCTGGAAGGTCCGGCTGACCGGCTCGGCCGTCTTGACCAGCGGTTCGACGCCGCTTCCGAACTGCCAGGCGACGACTTCCACTTCAATCGGGAACTTCGCTCGCTGGGGAATCTGGTTGATCACCAGCTTGCCGTCCTCGACCCGGGCCGGCCCGTATGCGACGTAGTATTGCACGGGCAGGTCGGCGTCGGATTTCGCCTTCAGGTCGTAGGGTTTGGCGTCGGCGGGCAGGTCGGGGATTTCGGGGAAGCTGATGGTCTGGGCCTTGCCTTTTCTGAGTCCCTTAAAGCCGCGCGGCATCATGCCGACCTGTTCGGTGTAGCGGTACTCATCGTCTCCTTCGGAGAACGCCATGAACGTCACCCGCTGAGGACCCACGGGCGGATTGAGATTGTCGTAGTGCATCTGGAAGCGGTGGTCGCCGACGGGGCGGACCGGCCCGGAGACGTGCTTGACGCGGATGGGCGCATCGGCGTGGCCGACGGGCTGGCCGGCCTTGGGCCACTTCGGCCCGTTGCCCTTCTGTTGACTCAGGACTTTGTCGGCATAGACGGGGTGAACCTCGAACGTATCCGGCCCGACCCAGTCCATGCCCAGAAAGAAGTACCGCGTCCCGGCATCGACCCAGTAGCGGTCATTCCACTTGATGAACTGGTCCTTCTTGCCGAATCCGCCGGCGTGGTATTCGACCCAGGCTTCGGCGGTCTCTTTGTCGAACAGCCAGACCGCCCGGTCCTTGTCGCCCTTGTACTCGTTGTAAGGGGCCATCTGCGCCTTGGACGCATCGGCGATCGCGTCCAGATCCACCAGCCATCCCGAGGCGGGATCGACCTTGCGGGTCTGGATGGGCTTGTCGGTCTGGATCGGCCAGTTCTCGGCGATGCGGGCTTCGGCCGCCTTGGTTATCCAGGTCGCCAGGAAGCGGGCGTTCTTCTCCGACCAGGCGAAGTGCCCCCGGCCGGGCTCGACCACGATTGCCGACAGCGAGCCGGGCGTTTCCGCCCGATATCGGGCCAGGTGGTCGGCACCGTTCTGCCACTGCTCGCGGCCGTCTTCTTTCCGCATCGTCCCTCCGAACTCGTCGAACTGGCCAACCATCATCAGCGCCGGGACTGTCGGGGGCAGATTCACGTTGCCCGGTCCGCCGCCGCGGTACTGGACCAGCCCGAAGCAGCGGTCGGCATGCTCGGCTGCCAGTTTCCCCGAGGGCGGGCCTCCGGCCGAGTGGCCCACGAACATCAGCGGAGCGTAGGGCAACTCCCGGTAGCCGGAGATCTCGGCGAACTGCTTCAGCGTCGTCTGCAGGTCGATCCCGCCGATACCCTTGCTGGAAAACAGGATCGCCAGCCCTTTCTTGGCACAGGCCTGGCGAATGATCGGGTCGCGGGACATCTCGCGTTCCATCAGCGTCATGCCCGAGGCGACCACGCCACGGACCTGCGTGGTCTCTGGCGGGATCCACAGGAATATGGCTTTGTCGCCTTCCGCGGCGATTCGGTACTGGAAGACCGCGGCAGGGGCGGCGGCAGTGAGGCCCAACAGGCAGAGAGCCATCAGGCGCGGAAGTGAACGTTGCATGGTGTCTCCTCTCGGATGGTTCGGCCCCGTGGGAGGCGTTCGATGATATGCAACGTCGGGAGCAAGTGGAAGTCTCGGCCGGTCGGAAGGGAAGGTTTCTGCGGCCTGGGGCGGCCCCGGCGAGAATTGCCGACCTGCGCGCATGAAAACGGGATTCACGCGTGGCGCAGGCCGGCCTGGGCCGGAACGCGCCGCTCGGAACCCCGTTCGGTTGGTCTATGGCGACCGGGCTGTTACAGGCCTTGGTCGAGGATCGTTTCAGCTGCTTTTCGGACGGCTTGGGGGTTGTCCAGTTCACCGTTGGCCAGGGCCTGCTTTGCGGCCTCGACGGCATCGGTGCGGACATCCGGAAGCGCCTGAATTTTGCTCAGGTAGGGTTCGGCCTCGCTGACGACCAGCGATTCCGGATCGGTCTTTTCGACCTGACCCTTCGCGTCGGCCTTGGAGGGCTTGCCGGTCTTGC
The DNA here is from genome assembly GCA_046541415.1 of Phycisphaerae bacterium. Classification (GTDB taxonomy): domain Bacteria; phylum Planctomycetota; class Phycisphaerae; order SM23-33; family SM23-33; genus CAZOVB01. The sequence continues at coordinate 9,943 of JBKHDI010000042.1, read as the reverse complement.
CGGCGTCATCCTTCTTGCCTACGCCCTGGGGCTGAAATCCGTATATGTTATTGATACGCATGATACTGCCTCCCGTTCCGGGTCGACGTTCTATACCTATTCTCGACGCCCGGGCGGATCCCTGAAGGGATAATTCGCTTTTTTTGCGCGGTTTTTCCGCGTTGGTCTATGGGTATTTTCGGCTTCTGGGCCGGGAACTTTAGCCGATTCGGCCGAAAATCCCGGTCACAGTCCGTTCTCGAGCATGTCGTATAACTCGAGTCTTTGTCTGTATTTGACGAGCTGGGCTCGATCCGACCGTGGCGGGGCCATCGTTTTGGCCACCTCCCAGGCGACGAATCTCTGGAAGATTCGGGGGCTCATCCGGGCGATTTCGAGGCTGTCCGGAGCGCTGTGGCCGGCCTCGGCCCGGCAGACCCACTGGACCATTCTGGCCTGCATCTGCTCGTCACGGATGTCCCAGGTGTCGTCGACGGCCCAGCCGACGCGACCCTTCTTCAGATCCAGCAGCACCAGGTGCAGAGTGATTTTCGTGTGCGGGTAGAATTCTGCGTCGACGATCCGCCCGAACAGCACGCCGTCGCAGTTGAGCGTCCGGCGGATGCGGGCCATCTCATCCATCGAGTAGCGGCGCGGCTCGGACAGCCCCAGGTCCCGGACCACCGGGTCGTCACGTTGCATAACCGTCATGTGGAACAGGCCGGCGTTCTGGATCTCCTGGTGCAAACTGGACGTCATGCTCCGGGCAACGCTGGGGTAGCGGATATCTTCGGCGATCTCCACGAAGCAGACCCGCTTGAGCTGGTGCAGGTCGCGCCAGCTGTCCATGTAGTGGTTGACCTTCACCGGCGTGACGGTCTCCTGCTGACAGCCGGCGCAGATGGCCAGGACGCAGCCAGCCAGTGTCGAGATCAGTGCAGCGTGCTTCACGGGGGGCCTCTCGATCAGTTTTCGGCCTTGGCCGAGGCGGGCACCTCGCCGCCCAGAATACGGATGGTTCGTTCCTGCAGCGAGCGAATGGCTGTCAGTTCAGCCTGCAGCTGCTCGCGGTAGCGGAAAATATCCATCTTCCACTTGTCCATTTCCTTCCGCATGGTCACCAGCATGGCTGTCGCGTCGGAGAGCTCCTGTTTGAGCTGGGCGTTCTCCCTGCGCAGGCCCAGCAGTTCGTCTTCCTGGTCGCGTGCCTTTTCGCGGAACTTGGCCAGCTCGGCCGTCAGGTGCTTGGTCTCTTCCAGGGCCTGGATGTACTTTTCGTGCGTGGCCATGGTGTCATTGAGCGTCCCACCGTCAAGGGTGTCGTCGAAACCGCTGACGCCCGAGGCGGCCAGAGAGTCGTTTCCGCCCCCGTAGACGCCGATTTCCTCGTCGGACGGAGTTCGACTGGTGTCGGTCTTCAACGACAACTCGCCGTTGCAGCCGATCAGCCCGCAGGCCAGGACCGCCAGGGCCGGGGCCAGGAGCTTACGCATCGTTTTCATCTTGGATCTCCGGGGGGGTGAAATTGAACGGATCGGACTCTTGCTCGCCGGCTGCTTCGGGCTCGGTCTGGGCCGGCTTCGGATCAGCCGCCTGCCGCTGCGGCGGGGTCTTCGGGTGGGTGCTCAGCCCGGCCGGCTGGGCGTCGACCGGGGGGGTCTTCTGCCCCTGTGGGCCTGGCGGGGAATCAGCCTGCCGATGGTTGTGGCCAACGAAGCACTGGACATGGATGACTTCGCCGCAATGGCAGGTGACTTCGATCACGGCCACGCCGTCGATCTGCTCGACGATCCTCGCGGTAACCGGCAGGGGCGGGCCCGGGGGGCTTTGCTGTTCGGCCTGGCGTTCGATGTCCTCAGTCGCTTCAGGTTCGGCCCGGGCGAGGTCATCGCAGCACGGGGCTTCGACCTGGTCGGCCAGTTCGTCGTCGCCGACCGGTGGCTGATGGGCCGGGCCGAGGTGGGCAGCGCAGAGCTGCTGCCGCCCGTTGAGGCGGAAGCGTCCCTTTCGCAGGATGGGCATGAACTGGGGCACGTCGCGGGGTCCTTTCGGTCTGTCGGGCTTCAGGCAAGCAGGTTCAGGTTGCTCGGGGGCTGGTCATCGTTGGCCTCGTCGATGTCGTCCTGGATCAGGTCGGCCAGTTCGGGCCCGTCCAGCGAGGCGTGGGGGGGCTGCTGGTCTTTCTTCTTCTGCTGTTTCTCCCGTTCCTCGGAGTTGTCATCCCGGTCATGTTGGCGGGTGACGGTCAGGGCCTTGGGCAGCGAGACGGGGCGCAGCGATCGGATGGTGTTGTCAGGAGGACTCATTGTGCACCTTTCTTCAATTTCATGGACAATTTGAAGACGGCGGCGGCATGGAGTTGGCTGACCCGGGACTCGGTGACGCCGAGGACCTGGGCGGCCTCCTTCATTGTCAGGTCGCGATCGTAGTACAGCAGCAGGACGATGCGGTCGCGTTGGGGCAGGTCCTGGATGGCTTCGGTGAGGTTGGCGAGCATTTCATGTCGTTCGGCCTTTTCCTGAGGGCCGGCTTCGGCGGTAGGGGGCACGAAGGCGGAGATCGGGCCCTGCTCGTCGTCGATCCCGTGGATCGAGAGGAACTTCTGCTTGCGGGCTTCCTCGAAGATCTTGTAGAGCTGTTCGAGGCTCATCTCCATGCATTCGGCGAGGTCCTCGTCGCTCGGGGGCACGCCGTGCTGGGCGATGTGCGTCTGGTAGGCGGTTTTGACCTTGCGGATCTGCCCGTGGACGGCGGAGGGCACGAAGGATCGGCCCCGCAGTTCATCCAGCACGGCCCCGCGGACGCGGATGTAGGCGTAGGTCTTGAACTCGGCCTCGCGGTTGGGGTCGAAGCTGCGGGCAGCCTTGACCAGTCCCAGCGTCCCGGCGGAGATCAGGTCCTCGAAGTCCTGACCCCGGCGGGTCTGGGAGGCAATCTTGTTGACGATGTGCCTGACCAGCGGGAGGTACTCCAGGATCCATTTCTCCTCCATCGCCTCGCGGCTCTGTTGGGAATAGGCCTGGGAGGCACGGGCGGCCAGGACCTTGCTGGATTGTGTCTGTTCGTTATTCACCAGAGGGTTCCCTACCCATTGGGAATGGGGCATCGTTGGAGGCATGTTCTCTCACCGTAGCCTTCTTGGGTTCGGCAGTGGCCGTGGCGGGCCCTGCTTCGTGGCCGGGACTTCGATCGGCCCCGGGCAGATGGGTAAGATCCTGTTCGGGCCCGAGGGTGTCGGCATCTTCGGCGGGGTCACCTTCCCGCCAGGCGGCCTGGCCGGTGTTGACCGCACCCAGACCCAGGCCCCCCGTCTGGCCCGGGTGTCCGGGCTGGTCCTGCTGCTGGGCGGACTGTCGCTCAGCAGAGGCCGATGCGGAGTCATCGGCGGCCGGCTTTTCGACTGGGGGGGGCATGATCTCATCGCTGATCCGCCCGACAAGCCTGCCCAGGCCGTATGTCATCGCCGCTCCGACCAGACCGAACAACGACATCCGCATCGGGTCGTCCTGGACGAACCAGCCGACGGCGCTGAAGGTGAAGAATCCGAAGATCGTCACAAGAGGCAGGTTTTCGAGTATCGGGTTCATACGGTCTCAGGTCTTGTTACTACACGGCGGCCATGGCCTTGCGGGCCCCGGCGGCCGGCTGGACTTGCTTGTCTGCGGGTTTCAGGCTGATCGTCCCGACCGACTCGATACCCGTGCCGGTGGCGACTTCGTCATAGGCGACCACCGAAAGCTGGGGCACCTGCCGGGCCAACATGGCCGAGAGATGCGGACGCAGGCGGTAGTCGCACAGCAGCACGGCGCGGTCGTAGCCTTGTTCCATGGCCGCCTTCCATACATCGGCAACTTGCGAGGCAAATTCCAAAGCCCTTTCCGGTCCGACGGCCAGAACTTCAGAATCTCCCTCTCGCCCGATGCTGTTCCGCAGGTCGTACTCGGTGGCCGGGTCGATCACCAACGCGGTGATCTTGCCCGCCGAGTCGGTATGCTGCTCGGTAATCGTCCGGACGAGGCTCTTGCGGGCCACTTCGGTCAGCAGCGAAGCGTCGCGTGTCTTGCCCGCATGCTCAGCCAGTGCTTCGAGAATCAGCGCCAGGTCGCGGATGGGGATCCCGTCGGCCAGGAGGTTCTGCAGGACGCGGTGCAGCAGGGAAAGCGGCACGATGTCGCCGACGACGGAATTGACCAGCGTGGGCTGGCGCTCGCGAAGACGGTCGACCAGCTGCTGGATGTCGTCGCGGCTGATGACCTCGTCGGCATGGCGCCGGAGCGTCTCGCTGAGGTGGGTAACCAGGATCGTCTCCGGGTCGACCACGGTATAGCCGCGCATCTCCGCCTCGCCCTTCTGCTCCTCGGTGATCCACAGGGCCGGGAGGTTGAACACCGGCTCGCTGGCCGGGCTGCCCTTGATCGGGTTCTGCACGGTTCCCGGGTCCATGGCCATCAGGCGGTCCGGTTCGAGTTGGCCCGAGGCAACCACATGGTTGTGCAGGCAGATCTCGTAGGTCGTCGGTTCGAGCGTCACGTTATCGCGCAGGCGCACCAGCGGCAGGATGACCCCGTACTGCTGGGCGAACTTCCGCCGAAGCGGCTTGATCCGGTGTGAGAGGCTGCCCTTGCGCCGCGGGTCGACCAGGCGGACCAGGCGAGGCCCGACCTGGATGGATATCCGGTCGACGTCGAGCAGTTCCTCGACGGTGGCCTCTTCGTCGGCCGGGTCGGGCTTGGTTTCCAGCTCGGCCTGGCGGGCGTCCTTGGCAGCCTTGTCCTTGCCCAGTGTCCGGGCCAGCACGCCGGCCCCGATGGCCAGAAAAGCGAAGGGTATCTTCGGGAACCCGGGCACGAAGACCATCGTCGCCAGCAGGCCCGCGGCGATGGCCAGCGGCCTGCCCTTGGCAAGGAACTGGCCGGCCAGGTCCTGGCCCAGGCTGTTCTCCGTGGAGGTCTTGGAAATCAGGAAGCCCGAACTGGTCGAGATGATCAGCGCCGGGATCTGGCTGACCAGACCGTCGCCGACAGCCAGGATCGCGTAGGTCTGGATCGAGTCGCTGGCGGTCATGCCCGCCATCATCCCGACGGCGAACCCGCCGACGAGGTTGATCGCGGTGATGATCAGCCCGGCCACCGCGTCGCCGCGGATGAACTTGCTGGCTCCGTCCATGGCCCCGTAGAACTCCGATTCGCGGACGATCTTGGCCCGGCGCTGCTTGGCCTCGACGTCACCGATCAGCCCGGCGTTCAGGTCGGCGTCGATGGCCATCTGCTTGCCGGGCATGGCATCGAGGTTGAACCTGGCAGAGACCTCGCTGATCCGCTCGGAGCCTTTGGTAATCACCACGAACTGGATGATCACGAGGATCAGGAAGACCACCAGGCCCACCACCAGGTTGCCCCCCACCACGAACTCGCCGAAGGTGTGGATGATCTCGCCGGCATCGCCGTGCAGCAGGATCAGCCGCGTGGAGGCGACGTTCAGCGAAAGGCGGAAGAGCGTCAGAAACAGCAGCATCGACGGGAAGGTCGAGAACTCCAGCGACTCGTTGGCCGAGAGGACGATCACAAGGGCAGAGAGAGAAACGCCGATGCTCACCGACAACAGGACGTCCATCAGGAATGTCGGCAGGGGCAGCAGCAGGGTCGCCAGGATCATCGCCAGGCCGCTGGCCAGGATGATATCGTTGTTGGCGAACAACCGTTCGATGGTCGTCTGCTTGGGGCCGTTCTTGGCCAGGGCCGATTCCTTGGTCACGATGGAGTTCTGTTCTGTCATGGCGGGTTACGTCTTTCAGCCTTTGGCAGCCTGTTTTCGCAGGCGGAAGATCATCGCCAGCAGCTCAGCCACGGCGACGTACAGGTGTTCGGGGATCGACTGGCCCACTTCGGTCGTCGCGTAGAGCGTCCGGGCCAGAGGAGGCCTTTCGATGATCGGCACGTCGTGCCCCTTTGCGATGTCCTTGATGCGCTGGCAGAGCAGGTCGGCGCCCTTGGCGATGACCTGCGGGGCATTCATGCGCGTCGAGTCGTATTTCAGGGCCACCGCGAAGTGGGTCGGGTTGGTCACGACCACGTCGGCGTTGGGCACCGCGTTGAGCATGCGCTTACGGGCCATTTCGCGCTGGATCGAGCGGATGCGCCCCTTGACGTGCGGATTGACCTCATACTGCTTGGTCTCTTCCTTGACCTCCTGCTTGGTCATCCGCATCTCTTTCTTGTAGTTGAACCGCTGGTAAAGCATGTCCGCCAGGGCCAGGGCCAAAATCGCCAGGACAATGCGGATCATCAGCCCGCGGACCAGGACGGCCACGGCCACGACAATCTCGCCCGGACTGGCCGCGGTAAGACTCATGCAATAGCCGGCCCTGTCGTCCAGGTAGCTCCAGGCCAGCCCGCCCAGCACGGCCAGCTTGGCCAGGGACATGAGCATCTTCATCACGCCCTTGAGGCTGAGCAGATTCTTCATGCCCTTGACCGGATTGATTCGCCCGAAGTCCAGCTTCAGCGCCTTGGGCGAGAAGACCCATCCGCTCATTGGCAGGGGGGCCAGCACGGCCACCGCCACGCCGGCGATCAGGAACGGCGCAATCGCCTGGAACGCCGCCAGGCCCATCGCCTCCATCCGATGGACCCAGCCCTCGACGCCCAGTTGCCCCTCGTAGTTGAACCGCACCCCGGCGATGACCTCGCTGGTGAACGATTCGAAGATCGCCGGAGCAGAGAAGATCAGCGTCAGCAGCAGCGCAACGAGCATCATCGCCGTCGGTACGTCCTGCGACTGGGGGATCTTGCCCTCCTGCCGCGCCTTGTTCAGGCGGTGGGGAGTGGCTTCTTCGGTCTTTTCACTTGCCGGCTGTTCGGGCATGGTCTATCCCAGAAAGGTTCCGATTTCGTTTGCCAGTTCGTACGTAAAGGCCCCGAGGTACGGCACGAGGGCGGCGGCCATCAAAAAGCCCAACCCGATGCGGATCGGGAAGCTGATCATCAGGATGTTCATCTCCGGCAGGGCCCGGGCGATCACGCCCAGCATGACGGTGATGAGGATGAAGGCTGCGACAAGCGGCGCCGCCATCCGCAGGGCGAAAACCAGCATCAGCGAACCGGCGTCGACCAGCGCCAGGGCCATCTGGGCTGTATCCGGCGGGGCGCCGATGGGGAATACCTCGTAACTGCGGGCCATCAGGGCGATCAGCAGGTGATGACCGTTGAGCACGAGGAAAAACAGGCTGAAGGAAATGTCGAAGAACGTGCCCATCGTCTCGGCTGAGTCGCCCGAAAGCGGGTTGACCGCCTGGGCCATGGCGAACCCCATCTGGCGGGAGGCGAACCGTCCGCCCTGTTCGGCGGCGGCATAGAGAACGCGGACAGCCAGCCCCAGCGCCAGGCCGCAGAGAATCTCGCGCGTCATCATCAGCCCGGAAGCAAAGACGTGCATCGGGCCGGTGGGAAGTACGGCCGGGGGGGAAAGCTTCGACATGAAGAACGTCAGCACGATCGCCAGGCCCGCCCGGACGCGCATCGGCAGTGCGTGCCAGCTGAACAGCGGCAGCACGGCCAGGAATGCTCCGATCCGTCCGAGGATCAGCAACATCGGCAGGAGAATGGCGATCATCTCTTCCACGTCTATTGCACCATCTGTCGCATGTGGTTGAATATCTCGACGGTAAAGGCCATCGCCACCTGGAGCATCCAGCTGCCGAAGATCAGCACCGTCACGCCGACGGCGGCGATTTTCAGCACCATCCCCAGCGTCATGTCGCGGACGGACGTGACGGCCTGGAGCATCGCGGTCAGAAGACCCGTCGACAGTGCCACGATCAGCACGGGGGCCGAGAGAATCAACGCCACCTCGATCGTCCGCTTGGACAAGTACAATGCCAGATCCATATCCACTATCCGACTCCTTGGAAGCTGATGACCAGTGTCTCGGCCAGCAGGCGCCAGCCGTCAACGAGCACGAAGAGGATGATCTTGAAGGGCATGGAGATCATCGAGGGCGGCAGCATCATCATGCCCGTGGCCAGCAGAATCCCCGCGGTGACCAGGTCGATCAGCAGGAAGGGGATGAACAGCAGGCAGCCCATCTCGAAGGCCGTCCGGAACTCGCTGATCGCAAAGGCTGGGATCGCCACGTAGGAGGGCACCTGCTCGGCTGTCTCGGGCAGGGGGATCTTCGCCATGTCGACAAAGAGCGTCAGATCGGCTTCGCGGGTCTGGCTGAGCATGAAGGTCTTGAGGATTTGGTTGCCCCGGCTGCAGGCATCCTGGAAGGTGATTTCCTCGGCCAGGTAGGGCTGGAGGGCCTGGGCGTTGATGACCCCGAACGTCGGGGCCATGGTGAAAAGCGTCAGGAACAGCGCCAACCCGATCAGGGCGATCGTCGGCGGGATGTTCTGTGTCGTCAGGGCCCGGCGGACGAAACTCAGAACGATGATGATGCGGGTGAAGCTGGTCATCATCACCAGCAGGCTGGGCAGCAGGGCCAGGGCGGCAAAGACCATCGCCAGGCGGATCGGGCTGGACCACTCGGTCTGCTCGCCATCGGCGCCGTCGGAAGCATTTTCCATCGCCTGGGCGACCTGGTCGAGGCTGGGCAGGCCGCTGACCGGCTGGGTGTCCTGCCCCTCGGGTCCGTCGACGGTTGGCATGTCGGGAGCCCGCGGGATCTCGATCGGCTCGATCGGGGCCGGGCCCTGCTGGGCGACGGCCGGGGCAGCCAACACCAGGCAGGTCAGGCAGATCAGCAGGGGACGGATGCTCATGCTTCTTCTCCGTCATCTCCCTGGTGGGGTTGGATCTGTCCGGCTTCGAGCTGCTGGTTGGTGGGGAACTCCGCCCGCTTCTCGCCCTGACCCTGTGAGAGATCGCAGATCAACTGCACGTTCTCCCGGGTCGCCGAAACCAGCAGCCGGCGGCCCCGGACCTCGATCATGTGCACGGCCTGCCGGGGGGCCAGGTGCAGCGTTTCGACGAGTTTCATCTGCCGCGACGGGGTGATCTTCAGCTTGTTGCCGTAGCGCCGCAGCAGCACGGCCGCGATGACCACCAGCAGCCCGACCACGCCGATCGAAGCGAGCATCTGCCAGAGCATGCGGCTGGCGTCCTTGCCGTCGCTGAGGCTAAGGGGCCCCTTCTTGCCTGCCAGTGAACCGGGCTTGGACGGGCTTTCGGGTTCTTCAGAGCCATCTTCGCTCTGCTCGGGATCAGCATCCTGCTGCAGTTGGTCGCTTTGCCGGTCGGCCTGTCCCTGCGGATCGTCGGCATCGGCCAGTTGGGCGGTCAGGGCGCGTTGCGGGCCTGGTCGGGCTGAGGCGTTCTCTCCGGTCAGTCGGCTCCGGAGCCACGTCCCCCCGACGATCAAGGCTCCGAGGATCAGGGCGATCCAGAGGCTCCGGGAGATCCGCGCCGGACGGACAGATTGCGTTTGCGATTTCATGACCGACAGATATGCACACCGCATGCCAAACCAAAAACCCCCGCAAACACAAAGGTTTACGGGGGTTGCTGTTGGGTTGCGGGTGGAAATTTCTTACGCGCTGTCAAGGATCTATACATCCGGCTTGACGGCGGCTTCAGATCGTGACGTTTTCCATTTCCTGGTTGGAGAGGATCTCGCGAATGCGGACGCCGAGCTGGTCGCCGATGACCACCACGTCGCCGGTGGCAAACCGGATGCCGCGAATGAACAGGTCCACCGGCTGGCCGATGCGTTTGTCCAGCTTGAGCACCGAGCCCGATCCGAGCTTCAGCAGATCGCGGATGGACATTTCCACCGCCCCGATCTGCACGGTGATGGGGATCACCGCGTCCAGGATCAGGTCGATCTTGCCTTCCTGGCCGGATCGGCTTTCGCGTCCGGCGTCGGGGAACTCGGCCTCGCGGACCTCCACGCCGTCTTCGGTGGTCGCCGTGGCGGTGGCGGACGAATCGGCCGATGCCTGGTCCTGCGGGTCGTTGCTTTCCTG
>JBKHDI010000041.1:0-33254 GCA_046541415.1 Phycisphaerae bacterium | reverse complement strand
CAATTCCGATATGCTTATAGCGCATTGTGTGGTCGAAAGTTGTGTCTCCCATTTGCCTCGGCGTTGCTGGAATCCTACTTTGTGAGCAGTGGGCAGTGGACAGTGGGCAAGGGGAATGTTCACCCGCATCTGCCTTGCAATTCCTGACTGGATTGAATGAGGGAGTAACGCCATGAGACGTTCCAAATTCTGTCGGTACATCGCTGCGCTGATCCTGCTGGGAATCTGCCAGACTGTTCAGGCCGGCGAAAGCGTTCGTATTTCCGCCAACCGAGAACGGGCCCGGATCGGCCAGCCTGTCGTATTCACCGTCCACACAGAGGGTGTATCCAGTCGAACGCAGTATCTTTTCGAAGTCCAATCGCCCGGGACAGACCGCTGGGTCGACCACCGGGGCGTGGAAGACTCCCGGGAGGGGCAGTTCTCCAAGGAGTGGGGCTACACCTTTAACAAGGTCGGGACCTGGAAGATCCGGGTCATGGCCGACCTGCCGGGGCCCAATCGCTTCGACGAGATGGAGATGTACGTCTTTGACAGCCTGGCTGCCCAGCCGCTCTCAAGCATCGAGGTCAAGAGCGTCCGACCCAGCATGCAGCTTTCCTATTCGGCCAAGGAGATGCATGTGGACGTCACGGCGGTTTCCAAGGTCCGGGGCAGCGAACTGGTCTACCGGGTCAGTCAACTGAGTTTCTATCGCGGCATGGCTCGGGCCACGCCGTTGACCGGCTGGATTCCCGGAGGGCGTATCCCCTTTGTCATGGACAACAGCGCCAATGGCCAGGGACTGATGAGCTACCAGGTGGAGATTCGACCCTCCTCGGGCAATTTCTCGAAGAAGGTCTACTTCAGCGTGTTGAGATCCTCGCTTCGTCACCCGCCGCGGATCGCCTGGGCAGAAGCAGACGTCAGGGTTTCTGACCCTGGCATGGCCAACACGTTCCAGGTCGGCCGACAGGCCCGGGTTTCGGTCAGCCTCAGCGAAACGCATGAGAGGATGCCCGCTCGAGCCCGGCTTTTCGCCCTGCCCCTGGACATGACAAAGCACGCCCAGTCGCTTGATTATCTCGCTGAGATGAGAGATATGAGTGCCAACTGGGTTCCTTCCCAGCCAGGTGAATACCTGGTAGGTGTCGAGATCTCCTTTGAGAATCCCAGTTACCGGAAGATCTATTACTACGAGAAGGTAACGGTCCAGCCAAGCCAGCCGGGCAAACCCACCTACGGTTCGCTTCCGGCCCGTGAGCCCGCCGGACGATTGCTGCGGCCCAAGAAATAGCCGCACCCAACCTTATTCTCCTTTCGCACACCCGCCCGTCGAGATCGTGTCTCGGCGGGCGGGTTGCTTTTGCGCCGCGGCCGGGCAGGCTATTGCTTGCGGATCTGGACCGCCCGGGCGTGGGCGGTCAGACCTTCCCGGGTGGCGAAGTCGATGACGCGGTCGGCGTCGGCGGCCAGGGATTCCGCGTCGTAGTGCAGGATGCTCGACGCTTTCAGGAAGTCGTTGCAGCTGAGGGGCCCGAAGAATCTGGCGGTCCCGCCGGTCGGCAGGACGTGCGAGGGCCCGGCGAAGTAGTCGCCCAGCGGCACGGGGGTGTGGGGGCCGACAAAGATCGCACCGGCGTTGGTGATCCTTTCCAGCGCGGCCTGCTCGTCGGAGACAATGATCTGCAGGTGCTCGGTTGCTATCTCATTGGCCATCTCGTAGGCGTCATCGAGTGAGGCGACGACCACAATGGCAGAGTAGGCTGCAAGGGCGGCCCGAATGGCCGATGCTCTCTCCAGCGAGTTCAGTTGGCCGCTCAACTGCTGGGCGACTTGTCCGGCCAGTTCGTCGCTGTCGGTGATCAGGATGGCTGATCCCGGATCGTGCTCTGCCTGGGCCAGCAGGTCCGCTGCGACCCAGTCGGCCCGTGCGGTGTGGTCGGCGACGATGAGCACCTCGCTGGGTCCGGCGATCGAATCGATCCCGACCGTGCCCAGGACCTGACGCTTGGCCTCGGCGACGAAAGCATTGCCCGGCCCGACGATCTTCTGGACCGGCCGGATTGTCTCGGTACCGTAGGCCAGAGTTCCCACAGCCACCGCTCCGCCGAGACGGTATACCTCTTCGAGCCCCAACTCAGCCGCCAGGGCCAGAACCATCGGGTTGATCTCTCCTCCGGTGGGCGGGCTGACCAGCACGACTTGTCTGACACCCGCCACCAAGGCCGGGACCACCGTCATCAGCACCGTCGAGGGATACATCGCCTTGCCGCCGGGCGTGTAGACGCCCACGCGGTCGACCGGCGTATAGCGGACTGAAAGCTGTCGCCCGCCGCGGACCAGGGGCGCCGGATCGGTGTGCAGGATGCTCTGCTGGTATTGGCGAATGTTCTCGGCCGCCTCGGCGATCAGGTCCATGAACGCGTCATCGGCCTGGGCCCGGGCCGCGGCGATCGTCTCCGCCTCGACGCGGAGGGTCTCCGGACGGATCCGGGCTCGGTCGAACCGACTGGTCAGCTCTGCAGCGGCTGCGTCACCGCGCTTGCGGACCTCGGCGAGGATATCCGCGACGATGGATGGTACGTCCAGGGACTCGTCACCGCCGGCGGTCAGGCCGCCAGCCCGCAAGGTCGCCAGCAGCTTCTGAACATCCTGCTGATAGGTCGGCTTGTCGTAGTGTAGGGTCGGTATGCACATGGCGGTGGTTCCGTCGGGTCTGGTGGATCGAATCTGCCAGTCTAGCTGCCCGGGCAGGGGGAATCCATCGGAATCAACTGGTCCGGCCGGGGTGGTAGCCTTCGACGATGACACGGTGGATCGCCCGGGCGACGCCCTCAGCATCGTTGTGGTCAGTGACCATGTCGGCGGCGGCCTGGACCGAACCCGGAGCATTGCCCATCGCCACGCCGATCGCTGCCCACTGGAGCATGCCGACATCGTTGGCGTTGTCGCCGATGGCCATGATCTGCTCGCGTCTGACCTGCAGTTCGGCGGCCACGGTTCGCAAGGCCTGGACCTTCGAGGCCCGGATGTTCATCACCTGCAGGAGGTAGTCTTCGGTCTGGACCAGGCCCACCTGGTAGGGCAGGGCCGCTTCGATGGCTTGCCTGACGGTGTCGATGTTCCGGGCCTCGGAGAGCAGCAGCAGTTTGGTGATCGGTCGGCTGAGGAACTGCTCCAGGGGGGCGACCTTGTCCGGCTCGTGGTTCTGGGCGGTTTCGGTGAGGTACCTCGGGTCATTGCGGTCGGTGTACCACTTGTCGAGAATCTCGGCCGAGACGGCGATGTCCGGTACCAGGTCCCGGGCGATGGTGACGACTCTCCGGGCCGTGGCCGGGTCCAGCGGCTTGTGGAGGACCACCCGTGTTTCGATCGGCTGGTAGACCAAGGCCCCGTTGTAGTTGATCATCGGGGTTTCCAGTCCCAGCAGCGAGTAGAAGGGCAGGACGGATCGGGGCGGCCTGGCCGTGGCCAGCACTACGTCAAGTCCCTGGGCCATCGCGTCACGCAGAATCGCCGCAGTAGCACGGGAGATCTGCTTCTCGCTGTTCAGCAGCGTTCCGTCGAGGTCCAGGGCAATCAGTTGTATGTCTTTGGCAGCCACGGGGTGTACTCCGGGGCGGGTCTAGTCGATCTGTTTGTACAGTTGCGTGGTCTGGCGAGAAATATCGGAGATCCGCACGGTATCGTAGTTCCGCAGCGAGGTCTTCAGGGTGTCGTTGAGTCGGGCCGACCATTTCTCGTCGATACCGCCCTTGCCGTGTCGCATGCCCATGATCGAGCCGACGGTCGCGCCGTTGCAGTCGGTATCGAAACCCGGCTGGACCGCACGGCAGATCGACAGGCCGAAGTCATCCTCGCCCCAGAGCAGGCCCGTGGCGCAGATGACGGCGTTGGAGATGGTATGACACCAGTCGTGCTGGTTGGTCTCGTCCCAGATCTGGTGGATCTGCTCGACGGCCTGGTCGTAAGACATGTCCTCGGCGTACCATTGCAGGACCTGGACGATGGACCTGTAGAGTCGGCTGGTCTGGGGGATCTCGCTCAGGCCCGCCTCGATGACATCGACAATCGTCTCGACGAAAGACGAAGCGGCGATGGCGGCGGCAATGAACATCTCCCCGTACATGCCGTTCTTGACGTGGCTGATCGACGCGTCCCGCCAGGCCCATTCGGCGGCGCGCTGCGGGTTGCCCGCGGCCAGATAGCCGAAGGCGTCGGCCCGGATCTGCGCGCCGATCCACTCGCGGTAGGGGTTGTAGCGCCGGCCGCTCTCGGGGGGCTGAATGTGCAGCGACAGGTTCCGGTACGCAACCCGCTCGGCCGTGCAGGTGCTCAGCAGGGGCAGGTTGTCCATCCAGAACTGACCCACGTCGGCGGGCGTGAAATCGGGGCCCTTCTGCTGGACGATCAGCAAACCCGTCAGGGTGTAGTTCGTGTCATCATCGACGGGCATGTGGTCGAGGCTGTCGAACCACTTGCGCTCGAGCATTCCAGGGTATTCCTGGGCGGCCTTGGCCTTGCTGGCAAAGCGGATGTAATCATTCAGAGGCCATTGGCCGGTGGCCTGGAGAAAGCCCCACAACTCGGGGGTCTTGACACCTTCGATGGGCTTGCCCAGCAGGCAGCCGATGCACCGGCCCAGCCAGGCACCGCCGATGTGGTCTGCCAGCTTCCGCTCGGACAGGGGCGCCTGGAAGCGTCGGGGTCCGTCAGGCCGGAGTTTGCGGATCGCCTTCAGCTCGTCCGGTTCGTCGTATTCATACCCTTTTGCGTGAGCCAACTGGCGGGTGAAGTCCAGGACCTTGCAGACCTCGGTCTGGTTCTCCGGCAGGAAGAGCTTCTCGTTGCCCATCGCCTGAAGTTTCTCGATCATCCTCTCGGCCTGCCCGGTATTGAGGCCTTCGTCGCGGAGCTGGCGCAGCTCGGTATCGAGGTCTTCGCTTGCGATCCAGAGCCACTTGTTCTGAACCATCTCTGCCATCCTGCCGCGTTCCTTTCTGGTTGGTGGGCCTCTGGGCCATCCTTCCCTGGCCGCATTGTACCCCTTGCAGGCCCGACGGCAAGGCCGGAGAAATGTCGCCTCCTGGAGGCCATGCCGGTTCAGCCGATCTGCCCGGGACGAAGGGAGACTCAATCATGCAGTTCCGCCGGCCTGCCTGGCGTGCAGAGGCGGCCTTCAGGCATCTCTGACACGCATGGCCAGGATTGTCCGGTCGTCGGCGGGTTCCTTGTCCTGGCTGAACTGTTCGCTCTGGCGGACGATCTGGTCGACGATCTCCTGCGGGTCGCTGCTGCGGTTGGCCTGGAGGATTTCGGTGACTCGGTCCTTGCCGAACATCTCCCCGGTCAGGTCGGTTGCTTCGACGATACCGTCGGTCAGCAGCACCACCGTGTCGCCCGGCCCGACGCGGCGGCGCCGGAGAGAGACGTGGAACAGCTCTTCGTCGACGCCCATGAGCAGGCCGCGGGAATCGTTCAGCTGTTCGACGGGTCGGGCTGAGTCGGCAGGAATCAGCCAGGGCTCGGGGCTGTGCCCGCAGTTGATGTACTCGATCTGCCTGTTCTGCACGTCGTAGACAGCTGCGAAGACCGCCGCGAAGCTCTCGGTCGGTGTCGAAACGCAGACCCTGCGATTGAGACGGTACACGAAGTCGGTGATGTCGCGCGAGTCCTCGACCCAGCCGACGAAGGCGGTGTTCAGGATCGCGGTGACAAAGGCGGCCGACATCCCGTGGCCGCTGACATCGCAGAAGAGGATCGCTGCTCTGTCCTCGTCCAGGGCGTGGGCATCGAAGTAATCTCCGCCGACTTCCGACTCGGGCAGGAATGTCCCGGCCCAACTCAACTGGTCGGTAAGGGGCATCCGGTTCAGGTCGGGCAGCATCTGTTGCTGGACGCTGCGGGCCCGTCCCAGGTCATCCTGGATCCTCCTGGCGTACCGCTGGAGTTGCTTGTAGGCCACGCCCAGCCGGTGGCTCTGTTCTTCCTTGTCGTATTCCAGGCTGCCCACCGCCATCAGCACGAGGTAGACCAGCACGAACACGAAGACCGACTCTGCCGCTGTCAGCGCCACCAGCACCCACCAGCTGTCTGTCAGCCAGAACCCGCCGACGTGCAGCAGGGCCACACCGGCGATGACGAGGGCATACTTCGGGGCGGCCCGAAAAATCGCCCTGTGGTCCTGCAAATCGCTCTGGCGGTTCTTGAACCACTGCAGCATCGTGCTGAGTCGGCCTCGACAATAGGTGTAGGCGATGTGCAGGCTGCCATCGACGATCCGGGTGCGGGTGCAAGAGAAGATGATCCCTTCCGGGCTTATCAGGTGAGCAAGGACCGATCGGCTGGGGTATCGGCCCTTCCTGAGCTTGCAGCGGAAGGCGTAGAGCAGGGCGAGGATGTCGGTGATCTGGTTCCACTCCAGCCGGTGCTCCAGAACCAGCCTGCCTATGCCGATCGACAGGAAAAACCGTCCCAGTCGGGCAAATGGCTGGTCGGCCTTGAGCGGGACAGTTTGGGGCAGTTGCGGTTTGATCGCACCATCGGGCTGGATCTTTAGCACCAGTTCCGCCTCTGCCTGGTCTTCCAGGCGGGGAAAGACCTCTGTCTCAAGCCAGGTCGACAGCTCCCGAGCCTGTTGCCAGAGTCCCGTCGGACGAATTCGCAACTGAGCCAGGAAGTATCGTACGTACTCGGGGTTTGCCAGCGGGTGCGGCTGGCCAATTTCGGCTGCGGTCATTTCGGAAAGATCGGTCACGGATCTGCTCTGTCTGCGGGAGTTCTGTGGTCGACAGTACAAACAACGATTTTCGGGCCCGATTCGATCCATCTTATCGGGGGGCGGCCCGGTTCTGCCAGCCCGGCTGGGAATTTGCTGGAATCCGCCGGACAAAACGTCTTAATGGTACGACCAGATCGATCTGCCCCGCCGTCGTCGGTCCGGACAGCGGTAAGCGGGCAATGCAAATCCGCAGAAACGGGAAAGGATACGGCATATGCTTGCAGCGGTGGGACCGTTCGAGATTGTGGTGATTGTTGTCTATCTCCTGGCGATCGGCTACCTCGGTTGGCTGGGCTTCCGCCGGACGCAGTCTGCCACGGATTACCTCCTGGCTGGGCGGCAGACCCATCCCTTTGTCATGGCCCTGAGCTACGGGGCGACGTTTATCTCCACCAGTGCGATCGTCGGCTTCGGCGGGGTGGCGGGGATGTTCGGGATGAGCCTGCTCTGGCTGACGTTCCTGAACATCATCGTGGGGATCTTTCTGGCGTTCGTCCTGCTGGGCGGGCGGACGCGGAGAATGGGCCATCACCTCGATGCCCACAGTTTTCCCGAACTTCTGGGAAGACGATACAAGAGCAAGTTCATCCAGGTCTTCGCCGGTCTGGTGATCTTCCTGTTCATCCCGCTCTACGCAGCGGCCGTTCTGATAGGCGGCTGCGAATTCTTGGCCGTGAAATTCGACATCAACTACGACGTGGCCCTGCTGGTCTTCAGCGTCATCATCGCAGCCTATGTCGTAGTCGGTGGACTCAAGGGCGTGATGTACACCGACGCCCTGCAGGCCGGGATCATGTTCGTCGGAATGATCATCCTGCTGGTCTGGACCTACTCCATTCTCGGCGGGCCCACCGCCGCCCACCAGGGCCTCAGCGAGATGAGCGACAAGGCGTTTTTCGGCAAGATCGGCATGGAAGGCTGGACATCCATGCCAACCTTCGGCTTTGGCGGCACGGAAGGCAACGCCCACGCCCATGACCTGTGGTGGATCATGATCTCGACGATCACGCTGGGCGTGGGTATCGGCGTGCTGGCCCAGCCGCAGCTGGCCGTGCGGTTCATGACCGTCAAGTCCAAGCGCGAGTTGAACCGGGCCGTCCTTGTCGGGGCGGTCTTCATCCTGGTCGTCACGGGCGTGGTCTACACGGTCGGTTCGCTGAGCAACCTGTACTTCTATACACACGAGACAATCGAAGGCAAGCTGACGAGTTTCACGCCCTCGGCCAAGGTAATCGCAAAGGCCGAGCGTGACGTCGAGGTGTCGTTCCAGTGCGACCTGCTGCACATCCAGACAGCCAAGTCCGACCGCCAAGTCGTGGTGATCTTTCGGGGCGTTGACGACGAACCAAAGGGCTCTGCCATGCCGACCGCCCAGATCGAGCAGCTTGGCGACGGGCAGGATGTCCAGTCGCTTCTCGGCCAGGATGTAACCGTCAGGCCCCGGGCCATCTCGTTCCTCCGATCGGTCATCAATACGAACCTGCACGACCAGGCGGGCAATCCAGTCTATCAATTCAACCCGGACAGCATCATCCCGGAATACATCACCAGCGCCCTGGACGGCTGGTTCGGCACGCTGTTCCTGCTGACCATGCTGGCCGCGGCGATGAGTACGCTGTCCAGCCAGTTCCATGCGGTGGGAACGAGCATCGGGCGGGATGTCTGGCAGCAGTTGACAGGGCGCGGCGGGGGGCATGGCATTGCGGTGACGCGGATCGGCATTGTCATCGGCATCGTCATTGCAGTGGTCCTGGGCCACTATGCCCGTGGCGGCTACATCGTGGCGCGGGCGACGGCAATCTTCTTCGGCCTGTGCGCTTCGGCGTTTCTGCCGGTCTTTGTCGGTGGGCTGTTCTTCCGCCGGATCACCCGACCGGCTGCGATCGCCAGCATCCTGAGCGGCTTTGCGATCACGGCCTTCTGGCTGGGCTTCATCAAGGACAAGGAGGCCCGGGCGCTGGGCATCTGCCATGCGATCACCGGTCAGCACTCGCTGCTGCTGGACTATCCGAGCTGGCCGGTGGTCGATCCGATTGTCGTGGCCCTGCCGGTAAGCCTTCTGGTGCTGGTGGCAGTCAGTCTGATTACACCCCGGCCGGACACGTCGCACCTGGGATCTTGAGTCAACGCGATCGGCGGGAGCGTAGAAACTGAGAATCCTGACCGAGAAAATGCTGGAAAGATTCTGCATACTCAGTAAGAAATGTTCTGTCCGGCCCGGGTAGTCACGTCAGGGGCCGAACAGCAGGGCGAATGGGCACCGCCGATCGGACTGGCTCCGGTCTGGACGGAAATCCGGGAAAGGAAGAAACATGCTGGCATTCCTAGGTCTCAGCGACCCATACATTCTGGCAGCCTATCTGCTTTGCATCCTCAGCACCGTGTTGTGCGTCATCTACGGGGCCATCTGCTGGAATCGGGGCGAAGAGACCATCGATTCCGAAGACGTTCGCTGGGCGGAAGAAGAGAAGAAGGTCGAGGAAGAACTGTAACTTCCCACGGATCGGTCCGTCCGGTCAGCAATCATATCTGAACCTTTTCGGGAGAGGGACGTATGTCTATTCTGGCAGCCGTCGGTCCCTTTGAGATCGTCGTCATTATCGTTTATCTGCTGATGATCGGATACCTGGGATACCTGGGTTTCCGCAGGACCCGATCGGACACCGACTACCTCCTGGCCGGGCGGCAGACCCATCCGTTCGTGATGGCCCTGAGCTACGGGGCGACCTTCATCTCCACCAGCGCGATCGTGGGTTTCGGTGGCGTAGCGGGGATGTTCGGTATGAGCCTGCTCTGGCTGACCTTCCTGAATATTTTTGTCGGCGTGTTTGTCGCGTTCGTGTTTCTGGGCGGGCGGACACGACGCATGGGCCATCACCTCGATGCCCACAGCTTCCCCGAGCTTCTGGGCCGGCGATACAGGAGCAAGTTCATCCAGGTCTTCGCCGGGCTGGTGATCTTCCTGTTCATCCCGCTCTACGCCGCCGCCGTGCTGATCGGCGGCTGTGAGTTCATCGCCGAGAAATTCAACTTCTCGTACGACGTGGCCCTGCTGGTCTTCAGCGTGATCATCGCGGCCTACGTCGTCGTTGGCGGCCTGAAGGGCGTGATGTACACCGACGCATTGCAGGGCTCGATCATGTTCATCGGCATGCTTTTCCTGCTGATCTGGACCTACGCCGAACTCGGGGGCCCCATCCAGGCCCACCAGGACCTGGCCGCGATGGGCGACCAGGCTTTTTACGGCTTTAAGCAGATGGGTATGAACGGATGGACGGCTATGCCGGAATTCGGCTTCGGTGGCACCGACGGCAATCTGGGCGAGGGGGTCAAGCCCAATGCCGGCGCTCACGATCTCTGGTGGATCCTTGTCAGCACGATCATCCTGGGTGTGGGTATCGGCGTTCTGGCCCAGCCGCAACTGGCGGTGCGGTTCATGACCGTCAAGTCCAAGCGGGAACTGAACCGGGCCGTGCTGATCGGCGGGATCTTCATTCTGGTGATGACGGGGGTGGCTTTTGCGGTCGGTTCGCTGAGCAACCTGTGGTTCTACAAGTATGAGGTCGTCGAGGGGAAACTGATGGACATAACCGAGGCGACGCCCGTGGTTGCCAAGAGCGAGCGGGACCTGAAACCGACAATTCCGGCGACGCTGCTGCACATTCGGACCGAGGGGGCCGAACGCGACGTGACGGTGATTTACCGAGGGGTGGGCACCAAGGCCGAGGCCATCATGCCCAAGGCCCGGATTTCGCAACTTACCGAGGGGCAGAACCCGGCAGATCTGATCGGCCAGACGGTAACGGTCCGCCCGCAGGCGACGTCTTTTCCCCGGGCGGTCATCGACACCAACCAGAAAGACGAAGCAGGCAACCCCGTCTACGCCTTCAATCCCGACAGCATCATTCCCAAGTACATCACCCGGGCCCTGCCTGGATGGTTCGGGATGATCTTCCTGCTGACCCTGATGGCCGCGGCGATGAGTACGCTCTCCAGCCAGTTCCACGCGGTGGGCACGAGCATCGGGCGCGACGTCTGGGAGCAGTTGTCCGGGCGGAAGGGCAGCAGCATCTCCATAACGAGGATCGGCATCATTGTCGGTATCGTCATTGCGGTGATCCTGGGCCATTATGCCCGTGGCGGGTACATCGTGGCCCGGGCGACGGCGATTTTCTTCGGCCTGTGCGCTTCGGCATTCCTGCCGGCCTTTATCGGCGGGCTTTTCTTCCGCTGGGTCACCCGGGCCGGGGCGATCAGCAGCATGGTGGTCGGTTTCGTCATCACGGCCTTCTGGCTGGTATTCATCAAGGACAAGGAAGCCCGGGCCCTGGGAATCTGCCACCAGCTGACGGGCCAACACTCGCTGCTGCTGGACTACCCGTCCTGGCCGGTGGTCGATCCGATCGTCATCGCCCTGCCGATCAGCCTGTTGTTCCTGGTGGTCGTAAGCCTGGCCAGTCCGCGACTGGACCGGGAACACCTCGACGGATGCTTCCAACCGAAGTAGGCGCCGCCTCAATAGTTATGAAAGTTTCTGGCATCACGATCCGATAGACCCGAAAGACCGAAAGACCGGAACACCCGGACACTCCTGAGTCACTTGGAAAGGAATAGCTGATGAATCGATCCCTCCGACGATTCCTGTGGGCCCTGAGCCTGGTCCTGGCTGCGTCGTCTACGCTGGCTCGGGCTGCCGACGGCGAGAGCCCCGCATCGACAGAGCCTGGCGAAGAATGCGAAGTGAATCCCCAGACCGGCGAGATCGACTGCAACCGCCCGGAACTGCACTACGATCGGCCGAAAATGTTCACCGAGGACTGGTTCAACAAGACCAAGCAGCCTGTTGAGTGGTTCTCCTGGGGCGCCGACTTGCGCCTCCGCGGCATTTGGGACAAAAACCTGACCACCCGCGACGAAGGGGCCAACAATGAACGCTTCTGGCACCGCTACCGCACGCGGTGGTGGGGCACGGTCAATATCACCGAAGACCTGGACCTCAACGTCGGGTTGGCCTGGGAGTGGCGCGTGTACTGCCGGCCCAAGGGAGATCTGCGAGACACCACGCTCGATGAGGCAATCATCGAAAAGTTGAACGTGGAATGGCGGAACATCGGCGGCCTGCCGCTTTCAGCCCGCGTCGGTCGTCAGAACATCACCGGCCTGAACGACTGGCTGCTCTTCGAGGGCACGCCCCTGGATGGCTCGCGGACGATCTTCCACGATGCCGCCCGCCTGACCTGGGAAATCAAGGAATTCCAGACCATAATCGACGGTATCTATATCGACAATGCCGCCGACCCCTCCGACCGTATCAAGCCGATCAACGACCGCGACCGGCATCTGATCGAGCACAACGAGCGGGGCGGTGTGCTGTATGTCCGGAACACTTCCATCGAACGCACGCAGATCGAAGGCTACTTCATCGTCAAGCATGATATGGGCTCCGATGCATACCCCAACTCCGACCGGACGACCTACACCATGGGCGCCCGGGTCAAGGGCAACATCGACGAGGCCCGACACTGGGCCTACGACGTACAGATCGCCCAGCAGGTCGGCCACGAAGAGGGCCAGAACATCTGCGCCGGCGCCGCTGTCGGCCAGCTGTTCTACTATTTCCAGGACGACTGGAAGAACACGATCCGCATGGGCTACGAGTACCGCAGCGGCGACGACCCCTCCACGGGACACAAGGAAGCCTTCGACAACCTCTGGGGACGCTACCCCACCTTCTCGAACATCTACCAAGGTTATACCGACACGATGGAAGGCGTCCGTCCGGCCGACCTGGCCAACCTTCACCGCGTCCAGTTGGGTTGGAGCTTTGCCCCGATGGGCAATGCGAATCACGAGATCTGTACCGACTACCACCTGCTGCTGGCCGACCAGAACACCCTGGGTCAGACCGGTCTGCCCGCTGGTGGTTCGGGGCCGCGGCTGTTCTCGAAGTCCGGCAACATTCGAGGTCATATGCTCACCAGCGTCTGGAAGGCCAAGTGGACCGAGCACATCTCCTCGCACCTGATCGGCGAGGTGCTCTTCCCCGGTGACTACTACACCGACGAGAAGAATGAGCCGGTTTTCTTCCTCCGCTACGAGATCGTCTTCAGCTGGTAATTGACGCGGATGGATTCCTTGCCGGCCCCGGTGGCGATTGCGACCGGGGCCGGCTTTTTTTCATGCGCCGCTCCGGCAGTCGGACAAGATCATTGTTGAGATTCTTTCAGTAAAACCGGACAATTCTCCCTCGCTGCACCTGCCAGGAAACACCATGAGCTATTTCAACGACTACATCGAGAAGATGGCTGCCTATGTCCCCGGAGCCCAACCGGCACCAGGGGAGCAGGTGGCCAAACTCAATACCAACGAGAACCCGTATCCGCCTTCGCCGAAGGTCGCAGAGGCCTTGCGAACCTTTGATCCGGCCTGGCTGCGACGCTACGGGGACGCGATGGCGACTCCGTTCCGCAAGGCCCTGGCCGATAACCTCGGCATCCCCATGCACTGGGTCCTGCCCGGAAACGGCAGCGACGACCTGATCGTCATGATCAGCCGCGCCTGCCTCGGCCCCGGCCGGCGGGTCGTCTACCCCGTGCCGACGTTCGGTTTCTACTGCACGCAGGGACAGGTCGAGAATGCCGAAATCGTCGAAGTGCCTTACGACCAGAACTTCAACTTCCCCATTGAGAAGATTCTCGCCGCCAATGGCGATGTCACGTTCGTCGCCAACCCCGACAGCCCCTCGGGGACAATGGTAGGCAATGACGTGCTGGCCGAATTGGCCGTTGGTCTGGATGGACTGCTGGTGGTCGATGAAGCCTACTACGATTTCTCGGGCCAGACCGCTTTGGAACTGCTGGAGCGTTACGACAATGTCATCATCCTGCGGACGCTCTCGAAGGGCTATTCCATGGCGGGTCTGCGGATGGGGTACGGAATCGTCAGGCCCGATCTGATGGCCCATCTGCTCAAGGCCAAGCAGATCTACAACGTCGACACGCTTGCCGCAGCCGTGGCCGTCGCAGCGGTCAGCGACCAAAAGTACAAGAACCAGTGTGTCCAACGCATCCTGGCCCAGCGCCGGCGGCTGACCGAATCGTTGCGAGCCATGGACTTCGGGGTGATCGACTCGCACACGAATTTCCTGCTGGTCCGTCCGCCACGTATTAGCCCTGTGCAGATCGTCGATGACCTCAAGGAGCGGGGCATCCTGGTCCGATACTTCTCCAAGGGCGCAGCGGCCGATTGCGTCCGCATCACCGTCGGAACCGAAGAAGAGAACACCCAGTTGCTGACTGGGCTGAAGGAAATAATGACACCATGAGCCAACGTATCGCCACGATCGATCGCAAAACCAACGAGACGTCCATCCGCCTGGAGTTGAATCTGGACGGCAGGGGCCTGACCGATGCGCAGACTGGCGTGGGCTTTCTCGATCACATGCTGGATCATCTCGGCAAGCACAGCACAACGGACCTGAAGGTCCGTTGCGACGGCGATACCCATGTCGACGATCATCACACGGTCGAAGACGTGGGCATCTGCATCGGACAGGCGATTGCCGAGGCCCTGGGCGACAAGCGTGGCATCCGGCGGTACGGTTCTGCCTCGGTGCCCATGGATGAGACGCTGGCCAACGTGGCGTTGGATCTCTCCGGCCGCGCCGCCTTCGTCTTCAACGCCGGTTTCGCTACCGGCAAGATCGGCCAGTTCGATACCCAACTGGTCGAGGAGTTCCTCCGCGCCGTGGCCAACGCTGCCCGCATGAATCTCCATGTCAACGTGCCTTATGGCACGAACGACCACCACATGGCAGAGGCGATTTTCAAAGCCGTCGCCCAAGCCCTTCGCATCGCCAAGAGCATCGACCCCGACAGGGCCGGAGACGTGCCGTCAACAAAGGGCAGCCTGTAGCGATTGCGGACTGCCGAATTGTGCCGATAGCAGATTTGCTGCGGCCGCGGGATGCGTTGAGGCGATGCTCTACGAAGAATCCGTGTTCGCCAAGCAAATCCAGGCCTACTCTGTGAGTTGCTCGGACTATTCCTGTGACGCCGGCAGGTCGAAATCCCCGGGATACAGGATGCCCTCTCGTTTCTTCGCCTCGTCGGGCAGGCCCATGTACCAGTCGATGGCCTCCAGGCCCGTAAATGCCTTGACTTGGGGCAGTTCTTCGAGCAGCCACTCGCCTTTCGCGGCGTGGTAGTCCATCCGGAAGGTCACTTCCTGCCCGGCCGCGGATAGGCTCTGGGCTCGCATGTTATCCAGCGCCTGTTGAGTCAGTGGGTCGTCCGGGATATAGCCGCTCTGGCCCTGGAGGCGGGGCAGGGGCAGGGACTGCTTGCCGACGGCTCCCAGAGACGAGGAACCGGCCGTTCGCGGCTGCCATAGGGCCTTGCCTTCCGGCGTCTCGGGGATGGGCTGGACCTTCATGGCCAGGCCCGCCCGGTAAGAAGTCGTCACCCAGCAGGAGACGACAACCTGGTAGGGCACGGAGAAGCTCTCTGTTCGGACAATCCGTTCGATCTCGGCTTTGCCGTACGAGGCGGAGATCTCGTGGGCCAGCGAAACGTAGTCCGACCAGCGGATCACGCTGGCGTCGGCGGGAGGGGCCGGTCCATGCGAAGCGGCGGCCTGGGTGGGTGGATCGCCAGGCTTGCTCGGTGCTTCGATAAAGACCATCGCCCGTTGCAGCCTGGTCCGCTTGAAATGTGTCTTGCCGTTGATCCGGCCCAAGACTTGGTTGGCTTGGTCGATGTACTGCTCAGCAGCCCGGAGGGCATCTGAGGCCAGCCATCGGCGCTCGCGCTGCAGGCGCTGCAACGGAGACTCCGGCCCCGGAGCCTGGGTGGAGATCGGCTCGGCGCAGCCAGCCAAACCCCATGCTGTCAGTCCTGCTGTCAAAATCCATTTGAGCATGCGAAAACCCTTTCTGCAGCGGATTGTAACCGCTCGGGGCGGGCCGGAGCAAATCTCCAGTGGCAAATGCAGTCGGTCTTGTTAGGCTTCTTCCATGGACCTGTGGGAACTGACCGACGACTATCGCCGCACGTTCGACAAGATGCTCGAAGAGGCGATCTACGATCTGCCGCCGGATCTGCAGAAGCTGACCGACGAGGTCTTCATCAATGCGGTAGACTTTCCGGACCGTGCGACGCTGCGGAAGCTGGGGTTACGCAGTCCCCAGCAGCTGCGCGGGTTGTATACCGGCGTGCCCAATACGCGACGGACCGTCTACGACCACGGCCGACTGCCCGACCGGATCGAGATCTACCGGCTGGGCATTGGCATCGCCAGCCGGGGCAGGGACGGGCAGATCGATCCCCAGCGCCTCGCCGAGCAGATTCGCAAGACGCTGCTGCACGAGATCGGCCACCATTTCGGGCTCGACGAGGACGACCTGGCCGGCTACGGCTACGCTTGAACGCCGGTAGTCTCAGTCGGTGATCTCCACCACCGGCCCGTCGATCAGTCCGTGGTCAACCAGTTGATACTCCTGCTGCCACTTCGGGTGGTTGGGGTCGAACTCGCCCGGGCCGGTCCATGCGACCCATTCGGTGTGCAGGGGGCCCAGGGTGTTCTTCCGGCCGCCGATGACCTCAACGACCACCTCGGCTGAATCGCCATCCAGGAAATCCGTCAGATCCACCTCGAATGGGGCCCAGGGCAGGGGGATCTTCGCGTCGCCCACGTGGACGACTGCCATTGTGCAGGCGATGCCCGGCAGCGACAGGCGAAGACGCTTATCCTCCGGGCGGGAAACGGTCAGTCGGTAGTGCACGGCGCCGCCGTAGAAGTCCAGGCCCTGGCCGACCCAACTGCCGGACTGCAGAGATTGCGGCGGGGCGGTGATGGTGTAATTCTCGGCCACCTTGCCGTCGGATTCATCACGCAAGGCAACGCCGAACTCGCCGACAAGGAACATGTCTTCCAATTCCATGTCGGGGCGGTAGTCAAACTGCCACTCGACGATGTTCAGGCCCTGCTGGACCAGCGAGGTGATGTCGATGGTAGAGATGTCCTGGTCTACCCACCAGCCGGACGGCCTGCCGACTGTCTGACCATTGACGGTAATGCGATAGTCTTCCGGATTCTCTACGGCCAGGTTGCAGACGCCGGGAACCTCGCTGACATGGAAGACCCACCGCATGCCGCACTGCCCACGGGGCTTGGTGTCGATTACGCCCGTCCCGTAGAGATACCAGGGCTGATGGCCCCGGGCAGCCCGACTGCTCAGGCCGAAGTGCTTGCGAATTGCTTCGTCGGCCTTGAGGGTAGCGACGGGCTGGGACCACTGGCCATCGCCGATCCGGTAACTGCAGCTGTCCAGCGGGAGGGTGTTCGGCTCGGTCCGTTCGATGGGCCAGGGGCCTTTGATACGCCGGCTGTCGAGGATGATCGGTTCGGCACGGGCCGGCTCGACTTCGTCGACATCCCACCCGACCGTCAGCAGGGCCGAGCCTGTCGAAGGCAGGTGCAGGTCGAAAAGCACGCCGCCATTGTCCTGTTGGAAAGGAATCTGGGCCTTGCGTCCGGTCAGTGCGTCCCAAAGAACCACCGGCCCGTCGCCGGCCAATTGCATTGTCAGATCAGTGGGGTTCTCGCGGTCACGGGAGTGAATGAAAACCGCCGACCCTTCCGGGAGCTTCCACATCGCTGACCAGACGTGGTCGGCCTGGCGGTCGCCGGATCGGATCGACAGGCGGCGGGGCAGGACACGCTGGAGGGCGTCGATCACGTCGGTTGAGTTGTCCGAAACCCCCTTGGCCGCGGAGAGTACGCCTTTGGCCGGCTCGCAGTTGACCCGCCTGGGACGAGGACCTGCCACGATCACCGAACCACCTGCCTGGATGAACGATTCCAGCAGTTCCACCGTCGAGGATCGCAGGGTCAGACAGGGCGGGACGATGACAGCCCGGTACTGCATCCGGCCGACTTCGAGTTTGCCCGACGAGACCTTCCCGTGTCGGGCCATGATCGATTCGTCGCCGAAATCCCAGTCGTAGTGCTCCGCGGAGAGTCGGTAGACGATATTCCTGAGCTGCTCGTGGAGATGGTCAATCTGTCCCTGGTGTCCCTGAGAGGGTAGGAGCGTCGCCCATCCACTCTCGATGGGGTGGATGACAAGCACCTCGCGGATCGGCTGGCCTGATGTCGCAAAAAGATTCAGCCGGGCGAAGTAATCCTCCACGATCTGGTAATGGCTCCACCAGGGGCTGTGGGAGAAGATCGAGGCGGGGTAGTCTCGCTTGGCCCCGCCGGCCAGGCCGTAGTGCGTCAGGTGGGGGCAGCGGAAGTTGATCCCGGCCGAGACGTGCCAGTCCCCGATGAACTTGTGGCCCTCCATGGGCCAGTCCCAACCCGTACAGCCGTAGAGTTCGCTGAGCGTTCGCTCCTTGCCCAACTGGGCAGCGACCGAGGAGCACTGCTTGGCGGTGATCAACTCTTCGTCCGAGTCACGCAGGATGTCGATGCCCGGCCATTGCATGTGCTCATAATGAGGCATGGTGGCCCCAACGCGCTCGGCCTGTGTCCGCAGCGTCTGTTCCTGAAGCATGTGTCCTGTCGAGGCCAGTTTGTGATGGTCGCACCACTGGCCGATCTGCTGGCTGAATGCTTCAACGAACAGCTCGCAGACGGTCTGCCAGAAGTCGTGGCGAACTTTGCTGAACGGCTCGTCCGGGGCCTGGAAGAGCAGTTCCGGCAGGTGCGCAAGCAGATCGTACCCGTGCCGCTGGATGAACTGGCGCGGCATGTCGGGGGTCCAGGGCAGGGCCCACTTGTCTGGCTGGGCGTCCCAGAACTCGCAGACGACATTCGGTTCGTCGGTGAAGATCGCGGGGATCAGGTCGCCGAAGTCCTCTGCGTAGCGGTCGGCGTATGCCTGGTGAGTCAGGCGGATAAACTCTGCCACGGCCTGGGGGTTCATCTCGTCGAGGTATGCCCCGTCGTTGTGCCACCCGCTGGGTTCCTGCCGGACCACATCGAAAGCGACCGTCCCTGTCTCGCTGTTGGGGGCGGTGTCGGGGTCGGAAGGTTCGTATGATTCCAGCTGGCCTTCGGCGTCTCGCCTGATATGGAAGACGGCGAGGCGCTGGGTACCCTCCGCCGGTCTGTCGGCGAAGCTCAGCCGCAGCAGGTGCACGCCGTACTCGGGGTGTTCCCGTGTCACTGCCCCGCCGGCCGTGCCCGAGGGCCAGCGGTCCTCATCGTAAAGGTAGGCCTTCATGTCCAGTTGCCGGGCCTGTTCGATGCAGGCCTTGACGCACTCGAACCACTGCTCGGACATGTAAGGGGTCTTCAGGCCGTAGCGGCTGTGCATGAAGAACCCGCCCATGCCCGCCGCGTGCATCGATCGGACCGCCCGCTTGAGTCGCTCGGGTTCCAACTTGCCGTTCCATGACCAGAACGGCGCACTGCGGTACTGGCTGGACGGATTGGACCATTGCTGCTGGATCGCGTTGTTATCTGACATGGGAACCTTTCTGGAATGGGCAAGCAGATCATTCTAATCGCTCGCCAGCCCAAGACAATGCCCTCTTGCCAGATCTTCGACAATGGCTATCCTCCGACTATGACCGAAACCCATTACCGCAGATTCTACTGTCCGCATCTTCGGCCGGGGCTGGTGGAGCTCGATTCTGCCGAGGCTCATCACGCCGCGCAGGTGCTGCGCCTCACGCCGGGTCAGCAGGTGGAACTGTTCGATGGAAAGGGCAACGTGGCGGCGGGACCGTTGGAACAGGTCACCAAGCGGCGGGTCTCGGTGCAGGTGGAGCAGGTTGTGTCAGTCGATCCCCAGCGCCCGGAGATCACGCTGGCGTTCGCCGTGCCGAAGGGCAAACGGCTGGACTGGCTGCTGGAAAAGGCCACCGAGCTTGGCGCCGCAAGGCTTCAGCCGATCGAGTTTGCCCGAAGTGTGGCGGCTCCGGCAGATCCGGGCAGCGGAAAATGGGACCGTTGGATGGGCCATTGCATCGCCGCGGCCAAGCAGAGCGGATTGAACCACCTGCCGAGGATCGAGCCGGGGATCAACCTGGACGGCTTTCTCGCCTCGGCCGAGAGTTTCGACCTGTCGTTGCTCGGCGATGCCTCCGCCCCGCCCGGCTCGCTGCCGGCGCAGCTGCAGACTGCTCAACCCGCCTGCCTGGCCGTGCTGGTCGGGCCGGAAGGGGGGCTGGCGGAGCAGGAGCAGGAGGCGGCGAAGCTGGCCGGCTTCCGCCCGGTCTGTATCGGACGGACGATTCTGCGCGTCGAGACCGCAGCAGTGGCTCTGCTGGCGGCCGTCCGTGCCTGGGCAGGCGCCTGACCGAACCCCGACCCTCCCGACGCCACTACGGTGCCGGGTGGAACGGCAGGAACGTCCGCATGGGCAGATCTTCGAAAGTCAGGTCCCGCTGCTCGGCATGGCCGTCGAAGCAGGCGATCGTCGTCTTGCCCTGGTGTCGAGTGCTGTTGTGCTTGATCATCCGGCCTCCTTTGGTCTCACCCCAGCGATTGAAGGTGGTGTGACTGTCGGAGTGCATGTCAATGAACTTGATGTGTTCACGTCGGCTGGCTTCGGGGATATAGCAGAGCTCCGACATCGGGGCCTTGATCATCTGCAGACGTTTGGCGCCCGGGTTCTTGCCGCTGATCCCGTCTCTGCGTTTGTACAGATTGCCATACTCCAGACCCCGTCCCCGCGAGCGGTGGTACAGATAGGCTTCCCAGTCGAAGTTGTTTACGGCGTAGTCGACTCCCGGTTTCGTCCCCGGAGCTTCCATCGACGGGCAGGTGAAGAACGGGTGATCGAAGAGCCATTGCTCGACGAATTCCTGGTCGCGGACCTCATTGATGGTGAGTTGCTCGTCGGTCAAGTAGCCAGACAGAGCCGTGGGCCAGAACAGCCCTTGTTTGGCCTTGTTGTAGTCGTCCGTGGGGACCCACCCGTCGAAGTCGGACATGTAGAAGTGGGCCTGCTTGGCGAAGTTTCCCATCTGCGTGCTGCACTTCATCGTCCGTGCCAGGTCACGTGCGCTGACGAGAGTCGGCAGGAGAATGCTGACCAGCAGGGCGATGATCGCAATCACAACGAGCAGTTCGATCAGGGTGAACCCGGGCCTGACGCCCGAACTCTTGGATGGGACCTTTGACATGATAGCACCTGCAACTGGAGAAATGGATTCCGGTCGACTGTGCGCCCAGCTGGAAACGAGAGATTCCCCAATTATAGCCGGTTCTGCCGTCTTGTTCATGACGTTTCCGGCTGTTTTTGGCAGAAAAACCGAGGCGGATGCTATTATTTGCTCCTCAGGCGGTAGATTTCCATCGCAGCCGGGAAGGGGCCCAGGGCGCGGTGGAAGATGCCCAGCGAGTAGGAGATCGCCAGGCCGTAGTTGGTGATCGGTACCCCGGCCTGGCGACAGCGGAGGATGCGGCTGAGCATTTCACGACGGTTCCACATGCAGGCGCCGCAGTGGATGATCAGCTTGTAGGAAGAAAGATCTTCGGGGAAGTCGTGACCCTGGACGGTGGTGAACTCCAGCTCCCCGCCGACGTACTGTCGCAGCCAGCGGGGGATTTTGACTCGGCCGATGTCTTCGCCGATCGGGTGATGGCTGCAGGCCTCGCCGACCAGGATATTGTCGCCCGGCTGGAGGTCTTCGATGGCCAGAGCGCCGCGGACCATCTCGGTCAGGTCGCCTTTGACCCGGGCGAAGAGGATCGAGAAGCTGGTCATCGGGATCTCCGGCGGGGTGTCTGCTGCAACTTTCAGGAACGCCTGCGAGTCGGTGATCACCAGGGCGGGGGGCTTTTTCAGCCGTCCCAGGGCCTCGCGAAGCTCGCGTTCCTTGACGACCATCGACCAGGCGTCGTTGTCCAGCAGGTCGCGGATGGTCTGGACCTGTGGAAGGATCAATCGGCCCTTGGGTGCTTCCTTGTCGATCGGGACGACGAGGACAGCCCCTTCGCCGGGCGGAACCAGGTCGCCTGCGATAGTGGGGGCGTTGATGAAATCATCCGGGGCTGAACGGATCAGTGCCTCGCGCAGATCGAGTATGCCTTCGCCTTGCGAGGCGATGGTGCGGACAATGCGGACGTTCTTGTCGGCCTGGAGCTGCTGGAGCACGTCCGCGTTGGGCTGGCCCAGGTCGATCTTGTTGAACACGACGATGACAGGGATTTCCAGGTCGTCCAGCGCGGTGTAGATTCGCTGTTCGAATTCGCCCCAGTCCCCGGCCGGGACGACGATCACGCCCACATCCGTGCGGTCGAAAACCTGATGGGTCTTGGCCACGCGCATCTCGCCCAGGGCCCCGACGTCGTCGATCCCGGCGGTGTCGATAAACAGCACCGGGCCGATCGGCAGCAGCTCCATGGGCTTTTCCACCGGGTCGGTCGTCGTGCCGGCCACGTTGGAAACGATCGACACCTCCTGCCGCGTCATCGCATTCAGCAGGCTGGACTTGCCCACATTCCGTCGGCCAAACAGGCCGATATGCAGCCGAAATCCTTTGGGTGTACTCTGGGCCATTGGTCAGTTCAACTCTTTCCAGATCGCCAGCTCTGGCACGTTGAGGAAGTGACGATCGTATGTCACAAGTGTCGCGTTCTGGTTCATGGTTTGGGAGGCGATCCACAGATCATTGGTCGGAATCGGCTTGCCGATTCTCCGCAGATATGCATGGATCTGGCCAAATCTCTCAGCGATTCTCTCGGTGAGTTCAAGAACATGAACCTGAGGCTTCTGAAGGAACCGCTTGAGGGTCTCAAGATTCCGCTGCCGTTTTGATCCCCGCTGGAAACCGGCATAGAGTTCGCCCAGGACGATTACGCTGAGGAAGACATTCTCCGCATTACCAGAGAACTCCTGAACGCCTTCATCCCCTCTGAGCAGATGTGAGTAGGCATTTGTATCCAGCAGGATGTCTGTCACTTCCACTCCTGGGGATCTATGACCTCAAAGTCTGCTGTGTTTTTCTCGAATTCCTCGAACTGCTCCTGAGACCAAAGGCCAGAAAACTCGGAGAAATCGTCTCGATCTGCACCGGCCTCTTGTCCCTTTGTCCCCACGGCCTCGGTCAAGAGAGTCTGGACAAGTTGATCGACACTGATGCCCTGCCGTTGGGCTCTTTGATGCAGGGCTTGTTGGACAGCGGGGTCTAGTTTGTCCAAGTCGATCGTCATGCGGCTCTCCCGAGTGTTCTAGGGCCATACAGGATCATTGTACCCAAGGACAGGGATGTTGGCCAAGCCTCAACCTTCGGCCTTGTGCTTCTTCCGCGAGCCGAGCGCGTTGACGCGGTCGGGGCTGGTGAGTCTATCGAATGTCTCCGAAGAGACCAGGTTGCGGGCCAGGAGGATTTGTTTGACGGGTTGGCCGGTGCGGGCGGCCTCGGCGGCGACGTCGGTGGCGGCCTCGTAGCCGATTTCGTCGTGCAGGGCGGTCAGGACGGCGGCAGCGCCGTCGACGTGTGCGCGGCAGCGATCCGCGTCTGCCTCGATGCCCTCTACGCAGTGCGTCCGCAGGATCAGGCAGGCATTGGACAGCAGCGAGAGGCTGTGCAGCAGGGCGTCGGCGATCAACGGGCCGAAGGCGTTGAGCTCCAGCGAGCCGGCCGAGGCGGCCGAGGTGATCGCCTGGTCGTGGGCCATGACGGCCCAGGCCGCCTGTGTGACGGCCTCGGGGATCACCGGATTGACTTTCCCGGGCATGATGCTGCTGCCGCTCTGGCGGGCGGGCAGGCGGATCTCGCCCAGGCCCGCGGCCGGCCCAGAGGAAAGCAGACGCAGGTCGGTGCATATCTTGACCAGGCTCGATGCCAGTGCCTTGCAGATACCGCTGACTTCCACGAAGACGTCGGTATTCTGGGTCGCCTCAACGAGATTCTCCGCCCGGGCCAGGCCCAGCGAGGTGATCTGGCGTAGGATTTCGGAGACCTGGAAGATGTACTGTCGGGGGGCGCCCAAGCCCGTGCCGATGGCCGTGCCGCCCAGGTTGATCACGCGGAGGCGTTCCTGACACTTGTAGAGGCGCCAGCGGTCGCGGGTCAGGGCCTCGGCGTAGGCAGCCATCTCCCGGCCGAGGGTGGTCAGGACAGCGTCCTGGAATTGGGTGCGGGCAACCTTTACGATATCGGCGAACTGCTTTTCCTTCTCCTGGAAGGCCTCCTGCAGGGCGACGACGTTCTGCTCCAGTTCGACCAGCAGCCAGATACCCGCGACTTTCATCGCCGTCGGGTAGGTGTCGTTGGTCGACTGGTGGAGATTTACATGTTCGGTGGGGCTGAGTGTGTCGTAGTCTCCCAGGTCCCGGCCGAGGATCTGCAGGCCTCGGTTGGCCAGGACTTCGTTGACGTTCATGTTCGTCGAGGTCCCGGCCCCGCCCTGGAGGGCATCGACGCGGATGTGCTCATCGAGCTTACCCTCTGACATCTCGCTGCAGGCCTGGTCCAGGGCGGCTGCGATTTCATCGGTCAGATATCCGAGCTGGTGATTGGTCCGGCAGGCGGCGAGTTTGACGGTTCCGTAAGCGCGGATGAGCATCGGGTGAACCCGACGGCCGGTGAGGGGAAAGTTCTCCATCGCCCGGAGAGTGTGGATGCCGTACATCGCCTCGGCCGGGACTTGTCGCTCGCCCAGCAAGTCATGTTCGATTCTGAATGCTGCCATGGGTCCCCAGTCTAATCGGCGGCAGGGGTTCTTGCCAACCGCCCGCCCGGACTAGAAGTACAGGTCGCGCTGTTCGGACTGCCGGATCTCGGCCAAGCGGTTGATCAGTTCGGTCTTGTGGGGCGAGTCGGGCATCTTCTGCAGTTCGCGTTCGATGACGGCCTCGCCGGCGGCGCGGGTTTCCGGCGAGGCGTAGTCGACGAGGTACTCCATCAGCGTGGTCATCGCGTTGGGCGTGCAGTACTCCTTGATGAAGCCCGGGATGGCGAACTCCATGAAATGCTCGCCCGTGCGTCCCAGCCGATAGCAGGCCGTGCAGAAGCTCGGGATGTAGCCGTCGGTCAGAAGTTCCCGCATCACTTCGTCCAGACCCCGGATGTCGCCGAGGCTGAACTGCTCGCGCTCCATGACCTGTGCGTCGCCGGCCTCGGTGTAGCCGCCCAGTTCGATCCGGCTGCCGGCATCGATCTGGCTGACTCCGAAGGCCATTACCTCTCGCCGCATCTGGGGCGTTTCGCGGGCGGTGCAGATCAGCCCGGTGTACGGCACGGCCAGGCGCAGGATCGCCACGAGTCGCTTGAACTCCTCGTCGGAGACCTTGTACCGCTCATCGACTTCCACGCCGAAGGCCGGCTGCATCCGCGGGAAGCTCAGCGTATGCGGGCCCACGCCGAATCGCTCCTGCAGGTGCAGGGCGTGCCGGACCATGCCCAGCGTCTCGTACTTCCAGTCGTACAGGCCGTAGAGTACGCCCAGGCCCACGTCGTCCAAGCCGGCCAGCATCGCGCGGTCCAGTGCGTCGAGCCGATACAGAAAGTCCGCCTTGCGCGTACCTTCCGGGTGGACTTTCGCGTAGGTCTCGTGGTGGTAGGTCTCCTGGAAGATCTGGTACGTGCCGATCCCTGCCTCCTTGACCTGGCCGAAGCCGTCGATATCCAGCGGGGCGGCGTTGATGTTCACCCGACGGATCTCCCCGTGGCCGGAGCGGACCTCGTAGACGGTCTTGACGGTCTCGGCGATAAAGTCGGCGTCGTACATTGCGTGTTCGCCGAAGACGAGGATCAGCCTCTTGTGGCCCCGATCTTCCAGGGCGGTGACTTGCTGGGCGACTTCCTGCTCCGAGAGCGTCCGCCGGTGGGCCTGCGGGTTGGATCGCTTGAACGCGCAGTACGCACAGTCGTTGATGCAGTAGCTGCCGATGTAGAGAGGGGCGAAGATGACGATTCGGTTGCCGTAGACCTTGCGTTTCAGCTCCCGGGCCGCTGCGTAGATCTCTTCGACCAGTTCCGGGTCTTCGCAGGTCAGCAGGGCTGCGGTTTCCTTCAGGTCCAGGGCCTGCTTGTCGAGGCTCTTTGCTACGATATCGCGGACCTCGGCGACCTCGGGTTGGTCTGCGGTCAGCAGGTCCTCAAGGGCGTCGTCGTCGATGAAGTCGACCGCCCCGTCGCTGAGTTTCATTTCGGTCAGACCGGACATACGGCACCTCGCTATCGATCGAGCCCCGCGGCGGGGCAGAAAAATCACCCGGAACGCTGGTTCATTGTAGGCCTGGATTCTGTGAAATTCGGACTGTCGCCG
Source organism: Phycisphaerae bacterium (assembly GCA_046541415.1). Classification (GTDB taxonomy): domain Bacteria; phylum Planctomycetota; class Phycisphaerae; order SM23-33; family SM23-33; genus CAZOVB01. Next base: position 7,258 of record JBKHDI010000041.1, on the reverse strand, counting down.
CGCCCTTTGCCCAGCTTCCGCCCGATCGAGAGAATCCGCCCGGCCATGCAGGCCTTGCACTGAACGGCGGTTTCCTTGATACACGCCTTGGCCGGGTAGATCTCGTACAGGGCGCGATACTTCGTCGGCGTCAGGTTGGGCATGACCACATTGGCCCCGCGCTGCAGGCCCAGCTCGCGCCCCTGCTTGAGATTCAGCGTCGCCAGAGCGCTGGTCGAGGGAATATTGGCCTTGGGACACACGATCCGCGTCAAGGCGACGACCTTGTAGGTCATCTCCTCGCTGGAGGGCACCTGTTGATCGTCCGAAGCGTAGTCCGCCAAGCCCAGGGGCGTATCCGGATGGGCGATGAACGGGCCGACGCCGATCATGTCCAGGTCGAGCTTGGCGAAGGCCAGGATGTCGTTGGCCAGGTCTGCCCAAGTCTGCCCCGGGATGCCGATCATCACCCCCGATCCGACTTCGTAGCCCAGCCGGGCCAGTATTCGCAGCACGTCCATCCGGCCCGGGGCGCCATCGCGCAGCGGTGGATGGATCTTTGCGAAAAGTTCCGGGTTGGATGTCTCGAATCGCAGGAGGTATCGGTCGGCCCCGGCGGCCTTCCAGGCGGCCAGTTCCTCCTCGGTTCGTTCTCCCAGGCTCAGCGTGATGGCCAGGTTGGTTCGCTGTTTGATCTGTCGGCAGATCTCGCTGATCCAGTCAGACGTGATCCGCGGCGTTTCGCCGGCCTGGAGGACGACCGTGCCGTATCCGTAGCCGGCGGCCTCGTCGGCACAGGCGAGAATTTCCTCGGTGGTCATCAAGTAGCGATCGATCTTGCGATTGTCGACTCGCAGGCCGCAGTATCCGCAGCGGCGGGCGCAGATGTTGGAGATCTCGATCAGCCCCCGGAGATGGACTTCATCGCCCACGTTCTCTTTTCGCACTTGGTCGGCGCGGGCCCAGAGTTCTTCCAGCCGGGCCGGGTCGGTCGTCTGGAGCCACTGCTGGATTTCGTCATGGGTCATGGTTGGGTCGCTTCCACCGAAGCGGCGCCGGCAAGGCCCTCATCCTGTTGGTCGGCGTCTTCGGCCCTGGTGTCTCTCTGGAGGGTAATCGTGAAGGTCGTGCCGACATCGGGTTCGGAGGTCACCTTGGCCGAGCCGTTGTACATCTGGGCGAGCTTCTTGACGATCGAAAGTCCCAGGCCGCTACCCATGATATTCCGGGTCTTGGCGTTCTTGATCCGCACGAACTCGCCGAAGAGCTTCTCGCACTCTTCCTGGCTCATGCCGATACCCGTGTCGGATACCATCAGTGTAGCCTTCTCTTCGTCGCCGGCGAGGGTAATGTCCACGCGGCCGCCGTCGCGGTTGTATTTCACCGCGTTGGACAGCAGGTTGTTGAAGATGATCTCGAGCTCCCCGCGGTCGCCCTGGAATTCCGTGGGCCCCTCGACCTGCAGGTCCATCTCGATGCCTCGCTTCTGGGCAGAGGGCGCCACCGTCTCCATCGACATCTCGGCCAGTTCCTTCAGGTCCAGCTGGGCGAACTGGCGTTTCTTGGTCCCTGCCTCGATGCGTGTCATATCCAGCAGGTCGAGAATCAGCTTTCGCATGCCTTCCAGGCGGACCAGAGAGCGGTCGACCATCTGGTCGTAGGCGGCCAGTTCTTCGCCCAGCGTCTTATCGTTGATGATCTGCAGGTAACCCTCAATGGCCGCCAGGGGAGCCTTCAGTTCGTGGGCCACAACCGAGATGAACTGGAAGCGAACCTTGCGCTTCTCCTCGGCCAGTTGGCGCGCCTGGCGGGTGAGCATCAGCCGCCCGGCGGTCTTCTGGACGGTGTTCTTGAGCTCCTGGGGCGTAAAGGGCTTGGCCAGGAAATCGTACGCACCGCGCTTGGTGGCGGTGATGGCGGTTTCCAGCGAGGCGTAGGCGGTGACCATGACCGTGAGCATTTCGCCCTGCAGGTCGCTGGTGCGTTCCAGTACGTCCAAGCCGTTCAGGCCGGGCAGCTTGTAGTCCAGCAGGAGAATGTCCGGGCGTTTCTGGTCGATTTTTTCCAGGGCCACCTCGCCGGACTCGGCCTGGTCGACGTCGAAGCCGACCTCCATGCCCAGATCGGCGATCTGGACGGTGAAATCCCGCAGTGCGCGGGCCACGCCCATGCGCATACCGGGCTCGTCGTCAACGACCAGGACTCCCAGTCGCTCCATGCTCAGACCTCCAACAGGCGGCCGATTTCTCGCTCCAGCTGCTCGAAGCGGACGGGCTTGGCCAGAACGGCGTCGGCCTTGACCCAACTGCGCTCCTCGGAAGTCGAAGCGTCAAACGCCATGCCCGTCTCTGCGGTTACCGCGGTAACCATGATCACCGGGATCGCCGGGTCGATGCGCTTGATCTGGTGACAGAGTGCAAAGCCGTCATCGACTTCCTGCATCATCAGGTCCACGATGGCCAGGTCGTACTTGTTGCCGTCTTCGATTCGCTCCAGGGCCTCTTTTCGGCCCCCGGCGGTGTCGACATGGTAGCCGGCAGCGGTCAGTTGGACCTGCATCTGGGTCAGGAAATCTTCGTCGTCGTCTACCAGGAGGATGGTCTTGTTCGGATCAGTCATGTTTCTCTACTGCGGGGTAAGCATCGCCTCTACGGTATCTGCCAGTTTCGCGGGGGCGATGGGTTTATCCACGAACGTCACCACCGGCAGAACAGGTTCATCGTCGGCAAATCGCATGGGTTCGCCGGTTTGCTCCAGAATCCCCGAGACCATCAGAATCTGCATCTCGGGGTACATCTCGTGTGCTTTGCGGGCCAGGTCCAGCCCGGCTGTCTTCGTTTCCATCATCAGGTCGGTCACCAGCAGGTCGGGTTGGTCGGCCAGAAGGTCCTGGGCCTCGGCGGCAGAGCAGGCCGTCCGAATCGTGTGGCCTCGCTGACTTAAGGCAATCTGGTAGACCAGCACCAGGTCCACGTCGTCATCAACCAGAAGGATATCAGCCATGGCCCTCAGCTCCTTGGAGGCTTTTCCTGCCGGCCCTTGCGGGGGATGGAGATGACAAACGTCGTTCCGGTCGGGCCTTGTGCAGGATCGTCATTGGATGCCACCCGAATGTCACCTCTGTGCATCTTAATGATCCCGTAGGTCACCGCAAGGCCGAGCCCCGTTCCCTTGCCGATCTGCTTGGTCGTGAAAAACGGCTCGAAGATCTTGGCCTGGTTCTCCCTGCTGATCCCGCTGCCGGTATCGCTGAACTCCAGGCTCAGCTTCTCGGAGTCGCCGCAGAGGCGGATGGTCATCTTCCCCCCCTCGGGCATGGCGGCGTAGGCGTTGGAGAGCATGTTGGTGAAGACCTGGATCATCTGGTCGCGGTCCAGGTCGGCGGAGGTATCCTCGGCGTCGCGGAGGATTTCCAGTTCCACGTTGCGCGGCCTGGTGACAGCCTTGGCTGCGCGATCGACCAGGCCCATCGCGTCTTCCGGTTCCAGGACCACCTTGTTCTGACGGGCGAAGTCCAGCAGGCCCGCCACGATCTTCTTGCAGCGGTCGGCCTGCTCGGCGATCATCGTCAGGTCTTCTGCGATCTTGTTATCCCCGCCCTGCTCGTCCCGCAGCAGGTGGGCGTACATCAGCACCACGCCGAGAGGGTTGTTGACCTCGTGGGCGATGCCCGCGGCCAGTTGGCCCATACTTGCGAGACGCTCGGAGTGCATCAGGGCCTCCTGCGTGCTGGCCAACTGTTCGTTACGCTCGCCGAGTTGGTCGATCGTGTCGCGGAGCTTCTCGATGGTGTAGGGCAGGCACATCTCCGACTCGGCCATGCCTTTGAAAATCGCCACCGCGTGTTCGCGACAACTCTCGTATCCGCAGGCCCCGCAGTTCAGTTCGTCCGAGCTCTGGTGCTTGCCCATGCGGGCGAGGATCATCTGGATCTCTTCCTCGAAGGGCACGGGGATACGCTGGTCGAAGGGCTCGAAGCGGCGGGAAAGATCCAGGTCGCCGAAGTCCTCCACCCGGGTCGTTTGGCCGGCTTCGATGGCTTTGACCACCCGCTGGCGGACATACTGGCTGACCCGGCGGCGACGGCTGAAGAGAGCATCGTCGCAGGTCGTACCTGCGCCCATGATGCAGCCGTTGCAGCAGAGGACTTCCAGGAGGCGCACGTCCATGTCTCCGGATTCAAAGTCCTTGACCGCCTGGACGAACTTGTCCTGGCCGTCGGCGGCGATGACGTCGGAGTTGATGAGATCTTCCTTGATGTTGGCCGCCTGGAGCAGTCCGCGGCTGATCGGGAACAGTGCGCCCGAGCCGGCGTACGGCGGGTCGAACTCTGCCGGGGCGACCGTCTCTGCGTCGATGTCCGAATCCAGCAGCATCTCTCGCAGTTCTACGAAGGTCAAGGCAGCCTGGACTTCGCCGGGCATGATCGTGCTGGCGGCCTCGCCTTTCTTGGCGATGCACGGGCCGATGAACACCACGCCCAGGTCCTGGCCGTGGAGCTTGCGAAGGGCACGCGCCATGGCTACCATCGGCGAGACGATCGGGGCCAGGTTTTTCGTCAGCTCCGGGTGGTACCGCTCAATGAAGGCGATGATGGCCGGACAGGTGCTGGCGATGTATCTGCTGTCGCTGTTCTCCTCCAGCAGCTGGGCGTAGGCGCGGGCGACCAGGTCGGCCCCGAAGGCGACCTCGGTTACATAGTCGAAGCCCAGTCGCTTGAGCATTCCCGCCAGCTTGCGGTAGTCGATGTCCTTGAACTCGGCCGGGAAACTCGGTGCGATACAGGCAGCCACGCGCCCGGGACCTTTCAGCAGGCCCCAGGCTTCGAGAGTTCCGGAGAAGACCTTCTTGGCCTGCTGGCTGCAGACCCGCACGCAGTTGCCACACCCGACGCATCGCTCGGGCAGGACTTCAGCCTGCCCGTCGGCGATGCGGATCGCCTTGGAAGGACACTCGCGAACGCAGGTGTAGCAGACGCGACAGTGCTCCTTGATGGTGGTAACCAGCGGGATGGCACGTTCGTGCTTCAAGTCGGATGAACCCTACTTGAGGACCTTTCGCTTGGAGTAGTGCGTATGCAACAGGTGGTGGCTCTTCTCGCCCAGGGGCTTGCCGAGGTACTCCTCGTACAACTTGGCCACGTCGGGGTTCTTGTGGCTGACGCGGAGTGGCTCGTCGCGGTCGATCTTGTAGAGCGTCTTGAGACGGCTCTTGACGGCGTCGAGGTCCGAGCCGATCGGCTGGCCGCCGCCGGCGATGCAGCCGCCGGGGCAGGTCATCACTTCGATGAAGTGGATGTCGTCCCGGCCGGTCTGGATTTCATCCAGCAGCTTGCGGGCGTTGCCCAGGCCACTGACGACCGCCACGCCGATGGTCGTATCGCCGATGGTGACCTTGGCTTCCTTGCGACCTTCCAGGCCGCGGACATCCTGGACCTCCAACTGCTCGATCTCCTGGCCGGTGATCAGGAAGTGGGCCGAGCGGATGGCCGCTTCCATCACGCCACCTGATCCGCCAAACAGCTTGCCTGCCGTCGACCGCGTGCCGAACGGCGTGTCGGCCGGCTCGCCGTCCAGGGCGTCCAGATCCAGGTTCCGCATGCGGATGATCCTGGCCAGTTCACGGGTGGTCAGGACCGCGTCGATATCGGCCACGCCGCCGGCAATCATCTCGGTTCGGCCGGCCTCGAACTTCTTGGCGGTGCAGGGCATGATCGAGACCGAGAAGATCGTCTCCGGGTCGATTCCCTGGGTTTCGGCGAAGTAGCTCTTGATGATCGCGCCCATCATCTGCTGCGGACTCTTGCAGGTCGAGAGGTTCGGGATCATCTCCGGGTAGAACGTCTCGACAAACTTGATCCAGCCGGGCGAGCAGGAGGTCATCATCGGTACAGCCCCGCCTTCGGTAAGGCGCTGGACCAGCTCCGAGCCTTCTTCCATGATTGTCAGGTCGGCGGTGAAGGAGGTGTCGAAGACCTTCTGGAAGCCCAGACGACGCATGGCCGCGTTCATCTTCTCGCAGATGTCCTGGCCGGGCTTGACGCCGAATTCCTCGGCCAGTGTCACCGAGATACTCGGTGCGTGCTGGACGACGACGTACCTGTCCGGATCGGCCAGGGCGTCCATGACGGCCTTGACGCTGGACTGCTCCCGCAGCGCCCCGGTGGGGCAAACCACGATGCACTGGCCGCAGTTGACGCAACTGGATACGTTCAGCCCTTCGTCGAAAGCCGTGTCGATCTTCGCGTGGCAGCCGCGCCCGGTAAAGTCGATCGCCGAGACGCCCTGGACCTCTTCGCAGACCCGCACGCACTTGCCGCACAGGATGCACTTGGCCGGGTCACGGACAATCGACGGGCTCGAAGTGTCCTGCTTGTAATCGCTCTTGCCTCCCGCGTAACGACGCTCGCGAACGCCGAACTCCTCGGCGAGGTTCTGCAACTGGCAGGTGCCCGAGCGGACGCAGTAGAGACAGTCATCGGGATGGTCGGCCAGAAGCAGTTCGACGATGGTCTTGCGGGCGCGGACGGCTCGCTCGGAGTGCGTCTGGATCTTCATCCCGTCGGAGACCGGAAATGCGCAGCTGGGCACGAGGCTGTTGGCCCCGTCGAGCTCGACCACGCACATCCGGCAGGCGCCGGAGGGCATGAGATCGGACATGTGACACAGCGTCGGCACGTGGATGCCCGCCCGCCGCATCGCCTCCAGCAGGGTCTCGCCGGACTTGGCTTCGATGTTGTTTCCGTTTACTTCAATCTGCATGGTATTTGCCTCTATGTACTATTCGCAGACCACGGCGTCGAACTTGCACGCCTGCTGGCAGGCACCGCAGCGGATGCACTTGTCGGGGATGATGTAGTGGGGGCTCTTGACCGAACCCATGATCGCGTCGGTGGGGCACTTGCGGGCACAGGCGGTGCAGCCTACGCAGGCTTCGGCGTCGATGCTGTAGGTCAGAAGGTCCTTGCACGCACCGGCCGGGCAGCGACGGTCGTAGACGTGTGCCTCATACTCGTCGCGGAACCAACGCAGCGTGCTGAGCACCGGGTTCGGGGCCGTCTGGCCCAGGCCGCACAGGCTGGTGTCCTTGATCGACTCGGCCAGGCGGTTGAGGTACATCACCCCGCGGAAACGCGTCAGGCCCGCGTTGGAGTCCTCCTTGTTATCCGCCTCGGTGATCCGCTGGAGGATCTCCAGCATGCGACGCGTCCCTTCACGACAGGGGATGCACTTGCCGCAACTCTCCCGCTGGATGAAGTCCATGAAGAACTTCGCCACGT
>JBKHDI010000040.1:0-33313 GCA_046541415.1 Phycisphaerae bacterium | reverse complement strand
TTGGGCGTTCCGCGCTGACCATGGGCGGGGCGTGCGGTGATCGGCACGGCCGTCAAGCGGGCGTGGCACCCGCGGAGCTGATCCCGGTTGTGAATCTTGCCGACGGTGGCGGGCGGCGATGCGAGGTTGTACAATGGCGGAGCACGTTTCAGGTGGATTACAGGGAGATTTCACGGATGGCCAGAGGCGAGACGCTGTTCAGGCAGTGGGAGCTGCTCAAGACATTGCAGGCACACCGGTTCGGGCTCGACCAGCACGAGCTGGCCCGGCGGCTGGAATGCACGCGACGGACGGTCCAGCGAGACCTCGATACGCTCAAGGACCTCTTCCCGATCCGCTACGAGCAGCGGGACTTCGGCAAGCGGTACTGGAAGCTGGCCGGCCATTTCATCGAGTCCGAGAAGCTCCAGTTGTCGCTGCCGGAGATGCTGAGCCTGTATCTGTCCCAGCAGTTGCTGGAACCGCTGGCCGGGACGCCCTTCGGCGACGGCGTGGCCACGGCGATCGAGAAGATCAAGGCGATCCTCCCGGCCGAGGCGCTGAACTATTTTGCGGGCCTGGACGAGGCGTTTCTGATCAAGAACCTCGCCCGTGAGGACTACACGGGGATGGCCGAGCAGATCCGCACGCTTAACGAGGCGATCCTCGACAGGCGGATCGTCCGGGTGGAGTACAACTCGGCCAGCCAGGGCAGGTCGGTCGTTTCGCTGCTGCACCCGTACGGGATGGTGCTTCTTTCGGCCTCGCTGTACTGCATCGGCTACCTGGCCGAGTACGACGAGGTCCGCACGTTGAAGGTCTCGCGGCTGGAGTCGGTCCACCCGACGGGCAAGTCGTTTACCAAGCCGGAGGGCTTCTCGCTGGCGTCGCATACGGCGGGGTCGTTCGGCATTTTCGGCCCCTCGGCCCGTCGAGACATCCGCGTGCGTTTCACCGGCTGGGCGGCCACCAACGTCCGCGAGCAGACGTGGCACGATACGCAGGAGATCTGCGATGAGGATGAGGAGGGCCTGACCTGTCGTTTCCGCCTGGACAACACGGTGGAGTTCAAGCGTTGGGTGCTGGGTTTCGGGCGTTTCGCGCGGGTGATCGAACCGGCGGAACTGGCGGAGGATATCGCCGCCGAGTTGGCCGCAGCCGTGGAGAACTACCGGAGGGAGTAACCGGGCGTTTTCCGCGCTTTTCTGCGGCCCGAACGAGCAGTCCGCCCGTTGTACAACCAGACGATCCGGGGCCAGGAGCCCGACGCTTTGCCGTGCGTCGAGCTTCCGCCGGCGGCGCGGCGTCGTCCTTTTACACGGCCGACGGAGGCTTCCATGCGACTGCATGCGGCCATCATGTCCGTTTGTTTATATACATTCTGTCTGACTGTCACCGGGCCTGTGAGCGCTGTTTCCGGCGGCGACCGCGTCGATATTCGCGATGCGGCCTGGGAGATCCGCCTGGATCGCCTGTGGGGTTTCGACGAGGGCAAGAAGGTCGGCCGCGACTTGCAGGTGCGGCTGAACCTGGTTGAGGGCAAGGTGGTTGGGGGGGTCGCATTCGCCGATCGTTTCAACCGCTCCGCCCACCGCGTCCACGACAGCCAGGTCAGCATCGACCATAACGACAAGACCTTCACTGCCAGGCTGCAGATCACGATGAACCCGGACCGCTGGGTTCCCAAGGACGGGTCGGTTTCGGAGGTTACCGCTGAGCTGAAAGGCAAACTCTCGCGCGGCGAGCAGGGGGCCTGGAAGATCGACGGGACATACAAGGCAACGCACGAGCAGACCAAGGCGTCGGGCAAGATCTCCGGGCGGATCGCTCCGCGCCAGGAGCAGCCCCAGGCGATCCTGGCCGGCCAACTGTTCCCGGTGAAGATCGACGACCTCGATTTTCCGTACATGGAAGTCCAGATCGCCACATCGGGGGGCCAGGTCGACTCGGCGCGGATCGGCATGAGCTGGAACCGCTGGGCCCACCGCTGGGTCGAGTTGGAGGCGGGGCAGTTCGAGTGGGACCCGCGGAGGCAGAGGATCACCGCGGAGATTCCCATCCCGGCCCGGGCTGTCGACATTGCCAGTGCGCCCGACGCGAAGTACCTGCTGAAGTTCGACGGCTCGGTAATCTCCGGGCTGTTCGTGGTGCAGGTGGTCGCCGAGCCCGTCGACTCGCCATCGCTGCCGCGTCGGGTCTTCAACGGCGGCGGGCCCACGTGGGAGTACGGCGGCGGCAGGGACCTGAAGTCGGAAGACTACAGATGGATGTACAAGATCGACACCAGGCCCTGGTTCGTCGAGTCGGAGGGTTTCGGCGCCCCGGCTGCCGGGGAGCACCCGCGCCTGCTGTTCCGCAAGGACGAGATCCAGCGGATCCGCGCCCGGGCCAAGACCGAGACGGGCCGGCAGATCGTCCAGCGCCTCCGCACGCTGCTGGGCAACGACGGAAAGAAGATTCCGGAGAACATGAACAAGGTCAAGCCGGGCAACGTCAATCGCAGCGACCTGTCGCGCCCGGCCGGGACCGTCTTTACGAGTTTCCACGCCCCCGGCTACGCGATGCTCTACCAGCTGACCGGCGAGCAGTTGTACGCCGACCTGGCCCGCAAGTCGGTCGAGATGATGTTCGACGGGGCGATCGACCGCGACAACCGCTACGCCTGGCAGAGGCCGGGAACGATGATGCGGGCCGGCTCGCTGCTGGCTTCGGTGGCCCTGGCCTACGACCTGGCCTATGACGGCTGGGATGCGGAGTTCCGCAGGAAAGTCGCCGCCGAGCTGCAGAACTACAGCAAACAGTTGGCCGAGACCGAGAATCGCATCGACATCCAGACGCTGGCCGGGCGGACCGGCTACCCACCGGCGAGCAATCACTACGGCTCGTTCATCGGCGGGCTGACGGCCATGCTGGCGATCCTGGGCGACCCCGGGGTCGACAACGAGCTGGTCCGCCGGCGGATCGCGGACTTCGAGCAGATGATCCCGAACTACTTCTACTACGGACAGGGCGAGGGCGGGTGGTACCAGGAGGGGCCCCACCCGTCCCGCCTGTCTGTAAACGGCGGGCTGACCGAGGCGCTCCAGGCCCTGCGGAACGTCACCGGGCGGGACTACATCTCGGCCAGGCCCCATCCGCAGTTCTCGACCCTGCGATGGGTGATGTGGCTGACGCGCGACGGCGGGGGGCACCCGCTGCTGCTGAACCGGGGCACGTACGGCGACGACCGCATGTACAGCCGGGCGCCGATGCTCTCGCACTCCGGCGACTTCGCGTTCGGCTTCGGGGCCGTCGAGCCGAAGTACGTCCCGGCGGTGCTTTGGACGTACGAGAACTTCGTGGAAACCTGGGAGCGCAACGGCCGGCCGGAATGGATGGGCGGCCAGGGCCCGAGCTTCAACGCCTTCGTTTATCCGCACCACGCGGTCCACGCGATGGTCAACTGGCCCATCGGCGTCGAGCCGGTCAACCCCGGTCAGGTCCTGCCCAAGCACGTGGCCGACACCGTCAATGACTTCTACGTCTCGCGCAACCGCTGGAAAGACGCCGACGACATCGTCGTGACCTTCTCCACCGGCGGCGGGCCCTGGGGATACCACCGGGGCCAGGGACGCGGAAAGGTCATGGTCCGTGCCTACGGGCGCAAGTTGAACCTGGTCTCGCGCTTCGGCCACTACAAGCCCACGGGCTACGAGGTGGCCGAGGACGGCTCGTTCTCGATGGGCATGCGTCCGTTCTTCTACGGGCCCGACGAAGGGGCCCTGGCGGTGGACCTTTCGGGCAAGAGCGGGGCGGATTTGGTGGTGATCGTCTCGTCGCAGAACGATCGCCTGGCCGAGGAGTTCGAGAAGAACGCCCAGCGCGACGCCAAGGACCGCCAGAAGGGCCGCGAGCCGTACGGCGGCCTGGCCGTCCAGGAGAAGTTGCTGAAACAGGATGGGCGCGTGACGATTGTCAGCACCATCGACCGCGAGAAGAAACCGCAGATCGAATGGAAGGACGGGCAGATCCGCGTCGGATCGCAAGTCTACCGTTACCAGAACCAACGGTTCGTCTTCGACCCGCTGGACTGACCGTCCGTTTGACCTGAATATCAACCTGCTGACCAGGAGATGCCTTATGCTTCGTAAACGTTGGATCGTTCTGTTGTTGCTGGCCGCGGCCGGCGCTGCCCGGGCCGAGATGCCCGACCATCCGTTCCTGCTCTGGACGCCCGAGGAGGCCGCCGCCCTGCGCAAGCGGATCGAGTCGGATCCGATGGCGAAAAAGCAGTACGAGAACATGAAGAACACCGAGATCGCCAAGGTCAATCCGACCTTGTGGAATCTGTTCAACTACATGGTGATGGGTGATGAAAAGGCCGGCCAGGCCGAGAAGGAGAGGCTGTTGAAGTTCATCGGCACCAAGCCCCAGCCGATGACGTGGGACGTCGACCTGGACAAGCTCAAGTGGAACGAGGGCATGCCCTCCGGCGGCGACCGCCACATGCGCGACGAGCAGACGCTCAATACGCTTCGGTACGACGTGCTCTACCACGAGTTGACGGCCGAACAGCGGGCGGGGGTGGAGGCATCGCTGCGCAGCTACATCGAGTTCCACCTGGCAGGGCACAAGCCGTGGCACCCGGCGTTCAAGTACGACCGGACCAGCTGGCTGCCCAACATGCACTGGCCCCGGGCGATCGGCACGCACCTGATGGCGGTGGCTTTGAGGGACAAGGACCTGGTCGAGAAGATGTTCCGCTCCCAGGGCGGCTGGAAGTGGTTCTTCGACGAGTACATCGCCGACGAGCAGTTCTACATGGAGGAGTTCGGAAAGTACTACTCCAACATCGGCACGATGCTGATGTACTGCGAGGGGCTCGAGCGGCTGGGCCTGGGCCAGTACGGCTACGGGTACGTCGGCCAGGGCGGGGCGACGATGAAGAAGTACCTGCAGATGCTGATTACCGTCGCCTACCCGCGGATCGAGAAGGGCCGGGCCGCGACGCCGACGTACATGTCGCTGACGATGGGCGACGCCGGGGACATCCTGCTGGTCCACGGGTACAACCAGAAGGGCAAGACCAGCCAGAAATGGTGGTCGACGGCCCACATGAACGGCCCGCTGCCCAAGATGCGCCAGCCGGGCTGGTTCGAGATCGGCCACCGGCGCTGGCCCGACGTGGGCTTCGATTACTTCCTGGCCCAGATGCGCAAGCCCGGCGACGAGCTTTACCTGCCCAGCCTGTACTGGGGGCTGTCGCCGATCGATCCGGACAAGGTCCAGCCGCCTTCGGTCGAGTCGGTGGTCAGTGAGGAGCGGGGCTTTGCGCTGCTCAAGGCGGAGCATTCGCCGAAGTACTGGGAATCGGACGCCCCGGCCGTCGGGCTGCAGTTCGCCATGTACTACGTCCATTACGTCCACGACTGCTTCTCGATCCTGCAGTACGTGGCCAATAATCGCCTGGTCTATCACCGGATGGGACGCCCCGAGGGCAGGAAAGGCTACGCAGGCGGCGACCCGTGGAAGGACCACGTTCGAGGCCATTGCGGGGTGGTTGTCGACGGGCTCAAGGCCCAGCCGGTCGATCGGGGCAACGCAGGGACGCCGAACCACCGGATCCGCAAGGAGCTTACCGGTCCGGCGCGGTTCACGGCCGTCCGGGCAGCCGGGGTCTACCCGGATGTCGAGATGGAACGCGCCCTGGTGCTGACCGACGAGTATCTCTTCGACGCGTTCGCGTTGGTCTCCAGCCGCCCCCGCGTGTACGACTGGCAGGTGCTGGCCTTCGGGGCCCTGGCCGAGGGCGATGCCCGGGGATTCAAGCCTCTGGCCGAGTGGTCCGACGCAGCCGAGAAGAAGCGCCTGACCAAGCCTCACCTGTTCGATACGCAGGTCCTGGAGGCCGGGAGCAAAGGCTTTTCCGTGGTCATCGCCAGAGGCGAGGAGAATGGCCTCGAACCGACCGGCGTGCGGGTCTCGATGCTCCCGGGCGAGCAGACGCACGTGCTGGCCTCCCGCCCGCCGCGGATCAAATCCGGCGAGGGGACCAGCCTGCTGGTGACACGCAACGCGAAAGAGACGACGTTCCTGGCCCTGCACGAGCCGTTCAAGGGCAAGGCCGGCGATGCGCCCGAGACCAGCTTTCAGCGCGTCGCCGGGGATGGGAATGTCATGGCCATTTCGATCAAGGTCCCCGACGGCCCGGAAGACCTGATCCTGCTGGCGCTGGGCGACGCAGCCGGAAAGCAGACCAAACTGCAGGTCGGCGCGGACAGCTTCAGCTTTACCGACTACGCACTGATCCGCCGCGAGAAGGGCGACAGGAAGGACACGATTCGCCTGTCCGGTTCGATCAGCGCTCTGGACATGGGCGTTCCCGGTCCGGCCGAGGTGACCTTCCATGGCAAGCGGGTCTCCCTGCTGCCGGGCAAGGGCCGGATCCGACTCAACGGCCTGGGGGCCGGCTCGGCCGACTGAATCGGCGGGCGGATTCTCCTAATCCTGCGCGTCCGGCTCGACATTCTCGTCGGGTCGGACGCGGGGCTTGTCCGGATGCGGGTCGTTGGCAAAAAACGAGCCGATGAAGAGCAGGGCGGTGAAGCAGAGGCAGGCCAGGGCGGCGGCGGCGTACGTTTTCGTCCAGTCCAGTCCCAGGCTGAAGGCCAGCGGCCCGATCGCCGAGCCGAAGACCACCAGGGCCATGTTCAGCCCGCTGACGGCGCCGAGGTGCTCGCGCCCGAAGTACTTCGGCCAGGTAAAGGCCGAGAGCACCCCGAAAAGCCCCCCGCAGATGCCGTTGCCCACCACCAGGGTCCAGAAGCCCAGCCCGCCGCCGATGGACCAGTCGCCGGAAAGGCGGATGGTGAACCTGCCGGCATCAATGCCCAGGATCATCAGCCCGACCATCGAAAGGCCCAGGCCCAGCACCATCACCGACAGCAGGCGCTTGAGCTGGATGTGGTCGCCGATCCAGCCGCCGGCCAGGCTCAGCGGAATCGAGATGACCGTCGCAGGCAGGAAGATCGAGTAGGCCACCTGCTCGGACATTTCCTTTTCGGCGAAGATCGATCTCAGGTGGAACGTCAGCCCTGTCTGGTACAGGCCGAACATCGCAAGCGAAAGCGAGAACGTCCAGAACGCGTACGTCCGCGCCGCCTCGGCCAGGGTGAACTGCTTGCGAACGGGGCGCTGCTTGTGACGCTCGGCCGTCAGCTCGTCGCTGGCCCCGTCGGGGCTCAGGCCGCACTGTTCCGGGTTGTCCCGCCAGGTCAGCCAGACTACCAGGGCAAAACCGCCCCCGATCGCCGCGGCCATCACCTGCCACGCCCCGCGCCAGCCGAAGCCGTTCTTCATCGCCAGCAGCAGCAGCGGGGCCAGCGAGAACCCCAGCGCCACGAAGACCGCCATGATCCCGTTGGCCAGGCCCCGGTGGTGGTCGAACCACTTCATCACCATGTTCCGGCTGATCAGCGTCAGCACGCCCTGACCGGTCAGGCGGACCATCCAGAAGCCCAGCAGGATCGGGCTGAAGTTGGCCACCAGCGGGTGGAGGCCGACCGACCGCAGCCCGCCGGAGATCCGGTCGATCTGGCTGAGATACAGCAGCACCAGCGCCAAAGCCACGCAGACGCCCGTGCCCATCGCCCGGGCGCCCAGCTTGTCATACAGCTTGCCCGCCGGGGTCAGCAGCAGCGCACTTAAGCCCGTGCCCACCATGTACGCCAGCGACAGTTGCGACCTCGTCAGCGACAGCGCCGCCAGCAGCGGATCGGTAAAGGGCGAAACACCCATCGTCTGACCCGGGATGCTCATCAGCACCCCCAGCGTGCCGACGACCAGGATGAACCATCCGTAGAAGAAAGGCCAGCGGCGGGGGCGGAAAGGAATGTCGTGCCAGCGGGACAAGGATCGATTCTCCAATCTCAACAGGGTCCCAAAGCAGAGCAGCACCCCCGGCCGATTGCAAGGGCGGGGTTGCGAATCTGCTCCCGCCCCACGCGACGCCGATACAATTCCCCTGCAATCACAACCCGCTGAGCAGGGACCGCCATGGGCCGCAGAGCATTCTACAAGGGAATCATCCAGTTCGGCTCGATCGCCGTGCCGGTCAAACTCTACGCCGCCATCGAAGACCGCAACATCCACTTTCACACCATCCACGACCAGGACAAGGTCCGCCTCAAGCAGCAGATGGTCTGCCTCGCCGAGGACAAGCCCGTCGAAAGCGACGAACTGGTCAAGGGACTCCAGGTCGGGCAGGACGAGTACGTCCGCGTCGAGCCCCAGCAGCTGGACGAACTGGCCCCCGAGTCCAGCCGCGTCATCGAAGTCAAACGCTTCGTATCGCCCGAGCAGATCGACCCGCGCTACTACGATCGGCCGTACCATCTCGGGCCCGACGGCGACGTCGACGCCTACCGTCTCCTGCGCCGCGGGCTGGCCAAGACCAAACGGGTGGGCATCTGCAGCTGGACGATGCGCAAACGCGATTACGACGGCGTGCTGGAGCTTTCCGGCCAGACGCTGGGCCTGGTGACGCTGCATTACCCCGACGAGGTGGCCGAGGTCAACCAGCTCGACCTGCCCAAGCCGGAAGTCAAGGCCGCCGAACGCAAGACCGCCAGGTACCTCATCGACGAGCTGGCCGATGCGTTCCAGCCCGAGCAGTACGACGACGAATTCCGCCGGCGCCTGGCCGAGCTGGTCCGCACCAAGGCAGAGGGCAAGACGCCCAAGCCCAAGAAGATCAAGCAGGCCCCGCCGGAGGTACCCGACGATCTCCAGGCCGCCCTGGAAGCCAGCCTCCAGCAGGCTCGCAAGAACAAACAGAAATCGAAAGGCTGATACGCATGGATGCCCAACAGCAGGTCGAACAACTCGAATGTCCCTTCTGTCACCAGACCTACCGCTACGATGAGAACCGCCACTGCTGGTCGTGCGATGCGACCGTCTGCCCGCACTGCCTGCCGGACGGGCCCGAGCCGCTCTGCCCGGAATGCAGCCAGCCGGTGCCGGCCAATGTCGAGCCGATGCTGGCGGTCAGCAGCAGCCTGCCCGGCGACCCGGTCAACTGGGGCTTCGAGTACAAGTGGGACGGCGTGCGCGCAATCTGCCGCTTCGACGGCCACTCGCTGCGAATTTTCAGCCGCAACGGAAAGCCCATCACCGGGCGATACCCCGAACTGTCACAACTGGGTGATTGCTTGCCCGGGCCGATCGTGCTGGATGGCGAGATCGTCGCTTTGGACGAAAAGGGCAGGCCCAGCTTCCCGCTGCTGCAGAAGCGAATGCACCGCCGGCGGGACCTGGCCGCCGCGGCCGCCAGGGTGCCCATCCAGTTCTACCTCTTCGACGTGCTCTACGAGTCAGGCCGGGACCTGACGGACCTGCCATACCGCGACCGTCGCGAGATTCTCGAATCAGCCGAACTGGACCACCCGCACCTCCGCGTCCCGCCGTCGCACACGGGCAAGGGCAGCGACATGCTGTCCGCGGCCCGCAAGGTGGGGCTGGAGGGCGTGATGGCCAAGCGACTCGACAGCCCGTACCAACCGGGTCAGCGGACAGGACTGTGGCGCAAGATCAAGATCGTCCACGGCCAGGAGTTCGTCATCGGCGGCTGGGTCGCCCAGCAGAAGGACGCCCGGCGGATCGGTTCGCTGAAGGTCGGCTACTACGACGGCGGACGGCTGCAACTGGCCGGCAGCGTCGGAACGGGCTTTGCCGCCGCAGACCACAAGCAACTGAGGCGCCTGCTGGAGAAATTCGCCACCGATGACTGCCCCTTCGTCGCCGATCCCGGCGGCGACGTGCAGTACGTCCAGCCGCGGCTGGTCGCCCAGGTCGAGTTCCGCCGCTGGCCGCGGGGAAAGCAGATCCAGCAGGCCGCCTACAAGGGCCTGCGCGACGACGTCGAGCCCGGACGCGTCGTCCGCGAATCCATCGCAGGAGAATAGCCATGGCCATGTGGAAAGGAACCATCAGCTTCGGACTGGTCGCCGTGCCGATCCAGATTCTTCCGGCCCTGCGGTCCCACAGGTCGGCCTTTCACATGCTTCACGCGAAAGACAACTCGCCGGTCCAGCGTCGGATGATCTGCCCGGCCGAGAACGTCTTCGTCCACCCCGAGCACCAGCAGCGCGGCTATCCGGTCGGCGATGACAAGTACGTGGTGGTCGAGGACGAGGAGGTCAAGCAGCTCGAGCCCAAGCGAAGCGAGACGATCGAGATCGAGAGTTTCGTCGACCTGGACGAAGTCGATCCGGTGTACTTCGATCGTCCGTACTACATTCTGCCGACCGGCCCGGCCAAGCCGTACCGCCTGCTGGTCGAGGCCCTGGGCGAGTCGAACCGGGCGGGGATCGCCAAGTTCGTCATGCATGCCCGCGAGCACCTGGTCGCCCTGCGGGCCGTCGGAGACGCGCTGTGTCTGCAGATGCTCCGCTTCGCCGACGAGATCCGCCCGGGCGACGACGTGGCGCCCGACGAGGGAAAACTGGCCAAAAAGGACATCGACGCGATGACCAGGGAGATGAAGAAACTCTACGGCGACTTCGAGCCCGGGATGATCGAAGACCGGTACCAGAAGCGGATCGACAAGCTGATCAAGAAGCTCCGCAAGACCGAGGGAACGGTCAGCCCGCCCGGGTCGGCGACCGAAGAGGCACCACAGGTCGAGCACCAGCCCGCGCGCGACCTGATCGCCGTGCTGGAAGAATCCCTCGCCGAGGCACGCGGAGAGGACGAATGACCCGCAGCACGGTCCAGGTCGACGGACGCAAGCTGACGGTTACGAATCTCGACAAGGTTTTCTACCCGGCCTGCGGTTTCACCAAGGCCGGCGTGCTGGACTACTACAACCGCGCCTCGGCGGCCATCCTGCCATACCTGGTCAGCCGCCCGGTGAGTCTGCGCCGCTTCCCCGACGGGGCCGAGACCGAGGGCTTCTTCGAGAAGAACTGCCCCGACTACCGCCCGGACTGGATGGGCACGCATAGGGTCGAACACGACAGCGGGCCGATCTGCTATTGCGGGCTCGACGAGCCGGCGGCGCTGCTCTGGGCAGCGAACCTCGGGGCCCTGGAGTTCCATCCGCTGCTCTGCGGCGCCGGTGAGCCCACCCGCCCGGACTGGATGGTCTTCGACCTGGACCCCGGCGCCCCGGCCGGGCTGGCCGACTGCATCGAAGTCGCCTTCCTGCTGCGACGCATGCTGGCCGCGGTGGACCTGCAGGCGTGGGTAAAGACCTCCGGCGGCAAGGGGCTGCATGTCTACGTGCCCCTGCACACCGACGTGAGCTTCGACCAGACCAAGTCCGTCGCCCGGACCTTCGCCCGCACGCTGGAGAAGCACCAGAGCCAACGGATCACCAGCGTGATGAAGAAGTCCCTCCGGGCGGGCAAGGTCTTCGTCGACTGGTCGCAGAACGACTCGCACAAGTCGACCGTGGCGGTTTTCAGCCTCCGGGCTCGGCCGCTGCCTTCGGTCTCGACGCCGGTCAGTTGGGACGAACTGTCGGCTGCCAACGAATCCGGCGATCCCGATTCTGATCTGCAGTTCCTCACCGACGATGTCCTGGCCGATCTGGACCGACGGGTCGAGATCTTCGCCCCGGTTCTGGAGCTCCGCCAGAAGCTGCCTGACCTGGACTGACCGCGACTCGGCGTTGTTACAGAGTCTTTACGCGTTGCGGACTGCGCGAGGCAGTATACTGCATGCAGGCTCGCGAAGGAGATTGCCATGGGCAGCTGCAGCAAAACGGGAATGCACCACCAGGCCGGCTCGGCCCACTACCGAGCGCACGGCTTTACGCAGGCCCCGCTGGTGGTGCAGTGGATGGCCACGCTGCGCTGCGAGTTGGCGTGTCCGCACTGCCTGGCCGCCGGTGAAGACGGGCCGGGAGACGACATGTCCCTGGCTGATGCGCTGGACCTGGTCGACCAGGTGGCCGAGCTGGGCGTCGAGGAACTGCTGGTCACCGGGGGCGAGCCGCTGCTGCGCGAGGACCTGCCGCAGATCATCGACCGCCTGCATAGCTGCAACCAGACCTGGAGCCTCAACACCGCCGTCATGCCCTCCGGAGCGATCCGCGAGGCGATCGAGGCGTATCCGCCTGCCTTCGTGGCCGTCAGCCTCGACGGTCCCCGCGGCCTGCACGACAGCTTCCGGGGTGTGGCGGGAAGCTACGAGCAGGCATTGGAGTCGCTGCAGTATTTCTCCTCCCTGCCCGGGGTGTCTACCGCGGCGGGCACGACCGTCACCGCGGCCAACTTCGATTCGCTGGAACTGACGCGTTTGATCGTCCAGGCCTGCGGCGTGGGCCATTGGGGCATTCACCTGCTCGTGCCCGAAGGCCGCGCCGCGGCCAGGCCGGAACTCGAGTTGACCCGCAGCCAGAAACGCCGGCTGCTCGCAGACATGGCCCGGTGGCGCCAGCACATGCCCGTCAGCCTCGCCGACGAGATCGGCTACTGCGGGCCCGGCGAGGCGATGTTGCGAAACGAGCCCTTCGCCTGCGGGGCCGGGCGGACGCAGTGCGTCGTCCTGCCCGACGGCCACGTCGTGCCCTGCAACACGCTGGACGTGACCACAGCGGCGGGCAACCTGCACGAAAGGTCGCTGGCGGGGATCTGGGCCAACGGGTTCGGCCAACTGCGAAGCTACCGCCCGGAAGGAACCTGTCGCAGTTGCCCCGACGCCGCGGCCTGCGGGGGCGGCTGCTGGCTGCACCGCCGGGCGGGGACCCAGTGCAGCCGCGATGTCTGGACGGGCGCAGCCTGGGCCAAGACCGCCGCGACCGTTACCGCCTGCCTGGCCGGTCTGGGCCCGGCAATTGCCCCTGCCCAGTCGCCTGCCCCGCCCCGGCCGACCGATCGCGCCCAACAGGTCGATGACAAGGCGGAGACTGTCGATCTGGCCGCGGCCGAGGCGTGGATCCTTCGCGTCCGGGTTGCCCGGGCTCACGCGTCGCTGACCGACCGGGCCCGCAACGCCCACAGGGCCCAGGCGCTGGAGCAGGTCCCGCAGGAGAGAACGGATCAGCCGGTCTGGAAGCTGATCGACCTCTGGCAGCGCAGCCGCCTGCCGGAGCAACTGGAAGATCGCCTCGAGCTGGTCGAGACCGTCCTCAAGTCCGACTGCCAGAACCTGGCGGTCCTGGGCCTGGCGATGCAGACGGTCGTCGAGCCGATCATCGGCGGCGCCTGGCCGGCCGAACAGCGGTCCGTCCAGCAGCGATCCCGACTGGCCAAGATCTTCGATGTGCTCCACACCCAGACCCTGCAGGCCCAGGGCGAGTACATCGCCGCTGCCGTCGAGCGGTACAAGGCCGGGCAGGGGCTTCCGTTCAGGCCGATGTCGAAAGTCGTCAGGCCCGGCGAGATGCTCGAATTCAACATGGTCCACCAGCGGCTGGGTCTTCAAGGGGCCGACCGCCAGCAGGTCCTGGACGCCCTGGCCAAATCGAAGTTCGATCCGCTCTGGGCCCGGGCGATGCAGATCCGCGTCGAGTCGGTCGACGACAACGTCCTGCTGCACATCCAGCCGGGGCAGTCCCACGGCAAGGGCACGGACATGCGGGTCGGGCCCTTCGACGCGATCGACTCGCGCGTCCAGGATGCGCCGGTGAAGGTACGCCTCTCCTGGCCGCAGGAGCAGAACGGCGAGTCCTGGACGCTGGAGCTTCCCGCCGGGCGGACGCTGCACTGGGCGGACCTGCTGGCCCTGTTCGGGCGGACCCACGGGCCGGAGGTCCATAAGCAACTGCTCCCGCAGATCCTGGGCAGCACGGGCCCGGCCAGGAGGCTGCCGAGCAATCCGCTGCTGCTGCCGGTGATGCGCGAACTGCCCGACGCCCTGTCGGCCGGTCCGGAGATCTCACGACACGTCCAGGGCAGCAGCCCCAAAGCCCGCGCCGCGGTGCTCCACTGGCTGGCCGACTTCTGGACGTTCTGAACCTCCCTCAGTATGTCCGGTGGCGGAACAGCCAACCGGCTGCGATCAGACTGACCGCGGCCATGATGGCCATCGGCCAGAGTTGGTGGACCAATATCCCCGCCGGTGCGGCCTCCAGGAAAACCCCCCGGACAATGACCATGAAGTACCGCATGGGGTTGATCAGCGTGATCTTCCGCACCAGCCAGGGCATATTGGCGATCGGTGTGGTAAAGCCCGAAAGAATCACCGAGGGAACGAGGAAGAGAAAGGCCCCCAGCAGGGCCTGCTGCATCGTTGCCGACAGCGAGGAGATCATCAGCCCGATCCCGACCGCCGAGGCCAGGAACAGCGAGATCCCCGCAAAGAGCATCGCCAGATTCCCTCGAAGCGGCACGCGGAAGAACCAGACGGCCAGAGCGACGATGATCACCGACTCGAACAGGCCGATGAGGAATCCGGGCAAGGCCTTTCCGACGCAGATCTCCCAGGGCCGAAGCGGGGTGACGAGGATCTGGTCGAAGGTTCCCTGCTCTCGCTCGCGTGCGACCGAGAGGCTGGTGACGATCAGCGTGACCACCAGCGTAAGCAGCCCCACGATACCGGGCACGATGTACCAGATGCTCTGGAGGTTCCGGTTGTACCAGGCGACCGTCTCCAGTTGCGCCGGCGGCCCGCGGCGGCCGTGCCTGCGGTTGTAATCGATCGAGAAGTCCGTCACGATGTTTCGCACGTACCCCAGCGCCACCAGGGCCGTATTGGAGTTTCGTCCGTCGAGGACCACCTGCACCTGCCCGCCCCTGCCCGCCTGGACCTGGCGGGTAAAATCGGGCCCGAAATGCACGACCATCAGCACTTGCTCGGATTCCAGGACCTGGTCGATCTGGTCCTGTCGGGTCAGCGTCATGGTTCGTCGGAAGCTCTGGGAGCCTTCCAGCCGGGCGATCAGTCGCCGCGAGAGGTCGCCCGGATCTTCGTTGTAAACCGCGTAGGGCACGTCGGTCAGGTCGTAGGTTGCCGCATAGGAGAAAATGAACGTCTGGATCAGCGGCGGGCCGAAGATCACGAACCGGCTGCGCGGTTCCTTCAGCAGGGCCAGGAACTCCTTGACCATCAGCACCCAGATTCTTCGCAGACATGCGGACACGGTTACTCCAGGCTCTTGCGGCTTCGCAGGCGGGTCGCGCCCAGCAGGACAATGGCCATCGCCGCCAGGGCGGCGGAATTCGGCAGGATCACCGACCAGACATCACCGGTCAGAAAAACGGTCTGCAGAATCGCCACGAAGTACCGCGCAGGGACCAGGTACGTGATCCACTGGATCACGAGGGGCATGGAGGAGATCTCGAAGACAAAGCCGGAGAGCAGAAAGGCCGGCAGGAACGTAGCCAGAATCGCCGTCTGTCCGGCGACGAACTGGTCCCTGGTGGCCGAGGAAATCAGCAGCCCCATGCCCAGGGCAGCCAGCAGAAACAGGGCCGAGCAGGCAGTAAGCACCCAGAGCGAACCGCGCAGCGGCACGTCGAACAGCCAGACCGCCATGGCCGTGGAAAGCGCCATCGACCCCATGCCCAGCAGGAAGTAGGGCAGCAGCTTGCCCAGCAGAATCTCCCGCATGCGGACCGGTGAGACGAGCACGGCCTCCATGGTCCCCCTCTGCCACTCCCGGGCCATGACCAGGGCGGTGAGCATCGCCCCGATCAGCGTCATGATGATCGCCACCAGTCCGGGGACCAGGAAGTTGCGGCTTCGGACCTCGCGATTGTAGCGGATTCGCTGTTCCAGTCTGATCGGAGTCCGAAGACGGACGCCGTGGTCGGCTGCCCACTGCCTGGCCCAGATCTGCCACGTGCCTTGGGCATAGCCGGAGATGATCCGGGCGGTGTTGTTGTCTACCCCGTTGAGGATCACCTGAATCCGGGCCGACTCGGGAAACCGCAGGCCCTTGGCGAAATTGCCCCGCACGCGGACGATCCCGTCGACCTGGTGCGTCCTCAGCAGATGGCGGGCCTCGGCCATGCTTGTTACCACCTGCGGCCTGAAGTACCCGCTGCCTTCGAACGCGCCGACCAGCGAGTATGCATCGGGCGAGGGGGCCTCGAGCACCATGGCCACCGGCACGTCTTCGGCATCCAGGGATACACCGTAACCAAACAGCAGCAGGAGGATCACCGGCAGGAGGAACGCCACCGCGATGCTGCTGGGATCGCGGCGGATCTGGAGAAACTCCTTGGTGATCAGACCGCGCAGGCGAAGCAGGCAAGAGCCCTCGCCGCTCTGGCGTGTTTCCTGGCGACTCATTCGTTCTGCTCCCTGTCCTGCTGCGACTGGATCAACTGGATGAACGCGTCCTCCATGGTCGGCTCGGGATGCTCTTCGCTGGCAGCGGCATTGCGGATCTCTGCCGGCGTGCCGATGGTCAGGATCTTTCCGGCCGACATGATCGCCAAGCGGTCACAATATTCGGCCTCGACCATAAAGTGCGTGGTAATCATCACCGTTACCCCCGCCAGCGACTGGTGGATGATCTGTGCCCAGAACTCGCGCCGGGCCAGGGGGTCGACGCCGCTGGTGGGCTCGTCGAGAAAGAGGATCTCCGGTTCGTGCAGCATGGCTGCTGCCATCGCCAGACGCTGCTTGTAGCCCAGCGGCAGGGAGCCGGAGGGGCTGTCGATGAAGTCGCCCAACTGCAGGCTGGCGGCGACCTTCTCGATCCGCCGTCGGCCCGAGCGGCCGGTCAGGCCGTAGGCGCCACCGAAAAATCGCAGGTTCTGGGCCGGCGAGAGCGTCTGGTAGAGGCTGAAACTCTGGGACATGTAGCCGATCCTGGCCCGTGCCTCAGCCGGGGCCTGGCGCAGATCGTGGCCGACGACCTCCACGCGGCCATCGGTCGGGCTCAGCAGTCCGCAGAGCATGCGGAACGTCGTGCTCTTGCCCGCTCCGTTGGCCCCGAGCAGTCCGAAGATCTCTCCCCGGCGTACCTGGAAACTCAGTCCGTCTACGGCGTAGAAATCGCCGAAGGCCCGGCGCAGCTGCTCGACTTCGATGACCGGTTCGTCCTGGTCGGATCGGTCGATCTGAACGGGAATCGTCTCGACCTCCTGCCGATCCGATCCGGACTGGAGCATATCGATGAAGGCGTCCTCGAAGATCGGCTCGGCCTGCTCGGCGCGGGCCTGGTCATCGTCCAGCCAGTCGCCCGGGTCGGCGTGGGCATCCTCTGTCAGAAGCAGGTGGATCTGGTCGGCCCGGAGCACCGCGTCGAGGACCTCGTCACGCTGTGAGAGTTCCTGCTGGGCGCGTCGCCTGTCGAGTTGGCCGGGCGTGACCGACCAGCAGCGGTTCTGCACGGCCTGGATGAACGTCTGGGGCGCATCCTGGCCCAACAGCCGTCCCTCGTGAATGACGGCTACTTCGTTGCAGCGCTGGGCCTCGTCGAGATAAGCCGTCGAAAGTACCACGGTGATCTGTTCGTCTTCCACCAGCTGATAGATGATTGACCAGAGCTGGCGACGGCTGAGCGGGTCGACTCCGACGGTCGGCTCATCCAGCAGCAGCAGCGAGGGCGTCCGGACCAGTGAGCAGGAAAGCCCGAGCTTCTGCTTCATTCCACCGGAAAGGTCGCCGGCCAGGCGCTGTCGGAATTCGTCGAGTCCGGCCATTTCCATCAACTTCTCGTAACGGTCCTGGCGATCGGAGCGTCCCACGCCATGCAGATCGGCCCAGAGATCCAGATTCTGCTGGACGGTCAGTTCCTGGTACAGCCCGAAGGTCTGGGGCATGTATGCGACCGACGCCTGAACGTCGCGGGGTCTTTCTGCTGCGTCCAGTCCGAGCACCTCCACCCTGCCATCGTCGGGGCTGATCAACCCGGCCAGGATGCGCAGCAGGGTTGTCTTTCCGGCCGCGTCGGGGCCGACCAGTCCGGTGACTTGCCCGGGCAGGGCGTGGAAGTTCACGCCATCCAGCGCGACGACCTGGTCGCCGTCCCGGTCGAAGCTCTTGCGGAGATCCTCGACGCGGATGACGGGCTCGGCATTGTCAGCCGAGTTGCCCTCGTTCTGACCGTCGGGCCGGGAGATCATGGACTGGATTCCTGTTGACCTGTCTTGCCGGAGTCTTCGGCAGTTGCGTTCATCCCGGCTGGGTGGACACTCTGGTCGAGGTTGCGTTGCGGCTGGGTCAGGTCGAGAGTCACCGTTGCGGGCATACCCAGGCGCAGCTGATTCTGCGGGTCTTTGACGTAGATCCGCACGCGGTAGACCAAGGCGGTCCTCAGCTCCGGCGTCTGGACGGTTTTGGGGGTGAACTCGGCGGTGGGGGAGATGAACCCGACCCAGCCCTGGTAGCTCTTGTCCGGGAAGCTGTCGGTTGTAATGGTGGCGTCCATGCCCGGCCAGATCTTACCCAGATTCGTCTCGCTGACGTAGGTGCGAATCCAGACGGGGCTGGTGACGGCCAGGAGGAAGGCGGGCTTCTCGGGCGAGGCCATGTCTCCAGGTTCGAGGATGCGGTCGCGGATGACCCCGTCGGACGGGGCGTGGAGGCTGGCGTCTGCCAGCTGTTCCTGCAGGAGTTTGACATCGGCCCGGGCGGCACGGAGCTGGGCGCGGGCGGCGGCGATGTCTTCGTTTCGCGGGCCCAGGCGGGCCAGCTGGAGGTTTTCTTCGGCCACGCGGACGCGGGCGACGGCGGCTTCGTAGGCGGCCCGGGCGTTGTCGATCTCCTGTGGGCTTGCCGCGTTGCCTTCGAGGGCTGCGCGGGTGCGCTGCAGTTGCGTCTGGGCCTGGTATCGTTCGGCCTTGGCCAGTTCGAGTTCGGCCTCGGCGCGGTCGATCTCCTGCGGGCGCGAGCCGGCCTCGAGACGGGCGAGTTCTTCCTTGCGGGCATCGGCTGTTGCTTCGGCGCGGTTCACGGCGGCCAGCAGGCGGCTGGTGTCCAGCTTGCCCAGCAGTTGGCCCTGCGAGACGGCATCGCCTTCCTCGACCAGCAGCTCGTCGATCCGCTCGGTGTTGTAGAACGCCAGTTCCACCTCGCGGATGTCGACGTTGCCGTAGAGCACGAGTGTCCCGGTCTGGTCGTCCGGCTGAAAGACGTACTTCCAGAGCAACCAGCCGCCGACGGCCAACAGCAGCACGATTCCTGCTGCCCCCGCCAGACGGATCGCTTTGTGTTTCTTGTCGGTCATATCGTCTCCCGCAGGTGTTCACCTCCGGAGTACTATAGAGGTTGATCGGCAGGGAAACCGCCGGGCCGACAGGAAGGTTGTTACACGGCGCTTACACGCACGGGCGGGTCGATCGGGTAGAATCTTCGCAGCAGGGACAATCTACTGGCAAGGGTGGAAGAAGCGGGCCGTGGCGCGATCGATCGCCACGGCCCGTTGGATTCTGCGCAAAGCGCCGAGGGTGTTACTGCTGTTGCTGCTGCTGGGCGCGTTCGGCCGCCTGGGACATCGACTTTCCGACGCCCTTGACCATCTCCAGGTTCGCCAGGACGAATCCGGCAGCCAGGCCCGGCCAGGCGATCATCCAGAAGATCGAGCCCATGATCATCGTCACGCGGTTGAAGATCGCCAGGAACAGGGCCCCCAGCAGCATCAGGCCCAGTGCGGCGACGATCACGACGTCGGACACTGCTTTGGTTCGTGAGAGTCGGATGGCGAACAGTGCGATCATCAGGGCCATCGAGAGCATCGCGATAATCATGGTCGCGATAAACGTACCAGGCATGTGGATCTCCTTTGCAGGGTCAGGATTGTTCTGTCGCTTCGATCGCTTCGACGGTCTCGTCTCTTTGACAGGCGACGAAGGTCTCATTCATTTCTTCGGCAGCCAGGGAGGCGTCGTTGACGGCCTGGCGGAGTTTGTCGGTCTGCCGGGCGACGGCCTCGGCCTCGGCCAGCAGGGCCTCGGTCTGTCGGGCCTGGGTTTCGCCCTGGATCTGCCGCGCCGCCAGCTGTTGCTTGAACTGTCCCTGCATCGATTCGATGGCCAGCTCGGCCAGGCGTCCGGAGAGCGATTGGCTGGCCTCGGCGACCAACTGCTGGAGCTGCTCGCCGACGCGCTGGAGCATCGCCTCGCGCCCGGGCTGACCGATCTGCTTCTGCTTGGCGGCCGGGGGGATTGACGCCTCGGGCTGGTCTTCCCCGCCCAGCAGTCGTCGGCGGACCTTGCGGCGCGACCGCAGCAGCAGCCAGTCCCGCATTCGCCGCTTGACGGGGATCGACCTGGCGGTGATCCCGAATCCGTTGGTCTGCAGGGCCTGGTCCGGGTTGGAGGCGGCCAGGGCCTTTTCTGCCAAAGTCTCCAGTTCGATCTCCGCCGCGGCCAGGTCTGCGGCCACGTCGTCGGTGATGTCCAGGCCCGCATGGCGACTCTTGAGCTGTCGCGAGAGCTGCTCCGAGGCCACCTCGACCATGCGTCCGCGGGCGGCGCGGAGCATCGGGCGGATGGTCTGCTGGTTCAGCTCGGCCAGGGAATCCGGCGACTCGAACCAGGTGTCGATGGCGGCCTGAAGTTCGCGGTCGGTCTGTTTCTGGAGCTTGTCGGCCTGGCCGACCAGTGCCTCGGCCAGCCGCTGCTGGAGCAGTTGTTTCTGTCGGGGCCAGGCCATCTTGCCCAGCCGCCCGATCGCTTCGAGCTGTTTGCGTGTCTGCTGGCGATCTTGGCGGAGCATCCGCCGCTGTTCGTAGAGGTCGCGGACGGATTCATCCTCCATCAGTTGGCCCAGTTCTCCCAGCAGGCTGCGCGTCCGCCGCAGCGAATCGCTGAGAAACTCCCGCAGGTACTCGCTGGAGTTGAGGTAGTCGGTCAGGTCGCCGACGAGCTGGCCGAACTGTCCTGCCGCCGGTGCGTCCTTCTCCTTGCCGGTCGTGCCCTGAATCCGCTGCGACGCGGCGGTCAGCAGGTCCACACCGTAAATGCGCAGGCGCCCGCTGTCGGCCGCCTGTCGCAGCGGGCCGGACATCGTCAGGTCGCGGAAAGCCTGGAGGATCTGCTCGGGTTGGCGGCTCTCCAGGCTGGGCTCGAGCGAGCCGTCCGGCTGGAGGTCCTTCTTGGCCTGGTCGAGGTTGACGACCAGGAAGACGCGGCTGAACAACTGGAGCAACTGGCCGAACTCGTCGAAGACCTGTTCGAGGAAGAGCGTGTCGGTCTTGACGATGAAGATCGCACAGGCCGCGGAGTTGCGGAACTCGCGGGTCATCCGGTCGTAGCCGAACTTCATGCGGGTGTAGAGGCCGGGGGTGTCGACGAGGACGGCCCCGGACTGCAGCAGCTTCTCCAGCGGGAGGCGCACGTCGATGCGGCGGATGGCGGAGGGCATGTGCTCGGCCGGGTCGAAATCCTCTCCCTCGCCCTCGACCTGGCGGATGCGCTCGGTCAGGCTGCGGTGGGCTGTCTCGATCTGCTGTTCGAGGCGGTGGCGGTTGCTGACCGTCTCGGCCGATCCGTCATAGCGGGTCAGGCTGAACCGCTCGGTCTGCCCGCCGGCGACGTGGACCAGGCAGGGGTAGGCCGGCAGGGCGGTGACCTCGCTGACGTAGCTGCCGCACAGGGCGTTCATGAACGTGCTCTTGCCGCTTTTCAGCGGGCCGAAGATCAGCACGTAGGCCTGCTGGTCGGCGACTTTATCGACCAGGCTGGCCAGATGGTGGCGCAGCTCGCGGAGGTTCGGCAGCAGCGTCTTGGGTTTGCAGCTGTCCGAGGCGGCAGCCAGGGCGTCGGCGGCCTGGGCGATCGGTTCCAGCAGCGGCTGGATGCCGCCGGCGAAGTCGTCGGCGAACTGCTGCATGGCCGTCTGCATCGGGCCATCCATGCCCTTGGCCGAGGCCCCGGTTGGGCGCTGGGGCGGCGACTGTCCCGCTCCCGAATCCGCCGATGCCTGGGAAATGTACCGGCCCTGCGCGGCGGGCCTGTTCTCGCTTCCGGACTGGCTCATATCGTGCCTCCTTGCACTTTCTGAGAGTACCATGCGAACATCATGTCCATTGATGTTATCGGACCAACGGGCCAAAGTCCATGAGCCTCTTGGCCCCGTCCAATCAGCTTTCCGGGGCCGCTTCGGTTCCGGGCCCGCCCAGGGCCTCGCTCTGCCAGGCCAGGAACTCCTCCAGACCTCCCGGGCCCGGAAGCATCGCCGTCTCGGACGCCCCCTGCAAATCGGCCCCGACGCTGCGGGAATTCTTGCCGAACAGCAGGTGGCCCAGGAGATACTCCCGGGCCTTGCGGGCCGTCTCGCCTTGCTCCTGAATCGCCACCTGCAACTGCTTGACCAGCAGGGACCGGGCATGCTGCTCGGCCAGGTGCACGGCCTGGTCCAGCCGCCGGGCGCGGAGCTGCTCGACGCGCCGGGCCAGGTCCGGACGGATCTGCCCCGAGGCGATCCGGCTGACCGTTCCCTGACAGATGCCCACCTGTTCGGCGATCCGAACCTGGGACAGCTGCCCCTCGGCCAGCAGTTCGACCAGCCGGTCCTCGTCGAAACCCGTCGGGATGGGCCGGGAATCCTCGGGCATGGGGTTTTCGCTCACGGTTCCGACCGTCCTTCCGGCCTGCGGTTGTCGAAGAGATAGCAGACCGGGCGCGAGAATCGCCTGCGCCGGGCCTGTTGCCTGCGCGTCGCGGGCGTGCAGTTGGCCGCCGAATAGGCCCCGCCACGCCGCCCCGGATCGGCCGGGGCGATCCCGCCGCCGGCGGTGCGGAGATGGTCCCGCCCCCGGCCGATGGCCACGAACCCCGCCGCCTCGGCGAACCGCGAGAGGTGGCCCATCTCGCTGGCCAGTTCCACCCAGGGCACGTCGCACTGGCAGGCGACGGCGCGGAGGAAGCGGCTGGCGATCCCCGCGCCGCGCCAGCGGGGGGCCAGCACCAGCCGCGTGACCGAAACGAAGTGACGGTTGACCACCTCGGCCGCGATCCGCCGCGGCAGGCGGTCCAGGCCGAACAGGCGGTTGCGGGCCGAGCTGGAAAGCGGCCCGGGGCCCAGAACGCAGATCCCCGCCGGCTGTGTGCCGTCGAAGAGCAGCACGACCTGCCTTACCGGCCCGAGGTGTTTGCCCCGGTAATGCCACCCAGCGAAGTACGCCCAGTCGGCCGGGGTACCGGAGTACATTTCGAGTCCGGCCACCAGAGGCGAGTTTCGGCGAAAGGGGCGCTGCGGGCTGACCTCCACGCAGCCGCCCGCGCCGGGCCTGACAATCGTATCCGGCCCCAACGCCTCGGTCAGGTCCTCGTGCGTCGTGGCGACCAGGAAGCTCAGGCCCCGGCGGTCTGCGAGCTTGCGGAGATTGCCCGCCAGAACCTTCGCGCAGGTCCGATCCAGCGCGGCGCAGAACTCGTCGGCCGCGATGGTCCGCAGCCCGGAGGCGATGGCGGCGGCGACAGCAAAGCGGTACCGCTGGCCCTGGCTGAGTTGATCGACCGTCCGCAGCAGCAGGGGGCCTTCGCCCAGCCCGCAGCTGGTCAGCAGGGCGGCAGCCTCGTCGGCAGGCAGGTCCAGCCGGTCGATCAATGCTGCCGAGCCGGGCTCGATCCGCGTTTCCACCTGCCCGGCAGGGTTCAACTCCGGATCGAGCGACGCCGAAACCTGTCGCAGCGTCTCGGTCAGCAGGGAGCTCTTGCCGCTGCCGCTGGGCCCGAGAAAGAGTAGGATCTGTCCGGGCAGGATCTCCAGGGGGACCGAATCGGCGATGACCAGCTGCCCCGGCCGCGATGCGTCCATGCCGAAAACGCTCTGCACCCATGCGGTGTTGCAACTGGCCGCGGCCGGGGCCAGCGGGTACCGCACGTCGAGTGTTACCTGCATCGCCCGGACTCCCGGCGGTCCATCCGCACGTGACAGTCGACCAGACCGGCGGCGATCCAGTCATCCAGCTGCCGGCGAAGCTGCTGGTAGTTCTCGGCCGTGGCCTCCAGGAGGATCGTTACATCGGGCCCGGGGCTTTCCAGCTCGTCGGGACCGGGCAGGACATCTTCCAGCGGGGCAGGGGCGCCGACCTGCTCGGCCAGGGCAGCCAGCTGGGCCCGGCTGAAGGCCGTCTGTCGGGCCAGTTCGTCCTCGGGCAGGTGGATCTGTTCGAGCAGCTCAGCCAGCCGGGCCGCCTCGAACCGTCCCTGGGCCTGGTCGTTGTTCAGGGCGATATTCAGGGCGCGGGCCTGATCGTCGCTGATCCGGTCGAGGAAGATCACCGGGACACGGTCGTCGGGCTGATCGCGCAGGGCATTGGCGGCCAGACGTTGATGCCCTCCCAGCACCAGGCCGTCTTCCCGGCGGGCGACGACGGGCTGGGCGAATCCGTGGGCATCCAGCAGTTGGGCCAGCCGCTGCAAGGCATCGCGCCCGATGGTGCGCGGGTTCCAGGCGGCCGGGGTGAGCGAATCGGGGCGGACGTACTCGATCTGCAATGTGTTCACGGGGGTCCTTTCGTGTGTGGGTGTTACAGTCGCCATCCGCAGCGGCAGCGGTCTCCGGGGGTGTGGAACGTCCCAGCCCGCCCGCAGCGGGGGCAGACCTGGTTCTCCTCGGCGAAGCGGCGGCTGTGGTAGTCGAACTGGCCGAGGCCCTCGTCGCCGGCTGCCATCGGCCCGGCGGCCGCTGCGCGGCTGCGCTCGAACTCGAACAGGCCGATGAGCTTCAGGGCGCCCAGGTCGGCACCCAGCGAGCGGGCGGGCACGTGGAGTTGCCTTGCCAGGTGCCTCCTGACAGCCCGTGCCCCGGCGGCGGCGCGGTACTTTCTGGGTGCCCGGACCATCTCGATCAGCGTATCCTGGACGGCGTCGTCGAACCGGTCGGCCTCGATGCAGCAGGAGCGACACATCGCAGAGGCTACCTGCAGTGTGCTAGGCGACATGGCGGGCCTCCTCTCTACGGCGGATCCGCAGGCGGAACCACTCGGGCAGGTCCTGCCAGCTTCGGGCCAACTGGCGGATCTGGCGGCGGATCGACGAGGGTGCGACAGAGAGAATTTCGGCTGTCTCGCGATAGGTGTACCCCTGGCAGAGCAGGGCCAGGGCCTCCTCGGCCCGGCGGACGGGCCCGCCGGTGTGCATGCGGGTCAGCTGGGCCTCCCAGTGGGCCGACCAGCAGTCCAGGCAAAGCCGACCCGGTGCATGGCCGAACGGGCCCCGGTAGAGCGGGTCGCCGTACTGAAGGCCGCACATGCGACATGTCAACGAGTTGTTGTAGCCGGCGGGGTCCATCAGCATGCCTCCATTTCCACCTGCAACTGCACACGCACACCGCGGGCATCGAGCCGATAGCGGATCGGGCCCAGCCGGTAGCGCTTCTCCATCGCCAGCCAGGCCGGCTCTTCCAGAAACTCCGGGTCCATCGCCACCAGCTCGGGCATGACCATCAGCCGGAGGATCTGCTCATCGAGCGTCTCTTCCAGCACGGCCTCGAGCGTCTCGCTCTGGAGGCCCGAAGGCCCGTCGATCCACAGCGAACTGTTCCGCGCCCGATAACAGAGCCCCGCCGGCAGGGGAGGCAGGATCAACTCGGCCGCGGCGGTCGCCTCTATCCCCACCAGCCGACCCTGAGGACTCTCGGAGACCTCGTCCCGGTCTCGGTCGACCCCCAGGGGCAACTGCAGTTGCACCGATGCAGACAACGCCTCCTGTTCGATCCGCCAGAGCCATCCTTCCATCGGGTCCGAGCCGACCCCCACCTGATACGTCCCATTCATTGCCCACTTCCTTTCCTGTAAGGCCGCAGCGACGTCCGGACAGCGCAGACGGATCGCCGAGAACTGGTTTTTGGTGCTTCCGGCCCCGACGACCCCGCTGTCTTCCCTGATATGCGGCTGATTGTCATAGAGATTAACAAAATTAACGCGAAAGTCAAGATTAAAATGTTAAATCAATCCCTTGATATGTTAACATTGAGAGGTTAACTTTTCCTGAATCCGATTCTTAGGTGTTGAAATTATCCTGCGAATGAGCAAAATAGGTTCAGAGATGCCAAGGTTTAACGCCGACAAGCTGCGACAGTACATGAAGGCCGAGAAGATCACCGGCCGCGAGCTGGCCGATCGGGTGGGCCTGACGAATGTCTCGATCAGCCGCATCCTCAACGGCAAGCAGCAGCCCTCCCGTGCCAATGCCGAAAGGCTGGCCGAGGTCTTCGGCGTCAACGCCGGGCAGTTCTACCAGAGCGGCAGCGGGGCAGGGCCGAGCAACTTCGACGGCTGGGCCCTGGCGGCGCTGCGCAAGGACCGGGGCCTGGACGCAGAGGCCCTGGCCCTGCGGGTCGATGCCCCCGCCAGGTGGATCGCCGAGTTGGAGGCCGGCAGCGTATCGTGCGATCGCGCGCAGCGTCGGCGCCTGGCCGAGGCACTGGAGGTCGAACCGTCGTCGCTGACGTTCGAGCCGGCAGAGGATTTCAGCGGCCCGTTGCTGCGTCAGTTACGCAGCCAGCGCGGGGTGGGCCCCGGTGCACTGGCCTCTGCCTTGTCGTGCGAGCCGGACCGGATCCTGCTCTGGGAGGACGGCGAATCGGTCCCATCGGTCGGGCAGGTCCGGCGGGCCGAGCAGATCCTGGGCCTGCATCCGGGGATTCTGACGGCCGGGCAGGAAGCCCGGACCTCAGGCGGGGCCGGCTGGGCATCGGGACCATCCGAACGCTCGCTGGTGATCGACCGCATCCGCGGCCTGCTTGGCGGGCTGGATTCTGCCCAATGCCTCCAGGTCCTCGCCTACGTCCAGGGCCTCAGCTGGCAGGGTCCGAAGGTCCGCGCTGCCGGGGCGACTGCTGCCGGGCCGAGACAGATTCCCCCGTCCCACGATCCGGTCGACGAACCGCGCGGCTTCGATGAGGTCAGCTCGCACGAGCTTCCCAGCGGGCGGGACTGGCGCCCGCTCTTCGTGCCCGTCATCGACAACATCGCCGCCGGGGCCGGGGAAGAAACCGTCGAAGCCGAAGAGTTCCCCCCCGGCTGGGCCGAGTCGTTCGTGGCCTTCCCGCACGCGCCGGAAGGCAGCTTCGCGGTGCGTGTCCGCGGCGATTCGATGACCCCGCGATTCGCCGACGGCGACATGCTGATCATCGAGCCGTCCCGCCAGGCGCGCAGCGGCGAGGTGGCCGTGGTGGTCTACGAAGACCCGGACACCGGCGTGCGTCTTTCGCGGCTCAAACGCCTGCGGATCGGGCCCGAGTCGGTGGTGCTGGAGTCTTCCAACTCCGATTACAGCCCCGTGGAACTGCCGCGGCGACAGCTGATCCGCGCCTGGCCGATCTACGCGCACCTGCCGCGAAACCCCGGCAGCGGGCAAGGACCCGACGGGGTGGATCTTTCGGGAATCCGCGCCCTGGCCAAGCGGCGCAAGGCCTCGGGCCCGGGCACCAACTCGTCCCGCTCTGCGTAAGTGCGCCCGGGCAGACCTACCTGTCGGTGCGGATGACCTGCAGGCCCGTCGCCTGCCTCCTCCACTTCCAGTACGGATTCTACCGGGTAGTGGTGTCACCTACCTGACACGGTATCGGAAAATTTGTCCGCTCAGGGTTGGCTTTGGCCCGGCCAGGCGTCGCCCAGAAGCATTTGCATGGCGGTGTTGGCACAGACCAGGCCGAAGATGCCCGTCAGCGTCGGCAGGGACCCGAGCGTCCGTCGGGGCCGGCCCCGCTGGAGGTGCGGGTCGCTCTCCGGCTGGCCCAACGCTTCATCCGGCAGATCGGCCGTGGGCTGGTCGGACCAGACGCAGATCGGATCGGCCGCTTCCCGCAGTCGCCCCAGCTGGCGGCGGACCTGGCGGGCCAGCGGGCAGATCCGCGTCTGCGACAGCGGCGAGACCTGGATGGCTCGCGGATCGGTCCGCAGGGCGGCACCCATGGCCGAGACGACCGGCACGCCGAGTCGGTCCGCCGCGGCCAGCAGCTGGACCTTCGGGCCTACCGAGTCGATCGCGTCGATGCAGAGGTCGACCGGCGGTGCGAGGATCTGCCCGGCGGTCTTCTTATCGGCGAAGCATGCCAGCGTTTCGACGCGGCAGTCGGGGTTGATCGACGCGATTCGCTGGCGGGCCAGTTCGACCTTCGCCCGGCCGATGGTTTCGCACGTCGCGTATAGCTGGCGATTGATGTTCGACGGGTGGACGACGTCGAAATCGACCACCCGCAGCCTTCCCAGGCGGGCTCGGGCCAGGGCTTCGACCGCGTAACTGCCGACGGCCCCGAGACCCACCACGGCCACGCAGCTTCTGCCAAGCACGGCCAGGCCTTCGGCTCCCAGCAGGCGCTCGATGCGCTGGCAGGCCGGTCCGGTCATTCCTCGGCCTCCAGCAGGGGGCCCAGGAATCTTCGGGCATTGGCCCAGCAGGTCTCTGCCAGCTGCGGTGGACTCGTTTGGCGCAGCTCGGCCAGGGCGCGGCAGATGGCCGGCAGGTTGGCAGGGACGTTGCGCTGTCGACCGGCCGGGTCGGTCCAGCTGACAGGGTCGAGATGTTCGGCAGGGAGCATGTCGGGCGCGTCGGTTTCGATGAGCAATCGCTCGGCCGGGATGTGCGCCGCAGCCCGCTGCTTGCGTTTGCGTTTGGACTCGAACGTATCGCCGGCCACGGAGAAGTACGCGCCCATCTCGGCCAGTTCGTCGATCAGCTCTTCCGAGGCCCCGCAGGCGTGGATGAGCATTCCGGCCGGCGGGGGGGCGGGGCGGCTTCGCAGGATCTTCATCAGCCAGCCCCAGGCGCGAAGGCAGTGGATCATCACCGGTCGGCCAAACCTGTCGGCCAGGTCAAGCTGGATGACAAACGCGCGGGCCTGGGCTTTTTCGTCGCGCGGTTCGATCCACTGGTCCAGGCCGATCTCGCCGATCCCGGCAGAGGGATTTTCCCGCAGCAGGTCTTCCAGCTGGCGGGGCCAGTCGATCGTCGCGCGGCCGACGAACCAGGGGTGCAGTCCGAGGCAGGCGGTCATGCCCTGGTGGATCGCCGCCAGGTCCAGCACCTCCTGCCAGTCTGCCTGGCAGGTGGCGTTGACGACGAATCGCCGGACGCCGGCATCGGTCGCGGCGCGGATCACCGCGGCGCGGTCGCGGGCGTAGGCTTCATCCTGCAGGTGCAGGTGGGCATCGCATAGCGGGCTGGCAGGCTGGGCAGCATCCATGGCCGCAGTATATACCAGAGGCCCGTCTCAGGCGAGGGGCGTGGCCGGGGCGGCGGTCACCAGATCTCGTCGGGGTCGGCAATGTCCGGGACGAGGCTGCAGGGGGCGAGCAACTCTTCGACGGGTTCGAGCCCGAAGCGCTCGGCGGCGAGGAATTCCTCGCGGGTGAATTCGTATCCGCTGCGGGCGACCAAGGCCCAGAACTGGTCGGCCGTGCGGGCCGATTCGACCTGGCCCCGGAAGGTTTCATCCTGGTCCAGTCGTTTCAGGAAGGCTACGGCATCGGCGGATGACATACGGAACTCCTGTTCGTGCTGGGGGATGCGCAAAAGTGCCCAAGCCGGGCGCGGTCCCCATTTTCCTCCGGGCAACCGGCCGGGGCTTGGCTGCCGCGGCCCGTTGCTGAGTCTATTTTCGGCCCGCAGGGCAGGGCACTTGACCGAATTCTGCCCGTTTTTCTGAGGAAAATCACCCAGGCAGACTGGGTGGAAATCAGGCCTCGCCGGAGCGGATGAACTGGCGGTAGAGTTCGGCGTAGGTCCCGCCCAGCCGCAGCAGCTGCAGGTGGGTTCCCTGCTCGACGATCCGCCCCTGGTCCAGGACGATGACCTGCTCGGCGTGGCGGACCGTGCTGAGCCTGTGGGCGACGACAAAACTGGTCCGACCGGCGAAGAGCTTGGTCAGGGCCGCCTGAATCCGCGCCTCGGTCAGTGTGTCTACGCTGCTTGTCGCCTCGTCGAGAATCAGAATCCGCGGATCGGCCAGCATCGCGCGGGTAAAGCAGATCAGCTGACGCTGGCCGAGGCTGATGCCCCCGCCCCGCTCGCCGACGACGGTGTGCAGCCCGTCAGGGAGGATCTCCAGCAGGTCCAGGCAGTCCAGGGCCTCGGCGGCGGCGCGGATCTCCTCGTCCCCGGCAGAGGGCTTGCCCAGGCGGATGTTGTCCATCACCGTCCCGGCGAACAGGAAGTTCTGCTGCCCGACGATGCCCATCCGCCGGTGCAGCGAGGCCGCCGAGATCCGCCCCAGGTCGGTATCGTCGATGCGGATCTGCCCCGAATCGGGCAGGTAGAACTTGCTGACCAAATTGATAATCGTGCTCTTGCCGCTGCCTGTGTGCCCGACGAAAGCGAACATCTGCCCCGGCTGGGCGCAGAAGCTGACATTCTGCAGCACGGGTCGGCCGGGCTCGTAGCTGAAACCCACGTCGTCGAATTCCACCTTGCCTTCCAGGCCCGTCAGCTCGATCGCATCGACAGGGTCCGACCAGTCCGGGGGCGTATCCAGCAGGCGGAAGACCCGCTGGGCCCCGGCCATCGCCCCCAGGGCGGTGTTGTACTGGTTGCCCAGGTGCCCGATGGGGGCGAAGAACAGGTTGGCCATGAAGAAAAACTGCACCAGGTCGCCGACGTCCGCCCCGCCGGTACCGGTGAGCACCTGCCAGCCGCCGATCAGCAGCATCGAGGCGATGAAGAACTGGCTGTTGAACTCCAGCAGGGGCAGGAAGATCCCCGAGACCTTCGCCAGGGAGACGGCGTAGCGGGAATGGTCGGCCACCAGCGAACCGAACAGGCCCGCGTTGACATCCTGGCGGACGAAGCCCTGGGTAACGCGGATGCCGCTGACCGACTCGGCCAGGCTGCTGGTGACGCGCGAGAAGCTTTCCTGGATCTCCTGGTGCGACCGCGAGAGCTTCCGCCGGAACGTGCGGTTGATCGCCCAGAGAATCGGCACCAGGGCCAGGACCACCAGGAAGAGCATCCAGTCGTAGTAGAGCATCAGCCCGGCGGCGACGAGCATCTGTCCGCTCTGGACGAGGCTGACGAAGAGCACGTCCTGGACCCCCTGGCGCATCGATTCGATGTCGGTGCTCATGCGGCTGAGGATGCGCCCGATCTTCGTGCGGTTGTAGAAGCTCATCGTCATCGACTGCAGGTGGCTGAAGACCTGGATCCGCAGGTCGCGGATGACCGACTCGCCCAGGGTCAGCGCCAGGTAGGCCCGGAAGTGGAAGGTCAGCTGGGTGATCGCGGCCAGGGCGGCGAATCCCGCAGCCGCCCAGATCGTGCCTTCCACGTCGCCGGCGCGGATGGGCCCGTCGATGGCCGCCCCGACCGCCCAGGCCAGCAGCGGCAGCTGGATCGAACGGATGATCACGATCGCAAGCAGCACGTTGCGCCGCGCGGCGTAGGGACGGGTAAAGCCCATCAGACGACGGATCAGGCTGAAATCCAGCGAGTCCAGGCGTTTGTCTTCCTCGGCCAGGGACTTGGTGGGAATGGTGGTCATGTCTCGATCCCCCGGGCAGGGTCTGTCGGCTCGGCCGATTGGATCGGCTCGGCCAGGGCCCGCCGGCTGGAGTCGTCTGCGACCTGCAGCCTCGCCGCCCAGCGGTAGGGGCCCTTCTGGGCCATCAGTTCCTCGTGGTTGCCCACCTGGACGATGCGCCCGGCCTGGAGGACGAAGATCATGTCGGCCCGCTTGAGCGTGCTGAGGCGGTGGGCGATGACGAATGTCGTCCGCCCGGCCATCGCGTTGTGCATCGCCGAGAGGATCTCCTGTTCGGTGTTCGGGTCGATCGCCGCGGTCGGGTCGTCCAGCAGGAGGATCGCCGGCTGAAGCAGCAGGGCCCGGGCGATGGCCAGCCGCTGCCTCTGCCCGCCGGAAAGGTCCGCCCCCGCCTCACGCAGCGGGCTGTCGTAGCCCTTGGGCAGCTGGGTGATGAACTCGTGGGCCGCGGCGATCTTCGCCGCCCGTTCGACCTGCTCCCGCGACGCCTCGGGATGGCCGAAGGCGATGTTCTCTGCCACCGTGGCCGAGAAGAGGAAGCTCTCCTGGAAGACCAGGCCGATCGAGCGACGCAGGCTGTCGACCTCGATCTTCCGCAGGTCGATCCCGTCGATGAGCACCTGCCCGACCTGCGGGTCGTAGAAGCGGGGGATCAGGCTTAAAAGCGTGCTCTTACCCGAGCCGGTCGCGCCCAGGATGGCCACCGACGCCCCGGGCGGGACGGTGAAGGTGACATCCTGCAGGACGGGCTCGTCGTGCTTGTAGCCGAAGCTCACGTTGCGGAACTCGACCAGGCCCTCCGGACTTTCCAGCTTGACCGCGTCGGGGGCCGAGCGGATCGACAGCGGCGTGTCGAGGACCTCGAAGACGCGGCGGGCGGCGATGAGGCTTTGCTGCATCGAGTTGGCCACGTTGGCCAGGTTCTGCACCTGTCCGGAGAACTGCTGCAGCAGGCCGGCGAAGACGACCATGCCGGCCCCCAGGGGCAGCCGGCCCTGGATGACCAGCCAGCCGCCATAGGCGATCAGCACGACGAGGTTCAGGTGTGTCAGCATGCCGATGATCTGCGGGTAGGTCGTCACGCGCCGGAAGATCCACATCTGGTGGGCCCGCAGGTTGTCCACCCCCGCGGTAAACCCGTCGATCTCCTCCTGCTGGCGGGCGAAACCCTTGATTACGTGCATGCCCTGGACATTCTCGCTGACATCCAGCAGCAGCTGGTCCATCAGCTCGCGCTGCCTGCGATAGGCCGGCTGGACGATCCGGCTGAACCGCCGGGCCAGCAGGTAGATCAGCGGCGTGCTGGCCAGGCAGGCCAGTGTCAGCGTCGGATGGATGCTGACCATGTAGACCAGGTAAATCGCCAGGGAGATCGCCAGGATCAGGATCTGCATCACCACGCCGTCGACGAAGAGGCGGACGTTCTGGACGTCCCCGGTAACGCGGTTGATGATCGATCCGGTGGTGTTGGAATCGTAGAAGTCGAAGCTCAGCCGCTGGAGCTTGCCGTAGATCCGCCGGCGCAGGTCGACGACGATCTTCGCCTGCAGCAGCTGGGCCATCGAGATCGTATACCAGCCATGCAGGAAGTTGCGGACCAGGGCCATGATCAGCACGCCCGAGGCCACCAGGGCCAACACCTGCATGGTCGACCAGTCGGCCGGGGGCGACAGGCCCAGCGGCCAGGTCGGGGCGGGAGAGTCCGGCTGGACCGCGTGGCGGATGACGTCGATGCCCAGGCCCGTAAAGCCCAGCCCCAGAAGGCCCATGATCAGCAGCACCAGCTGCAGGGCCAGGACCTTCACCGCGTCGGATCGATACGCCCAGGCCAGCCTCAACAGCCGCGCGGTGACACCGCGTTTCTCCTCAGGTTGGATTGTCTCGGCAGGCGATTGCACCAAAAAGCCGCTCTTTCCAGGCGGGCGCCCCGATGGCCCGGCAGCAACGGAGTCTAGCAGATCCGCCCCCAGCCACAACCCGCCGCCGCAGCGTTTTCTGCCGCCCATGCGGTTTTTCTGCATCCCGCCCC
>JBKHDI010000039.1:0-34819 GCA_046541415.1 Phycisphaerae bacterium | reverse complement strand
GTCGATGCGCCGCCGAAGCCCGAAGCGGTCTGCAAGAAGGCCCTGGCCTGGGCGGTGGAGGTCCTCCGCACGCCGCAGCGTTTCGACCGCCACAACGGGCTGGCTGCCTTCGAGGCCTGGATCGACCACCAACGACGCCCGCGCGGCCGAGGCGATCCAGCGGGCACTGGAGGTCTGATCCCTCCCGCCGGGCCGAGCCTGCGGAACCGCGGTGGCCGGCAGGTGTTGCAGTTGACAGTCCGGCCGAGACGGTCGGTCGGGGCCTTTACTACCAGACTATCAGGATCTCTGCGATGCGAACCACCGCCCTGCTGTTGCTGCTGTCTTGCTGCTCTTTCGCCCTGGCCGAAAGGCCGGACTGGTCGACCTACCACGTAGAGCGGGCCAAACTGGAATCACTGGAAACGCAGAAACGCCAGGTCCAGGCGGAGCTGGATGTCCTGCGTGACGGCCTGTCGCCGGCGGAGCACCCGGAGCTGGCCAAGGCCCTGCAGCGAGTTGAACAGACGGGCAAGCTGGTCGATGTCGCACATGACTCCCAGGGCGAACTGGTCCAACTGCGTGACAAGCTCAAGGCAGCCCAGGCCAAACGCGACGGGGAGGCGATGGAGATTCTCCGATCCTGGCCGCGGGGACGCCAGGCAGCCGATCGCTACGAAACCATGGACCAACGTATTGCACAGTTGGAGGCGCGGATCAGCAAGCTCAGCGCCGAGGAGGTATCCGAACTGGCCCGCCTGCGCGACGAGCACAAGGCCCTCGGCAGACGCCTGTACGGCATCCGCCGGGCACTGTGGGAGCGGGCCGAGGTCCAGCCGCTGTACAAGCAGGCCGATGCCGCTTACGACGCCTACGGCCGGGCCAGGAAGAAGAATCAGCCGCTGGCCGACGCCGAAAAAGAACACAAGGAGGCCCGCAAGCAGTTGGACAAGGTCCGCCGGGAGATCGAACTGACAGGCCCCGTCGCAGGAACGCTCAAAGCCCGCAAGGCCGATCTGCAACTTCAAATCGACGAGTTAAGCAAGCAGGTCGACAGCCTGCGCAAAATCCTGATGGACGGGTCCAGCGTGACGACGCTGACCGTCGAGATGCCCCCGCGCAAGGGCAAACCCCGCGCCCCGCAGCGCGCGACGCTCTGGCTGCCGCCGGGCGATGAACCGATCCGCGGCGTGATCGTCGCACACCCGATGATCAAGTCGATGGCCACCCATCCCCGCATCCGCGAAGTCGCCGCTGAAGTCGGCCTGGCCACGATCGTCGCGCCCAATTTCTCCTTCAACGGCCACGAGACCATCAAACACTTCGACGCCATGCTCGAGAAGTTCGCCGAGAAGACCGGACGCAGCGAACTGAAGGGCGCCGCCCTCCTGCCGGCGGGGCTGTCGGCCAGCGTCCTGGCCGCCCGGAACGTCGGATATGCAGCCCCGGATCGGACGCTGGGCATCGTGCACGTCGCCGGCGGGAACATGCACCACAACATCGTCGACCCGGCCGAGTCGCTGACCGGCGTGCCGTTTATCGCCTTCAACGGCGAGTTCGAATGGTGCGGGCCGGAGGGAGGCATCCGCCCGGAATACGGCCGCCAGACCCAGTGGGTGATGATCCGCGAGCAGCTCCTTCGCCGCTGGAAGAGCGACCACCAGCACCTGATGAGCCTCGTCGTCGTGCCCGGCAAGGACCATGGGGCGTGGGATGTCGACCTGGCCGCGCTGTTCGTCCGCAAGGCAGTCAAGTACCGAGCGCCGGAAGGACGTCGCGACGGGTCGAAGCCCGCCCAATGTCGCACCATCCGCGCCGAAGACGGCTGGCTGACCGACGCGGACATCACCGACCCGGCCAATCCCCCGGCCGCCTTCGCCGACTACAAAGGCGACAAGGACTTCGTGTTCTGGCACTTCGATGAGCAGATGGCCCGGGCCGTCCGCGCATACCACAAGGACCGGTTCCTCTTGCCCGATCCGACCGAGACAACGCCCATCCCGGCGACCTGGCCGAAACAGCCCTGGAAGAAGTGACCCGCACCCCCCGTAGGGGATGGAAAACCCCTCCGGGCCGACGAAGCCCGGAGGGGTTTTGACACTTGCGGTCGGACGGGCCGATCAGTCCAGTGGGAGGATCTTGATGTTGCGGAACCAGACCGGGTCGGAGTGGTCCTGCAGGGCGATGTGGCCGCTGTCCAGGCGTCCGTAATTGGGGAACTTCGAGAACTTGCTCTCGGCGACTCGCTTCTCCCAGTCCTCGCTGCCCAGTTCGTATTCCACCGTCTGCTGCCCGTTGAGCCAAAGCTCGACGTGCGGGCCCTTGACCACGATCCTCACGTGGTTCCACTGGCCCACCGGCTTGCAGGCGTCGACCTTCGGGGCGTGCAGGGCGTAATTGGACCCGACGCGCGTCAGCGGGTTCTTGCCGTCCGGGTGGACATCATCATTGAGGATCTGCATCTCCGGGCCTGTTTTCCAGACCGCGTCCTCGTCCTCGCTGACGTGGAAGAAGATCCCGCTGTTGCCCGGCCCGGCCACCTTCCAGTCCAGCTGCAGCTCGAAATCGCCGAACTGCTCTTTGGTGATGATGTCGCCGGCCTTGTCTACGCGATGGATCGTCCCGTCGACAACCTGCCAGCCTTCGGGGAAATGGTCCTTCCTGAAGCCGCGCCACTGCTCGGTGCTCTGCCCGTCGAACAGCAGCTTCCAGCCCTGGTTCTTCTCTTCCTCGGTGAGGGTATTGTGGTCTTTCTCAGCCATGTCTGTCGTTCCTTTCCGGCAAAAGGGCCCCAGGCGAGCCCGATGGATCGCGATCGGCCGAATTCTAGCGGACTGGCCCCCCAAGGCAAGAGTTCTTCGATCACATGGAGGTCTCAGGCCGGCCCCTGCTCCAAACGCGCGGCGGATTCCTCGGCCGGAATGCTGATGTCAATTCGCGTGCCCTGGCCGGGGGCCGATTCGACGAGCACCTGCCCGCCCAACAGCGATGCCCGCTGACGGATTCCGAACAGGCCCAGGCTGATCCCTTCCTGCTCGACTTTGTCGGGATCGAAGCCGCTGCCGCCGTCCTCGACCACCAAACGGTGCTGGCCGTTGACCTGGCGGTAGAAGAGCACGGCCTCTTCGGTCTCGGCATGTTTGCGGACGTTGAGCAGCAGTTCCTGGGCGGCCCGGAACAGGAAGGTCTGCGCCTCGGGCCAGATATCGGATTGTTGTTCCGCCTGGGCCGTCACTTCCAGGCCGTGCGTTACCTGCATCTGATCGGCCAGCCATTCCAGGGCTTCGGCCAGCCCCTCCTGCTCAAGGATCGGCGGGCTGAGCTGGTGGCTCAGTGTCCGGGCCGTCTCAATGCAGTGATCAAGGATTTGCTCGACGTTATCGATCACCGGAGACCATTTCTCATGGTGGATATTCTCGCCGACCTGGCTGATGTTGTATTTGGCCCCGACCAGCAGTTGCTGGAGTCCGTCGTGGAGGATTCCCGCCAGCTTGCGCCGTTCATTCTCCTCGGCCCGGGTCAGGCTCTTGGCCAGTTGCTCGAGTTGGGCGGTACGTTGCCGGACTTTCCGTTCCAGTGATTCGTTCAGGCTGCGCAGCTCCTGCTCGATCCGGTGCTGCTGGCTGACATCACGGGCGGCGGATTGGATCTCCAGCGATTCGCTGCCCTCGTGCCGGAAGGCACGACTTGTCCAGTGCAGCCAGATTAACCTGCCGTTGACGTTGACGCGACAGTTGCACTCGGCCGCCTGGGAGTCGGGTTGGAGTCGGGCGAGATGTTCGTCAAACACCTGCT
The DNA here is from genome assembly GCA_046541415.1 of Phycisphaerae bacterium. Taxonomy (GTDB): domain Bacteria; phylum Planctomycetota; class Phycisphaerae; order SM23-33; family SM23-33; genus CAZOVB01. The sequence continues at coordinate 31,045 of JBKHDI010000039.1, read as the reverse complement.
GGTCTTCCGGGCAGATCGGCGGAGTGAAGATTTCGCCCATCTGCTGCTCGCGATCAATTGCGAATATCTCGCAGAAGGCCTGGTTGGCGAACAGCAGTGTCCGGTCGGGACTCCAGCGGCAGATCAGTTCGACGGCGTCCTCTACGATCCCGCGGTAGCGGGCTTCGCTGGCCTGGAGGCGTCGTTCGAGTTCCGCCAGCCGCAACAGAAGGATTCCATTGTTTCCAACAACCGCGTCGACCTGTCCCTGCTGGAGGGCCTGGAGAATGTCCCGGGCCCGGTGACTGTCGGGCGGGTCCTGGCGATGCTCATCCATTCTGGGCCTGCCTGGTCTCAATGTTCAGTATGTCGGCCAGCTGTTCGATGTTTGAGAGATTCCCGACGATCACTCTCCTCGGTTCCGGCCGGGTGATCAACAGGGCCGGAGTCACGATTATGCCCTCCCGTACCGCAAGCTCCATGTCCTCGAAGACATCGACGGTGTCGAACTGACAGTTTCCGAACAGTTTGTCCCGGCAGAATGCCTCCAGGTTCCTCCGGGCCATCTCGGAGTTGATCTCTCGACTGGCCACGAAGAGGATACCGCCAACCTGGTCATCCGGTTTCGATTTCGCATGGGTCAGATTCATGATCGACTTGCCTCGGAATCGCGGGAATCGGGGCCATCGATGGGCCAGACCGAGAGGCCCTGCGAGCCGACCCCCAGACCGTGGTATGCGTGGGAATGGCTCGATCCGCGAGATTTGACCACGACCAGTTCCCGGTGCAGCCGCAGGTCCACCTCCCGATACCGGAGGCGGATGATGCTGTCGACCAGCGGGGAAACACCCCGCCCGCTGAGAGATGGCTTGATCCTGTCGCCGGCGACATCCTGTGTCAGAAGCGTGGTAACTCCGCCGGAGCGGCAGAAGCCCAGCAGACGGATCATGAAATCGAAGGCGGCAGCACCGGATCCCATACGGACCAGGGCGCTGACCGGGTCGAGGATCAGATGTTCGGCTCTGAGGCTCTCGATCCGGTCCACCGCGTCGATCAGATGCTCATCGACACCCTTGGCTTCGGGAACCAGGTTCATCACGTCCAGGGTCCCCTGCTGTCTGCAGCGCTGGATATCGATCCCGATCCCCTCCATCCGATTCTGCAGATCGTCATAGGATTCCTCGTAAGAGATCATCAGCGTCTTCTGCCCCCTGGCCGCTGCCGATACCGCGAACTGTGCAGCCAGGGACGTCTTTCCCGAACCGGTCGGCCCGGCGATCAACGTCGTCGAACCCTTGTGCAACCCGCCGTCCAGGGATTTATCGAGACCCGCAACGCCCGTGGAAATTCGCTGCTGCGAACTGCTGCCGGTATAGACCACGGAGTTGACCGGCAGGAAGGCCATGCCCTTCTGCGTGAAGACGAAGGGATGTTCATTGCTCAGGAAGTTCGATCCGCGGTACTTGATCACCTGCAGACGGCGGGTCCGGACCTGCTCGGCCATCCGCTGGTCCAGGTGGATCACGCAATCGGCTACGTAACTGAGATAGCCGTACTGCTGCAGGTTCTGCTCGTCGCCTTTGGCGGTAAAAACGGCTGTGACACCATTCTCCCGCAACCACTCCTGGAGACGCAGGAGGACCTTGCTGTCCTGTTCGGGCTCAAAGAGGCCCAGCAGGACGTCGATCGAGTCGATCGCCAACAGTTTGATACCCTTATCCAGGTGCGACTGGAGAATCGCCAGCAGCCCGTCGATGTTGATCTGCCCATTGGCGATCGCCACGTGCGGAAGGTCCGAGTGGTACAAAACCAGGTCGCCCTTCTGCTGTGAATCGGCCAGACCCCAGTCGAACGAGGCGAAGTTGTCCCGCAGCCGCCCTGGATGCTCCTCAAAGGACAGGAAGAGACCGGGCAGGCCATGGGCGGCGTTTCGGGCAAGGAACTCCATCGCCAGCATGGTTTTACCCGTCCCTGGCTTGCCGATGATCACGGTGGACCGTCCGGCGGGCAGCCCCCCTGCGAGGATCTTGTCCAGGTTCCGGATTCGCGTGGGGATCTTGTCCAACCCCGCTTGTCTGTCTCTACGCTCGTTTTCCACCGTGCATCCTTCGAAAACAATGCGCACTGAATTGTCCGGATGATTCTACGCAAATCGCCGGTCCAGTCAATGGCAGCGGGGTGTTTTTGCGTCCTACTTTTTCTTAACTGCGTTTGTCGCGTGGAGTAGCATAAGAAATTCACATACACCTGCATTCTGTCCCAGCCCAGAGCGGATCCGTCGATCGGCGGGAACTCTTGCAGGGCAGGCCGGTTTGGGACAAGATGCAAGCCCAATCCGACCGCCTGAGGAGAAGAATCATGCCCGAACTTCCTGACCAGATCACCGGCGTCGTCCTGCCGGGAAACCGCAGCGTGGAATTCCGCACTGTCGAGCTGCCCGAGCCGGGTCCCGGACAGGTGGTCGTCGAGACAAAGGCCTCGTCGATCTGCGGCAGCGACATCCGGGCGATCTACCGCGAGCATCTGGGCAAGGGTCCCGAGGCGTACCAGAACGTCATTGCCGGCCACGAGCCTGCCGGGCGGATCGTCAAGCTCGGGCCTGGCTGCAAGGCGCGCCAGGTCGGCGACCGGGTGGTGCTCTACCACATTTCCGGCTGCGGCTGCTGTGACGACTGTCGCGCCGGTTACCAGATCAGCTGCACCAGCGGGCCCCACCGCAAGGCGTACGGCTGGCAGCGCGACGGCGGCCACGCGCCGTACATCCTGGCCGAAGAAGTCGACTGCGTGCCCCTGCCGGATGGTCTTACGTATGTCGACGGGGCGTTCATGGCCTGCGGGTTCGGCACGGCCTGGGAGTGTCTGCGGCGGATGAACACGTGCGGGACGGATCGGCTGCTTGTGGTGGGTCTGGGCCCGGTGGGCCTGGCCGCGGCGCAGTTGGGACGCGTCCTGGGTGTTGGCCAGGTCATCGGGCTGGACGTGGCCCCGGGGAGGCTGGACTTCGCCCGCAGCCTGTCCTTCGCCCCGCGTCAGCGGCTGGTCGATACCGTGCTGGAGTCCGGCGAAACTGCCCTGCAAGCGGTACTGGATGCTACCTGCGGCGAAGGCTGCGAGGTGACGATCGACTGTTCGGGTGCCCCAGCCGGTCGTCTGCTGGCCCTGCAGGCGACGCGCCAGTGGGGCCGGTGCGGATTCGTCGGCGAGGGCAGGGATGTCCGCTTCGACGTATCGCCGGTGCTGATCCACAAGCAGGTCACGCTGTTCGGCTCGTGGGTGACCTCGCTGGGCCACCTGGCTGAGCTGGCCGAGATCCTCGCCCGCCACGGCGTGCACCCGGAAGCGACGGCAGGGCCTAAGCTGCCCCTGGACCAGGCCGAGCATGCCTACCGCCTCGCCGACGCCGGCCAGAGCGGCAAGGTCTGCATCGTGTGGGACTGATCCATCTATCCGCTCTGCTGCATTTTCCGGAACCGTCGCGACTTCTACGGGTTTCATTCCTGTGATCTTCCGGTACGTGGACTCGACGCAGGTTCAGCTGCCCCAGAACATCCCGCGGCTCATCAGAGCCTTGGACCCGAATGAAAACCGCAATATCCACAATCCTGATCCTGCTTGCCTGCTCAACGGTCCAGGCCCAGCAGGACAAGCCCGAACTGAGCGACAAGCAGATCCGCCGGCAGGCCGCCCAGTTGCATCGCCAGATGTACAAGGCCTTCCAGCGAAAGGACTATGCCCAGGCGGCCGAGAAGTGCGTCCAGGCCGAGGCCCTGGACCTGCCCGACCCGGTGCGGCGACACTTCCTTTACAACCACGCCTGCGCCTTGGCCCGGCTGGGACGCAAGCAGCAGGCGATGGAGAAGCTCACCGCCGCCGTCGAGGCTGGCTGGCAGAACCTGTCGCACCTCCAGAAAGATCCCGACCTGGATTCGCTTCGCAAGATGAAGGGGTATAAGCAACTAATCGAGCGTCTGGGGCGATCGGCCGGGCCGGATGTCGTCCAGCAGGAGAACGGACGGACTGTCATCACCGGCCGCGCTGCAGACGGCCTGGCTTACCGCGTCCTGCTGGGGCCGATCCGGAAAGACGACCCGCCGCGTCGCCTGGTGGTCTGGCTGCACCCCTCGGGCAGCCTGGCAAACCATGCCGCCGAGTCCCTGGCCGAGACGTTCTGGAGGCACGATCTGGCCGTGATGGTCTTCGAGGGCAAGAGCCCCGCCGGTTGGTCCGAGCAGGACATTGCGGACATTGCCGAGGCGATCACCGCGGCTGGGCAGGCCCAGGCCATCCAGCCCGACAAGCCCCTGCTGCTGGGCTACAGCGCAGGCGGGCAGGTGGCCCTTTCGCTCTGGCGGGAGAACCCGACTGCCTACGGCGGGTTGGTCGTCGACGCAGCCTACCCGCTGGACATCGAGTCCTACCAGAAGGGCAAAGTTCAGTTGGTCAAGCTTAAGGATGGGGGCGAATACCACGCCACGCCGATGTTTGTGCTGGTCGGCCAGGCCGACGGTGGCTCGCGCATCTGGAAACAGGCCCAACAGGACTGGACCGACGCCCGCGTGCCCCTGACCGTCCACTACGTGCCCGACGGCAAGCACGAGTGGCTGTTCAAGGCCTCGCAAATCAAGCTGCTGGATGCGTGGCTCAAGACGCTCCAGCGCAAGGGGCAAGAGACCAAGCCGGATTAATCTCCGGCCCGACCGCCTTGCATCCATGGGCCTCGGCAGCTAGACTCTCGGGCCGAGCCCAACCATCTGCCCTGCCAGGAGTGCCCATGGCCCGTCACCAGACGCAATATGCGCCGAGTTGTTATCTGGACTTTGCCGCCCCCCAATCGATGGTCGATCAGAACGCACTGCGCCTGCGCGGAATCGACTCGGCCCCCCTGCCGACGTGGGACCAGTTCGCCTCGGAGATCCCCGCGATCCACTGGCCGATGAATCCCGCGGCCGAGGACTGCTGGCAGGAAGTCTGGAAACTGGCACACAAGAATCTCCGCCGCTCTGGGCCTGCCAACGGTTTCATCGCCAACTACATCGACACGGCCTTTAACGGCAACCTGTTCATGTGGGACTCGGTGTTCATCCTGATGTTCGCCCGGTATGGGGCCCGCGCGTTCGATTTTCAACGCACGCTGGACAACTTCTACCACAGACAGCGAATCGACGGTTGGATCGGGCGGGAGTTGAGGCCCTTCCCAGGCGGGAGCCTCTTCCACCCGCACGACCCGGCTTCGACGGGTCCGAACGTGCTGGCCTGGTGCGAGTGGGAGCACTTCTGCTGCAACGGCGACAAGCAGCGACTGGCGGAAGTCTTTCCCGCGCTGGTCGGCTATCACCGGTGGATGCGGAAGTACCGGACGTGGCAGGACGGCAGCTATTTCAGTTGTGGCCTGGCCTGCGGGATGGACAACCAGACGCGCGTCGGGCAGGACTACGACCCGCACACCGACCATGGGCACCTCTCCTGGATCGACGCGACCAGCCAGGCCCTGTTCTCGGCGAGGCTGCTGGTGAAGATGGCCGAGGTCCTCGGACGACCCGGAGACGTCGAGTGCGAGCAGACCGAGATCCGGCGCCTGGATGACTGGATCAACACCCACGCCTGGTCTGAAGCGGACGGGTTCTACTACGACACCCATCCCGAGACGGGCCACAGCGGGGTCAAGTCCATTGCCGCCTGGTGGACACTGCTGGCCGGGGCCGCCCGTGGCCAGCGCGCCACGCGCCTGGCGACCTGGCTGGCCGACGAGCAGACCTTCAACCGCCCCCACCGCGTGCCGACCCTCTCGGCCGATGCCCAGACCTATTGCCCCCACGGCGGGTATTGGCTGGGGTCGGTCTGGCCCCCGACGAACTACATGGTCCTGCGGGGCCTGTCCCAAGTCGGACAGGACGAGTTGGCCTGGCAGATCGGCAGGAACCACCTGGACAACGTCCTGGCCGTCTTCGAGAAGACCGGAACGGTCTGGGAGAACTACGCTCCCGAGTCGGCCGATCCGGGCAAGCCGGCCAAACGCGACTTCGTCGGCTGGGGAGGCCTGGGACCGGTGGCCGTGCTGCTGGAATACGTCTTCGGCCTGCGATCCTCCGTGCCCGAAAACACCCTCACCTGGGACATCCGCCTGACAGACGCATTTGGCGTCGACCGGCTCGGATTCGGCCACGGCGGCGTGCTCTGCCTGCACTGCCGGCAGCGCCAGAGCGAAACCGATCCGCCGCGCCTTGGAGTCGAATCGAACCGCCAGATGACGCTGCACGTCCGCTGGGCAGGCGGGCAGCAGCGTATTTCGCTTACAGAGGGCAAGGTCGAGCTGACCTGTCAGAGCGACTGAGGGCCCTGCCGCGGCAAATTGAGTGTAGACTCCCAGCCTTTCGCATGTGTGTACTCTCTCTGTCTGATGAGACATCTGCCGAAAATCGCAGATACGCCAAGGCCCCCGACTTGGAGGAGGATCGAATGGGCCCACGAATTTCACGTCGGAGTTGCGGTGGTTTCACGCTGATCGAACTGCTGGTCGTCGTAGCCATCATCGCCATGCTCGTCTCGATCCTCCTGCCCTCGCTGGGCACGGGCATGGAAATCGGGCGGACCTCAACGTGCATGACCAGCATGCGGACGCTGGGCTCGGCGATCTACACCTACGCCAGAGAGAACGACAGGTACCTCGTGCCCGGGGAATACTTCCTCTCCGACCAGGACGGCGAGACGGACACGCTGGAGACGATCCTGGCCGGCGGAGACTACGTCCGGGCCGCCTGGACCGACCAGCGGGACAGCATCCCCTCCGGGCCGACCACCTTCCGCTGCCCCAGCGGCGTGGAGGAGGTCATCGCGATTACCGACCTGTACAACCGCAACGCCGATCCATACGCCGACAGCAGCTGCCAGGCCATCGGCCGACGCCACCTGGACGGCAATGAGGAGGCTTACGTCCAGACGTGGTACGGGCTGAACCTCCGTACGACCGAACCGAGGCCCTTCCCCTTCCTGCGTTGGTCGGCCAACCGGGACAACAACATTCTCTATCGTCTCGACGCCGTCCATGCCTCGGACCGGCTGGTGGCGATGTATGACGGCATCTGGTCGCACAATTACTGGAAGTACGGGCGGATCAGCGGCAGGCACATGAACCGGCGCGACACGAATGTCAACTTCATCGACGGCAGTTGCAGGACCTTCCGCCGCGCGCAGCTGCCCTTCACAGGCTCGCAGTTGCGGGAATCGACCGACCCGGCCTGGCTGCTGACCAGCCAGTGATCCGGCGGATTTGAGCTTGCGATTTCTTGCCCCTCCAGGCAGAGTCACTCTTTCTGTCCAGCAGAAGGAGTTTTTGGATGATGGCCAACCTGCCCCCAAGCGGCCGATTCGATCACCGGGTGATCGAAGCAGCCCCGGGCGAAACAGTCTTCCAAGGCGTCCCTGCCGGGATCGAATGGACGCGAGACATCGTCTACAGGCAGATCGGGCAGCGCCGGCTGCACCTGGATATCTGGCGGCCCGAAGAGGCCCCGACCCCCCTGCCGGCCGTTCTGTGGATCTGTGGCGGGGGCTGGATGAACATGCACTGGCGCGGGGCGTACCGCGTCTCGGCCTGGCTGGCCGGACACGGGTTCGCTGTCCTCAGCGCAGAGTATCGCTGCAGCGGCGAGGCAGTTTTCCCCGCCTGCATAGAAGATCTCGCCACGGCCGTGCAGTTCGTCCGCCGCAGCGCGGGCGAGTTCTGCATCCACCCGGAACGGATCGGCGCCTGGGGCGATTCGGCCGGAGGACATCTTGCTGCCCTGCTGGGCGTCCGGGCCGGCGACAGCGAGCTTAGAGCCGCGCCTGAACTGCAGGAGGTCTCACCGGCCGTCTCGGCGATTTGCTGCTTCTATCCGCCGACCGACCTGGCCGCGATGGAAGAGGTAGACGGGGTGCAGCAATTGCTCGGAGCCCCGGCCGCCGAGCTGCCCGAAGCCTACAAAGCCGCCTCGCCGATCTTTCACGTCAACCGCCACAGCCCGCCGCACCTGCTGGTCCACGGGACGGCCGATCGAATCGTGCCTTTCGATCAATCCGCCCGCTACGCCGAGGTCCTGGCCGCGGCGGGCGTGGAAGTCAGCCTCCTGGAACTGCCCCGCGTCGGCCACGACGGCCGAACCGCCTACGGCAACGGGCAGATCAAGCAGCTGGTCGTGGAGTTCTTCCGCCGTCACCTGGGGCGCTAGTCGACGCGTCCGCCGGAGCGGATCCACTGGCGGTACTGGCGCGGGGGCATGTCGTACTGCTTGCTGAAGGCCTGGTAGAGGTGCGTGACCGAGCCGAAGCCGGCCTGCTCGGCGATCTGGTAGACCTTCAATTCGGTATCCCGCAGCAGCCGGGTGACGATCTCCATCCGCCTGCGCAGGATCTCCTGGTGCGGCGTGCGGCCCAGGTGCTTGCGAAAGGCCGAGAACAACGACCGACGCGACAGGGCCACCGCCTCGACCACGTCGTCGACGCTGATCTGCTCGTGGGCATTGGCCCAGATGAACCGCATCGCCCGGGCGACTTCGACATGATTGACCGCCACGATATCGGTGCTCAGCCGGCAGGTGACCTGCCCGGGCCGGACCAGGATCGGCTCGTCCGGCGGGTTCTCGCCGGCCATCAGGCGGTCCAGCAGGGCTGCGGCCTGCCAGCCGGACTTCTCGCGATTCAGCTGCACGCTTGAAAGCGGCCTGGGGGCGAACTGGCAGACCTCGACGTTGTCGCCGACGCCGAGGACGGCCACCTCCTCGGGCACGGCCAGTCCTGCGTCCTCGCAGGCTTCCAGGATGTCCACTGCCTCGTCGTCGTTGACTGCCAGAATGCCCACCGGCCGAGGCAGAGACTCAACCTGCTCGCGCAGCCAGGTATTGCGGAACTCCGAAGACTTCGATTCGCTGCCGGCCACCTCGAAGAACCCGATCTGCCGACACGAGTACCCTGCCTCCTCGGCGGCGGCCTCGAAGGCGTCGGCGCGGGTTTTCTCGTGGCTGTCGTATCGACTGGACCAGGCATAGTGGCCGAACCCGCGCTGCCGGAAGTGCTCGAAGGCGATGTGGCCCACGGCCCGATTGTCCGTCGAGATGTACCCCGTCCCGGGCCGCGGGATTCTCTCGTGGTCGATCAGCACCAGCTTGCAGGACAGCGTGTAGAGAATCTCCCACTCCTGCGGGAACAACCCGTTGGTGATCAGCCCGTCACCTGTCCAACCCTCATGAAGAATGGTGTGCAGGCGCTGTCCCGACCAGAGGTGCCACCCCGCCTGCTGGGCATACCGTGCCACACCTCTGTGAATCTCTTTGGAATACCAACCAAGGCCCAGACGAACGCGAAGACGATCGGCCATACTATTTCTCCAGTACAGCCCCCGCAACTCGCCGGCACGTCTGCGAAACGGCTCTACAGGATACTGACCATCTTATCGTGCCAGACGAGTTGATAGAAACCCTACTATAGCACACACCCAGACCGATGAGAAAGACTTCTATTCGTCAACCCGGCAGCTTCCTACTCCTGAGGCGTAGCCAAACTCCACCTTCGGCCCATGTCTTCAGAATCTTCTGCGCTATTTAAGAAGTTTTGTACACGATATTGTATTTTATAGCGCACGACAGGCCCCTATACTCTGTCATGGAGTCGTAATTGAGGAAGAAGGGAACGCATTTCCCTTGATACAATGCATTTCTGCACATGAAAGGAGTATTGGGAATGGTCAGCAAACAGAGCATCTCCCTGTGTTTCGCACTGATCCTGATCGCGGGGTTCGCATCGGCCCAGAATGTCACCTTGAGCGATTCTGATCTGATGGATTCGGACTTCGACAACCTTGGCTGGGGTCCAGGAACGCTGGACAGCAGAACGGATCTCGCCAGTGACGGTGTGCAGTTCGAGATTACCCTCAACGGCGAGATCGAAAATGAAGGCAAGGCCTCCATCGGCTTCGACGGGTGGGGCGCGAACTGGAGTTCCTACGAAGGCTTTGGCCTGGAATTTGAAGTCATCAGTTCCACGGGCACAGGAGATATCGAAGTCTCCATCTTCCTGACCCCCCAGGACTGGAACAAGTTCGTCCAACCGTCGACCCTCTGGCCGGTACTAGGCACGGGAGACTCGGCTGTCTCCTATATCGATTTCGCCTCCGCCGAGATCTACGACGGGTCTGATCAATCTACAGTCGTCGGTGCGCTCAGTTCCGGCGAACTGTCACAGATCAACCGGGCCGGGTTCCAGGTGATTACCAAGGACCCGGACATGCTGGGCCAGACGGTTGTCATTCAAGCAACCCCCACTCTCGTGCCCGAGCCGGCCAGCCTGTCGCTGCTGGCGATTGGCGGTCTGGGTCTGCTGCGACGCCGCAGGAAATAGTTTGAACTGAGAAGAGTGTCGACCCGGCCGGGTCCTTGCAAGGGCTCGGCCGGGAGTTCGATACGCATTGCGGGTCTTGCGGCCCGATCAACAGGAGTTCACGATGAAGTACCCCCTTCTGGCAGCCCTCTGCTGCTGCGCGATGCTTGTCTGCACCGCCAACGCCCAGCCGAACTACAAGGCCGTCTCGCTGACGGTCTGGGGCGGCGGGGACGGCACGGCCGACGAACACCCGCTGACCATGGACAACCTGCGTCTCGACCAGCTCAGCCAGTCGCTGGACAACATGCAGGCGATCGGCGTCGACACGGTGGGCGTCAACGTCTTCTGGCTGCAGGACAACATCAACTCGCAGCTGATCTCCCCGGATCCGACCGGGGCAAGCGGTTTTGCCGGCACGGCCACCACCGAGGTGACCACCACCGTCATCGACGCGATCCACGATCGGGGCATGAAGGTGATGCTCAAGCCCCTGGTGAACCTGCGGAACGACCCGAGCCACTGGCGCGGGCAGATCCCCGGCAGCGACAGCTGGTTCTGGGGCTCCGGCCAGGCCGTCCACGACGGCACGCACGCCGGCGCGGCCGACGATCCCTACGACGGTTACGCCAACTACATCTACCACTGGGCGGAAATCGCCCAGGCCCACAACGTGGAGATCTTCGCGATCGGGACGGAACTGGCCTCGGCCTCGGGCGGTCCGACCAACGAGGCCCGCTGGCGGGCGGCCATCGGATCCGACGGCGGCGACGGCGTCGGCGGCAGCGGAAGCGGCATTCGCAACCGCTACGACGGGCTGCTGACATACGCAGCCCAGCCGGCCTGGTCGCCCAGCCCCCCCGCCACGACCGCAACCGCGGCCGACATCCGCTGGTGGGACGAGATGGACTTCCTGGGCGTCGACGCCTACTACCCCCTGACCGACTACTACGGCAACAACGACGACCCATCCCTGGAGACGCTCATCGCCGCCTGGGAAGGTCACGCCGACATGCTGGCTGACTGGTCGGCTGCCCACGGCCTGGACGTGCTGCTGACCGAAGTCGGCTACACCAGCTCCGACGGGACCACCAGACATCCGTGGGAGCTGCCAGGCAGCAGCCCGGAAGACCAGGCCGAACAGGCCGCCGCCTACCAGGCCCTCCTGACTGCCCTGTGGGACGAGCCCTTCTTCGAGGGGGCCTTCTGGTGGAACTGGGAGATCGACCCGGACCCCTCCGACTGGGACCACGCTCCGACGTGGTTCACCCCCCAGGGCAAGCTGGCCGAGGACGTACTGGCCGATTATTACGTGCCCGAACCGTCCAGCCTGTTGTTGATGGCTTTCGGGGCATGGGTCATCCGTCGGAACCGAAGGACCGCCGGCTGAACACCCGGCGGTCCTGCTCGTGGCCCGGCTGTGACCTCCTCAGCCGGGCCTCTGCTTTGTGCTGCCTCTTTCAGGCCTGCATCGAACGGATTTTGCCCAGGTCGCCATCGACGGCCGCCTCCAGCACCGAGGCCATATGCGTATCGACCTGCTCGCAGGTCATGGGGATGGGCATGTTCTGCAGCTTGCTGGCCAGCTTGGGGTTCTTGGCCGCTGCCAGGGCCCGGCCGATGTACGAGTGATCGAAGCCCTCTACCTGCTCCAGCGTCGTTGGAAAACCGATCGACTCGGAGAAACGGATCATCGCCCGCGCCACCGCCTCGCCGAGATCCCGCCCGGACAGTTGCTCGACGGGCTTTTTCAGCACCCCGCATCGGCCCAGCACGCCCGCCAGGTCGCGCAGCTTCTCCTCGATCGCCTCGGCGAACAGCACGGTGTAGTACGGGTTCATCAGGGCGCAGGCCCGGCCGTGGGGCAAGAGATCGACCAGCGAAAAGCTTGTCAGGTGGCCCCCGTTGGTCCCGCCGATCATGATCGCCTCGCCCCCCAGGTCCGTGCCCAGCCCGACGGCCTCTCGCGCGGAAAGGTCGTCCCCGTCGGCCACCGCCCGCTGGAGGTGACAGACGATCAATTCGATGCCCAGCAGCGAGATCTCGCGAACGTCCTCCAGCGTCCGGCCGGTGGCGCCCATCAGCACTTCCCAGCAGTGGCTGAAACCGTCCAGCCCCCCGTCGCGGGTGAATGACGGGCTCATCGTCGTCGTGTGGGCGTAGTCGAACATCGCCAGGTCGGGCACGACCGCGGTGTCGATGATCAGCATCTTCTGGCCGGCATCGACGTCGGTGACGTTGGCGTACTTGGTCAGGTGCGATGCGCTGGAGGCGGCCAGTTGGACGGCCATCAGCTTCGGCAGCGTCTTGCCCGCAGCCTCCATCGAGGCCGAGACCTGACCTGACCCCAGCAGGTCTTGCAGGTCTCGCAGGCCGCGCAGGGTCGAGACAGCCATCGCCGCCTTGACCGCATCGATGCCGCTTCCCCCGCCGATCGACAGCACGGCCGCGGGCTTGCGGTCGGTGAATTCATCCGCCAGCCGCTGGACATCCTCGATCGGCGAGTTCGGCCCTGCCCCGCCAATCCACTCTCCGGCGGTGTCGATTCGCGCCTTGTCCAATTGTCGCCGGACCTGGTCGTGCAGCGGTCCTGCCCAGTCAGAGCCCATGCCCGATATCACCACCGCAACCGGCGAGGGCAGGGTCGATACCCTGGCCGCCAGCTGTTTCATACAGCCCAGTCCAAAGACGTACTGGTCCCCATGACGTTGCGTAAGAATCTCTGTCGCTCGATACTTGCGTGAATCCATCTCTGTCGGTTCCAATTGCACTTCGCCTGTTGCCACCCCTATACTTGTATGCCTCACAACCGCTGGAAACGAGTGCAAGACATGGTACAGAACAATCGGGTGGCTGTATACTGTTGGGCAGTTCTTCTCTCTCTGGGCCTGCTGGCCGGTTGCAACCGGCAAGCTTATTACGATCCCCGCAGCGGGCCACAGGCGGGGGCGAGTCCCGCCTGGCGGATGGTCTCGCCCGGAACGAGTCCCGACCAGTTGCCCGAGCCCCCTGCAACGCAGTGGCCCGAGAACCTGCAGCAGGCTCGCATCCAGGCGCTGCTGTACAACCCGTCGCTCAAGGCCCTCTACCACCAGTACCGCGCGGCGCTGGAGCAGATCCCGCAGGTCACCTCCTGGCAGGACCCGAAGCTGACGTACACGTTCTACATCCGCTCGACCGAGACGCGCGTCGGGCCTCAGCGGCACGGCGTGCAACTGGCCCAGATGATCCCCGCCCCCGGCGAGTTGGACCTGCGAGGTCGGCAGGCTGCCGCCAAGGCCCGTGCTGCGGCCGAGCAGTTCGAGGCGCGACGGTTGGAGATCGTCCGGCAGGTCACCGCTCGATGGGCCGAGTTGTACTACCTCGGACGGTCGATCCGCGTAACCGGCGAAAACCGCAAGCTGCTGGAAGACCTCGAACAGGTCGTGATGAATCTCTACCGGACACAGAAGGCCTCGCGAGGCGACCTGATCCGCATCCAGATCGAGCGGGGCCGGGTCGCCGACCGTCTCCAGGCGCTGCAGCAGCAGGTCCCCGCTGCCGCTGCTGCCCTGGCCGCAGTGCTGGGCATCGACCCGGAAACCGAGATCTCCCTGCCTGGCAGCCTGGAACTGCGGCAGGTGGAACTCGACGCGCCGTCGCTGGTCCGCCAGGCCCGGCAGGACAACCCGGCCGTCAGGGCCCTCCAGGCCCGGATCGACGCAGCCGAGGCGGCGATCGAACTGGCCGGCAAGGAATACTGGCCCGACCTGGGCGTCGGCGTGGGGTGGATTCAGACCGACCGGCGCCACCACGTCAACGTCGACGACAACGGCAAGGACCCTTGGATGGTCTCGGCGACGTTGTCGATCCCGATCTGGCGGGACCGCCTGGCCGCCGGCGTTCGACAGGCCCGCGCCCTGCGCACCGCCCGCAGCCTGGACCTGGCCCAGCTTCGCGATGATCTGGCTGCCCGGGTGGCCCGGGCCGTCTACGACTACCGCGATGCCATCCGACGCGACGAGCTTTACCGTCAGTTGATCCTGCCCAAGTCCCGCGAGGCCCTGAAAGTGGTCACCGCGTCTTACCGATCCGGTGCGGCGACGTTCACCGACCTGGTCGATGCCCAGCGGGTCAACCTGGAGTTCGAACTGGCCTGGCGGCGGGCCCGGGCCGACGCCGCCATCGCCCAGGCAGCGCTGGAAGAACTGACCGCCACTGCACTTGATTCCGGCCCAGCCGCCGGTCAGGGAACCGGCCGGGGCACTGCGAACGTTGAGAACATGGACGACGTCAACGACCCATCGAGAAACAACGAATGACCCAGGCCCCCAAACACCCGGAACAGGACGCCCCGAAAACCGCTGCCGACCAGCCGACTGAACCGACAGCCCGGTTCGGACGCCTGGCCGACTCGATCGTCACGCTGGTGCTTGCCGTGCTGGTCGCCTTCGGCCTGGGCCTCGGCGCCTACCACTTTTTCCTGGCAGGCGACGATGATGCCGGCGAAAAGGCTGGCCCATCGACCACGGCAAACGCCGGCCACCGGCACGGCCAGCAGGCCGGGGACGAACAGGCCGACCTGTGGATCTGCTCGATGCACCCGGACGTGACCAGCAGCGGGCCGGGCCTTTGCCCGATCTGCAACATGGAACTCGTCCCTGCTACCGGCGGCAGCGACCCGACCGGCCCGCTGGAACTGACCCCTGCCGCCAGCCAGGCCCTGCGCATCCAGCTCGCGCCGATTGAACGCCGGTTCGTCACCGCCCGGATCGAGATGATCGGCCAGGTCGCCTACGACGAGACCCGCATCGCGCGGACCACCGCGTGGATCCCGGGGCGGCTGGAACGGCTGTACGTCGACTTCACCGGCATGGCCGTACGCAAGGGCGACCACATGGTCGACATCTACTCGCCAGAGTTGCTGGCCGCCCAGGCCGAGTGGATCCAGGCCAGCCGGGCCCTGGGAACCCTGGACTCCGATGCGTCAGAAATCATCCGCCAGACCACGCGCGCCGGGGCCGAGGCGGCGGCCGGAAAGCTCCAGCTGATGGGCCTGACCGACGAGCAGATCCAGCAGATCGCCCGCCGCGGCGAGCCCTCCGACACCCTGACGATCTACGCTCCACAGGGGGGCATCGTCATCCGCAAACACGCCCAGCAGGGTGACTACGTCCAGGTCGGCTCGCCGATCTACACCATCGCCGACCTGCAGAAGGTCTGGGTGAAGTTCGACGCCTACGAGTCCGACGTGCAGTGGCTGCGGCTGGGTCAACCGGTCCGGTTCTCCGTCCGCTCCTACCCGGGCGAGGTCTTCACCGGGCGGATCAGCTTCCTCTCCCCCACCGTCGATCCGGAGTCGCGGACGGTGCGCGTACGCGTCACGGCCGACAACGAAAACGGCCGACTCAAGCCCCAGATGACGGTCTCGGCGATCGTCGAATCGCAGATCGCCTCTGGGGGCAAGGTCGTCGAGCCGGATCTGGCGGACAAGTTCCTCTGCCCGATGCATCCCAGCGTGGTCTCCGACGAGCCGGGCCAGTGTCCCATCTGCCAAATGGATCTGGAACAGGCCGGCTCGCTGGGGTACGCCCCTGCTACCGGGCAGAGCCAGCCGTCGCTGGTCGTGCCCGTCTCGGCCGTGCTCTGGACCGGAAAGCGATCGGTCGTCTACGTGCAGGTCAAAGACCCCGAATCCGGCAGGCTGCAGTACTACTACCGTCAAGTGAACCTGGGCCCGCGGGCCGGGGGCTTCTACCTCGTCGAAGAGGGCCTGGCCGAA
This sequence comes from Phycisphaerae bacterium, assembly GCA_046541415.1. Lineage (GTDB taxonomy): Bacteria > Planctomycetota > Phycisphaerae > SM23-33 > SM23-33 > CAZOVB01. The sequence goes on along the minus strand of JBKHDI010000039.1, from coordinate 14,955 downwards.
GGCGAACTGGTCGCGGTGCAGGGGAACTTCAAGATCGACTCGCAAAGGCAGATCGACCGCATGCTGAGCATGATGAACCCCCGGGAACAGGCGACCTCGCAGACAGCTGCGGTTGTCCGGGGCGAGTTGCCAGAGCCCTTCGCCGGCCAGTTGCAGGTCGTCTGGGACCGGTATTTCGAGTTGACCAGCCGACTGGCTGCCGACGAAACGGCCGAGTCGGTCGAAGCGGCCCGCCAGATGCTCCAGGCGCTGCAGGATATCGATGCCGATCCACTGTCCGCCGACGTCCGGCCCATCTGGAAGGCCAATGCCGAAACCCTCGCCGAGGTGCTTGCCACGGCTGCGGCAGCCGAGGACATCCAGCAGCTTCGCAAGGCCTACCTGCCCGTCTCGAACCGCATGAAGATCCTCATCGAGCAGTTCGGTTACCCCGACGGCCGGCAGGTCCATCGCGCCCACTGCCCGATGGCGTTCGACAACGAGGGGGCCGACTGGCTGCAACTGGACGAGCAGATCGCCAACCCGTACTTCGGATCGGCCATGCTGCGTTGCGGCTCGATCGAGCAGACCTACCAATCCGCCTCGGAGTGAGCTGAGTCCATGACTGATACAGAGACCCGGCAGGACCCGGACAAGAGGCCCGAGAAAGGCCTGATCGGCCGGCTGATCGGCCTGACGCTGACCAACAAGCTCGTCGTCGGCGTGGGCCTGGTTTTTGTGATTGTCCTGGGCCTGATGGTCGCCCCGTTCGACTGGGACCTCGGCCCGATCCCGCGGGATCGCGTACCGGTCGACGCGATCCCGGACCTGGGGGCCAATCAGCAGATCGTCTACGCTGAGTGGCCCGGCCACAGCCCCATGGACGTCGACGACCAGGTGACCCTGCCGCTGACAACGGCCCTGCTGAACCTCAAGAACGTCCGGACTGTCCGGAGCAGTTCGATGTATGGCCTGTCGTCGATCTACGTGATCTTCAACGACGAGGCGGATTTTTACGAGTCCCGCACGCGTATACTCGAACAGCTCAATTCTCTTCCGGCCGGGGCCTTGCCCGAGGGCGTCCAGCCTGCACTGGGGCCCGACGCAACGGCCTTGGGGCAGATCTTCTGGTACACGCTGCAGGGGCGGGATCCGGAGGGCAATCTCGTCGGCGGCTGGGACCTGGACGAGTTGCGGACAATCCAGGACTACTACGTCAGGTACGCCCTGTCCTCAGCGGCCGGGGTGGCCGAGGTCGCCTCGGTCGGCGGCTTCGTTCGCCAGTTCCACGTCGACCTGAACCGCCGGGCGATGCGCGAGTTCGACGTGACGCTGCCGGAGGTCTACCGGGCCATCCAGGCCAGCAACCTGGACGTCTCGGCCCGGACGTTGGAGATCAACGGGGTGGAATATTTCCTGCGGGGCACGGGGTTCATCCGCAGCACGGAAGATCTGGAACAGGTCATAGTCAAGCCCGCCGCGACAGCCCCCGTGCTGCTCAAGCAGTTGGGGACGGTGACGATGGGCCCGGCCCGGCGGCGCGGCGTGCTGGACCGCGACGGCGTCGAGGCCGTCGGAGGCGTCGTGGTCGCCCGTTTCGGCGCCAACCCGATGGAGGTGATCCAGAACGTCCAGGCGGAGATCGAGAACATCTCGCCGTCGCTGCAGAGAAAGCCCCTGCTGGATCTGACGCAGGCCAGTCCCCAGCAGCTGCGCCGCTATGCAGGCCGGCGCGGCTTTGCGGCGTTCATCGACGGGAAGATCAATGAGCAGGCTTGGCTGGCCCATCTCCAGTCGATTCCGCGGGAGGACTGGCCGGCGTGGGCCACGATCAGCCAGGTCACTATCGAGCCGTTCTACGACCGCACAAAGCTGATCCACGAGACGCTGGGCACGCTGGAAGACGCCCTGACCCAGCAGGTACTGATCACCATCGTCGTGGTCGTGCTGATGCTCGTGCACCTGCGATCGAGCCTGCTGATCGGCTCGATGCTGCCCCTGGCCGTGCTGATCACGTTCATCGCGATGAAGCTCTTCGGCGTCGACGCCAACATTGTCGCCCTGGCCGGGATCGCCATCGCCATCGGCACGATCGTCGACATGGGCATCGTGCTCTGTGAGAACATCGTCAGCCACCTGGACGCATCGGACCCCTCCGAGCCGCGGATCTCGGTGGTCCACCGGGCAGCGGCCGAGGTCGGCTCGGCCGTGCTGACGGCAGTGGCGACAACGGTCATCAGCTTTCTGCCGGTCTTCTTCCTGACCGGGCAGGCGGGCAAGCTGTTTCGGCCGCTGGCGTTTACCAAGACATTCGCGCTGGTCGCTTCGATCCTGGTAGCCCTGCTCGTGCTGCCCCCGGCGGCGCTGCTGGTGCTGCGACGCAGCCGTCCTGGCGGGCGGGCGGCGCGGTTTCGCAAATACTGGCGATACACGCTGAACTTCCTGATTGCCCTGGCCGTCGCAGTGGCCCTGACGTGGGCCTGGCTGCCACTGGGGCCCCAGACCGCGATTGCATGGAACCTGGTGTTCACCCTGGGCCTGATCGGCGTGCTGATCGGCCTGTTCTGGCTGTACCGGATGGCCTATCCGTACATCCTGGCCTGGTGCCTGCGACACAAGCTGCTGTTTCTGAGCATGCCGCTTGCGATGATGGTCGCCGGCGGGTTGATCTGGCAGGGCCTGGGCAAAGAATTCCGCCCCTCGCTGGACGAGGGCTCGTACCTCTGGATGCCCACCATCAAGCCCCACGGTTCCATCGGCGAGGCTGCGGAGATGCTCAGCCTCCAGGACCGCGCCATCAGCGCGATTCCGGAAGTCGACGTGGTCGTCGGCAAGGCGGGGCGAGTTGATTCGGCCCTGGACCCGGCGCCACTGTCGATGATCGAGACGGTGATCTTCTACAAGCCGGAGTACGGCGTCGACGCCGAGGGCAATCGGGTGCGCAACTGGGGCCCGGACGTCAAGAGTCCGGCCGATATCTGGAACAAGATCGCCGCGGCGGCCAATCTGACCGGTTCGACCTCCGCGCCCCCGCTGCAACCGATCGAGACGCGGCTGGTGATGCTCCAGACGGGCATGCGGGCGCCGATGGGCGTGAAGGTCTTCGGCGAGGATCTCAACGAGCTGGAAGACGCCGCGGTGGCCATCGAGCAGGTCCTCAAGCAGGTGCCCGAAATCCGCCCCGAGACGGTGCAGGCCCAGCTGGTGGTCGGCAAGCCGTATCTCGAGGCGGACCTGCGATCCGCCGCCGCCCGTCGCCAGATGAAGCTTTACCAGGTCCGTCCGGCCGAGGTGCTCGGGGCCCTTGCCGGCTATGCGGGGGGCCGCGTCGTCACCACCAGCATCGACGGGCGCATCCGCATCCCCGTGCTGGTCCAGCTCCAGCGCGAGCAGCGCGACGACATCGAGCAGATCCGTCGCCTGCCGATCCGCACGCCGCGCGGTACGGTGCCGCTGGAGGAGATCGTCGAGATCACCTTCCGCCAGGGCCCGCAGATGCTGCTCAGCGAGGATACCTTCAAGGTCACCTACGTCACCTTCGCCGGGCAGGAGGAAGTGGCCGACCTCGATGTCATCCACGCCGCCCAGAACACGTTGCAGCAGGCCAGGCAGAGCGGTGAAATCAAGCTGCCCTCCGGGATCACATACCGCTTCGCCGGCGAGTACGAGCAGGAGCTGGAAACCAGCCGGACGCTGCAGTTCATCCTGCCGCTTGCGATGCTGCTGATCTTCCTGATCCTCTACCTGCAGTTCAAGTCGGTCTGGACGACGGGCATCGTCGGGCTGGGGATCGCGGTGGCCTGGTCGGGGGGCTTTTTGATCATCTGGATGTACGGACAGGACTGGTTTCTGGATTTCGAGCTGTTCGGCCGTTCGATGCGCGAGGTCTTCCAGACCGGGACGATCAACCTCTCCGCCGCGGTGTGGGTGGGCTTTCTGGCGCTGTTCGGCATCGCCACGGACGACGGCGTGGTGATGAGCACGTACCTGGACCAGACCTTCCGGGCCAACCGCACCCGGAGTGTCGATGAGATCCGTGCGGCCACGATCGAGGCGGGTTGCCGGCGCGTCAGGCCCTGCCTGATGACCACGGCCACGACGGTCCTTGCCCTGCTGCCGGTTCTGACGTCCACCGGTCGCGGCAGCGACATCATGCTGCCGATGGCCCTGCCGAGCTTCGGCGGGATGCTCATCGAGGTGCTCACCATGCTCACCGTGCCCGTACTCTACTGCGCGGGCATCGAGTGGAAGCGCCGCATCGGCCGCCGCGGCAAGCGCCTGGCCGACTGAACGCGCCTCAGTCCGGGTGGCCGAAGACGTCGACGTGGCGATCGGTGACCGTGCGGACCTTCAGGCCGCTCAGGTGGGCGCGGCGGAGCTGGTCTTCGATTTCCTCGGGCAGGTAGGCAGCCAGCAGGGAGCGGTAGAACTCCTCTTTCAGCAGATCCGTCGCCTGGCCTGCGTAACACTCGACCAGCTCTCGGGCGCGAGCTTCGCTTTCGGGGCGCAGCAGATCCCGCAGGAAGACCAGGCCCCCGGGCCGGACCAGTCGGGCTGCCTCGTGCCAGAAGTCGATCGGGTCGGCCACGTGATGCAGGATGCTGTTGGAGATCAGCACATCGAAGCTGTCAGAATCCAGGCCGGTCCTGCTGGCGTCGGCCTGGAGCAGGGAGATTCTGTGGCTCAGGGACTCGGCCTCTATGCGGTGGCGTGCCAGCCGGAGCATGGCCCCGGCAGCGTCGACGGCCGTGATATGCCAGCCCGACAGGGTTCGCGCGATCCGCACGGGGATGTCAGCCGGCCCGGCGCCCAGGTCCACGCAGCGGGCAGTTTCGACGTCCCGTGCCAGTTGACAGAGTCCTTCTACGAAGGCGGAATTCTCGCGGGAGAAATCCGCTTCGGCATAGGCGGCCGCCTCGGCAGGAAGGTCCATCAACTCCGGCTCGGGCTTGCGTTGCATCCTGGTCATGCTCTCAGTTTCCCTGTTCCTCCAGTGTCACGCGAACGGTGGGGTTGTCTTTCGTCAGCGTGCAGGCCTCGACCATGTCCCCGGCCGAGATGCGGTAGGTCCCGTAGAAGCCGCGGAACGTCACCCGCCCCCTCGCGTCGGTCTTCGCTTCGGTGCTGGTGCGCCACTCGTTGAGCAGGGCGTGGGAGACGGCCTTGCCCGCTTCGTTAAGTTCCATGTCGTTGTCGGTCAGCGAGGCCTGCATTCCCAGCCAGTGGCGCCTCTGCCAGAAGCCCCAGAGCAGGAAGCTGTCGACGGCCTCGTGGGCGAAGCACGTTCGCATGAAGGCCACGATCGCCTTGCCGCGCCGCACGGGGTCATCCGCACGGGCGCTGACTTCGGTCAGGTGGATCGGCAGGCCGAACTTGCCCAGTTCGTCCAGGCGCTTCCAGACCACTTCCGGGTCGATGTCGCCGCGGTTCTCTCGCTCGACGTGCTTGTCGTCGTCTTCATCGGTCTGGTCGGGGATGATCCGCTCGCAGGCGTGCTCCTGGATGCCGATGCCGGTAACCGGCGCCCCATCTGAGCGGAGTTTCCGGATCAGCTCGATGTACTGGCCCGCCTTGTTCGAGGCGTAGTCGTCGCTGCCGAGAATCGCATATTCATTGACGTACAGCGGCACGGAAGGGTCGTGCTTGCGGGCCTCTTTGAACATGTGCACCCGGATCTGCTCGCCGAGCTTGTCCTTGAAAAAGTGCCCGTCGAGCATCTCGTTGTTGACGTCCCAGGCGATCAGGCGTCCCTTGTAGCGGCTGACGGTGTTGCGGATGTGCTCGTCGATCTCTTTGCGGAGTTCCTGGCCCTCCAGCGGCCAGACCCACTTCTGCGTCCACTTCTTTTTCGACCAGAAGAGGCAGTGGCCTCGCATTTCCAGGCCGTGTGCGTCGGCGAATTTCATGTAGGCGTCGGCCCGCTGGTAGTCCAGCTTGTCCCGCTCTTTCTCGACGGTGTACCACTTGAAGTGGTTCTCGCTGACCAACGTATTGAAATGGTCCAGGATGAACCGGCGGTACTTGACCTCCAGCGGATCGTCGCTGGTCGGGTCGCCGTTGATCGCCACGCCCCAGCGGAAGGCGCTTCGGGTCTGGTCGATCTGCACGACGGTATCGGCCAGCGGCTTGCCGTCGGCGTCGAGAACGACAACGCTGAAGTCGCCTTTGCGGATCTTCTCGATGCGGCGATTGGCCTGGTCCTGCCAGGTCTCTCCTCCGGCGGGGGGGTTGATCATTGTCACTCCTGCAAGGCAGAAACAGATAAGGGCGAAGCATCTCACGGCGACTGCACCTCCAGAACCATCAACAGCGCGTCGGTCCGACCCCCGGGCGTTGCGGCTGGCTCCTTGGACAGGGGTTTCTCGGCGTTGATCCGCCCGACCAGCACGGCCCGGTTGCCCGAGACGGCCAGTTCCATGGGGGCGGCGCCGTCAAAGGTCGAACTGCTCAACAGTCGGAAGTCCGGGGCGTATAGTCGCACAAGTCCGCCCGGACCGCTCGTGGAAAACGCATTTTCCGTGGTGTGGAACCCGCCCTGCTGTCGGCCTATGACCAGCACGCGTCCGTCTTCCAGCCCTGCCAGGTCGGTCGCCCAGGCCTCGCTGAGCATCGTCCGCGTGCCTTTGTATCGTCGCTGCCGCAGGCCCATCAGGTGGTCGCCGCCAAGCAGCTGGCCGCTGGTGCGGTCGATCCGCGCCACCATGCCCCAGAACAGGACCCGGCCGGGGAACGAATGCACGCTGCCCCGCAGTCTGGGGGCCGGTTTGGTGTAGTCCCGGGGGTCCTGCCGGAGGATCGAGTTGCCCCCGTCGCCTATGCCCGCGACCAGGATATTGCCCTCGGCGTCGAGGCGGATCGAACGGATGGCTGCGTCGGAGACCAGGCCGCCCATTCGCCCCCCGCCGCCGGACATCGGGTTGGGCGTGTAGGTCTGGAAGACCTCCTTGCCCGATCCGTCGAAACCCAGGGCGAAGGGCGTCCACCAGGGCTCGTTGCTGGTGCGTGAGGCGGACCACCCGGCCAGGTAGAAACCTTTGCCCTCGCGGTCGACGGCCAGGCGGAACGGGCGGGTCTGCCCGATCGAGTCGTGCTTCCACTGGATTTTCGGCGGGTTGACGGTATGGGTTCGCCCGGCGTCGATGGCCTTCTGGATGGTCTCCCGGCCGATGCGGGGCATCTGCAGGCGTCGGTGCCACCGCCTCTGCGAGAGGTCCGGCGAGAGGCGGCTGATATGGTCGGGGATGTAGTAGAAGTGCTCGTAGCCGATGGTTTCGCCCTCGGCCGGCCTGGCAGCGTACCCGCCGTCGTGGCAGACCACCACGTCGCCGCCGGCAAGTATGCCGATCAGCGTCGGCTGCCAGTGGTCCTCGTTGAGTGTGCGCGGCACGTGCCAGGTCGACTGCCAGCCCTCCAGCAGTGTACCGGCGGTCAGTTTCGTCAGATCGGCCGAGAAACGCAGAACGACCGGCACGCCGCGTTGGTCGTTGTCCGGGCTGCGGCGCGGCTCGTCGTGATGCTCGACGGGCGTGTGGAGCTTGTAGTCCCGCTGGTCGTAGCGGCCTGTCTTCTGCAGCCCGCCAAGATCCGCGATGGCCGGTTCGAGCCCGGGCCCGGCGTATCCGGCGGCGTAGACCTGTCCGTCGGGCCCGAGGCGCAGGGCAGTCAGCCGGCAGGCTCCCGGGGCCATGACCGCCCAGGCCTCCAGCGTCCTGCCGTCGGCGCTGAAGCGGGCCACGAAGGCCCGGCCATACTTCCAGCCCTTCTCCTGGCGACCCAGCTTCAGGGCCGGGGCCTTGCCGCCCAGCCGGTCGAGCTGCTCGCCCAGGCGCCCGGCGACGTAGATTTCTCCGCCCCTGCCCAGGGCCACTGCCGAGGCCCAGTCGGTCCCCGAGCTGCCGAAGGGCGTGGCAGAGACAACGGAGACGGGGCCGGCGGCCGAAACCAGCCCGGACGCACCAGCCAGGCAGGCCAGCAGAACAGTTACGGGGAAGATGTGTTTCATATTCATCCTGACACGTACATATAGGGGGTAGAGTTGGTGGATCTCACGCCACCTGTATGGAACCCGCCCGACAGCAGCAGGTAACGGCCGGTCTTGACCGGTCCGTCGGGTTGCTCTAGACTGTCTGGCCGATCATCGGCCCGGAGTTGGGGCATCTGACTTGTCAGGAGAGTTCATGAGCAGCCAGGATATTTCAGTCGGCATCGTCGGCGGCGGACGCGTCGGCCTGTCCTTCATCCGCTTCCTTCAGAAACAGCGCGGCGTGCGGGTTACCGGCGTGGTCACCCGCTCCGAGAAGCGCCAGAAGGAACTGGCCGAGACGTACAACATCGCCGCCTGCTCGAGCGTTACCGAGATGATGAACTCCCAGGACAAGCCCCAGGTCGTCTGCGTGGTCAACGCCAATGAAGACCATGCCCCGGCGACCATCGAGGCCCTGGAAGGCGGCGCGCACGTCTACCTCGAAAAGCCCATGGCCCCCACGCTGGCTGAGTGCGAGCAGATCGTCGAGGCGGAGAAACGCTCGGGCAAGACCCTGCAGGTGGGCTTCGAGTACATCCACGGGACCATGACCAGCCGCCTGCGCCAACTGGTCGGCGAGGGCTATTTCGGCGACGTCGTCTGGGCGTCGGTGCTGGATTCACGAGGTCATTGGTGGTCGATCGACCCGCAGGCCGATGCCTCGGAACTCTGGAAGCTCGACCGCAGTCGCGGCGGCGGGATCATCTTCCATTGCGGCATACACCAGCTGGATCTGATCCGCCATTATCTCGGGCCCATCGAGCAGGTCACCGCCTACACCCCGCCGGTCAACCCCCTGCCCTACTATCCCAAGGACGTCCCGGCCAACGTGACGCTGATGATCACCGCCCAGAGCGGCGCGGTCTGCAACTTCCAGGTCTTCCACGACCGGGCCCCCTGCTACTACCGACTGACCCAGGGCTGGAACCCGGACTGGCGCCAGGTGCCCGGACACGAGTTTGGTATCAGCCTGGTCGGCACGGCCGCCAGTTGCAAGATGGAGATCTACGGCGAGAAGCTCCACCTCTTCCGGTTCGACCACGAGCAGAAGGATACGATCTTCGAGAGGACCGAGACGTTCAGCCCCAACCCGCCGGACCTGAGCCACCACGACATGAACGGCCTGCTGCTGCGGTTCCTCCGGAACGTCGCCGCCGGGGCCGGGGCGATCGATCCGGCCTCGGATGCCCTGGAGACGATGCGGCTGGCCTTTGCGGCCGAGAAGGCCATCGACCAGCCCGGCCAGGCCGTACGCATCGCCGATTTCCGCAACGCCTGAGCGCGGCGGCGGGGCGTCAGCTGACGTCGTCGAAGGCTGAAAGCTTCAGCTCCGACGCGCCGCAGTAGAGACACTTGTTGTGCCTGGGCGACATGGTCCGCCCGCACTGGGCGCACTTCTGGACGCTCTTGGTGACCTTGCCGTCCTCCGTGCCGTCGATCAGGTCGATGTCCTTGACGCGTTGCATGAGGTCCTGCTCGGTCAGGTCGGTCCGCTCCAGAAGCAGCGACCACATCGACATGCAGACCAGCGTGAGCTTGTCGACCTTCTCTTCCAGGGCGCGGATCTCCAGGCCGACCGAGTCGGCGCGGGCCTTGCTGCGTGCCGCGGCCGATTCAGCCGACGTGGCCGCCTGCTGGGCGCGGATGGCTCCAAACATTCCGTACATGGCAGATCTCCCTTTCTTCGATCTGGGCTGACCGTCGCACCGGCCAGTATACCCGGCCAGCCGGCGGGGTGGCAACTGCTGCTTCGGTCCCGCCGGCCGCTGCTGCCTATAATGGGGTAGTTCAATTGATTCGGGGCAAATACGAGGCTTGCCATGATCCGCTGCATTTTGTGCTTGTGCGTTCTGATCCTGATTTCGTCAGCCTGTACGGCAGAACCCCCCGCCGGGCCTGTCGAACCGGTGGGCAACGACACGCCCCACCAGACCGGCTGGAAGCAGCAGACGGTTACCGAAGGGCTGATGAGGCCTTGGGCGGCCGAGTGGCTGCCCGACGGAAAGACCATGCTGCTAACCGAACGCGAGGGACGCCTGCGGGTCATCGAGGATGGCAAGCTGCGTATGGAACCCGTCGAGCCCCTGCCGGAAGACCTGCTGGCCATCGGACAGGGAGGCCTGCTGGATATCGCCATCCATCCGCAGTTCAACAAGAACCGCTGGATCTACCTGACGTACAGTTCCGGTTCGCGCGACGCCAACCGCACGACGCTGGCGCGGGCGAAGATCAACGAAGACCTGACCAGGCTGACCGACCTGAAGGTGCTCTTCCAGACCAATCGCGACAAGTCGGGCGGGCAGCACTTCGGTTCGCGCCTGCTCTGGATGGCCGACGGAACGCTGCTGATGAGTATCGGAGACGGGGGCAACCCGCCGATCAAGCTGGACGGAAACTACATCCGCCAGAAGGCCCAGGACCTGTCGGTGCACCTCGGTTCGACCGTAAGGATGACCGATGAGGGCAAAGCCCCGAAGGACAACCCCTTCGCCGGCGATGATGACCCGGATACCAACGAGTACATCTACACCTACGGGCACCGCAACATCCAGGGGATGACCACGCACCCGAAGACGGGGCAGATCTGGGCGACCGAACACGGCGCCCGCGGCGGGGACGAACTGAACATTTTGAAAAAGGGTGCCAACTACGGCTGGCCCAAGGCGACCTACAGCCGCGAGTACTTCGGGCCTCGCATCACCGACAAGACCACGCTGAAAGGCGCAGTGAACCCCGAGGTCGTATGGACGCCCTGCATCGCCCCCTCGGGCCTGATGTTCTACACCGGCGATGAGTTCCCGGACTGGAAGGGCGACATGCTCGCCGGCGGGCTGGTGCTCAAGCAGATCCGCCGGGTGAAGTTCGACGAGGACGGCAAGATCATCGGCCAGACCACGCTGCAGTTCGATGACCGCATTCGCTGGGTCGAACAAGGCCCCGACGGCGGGATCTACGTGCTGACCGACGAGATCGACGGGCGCCTGCTGCGGATCGTGCCCGAGAAGGACTAGTCGTCTACCCGACGAACTTCGGCAGCCACAAGGTCAGTTGCGGGACGTACGTCACCAGCAGCAGCACGAAGATCATGGCCAGGTAGAACGGCCAGATCGCGCGGGTCACGCGTTCGATGCTCGTCCGCCCCACCGCGCATCCGACAAACAGGGTCGAGCCCACCGGCGGCGTGCACAGGCCGATGCCCAGGTTCAGCATCATCATGATCCCGAAATGCACCGGGTCCATGCCGATCTGCCTGGCCACCGGCAGGAGAATCGGCGTGGTGATCAGAATCAGCGGCGCCATGTCCATGAGCATCCCCAGCACGAGGAGCATGAGATTGATCAGCAGCAGGATGACCATCGGGTTGTCGGAAATGCCCACCATCCAGGCCGTGATCCGCTCCGGAATACCCAGGAACGTTACTACGAATCCGAACGCCTTGGCCGTGCCGATCAGCAGCATGACCATGGCGATGGTCTTGATCGAGTCCAGCAGGATTCGCGGCAGCGTGCCGGGCCCCACGTCGCGGTAGAGCAGGTACGTCACCAGCAGCGCGTAGACCACTGCGATCGCTGAAGACTCGGTGGCCGTGAAGATCCCCGAGAGAATCCCGCCGACGATAATCACCGCCGTGAACATGCCCGGCAGGGAGGATACGGCGATCCGCAGCGAGGTCTTCCAGTCCGGGCGGGCCTGGCTGGGGTAATTCCGGACGCGGGCGACGATATACGTTACCACCATCAGGCTCAGGCCCACCAGCACGCCTGGGATCACGCCGGCCATGAACAGCGCCTTGATCGAGACTGCGCCTCCGCCGGCGGCAAAGGCATAGAGAATGGCGTTGTGACTCGGGGGGATGACGATCCCCTGGGTCGAACTGGTGATGGTCACGCAGACCGAGAAGTCCCGGTCGTAACCCTGCTCGTCCATCATGGGGATCAGCACCGATCCGATCGAGCTGGTATCCGCCACGCTGGAACCGCTGATGCCCCCGAAAAACATGCTGGCAACGATGTTGACCATGCCCAGCCCGCCGCGGACGGGCCCGACAAGCAGGTTCGAGACGTCCACCATCCGCCGGGCCATCCCGCCGCGGGCCATCACCTGGCCGGCCAGGACGAAAAACGGAATCGCCATCAGCGAGAACGTATCCATCCCGTCGACCATCGACTGGGCCACGGTGGAAAGCGGCCTCTGGATCCACCACATCGTCAGCAGCGAGGATATTCCCAGGCAGAAGGCGATCGGCAGGCCCAGCAGCACGCCCAGGCCGAACGAAACAACCAGCAGCACCTCCGGCGACAACTCGATCATGCCGTGGTCTCCATCGCAGCCTCGGGGCCGTCTGATTCCTCCCGTCCCAGCACGATCTTCTCGACGGCGAAGAGCACGATCAGGGCCCCGCCGATCGGAACCGGCAGGTACTGCCACATCACTTCAAGCCCCGTGCCCGGCAGCGTCTGCTCGGGCAGCGAGACAATCAGATCCAGCCCCCAGATGACCAGAGCCAGGCCGAACCCCCCGGCCATCAGGTCGAGCAAGACGTCCCAGATTCTCCCGACGCAGCCACTGACTCGATTGCGGATGAACTTCACGCCGATGTGCAGGTCGCTGCGGTAGGCGAAGGCCGATCCCAGCAGTGAGAAATAGACCATCAGCAGTTGGGCCAGCTCGTTTGCCCAGGCCGGGGAAATCCCCCAGAATCGTCGCAGCAGGACGTGGGCGAACACGATGGCGACCATCCCGACAAGACACAGGCCGGCAGCGATGGCAGCGGCGACCGAAAGAACCGTCAGCACCCCGCTGGTGATCTGCTTGAATGTCATTCGACGGCCTGGATGCGCTCGATCCATTCTTCCAGGCCCGCCCCGTGCTCGGTCCAGACCGGCTGCATCGCCTTCTGGAACGCAGCGGTGTCGACGTCGGTTACAATGGTGCAACCTTCATCCTTGGCCTGCTGGACGGCCTGGTCCACGTAGTCGTCCCACAGCTTGCGCTGGTAGGCGACCGAATCGATCGCCGCCTGGCGGATCAGCTGCTGATCCTCGGCGGAGAGCGTCTCCCAGACCTTCCGGGAAAACAGGATCACCTCTGGAACGCGCGAGTGTCCATCCTGGAGATAATGCCTGGCCGGCTCGTTGTGCTTCTTGGATACCCAGGAAGGGTAGTTGTTTTCGGCCCCGTCGATCAGCCCGGTCTGCAGGCCGGTGTAGACTTCCTCGAAGGCCATCTCCATGGGAATCGCACCGACGGCGGCGACCATGTCCCGCATGATCTTCGCCTTCTGGACGCGGATCTTCAGGCCCTGGAGATCCCGCATGCTCCTCAGCGGTTTGGTCGCGTAGAAGCTCCGCTGGCCCGAGTCGTAGTAGGCCAGTCCCACCAGTCCCTTGGCCTGGAGTTTGTCCAACAGCTCCCGCCCGATCGGGCCGTCGACGACCTTGTGCATGTGCGCTTCATCGCGGAAGATGTACGGCAAGGCCAGGACTTTCATCTCGCCGACCAACTGGGCGACCGGATTGACGTTCACACGGTTGATATCCAGCGCCCCGGTCTGGGTCTTCTCGATGGTCTCCTTCTCGCTGCCGGCCGAGGCCGAGTGGCGGATCTCGATGACGATCCTGCCGTTGGAACGCTCCTTGACCAGCTCGGCCATCTTGTACAGGCCCTGCGTGGTGGGATAGTCCGCCTCGTGATCGTCGGCGGCGACAAGTACCCGGACATCGGACTGGGGCCTCTTGCAGCCCGGATATACCAGGCACGCAGCGGCCAGGAGAATCAGAAACCAGCCTGTTACTTTTACTCTGTGCATCGTGCTGCCTTTGCTGGGGGATTGACTTGAACCGAGAGGATTCTACAACCCCCCGCCCGATGCGACAAGGCCTGGCAGATGGAAACCGCCGAGGTCGTGCCGTTTGCGCCCGATGATCGGGAGTTCCGGTCGCGTTAAGCCCGGCGCACCAAAAAAGCGGACGGCCGCTCATCCCGGCCGTCCGCTGCGTCGCGAGAAGCGATGTTCAGGCGGTTGTCACACGTTCGAATGTCTCTCCAGGTCCCTCCTGACCTGCTGGAGTATCCGGATGCTCCTGTTCGAACAGCCTGGCCAGTTCCCGCGGCAATGTCTCGTCCAGGCTCGAAAGGTAGCCCTTGATCGCCTGGCGGACCTTCCTCACGGCATCCTCTTCAGATCGAGATTGCACGACACATCCCGGAAGTGGCGGGCACCACGCCACAAATATTCCGTCTGGCCGCTTTACGAGCTTGATCTGAACCGGCATGCGTCTGCCTCCTTGTTCCATCGAGTCCTGTTCTTGACGCTCTCTATTGTGGCCGAATGACAAAGAAACACAATCGAGCGGATTTCTGAAAAGCGCAAACGGCAAATCAGGTTTGGATATAGGGAAATGGCCGAATTGACCACCGACAATTCCGGGAAAGAACGCTTGTCGTCTTCTGAGCCTCAGGCGATGGAGGATTTGTCCAGCAGCAAACCTTACCGAGAACGCCGCACCTGGCGGCGCATCCCGCGAAGCCTGGCAGGCCGTGCGGTCCAACTTCAGCCAGCAGGACCTGTTGGACGGTTTCGTTGCCCTGTACAATGCAGTTGGCCGGCGGGCCTGGAAGCCAACCCCGGTCTGCGAACCCCGTGCAGCACGCTGGACATTCTGCCGACCTGCTGCGCGGCGATGGGCATCGACGCCCCGGCCGACCGCCCCATCGACGGCGTCGACATCCTTCCCCTGCTGAGCGACCCCGCTGCCGACAGACCCAGGCCCGTCTGCTACCGCTTCCTGGACCGCAAAGACAAGATGTTTGACGCACCGACCTTCGCGGTGATGGACGGCCAATGGAAGTTCCTGACCAACCTCGACGCTGCCGGAGCCCATGACCAACTCTACGACATGGTCGCCGACCTCGGCGAGACGACCAACGTTCTTGACGAGCATCCCGACCTG
>JBKHDI010000038.1:0-35144 GCA_046541415.1 Phycisphaerae bacterium | reverse complement strand
CCGGCGCTGCCGGGGTGGAGAAGAAAGCGGTACGGATGCGGGGGTAGCGATTGCTCAGGCGGTTTCGGGGGATTGGGCGTCGGTGTATTTGGCTGGATTGGAGAAGAGCAGGACGGCGGCGAGGATGGCGACGGCGGACAGGACGCAGAGGCCGCGGCGGATGCGGACGTCCTTGAGTCGTTCGGCGGTGCGGATGACCCAGCCGGAGGGGGGAGCGGGTCGGGGATTGGGTGTGATGCTCAGCAGATTGGCGGGCAGGTCGGGGCTGCGCTGCAGTTCGCCGAAGCTGTCGGGGTCGAAGAGTCCGCCGAGGGTACTGGCGGCCTGTCGTTCGATGAGGATTTCGTCGGTTTCGAGGCTGTCGATGAAGAACTGCTCGGCAGCGAGTTTGTCCTGGTAGTCGGCGTTGATGGCCTGGTTGCAGGCCTTGTCGTACCGGGCCCATTGGAGCCGCGCATAGGGAGGGATGAGCACGACGCAGGCCAGGATGGCCAGGCCGAGCCCTGCCAAGGCCGCGAAGCCGACCAGGCGCCCCATAGCCAGGAGCGCCCGGTCGGCCGGGCCGGGGTTGGGGCGATCAGCCCTTGTTCCACATTTTGGCGCCATAGACGGCCTTGTTTGCGAGCTGTTGCTCGATGCGGAGCAGTTGGTTGTACTTGCAGACGCGGTCGGTCCGGCTGGCCGAGCCGGTTTTGATCTGGCCGGTGTTTTTGGCGACGACCAGGTCGGCGATGGTGGTATCTTCGGTTTCGCCGCTGCGGTGGCTCATCACGGCGGAGTATCCGTTGTTCATGGCCAGGTCGACGGCGGCGAAGGTTTCGGTAAGTGTGCCGATCTGGTTGACCTTGATGAGGATGGAGTTGCCGCAGTTTTCGTCCAGGCCCTTCTGGAGGAACTTGACGTTGGTGACGAAGAGGTCGTCGCCGACAAGCTGGACCTTTTCGCCGAGTTTGGCGGTCAGTTTGGCCCAGCCGGCCCAGTCGTCCTCGCCCAGGCCGTCTTCGATCGAGCGGATGGGGTATTTTTCGCACCAGCCGGCCCAGAGGTCGATCATCTCGTCGCTGGAGGCGATCCGGTCGGGGTCGGACTTGAAGAAGCAGTAGCCTTCCTTGCCTCTTTCGCGGGCCTCGTTGACCATTTCGCTGGCGGCGGGGTCCAGGGCCAGCCAGACATCTTGGCCGGGTTTGTAGCCGGCGTCTTCGATGGCGGTGCAGATCAGTTCGGGGGCTTCGTCGTTGTTTTTGAGGCTGGGTGCGTAGCCGCCTTCGTCGCCGACGGCGGTGTTGTATCCTTTGGCCTTGAGGACCTTTTTCAGGGCGTGGAAGATTTCGGTGCCCATTCGGAGTCCTTCGGAGAAGCTGGATGCGCCCCAGGGCTGGACCATGAATTCCTGGAAGTCGACCGTGCCGTCGGCGTGCTTTCCGCCGTTGAGGATGTTCATCATGGGCACGGGCAGGGTGACGGCGTCATCTCCGCCGAAGTACTGGTAGAGGGGTTTGCCGACGGCCTGTGCGGCGGCGTGGGCGACAGCCATGGAGACGCCGAGGATGGCATTGGCGCCGAAGTTGGCTTTGTTGGGGGTACCGTCGGCCTGGATCATCTTGTTGTCGATGCCGGCCTGGTCGGTTGGGTCCATGTTGACCACGAGGTCTTTGATGGTGGTATTGACGTTGTTGACGGCCTTGGTAACGCCCTTGCCGAGATAGACGCTTTTGTCGCCGTCGCGGAGTTCGACGGCTTCGTTTTCGCCGGTGCTGGCGCCGGAGGGTACGGCGGCCCGTCCGAGGATGCCGTTTTCCAGCGTCACGTCGACTTCGACGGTGGGGTTGCCTCTGGAATCGAGGATCTGTCGGGCCTTGATGTCGGTGATCTTGGTCGCCATGGGGAGTCCTTTTTCTGTGTATCGGGTCTCAAGTTGGAATGACTGTAACGAATCCCCCCGCGGTATTCCCAGCCGGTCATGATACGCGCCGGGCTGGAATGTGCAAGGAAGATTGTGTTCCGGCAGGGGCCTCGCCGGAGCTGGGGGGAGGATATGGCCAAAAGTCCGCAAAAGTGGCCGGGTATTGTCCGAATTGCCAGCAAAGCAGATTGACCCGGGTGGGGATGTGGCTTAGAATGGTATAGGAGTTTGACCCCACGGGCAGCCTGTGTGTCGCCGATTGGTGCGGGCTGTCATCATTGGAGGATTGTGGGCAAACGGCGGGATAGCTGAGGTGTCTTGCCACAAGGAAGAGGGATCTCTGTGCGCCGTACGGGCGTCGGCGGGCGGTGGGATCATCGCCGGATGGCATGGATGAAATAAACATCCATGGCGATCGACTGTCCAGTTCTGCGAGGGAATATTGACCAATGAGCTGAAATCGCGGGCGATCGGCCAGGCCGATCCGGGTAGCCATGTCTGCGTCCTGGCTGAAAGCGCCGGCCAGGCCGACAGCGTGCTGCTGGACCTGCTGCGGATCGCCATGCAGCGCCGCAGGCGACTGCTCTACCTGGCCAGCCAGCGCCAGCATCACCACCTCTGCGCCCTGGCGCGCCAACAGCAGTTGGACCCGGATTCGCTTCAGCAGCGCGGCATCCTCCTGCTGGATCACGAGGAGGGCGACTATGTCAGCGATGACCGGGTCCAGACACAGGCCCTGCTGGAGTTGATCGACCAGCAGACCGACCAGGCCGAGAGCGACGGGCTGGATGGATTGATCGTAGCATGGGACCTGACGGGAGTCCTTCAGCGGTCGCGACCCGACCTGGCGGGGCTTCTGGACAGCGCAGGACGGATCTCGCAGGCGGTATCTTCCAAGAATTGCATCTTTGCCGATATTTGTCGCCGGGACCGGTTCGACCCGACGTTCCTGCTGGACCTGCTGGCGCGTCAGACGCACGTTCTGACCGGCGGGCGGCTGCTGGAGAACCACTTCTATCTGCCGCAACTGGCCGGTGCTGCTCCGCAGGACTCCGGGAAGATCCTCGACGGGGTGATCCAGGCCCTGGCCCGGGCAGAGCAGTCCGGCCAGTCGAGCCAGACACGCATGCAGCGGTACCGCCAGATCCTCGAGGCGATCGGCACGCCCGTGCTGGTGCTGGATTCCCGCGGTCGACTGGTGGAGATGAACCGCCAGGCCGCCACCACCCACGGAATTGCCGAATCCGAGTTGATCGGTCGGCCCTACGTCGAGAGCTTCATTCAGCCGGAAGATCGCACCCGTTTCACCGCCGCAGCGGATCACGTACTCAAGACCCGCGAGCCGGCCGTGCTGGAAGCCAGACTCATCACGCACACGGGCGTGCGGATCATGCGGTGGAACCTGACGGCCGTCCAGGCCTCTGCGGACTGGCAGGGCGGGCTGGTCGTCGCCGCAGAGGACATCACCTCCCAACGCAAGGCCGAAACGCAGGTCGCCGAGGCCCAGAAGCTCGAGACGATCGGCCAGTTGGCCGGCGGGATCGCCCACCACTTCAACAACCTGCTGACGATCATCATGGGCAATGCAGAACTGATGCAGCGGACCGTCGGGCCCGGTTCGGGTTGTCTGCACATGGCCGATCAGGTCATCAATGCCGCCCAACGCGCCAGCGACCTGACCTCCCAATTGCTTGCCTTTGCCCGCAAGGGACAGTTCAAGAACGTTCCGATCGAGCTGAACGACCTGATCCTCCAGGCCGTCGGCCTGCTGGAGGCGACCATCGACAAGCGTATCGAAATCCAGCTTCGGCTCGAAGCCAGGCCCAGCAGCACGATGGGCGACCCGGCCCAGCTGGAAAACGCCATCCTCAACCTTGCCCTCAACGCCCGGGACGCGATGCCCCAGGGCGGGACGCTGATGATCTCCACGGATCTGGTCGAAATCGATCAGCCGGAGCAGTGGTTCGAGGATGTCGAGGCAGGCCGGTACATCCGCATCCAGGTCCGGGATTCGGGCATAGGCATGGACGAGGAGACGCTCTCGCGGATTTTCGAGCCGTTTTTTACCACCAAGGAGGTGGGGAAAGGGGCCGGTCTGGGCCTGGCCAGCGTGTACGGCTGCGTGCAGAACCACCACGGTGGGGTGCGTGCGATGTCCGTGCCGGACAATGGTACGACCATCGAGGTGTACCTGCCGCTGATCCGCCCGCAGGAGTCATCGCGCACCGACCCGGCTGATGACCAGGCCCGCCATACCGCCAGCCAGGGGCGCATCCTGCTGGTCGACGATGAAGAGTCGGTCCGGTCCTTCGGGGCCGAGGTCCTCCGACGCCAGGGCTACGACGTGGTCACCTGTGCCAATGGCTCGGAAGCGGTGGAGATCTACCAGGCCGACCAGCAGTTCGACCTGGTGATCCTGGACATGGTCATGCCCAAGCTGGACGGCCTGGAGACGTTCCGGGCCTTGCGGCAGATCGACCCGCAGGTCAAGGCGATGCTTTCCTCGGGCTTCAGCATCTCCGACTTGCCCCAGGAGATCCTCGACGAAGGGGTGATGGATTTCCTGGCCAAGCCTTACCGCATCGACCAGCTCTCCGACAAGGTCGCCCGGGCCATTGCCAGGGAATGCTGATCCAGCGGCGACAGGAACCGCCGGGACGGAGGTGAACCCTTGACCTGAGCCTGGCATGGTGGTAAACCCGGAGGCTGAAAGGAGATCGACATGGGCGATTGGGACTGGGTAAAGTGGCTGGTTTTCTCTGTTCCGTTCCTGCTTCTCGGGCTGGGGGTCGGGATCATGCTGCTGTTCCGGGGGACGTTCCGGACGCGGTATCGTACGGGCAATGCCCTGCGGGAAGACCCGGACATCAACGAATGGCTGGTGGTCTTCAACTGGTCCCGCAAGGTCCTCTACCTGCCTGTAATCGTCGCGTCGCTGATCGCCGGGATCCTGGCGATGATCTGGCCGCCGGAGCAGAACGTGGAGTTCGCCCGCGTGGTCGGGGGGATCTGGCTGGCGATCTTCTTCTTGAACTTCCTGGTCGACGAGTACGAGATCTCGATCAAGCTGATCATGATCATCATCCTGGCCGTGGTCGTGCTGTTCCTCTGGCTGGGATACCTCAACTGGTTCATGCCCTTTATCCGCATGTTCGGGCGCGTTTCGGCGCGGATGTCGGCGGCGACGTACTTCTTCTTTGCGGCCATCCTGTCCATCGCGGTCTTTGTCGCCTGGATTCGCGGGCTGTTCTACTACGTGGCCATTACCCCCAACTACCTGAACATCCAGGTCGGTCCCACCGAGACAGGTGAACAACTGGGGCGCGAGGAGTACTCCACGCGCATCGACACCGGGGACTTCCTGGAGCGACTCCAGGGCTTCGGGCGGATCATCATCACCTTCGCCGACCACCGGCGGCAGCCGATGGTTCTGCTGGTGGGGCGGATCGGCAAGGTCGCCAACCGTCTCGAATCGATCCGAGGCAAATTGGCCTTCGATCGCCACCAGGACCACCGCGAGGGCCAGTCGCACAATATCTGACCGCACCCGGCCGATGGGGAAACGCGGCCGCGGGGATCTATAATTCCACAAACTTCCAGGCCGGAACCGACAACGACGGATTCCGGCCTGGTTGATTCCCGAACCCGGAACAACAGGAGTGGAATGATGAAGGCAGCAGCGATCCAGCGGAACGGTGGACTTGAGACGATCGAGGTGATGGACCTGGACGCGCCCAGCCCGGGGCCCGGGCAGGTGCTGTTGGAGGTCAAGGCCGCTGCACTGAACCGCCTTGACGTCTGGGTCCGCAAGCTCGACCGATTCAAGCTGGAGTTCCCGCACGTGCTCGGCAGTGACGCTGCCGGCGTGGTGGCCGAACTGGGCCACGGCGTGACCGGACTGGAGGTCGGAGACGAGGTCGTGCTGGACCCGGGTATCACGTGCGGGCAATGCTCGGCCTGCCGTCGCGGGGCCAAGAGCCTGTGCGTGGACTTCGGCATTATCGGGGCGCACCGGTCGGGCACGCTGGCCGAGAAGGTTGTCGTCCCGGCGGAGAACTGCAGGCCCAGGCCCGAGCACCTGGAATGGCCGCAGGCGGCGGCGCTGACGCTGGACCACCTGACGGCCTGGCGGATGCTGATCAGCCGGGGGAAGCTGATGCCCGGCGAGACGGTGCTGATCCACGGCATTGGGGGCGGGGCGGCCCTGGCGGGCCTGCAGATCGCCGTCAACAGCGGGGCCCGGGCCATCGTGACCTCCTCCAGTGACGACAAGCTCGAGATGGCCTCGCGCATCGGGGCGTTGGCGGGGATCAACTACCAATCCACCGACGACGTGGCCGGGCAGGTGAAGGATCTGACGGAGGGCACTGGTGTAGACGTGATCTTCGATTCGGTCGGAGCGGCGACCTGGCCGATCAACATGGCCGCTGCCGGCAAAGGCGGTCGCATCGTCCATTGCGGCGTGACCGGCGGCGCGGAGGTCCAGGCGAACCTCTCGGCGATCTACTGGAACCAGCTTTCGGTCCTCGGTTCGACCATGGGCGGGGCCGGGGAGATGGACGATATGCTCCGCTTCGTCTCGGTCAGGCAGATTGTCCCGGTGGTCGACAAGATCTTCCCGCTCGACGAAATTCGCACCGCCACCGAGCGGATGGAGAACGCCGAGCAGTTCGGCAAGATCGTTCTGGAGATCAACTGACCTCGCCGGCGGTGCCGGGCCGTCGTGGCCGGGAAGAAGTTCCGGATGTCCATGCGGATGACGATGTCCTGGCAGCAGGGCCCGCCAGTTCTACGCCCGGCGATTCAGCTTCTCTGAGCGTCTGAAGATGAAACTGTTTGTCTGGACGGGGCTGTTCAAACCTGCCGAGGCTGAGTAGCTACAATGGCCTGAAAGGATGAGCCGCGGCTGCATGCCAAAAGACGTAGACCTGACAACCGGACCGGTGGGGCGGAAGATGCTGGTGATGGCCTTGCCGATGATCGGCGGGCTGATGTCGGCGATTACGTTTCACCTGGCCGATACGTGGTTCGTCTCGCGTCTGGGCAAGCTGCAGCTGGCGGCGATGGGGTACGGCTATCCGCTGATGATGTTCATCTTCTCCTTCGCCCTGGGCATCGGCTCGGGGGCCAGCAGCACGGTCAGCCGCGCCCTGGGCCGGGGCGACCGCAAACGGGCCGCGAAGCTCTGCACCGACAGCCTGATCTTCTCGACGGGACTGGGGGTGGTCCTGGCGGCGGCGGGCTATTGGATCTACGAGCCGATCTTCCGCGTCCAGGGCGCCGATGACGCAACGGTGGTCTACGTCCACCAGTACATGCGTTACTGGCTGCCGGCCGTGCCGTTTCTGATGATTACCATGGTGGGCAACAACTCCCTCCAGGCCGCCGGCGATACCCGCACCAGCGGGTTGATCCTCTTTCTCGGTTCGCTGATCAACATTGCCTTCGACCCGCTGCTGATCTTCGGCGCCGGCCCGGTCGAAGGCATGGGCGTGGCGGGGGCAGCCCTGGCGAGCATGATCAGCCGCATCTCGACAGCCATTCTGACGCTGTATCTGCTGCAGTCGCGTCACAAGTTCCTGGTCAAGTCCCTGCCCGGCTGGTCGCGATTCTGGGACTCGACACGCAAGATTCTCTACATCGGGATCCCATCCTCGGTAACCAGCATGCTGTATCCGTTATCGGTGGGGGTGGTCAACCGGCTGATCAGCACGCACGGGGAGGCTGCAGTGGCCGCTGCCGGCGCGGGCCAGCGCGTCGAAAGCCTCGTGATGGTCATCTACTGGTCGGTGGCGCGGGTGGTCAACCCGTTCGCCGGGCAGAACTGGTCGGAAGGCCGGGGCGAGCGGGTCAATCGCGTCCAGCGGGTGGCGACGCTGATGGCCCTGGGCTGGGGGGCTGCCTGTTTCGGGGCGCTGCTGATCTTCGCTCCGCACGTGGCCAGCCTGTTCGGCAAGAGCCCGCAGGTCGAGCAGGTGATGGTCGATTTCCTGCGGATCACGTCGTTCGGGCTGGGCTTTCGGGGCGTGGCGATATTGGGCTGTGCATTCTTTAACGGCATCAACAGGCCCCTGCGGGCCGGGGCGATCGACGTGGTTCGGATGTTCGTGCTGACGATCCCCATGGCGTGGGTCGGTGCGCAGCTGTGGGGGCTTTACGGCGTCTTCGGCGGGGTGGCGGCGGCGAATTTCGTCGGGGGCCTCTTCGCCGCCGGCTGGATGAACTGGGCCTGTCGCGGCGACGACTGCGCCGATGGCGCCCCTGCGACGCAGGAAGCCTGAAATTGCCCGGCCGGCTGCCCTTGAGCGCCCGGCCGATTGCGTAGTACAATACGGACCTCGCCACGAAAGCTCGGAAGGAACACGACATGAGGAGCAACCGCCTTCGACTGCCTGCCTTTGCGACGGTTCTGACTGCCCTGTTGGCCGGCCTGTGCTACGCCCCGCCAACCCCCCAGACCAGGCCGAACCCCAATCCCAACCGCGTCGAGCCGGGGCCCAAGAAGCCCGGCACGCTGCGGATCGTCTTCTTCGGCGACAGCATCACAGGCCACCGCCCGCTGGAACCCTATCGCCACCAGTACATCAAATTCGCCGACCTGGTGGGAATGCTGGGCGAGGCCAAACTCGGCGAGGGCAAGGTGGAGGTGCTCAACACAGGCTGGGCGGGCGACAAGACCACGCCCAAGCCCAGCGAGTACTGGCCCGGCGGGCTGGGCCGGGCCCAGCGCGATATCGCCGATCTGGACCCGGATATCGTGGTCATCCTTTTCGGGGGCAACGACAAGCCGACCGAACCCGAGCAGATCGCCCTGACCCAGAAGAACCTCAACAAGATCGCCTCGGTCGCCACGGCCTCGACCGACAGGACGCTCATGCTGCTCTACCCTGACCCCATGCCCAGGCCGGAGGGTAAGGCCTGGCCGCTGAATCTGGCCAATCCGTTGATCAAGAAAGCTGCCGAACAGGCCGGCGCAAAGCTGCTCGACCTCGACGGCCCGATGAAGCGCGCCGAGCCCCGCTTCGGGCGGGCCGCCCTGGCCAACGCCGTCGACGGCGTGCACCTCGCCCCGGCCGGGGAGATGGTCTTCGCCCAGGCGATCTACCGCAAGCTCGACCAGCTCGGCTGGATCAAACTGCCCCCCTCCGAGCAGTCCGGGAAGGACTGATCCGCAGAACGGGAATGCTTTTTACGGCCCGGGCGAAAATTTCTGCTGGCCGCAAGTTCGGACAACACGCGAACTTAGAGTCCGACAAGCGGTCAGGGCGGCTACATTGTTCGCATTAGTCCCTTGTCAGATCCCCATCAGTCGGAATAATGACTTCGGCGACAGGGTCTGTCGCCTGCAAGGAGAATTGATGGATATGCGAATCTACATCATCACCCACGCCGTCGTGCGGTTCGGCCGCAACACCGGTATGCGCTGAGCAGATTCGCAACACAGCAAATTACAGCGGGCCTGCTCGAAGGAGCGGGCCCGTTTTGTTTTTGTCGCGATCGCGACGCATTCGGCCCGCTGATATGCGGGCCTTTTTCATTCGGGGAAAGCTAGGATTGATCAATGGCGAAACACGCAAAAAGCAGAATGCTCTGGCAAGCCATGGCCGGGCAGAGACTTCGCTACGCTGCGGCGATGGTCGCGATGATCATCGCCTCGGTGGTCATGCTCGGCCAGCCGCTGGTGACCAGCCAGGTCATCGACTACGTGATCACGGGCAAGCCGCTGCAGGCGCCGCAGTTCGTCCGTCGGTGGGTCGATTCTGCCGGGGGCCGCGACGCCCTGGCCGCCAACCTGTGGATCGCCGCGGTGGCGATGTTCGGCGTCATGGCGGTCTCCGGACTGTTCACCTACTTGCGGGGCCGGTGGTCTGCCCTGGCCAGCGAGTCGATCTGTCGCAACCTGCGGAACCGGCTGTACGACCACCTGCAACATTTGCCCGCGCGCTACCACGACCAGGCCGACACCGGCGACCTCGTCCAGCGGGCCAGCAGCGACGTCGAGACGTTGCGGCTGTTCCTGTCCCAGCAGGTCGTCGAGATCGGCCGGGCCCTGGTGCTGGTCCTGGCCATCGTGCCGGTGATGTTCCTGCTCTCGACGAGCATGGCCCTTTGGTCGCTGACGCTGATCATCCCGATCGCCGCCTTTGCGTCGGTCTTCTTCATCCGGGCGCGTCACAGCTTCCAGGAGATGGATGAGGCCGAGGGCGCCATGACCACCACCGTCCAGGAGAACCTGACCGGCATCCGGGTGGTGCGCGCTTTC
This sequence comes from Phycisphaerae bacterium, assembly GCA_046541415.1. Lineage (GTDB taxonomy): Bacteria > Planctomycetota > Phycisphaerae > SM23-33 > SM23-33 > CAZOVB01. Next base: position 24,978 of record JBKHDI010000038.1, on the reverse strand, counting down.
GCCCGCGGCGAGTTCGAGAAGCAGAAGTTCGCAGCCACCAACGACGCCTACCGCGACAAGTGGTACCGCCTGATGGTGATCATGGCCTGGTTCTGGTCGCTCTCGGACCTGCTTTGCCTGACCCAGATGGGCATCGTCCTGGTCGCGGGGGTCTGGCACATCCTGGCCGGGGCCCTGAGCTACGGCGAGTTCATCGCCTTCTGGATGCTGGTCAACCAGTTCCTCTGGCCCATCCGCCACATGGGGCGGGTGCTCAGCGAACTGGGCAAGGCGTCGGTGGCCCTGGGCAGAATCCAGGAAGTCCTCGACGCCCCGGCCGAACCGCACGAGGCCGATGCCGCCGTCAAGGACCGCCACGCCGAAGGACGCATCCGCTTTGCCCACGTCACCTTCAGCCACGGCGAAGACGCCCACGTCCTGCGCGACGTGTCGTTCGAGGTGGCCCCGGGCAAGACGCTGGCCCTGCTGGGCGCGTCCGGATCGGGCAAGAGCACGATCGTCAACCTCCTGCTGCGCCTGTACGACTACGAGAATGGGACGATCGAACTGGACGGCGAGGAGATCCGCTGCCTGCCCCGCAAGTATGTCCGCTCGCAGATCGGCGTGGTCATGCAGGAGCCCTTCCTGTACTCCCGCTCGATCCGCGAGAATATCAAACTCGGGCGCAGTCGGGCCGAAGACGCCGAGATGTTCGCCGCCGCCGAGGCCGCCTGCATCTCCCAGTCGATCCAGCAGTTCGATGACGGATACGAGACCGAGGTCGGCGAACGCGGCGTGACGCTCTCCGGCGGACAGAGACAGCGCGTCTGCATCGCCCGGGCCCTGCTGAAGGACCCGCCGGTGCTCGTGCTGGACGACGCGCTCTCGGCGGTCGATACCCGGACCGAGTCGATGATCCTCCACGCCCTGGCCCAGCGCAAGGGCAGGCACACGACGATCGTGATCGCCCATCGGCTCTCGACGCTGATGCAGGCCGACGAGATCCTCGTGCTCGACCACGGGCGGATCATCCAGCGAGGCAGGCACGCAGACCTGGTCGATCAACCCGGATTGTACCAGCGGCTGTGGGAGATCCAGAGCTCGCTGGCAGAAGACCTTCGCAACGAGATGACCCCGGCCCCGGCGGCCGAGGCCGAATAGATCGGAATTCAACATGGCCAAAACAAGCTTACAGGAAGAGGAATTCCACGGCGGGCTTCGGGCCGGGCCCTGGCTGCGGATCCTCCGGCAGGGCAGGGCGTACTGGAAGTACATCATCGGCCTGGCGGTGGTGGCGATCATCACCGCCGGGGCCGACTCGGGCGTTACGCTGGTGACGCGATACGTCATCGACGACGTCCGCGCCCACGGTTCGCAGGCGAGTCTCTGGAAGTACATCCTGCTTTACGGCGGGCTGATCCTCACGTTCAGCTCGTGCATCTGGGTGTTCATCATCCTGGCCGGGAAGATCTCGACGGGCATCAGTCACGACCTGCGCCAGGAAGGCTTCGCCCGGCTGCAGGAGCTGTCGTTCTCGTACTACGACAAGCGTAACGTCGGCTGGCTGGTCACGCGTCTGACCAGCGACTGCGACCGCCTCAGCCGGACGATCGCCTGGGGCAGCCTGGACCTGGTCTGGTCGCTGTGCATGCTGGGCGTGATCTCCACCGTGCTGTTGGTGCTCAACTGGCAGCTGGCGCTGATGGTCCTGGCCGTGGTCCCGCCGCTGCTGGCCGTCAGCTACTGGTTCCAGAAACGCATGCTGCTGGTCAGCCGCAAGATCCGCAAGGCCAACTCGAACATCACCGCGGCGTACAACGAGTCGATCATGGGCGTCCGGACGACCAAGTCACTGGTGCGGGAAGAGGAGAACCTCGGCGAATTTGAGCGATTGACAGGCGGGATGTATGCCGATTCGGTCCGCAACGCGATCCTCGGCTCGGTGTACATGCCCCTGATGCTGACGATCACGAGCATCGGAGCGGGCATCGCCCTGTGGCAGGGCGGGCTGGATGTCATGCGCGGCGGGCAAGATTCGATGAGCCTCGGGACGCTGTTCGCGTTCATCAGCTTCGCGGGCCACTTCTTCTTCCCGATCCAGGAGCTCAGCCGCTTCCTGGCCGATTTCCAGGCCGCCCAGGCCGCGGCCGAACGCGTCGCGGGACTGCTGGAGACTGTCCCGGAAATCCAGGACTCCGACGACGTCCGCGCCGCGATGGCCCAGACCGCCGCCAGAAACCACCTGCCTCCCAACGTCGCCTTCGACGGCGGGGCCGACCGGGTCCAATCGGTCGAGTTCGCCGATGTCAGCTTCGCCTACGAAAAAGGGCGCGAAGTGCTCAAGGACTTCAACCTTCTCGTCCAGGCTGGGCAGACCGTCGCCCTCGTCGGGCCGACCGGCGGCGGGAAAAGCACGATCGTCTCGCTGCTCTGCCGCTTCTACGAACCGACCGCCGGCGAGATCCGCATCAACGGGACCGACTACCGCAAACGCTCGCTGCTCTGGCTGCAGGACAAGCTGGGCATTGTCCTCCAGACGCCGCACCTGTTCTCCGGGACCATCCGCGACAACATCCGCTACGGCCGATTGGATGCGACCGATGCGGAAATCGTCTCCGCCGCCGAGATGGTCAACGCCCACGAGTTCATCCGCGAGATGGACGAAGGCTACGACACGTCGGTCGGCGAGGGGGGCGTGCGCCTCTCGACAGGCCAGAAGCAGTTGATCAGCTTCGCCCGGGCGATCCTGGCCGATCCGGAACTGTTCGTGATGGACGAGGCGACCAGCTCGGTCGACACGCAGACCGAGCAGAAGATCCAGGCGGCCCTGGATGCGATGATGGCCGGGCGGATCAGCTTCGTCATCGCCCACCGCCTCTCGACGATCCGCAAGGCGGACATGATCCTCGTCATCGACGCCGGGCGCGTGGTCGAACAGGGCACGCACCACGAACTGATCGCCGCCGGCGGGCGCTACTACGAACTGTACACCAACCAGTTCACCCGCGAGCACGAGGACGAACTGTTCGTCGCCGAGAATTGATCCCGGCCCGGCAGGCAAGGCCGCGGTGAACTGCAGGTCGGTTTTTGCTCGACCGGGCCGACCGGCGGGCCTAAGCTGGCGCTGTCTTTAAAACGAGGTGCTGGATGTTCGAGAAACTGGAAGGTCTGTTCGGCCGCATCATCCCGCCCGGGGTCGATTTCTGCAGCCTCCGGGCGATGCGGGAAGAGGTGGAATTCCTCGCCGTCCGCGACGATACGCCCCTGCCTGCCCAAGCCTGCGATGACTGCGGGGCCATGGTCACCGTCGTCGCCGGTGGAGGCATGGGCTATGCAGCCAGCCCGGACCTGTCGGTCGAAGGGCTTTCCGCTGCCGCCCGGGCCGCAGCCGACTGGGCCCGCGCCTCGGCCGGTCGGAGCGTCACGGACTTCTCCGCCATTGCCATGCCTTCCACCCAGGTCGAATACGACGGGCCCGAGCAGATCCGCTGGGCCTCGACCTCGCTGGCGGAAAAGCTCGACCTGCTGGCCCAGTGCACCGACCGGATGAAGATCGGCGACGGGATCGTCGACCGCCAGGCGTCGCTGTGGCACACCGATTGTCAGACGCTCTACCTGACCAGCACGGGCGGACGGATCGCCCAGCGGTTCAGCCTGCTTGCCCCCTCCCTGGCGGCCACGGCCAACCGGGGTGCCAAGACCCAGACCCGCACGCACCTGGGCCATCGCGGCGGTTGCCAGCAGGGCGGCCTGGAGGTGCTCGACCGCATCGCGTACCGGCAGGCTCCGCCCCGACTGGCCGCCGAGGCGATGGAACTGCTCGATGCGCCCAACTGCCCGACCGGCACGATGGATGTCATCCTGGCCCCCGACCAGATGATCCTGCAGATCCACGAGTCGATCGGCCATCCGCTCGAACTGGACCGCATCCTCGGCGACGAACGAAACTACGCGGGCACGAGCTTTGTCACGCCCGAGATGTTCGGCAAGTACCAGTACGGCAGCGAACTGCTGAACGTGACGTTCGATCCGACGATGGACCACCAGTTCGTCAGCTACGCCGCCGACGACGAAGGCCTGGCCGCTGAGAAAACCTACCTGATCCGCGACGGAATCCTGCAAAGGCCCCTGGGCGGGACCATCAGCCAGGCCCGCGCGAACATGCCCGGGGTCGCCAACAGCCGCGCCAGCAGCTGGAACCGCCCGCCGATCGACCGCATGGCCAACCTGAACCTCGAACTGGGCGAGGCAAGCCTCGAAGAGATGATCGCCTCGGTCGAGAAGGGGATCTACATGCAGACCAACCGGTCGTGGTCGATCGACGACAGTCGCAACAAGTTCCAGTTCGGCTGCGAGTGGGGCCGACTGATCGAGGATGGGCAGCTGACCGACCTGGTCTGCAACCCGAACTACCGGGGCATCAGCGCGACGTTCTGGCGGAGCCTCAAACGGGTCGGCTCGGCTGCGACGGCCGGCGTGCTGGGCACGCCCAACTGCGGCAAGGGCGAGCCGAACCAGATGGTCCGCGTCGGCCATGCCAGTCCAACCGCCCTGTTCGGCGACGTCGAAGTCTTCGGCGGCGCCTGATCCGGAAAGCCAGCCCCATGATCGAAACTCTACAGAATATCGCCGAGAAAATCGTCAGCCTGACCCAGGGGCAGGAAGTGATGTTGGTGAACTTCTCGGCCGAGAAGTCCGACTTCGTACGCCTGAACCATAACCAGATCCGCCAGGCCGGGCAGGTCCGCCAGATCTACGCGTCGATCGAGCTGATCGATTCGGGGCGCCACCTGTCCGGGCAGATCACCCTCTCCGGCCAGGCCGAGCAAGACCTCGCCCGGGCCAAAGCCTGTCTGCGAAATCTCCGCGAGCACCTCGGCCAGATGCCCGAAGATCCGTACCTGCTGTACAACCAGGACGTCCAATCCGGCAGCCAGATCGGCCAGGACGAGCTGCCCGCAGCGTCGGAGATGCTGGAGCAGATCCAGTCTCGCTGCGAAGGTTCGGACATGGTCGGGCTGCTGGCGGCTGGGGGGATCTACGCGGGCTTTGCCAACTCCCTGGGCCAGCGGAACTGGTTCTCCACGCACACGTTCCACTTCGACTGGTGCTTCTACCACCAGGCCGACAAGGCTGTCAAATGCAGCTATGGGGGCTTCCAGTGGGACCCGCAGGCCCTGGCCGGGAAGGTCGAAACGGGCCTGGCCCAGTTGGAGGTACTCCGCCGCCCGGCCCGGAAGATCGACCGCGGCCAATACCGGGTATACCTGACCCCGGCGGCGTTGGAGGAGTTCGTCGGCATGCTCGGGTGGGGCGGGTTCGGCCTCAAGGCCCACCAGACCAAGACCACCTCGCTGCTGAAGATGGCAGAGGACGGCGTGACGCTGGACCCGCGCGTGAGCCTGGTCGAGAACACCGCCGGCGGGCTGGCGCCGAACTTCCAATCGGCCGGATACGTCAAGCCCGACTCGGTGACATTGATCGACTCGGGCCGACTGGGAGATCTGCTCATCAGCCCGCGCTCCGCCCGCCAGTACGATGCGAAGACCAACGGCGCCGGGCCCGGTGAATCGCCCAGCTCGTTGGAGATGGCAGCGGGGCAACTGGCCGATGACAAGATCCTCCATGACCTCGGTACCGGGCTGTATATCAACACCCTGCACTACGCCAACTATTCCGATCGGCCTGCTTGCCGGATCACGGGCATGACGCGTTTCGCGACATTCTGGGTCGAAAGTGGCGAGATTGTCGCGCCGGTAGAAGTGATGCGCTTCGACGAGACCGTCTATAACGTACTGGGCGAGGGGCTGGTGGATCTGACGAGGTCGCGGCAGTTCATGCCCGCAGCCGGCACGTATGGGCAGCGATCGACCGATTCGACGCATCTGCCCGGGGCGCTGGTGGATGGATTTACATTCACATTGTAAAGATTCTGCATTGGCGCAAAAGTTTGCGAATTTTGGTCAATTTGCTCTTGTCGATCGGAAGATGATCCTTAAAATGTCAAGGAAGTCGACACCACGCAAACGCGATGTGCCGATCGGGTGATCGTCGAGAGGAGCCAATCCTTTTGCAATTGCCCCACAATTTGACCCATACAGGCTGGTTCTCCCCCTTGCCGGCCTGTCTTGATGCAGACTTGGTCCCCCCCCGCCAAGTCTGCTTTTTTTTGCAGGCCGCGGGGTTCTTCGATCAACTGTCCGCCCGTTGAAGGATGCCCTGCCGATCCCGGCGATATTACGCTGGCAGCATCACGTAATACTGGGTTTTCTGCCGGAAAAGGGCATTACAGGACGCAGACCACTGGAGTCGCGGGCCCTGCGTCGCTGCGGTCTGCCCAGGGTGTTGGTCGAGCAGATCGGTCTGCTGTACCGGTACCTTGTCGTCCTGTTGGAGGAGGGGTCGCAGATGCGACAGGCCCGGCTGTTGCGGGGGGCCGACCTGGCCCCGACAGGTCGCAGCCTCCGGTCGGTGGGAGGGGTTATCGGCACGTTGCTGCTTCGGACGCTGGGCCGCAGCGAGCGGATCCACCTGGCCATGCGGGTCCGCGGCTACCAGGACGCTCTGCCGCAGTTGTCAGGGCAGGACCGCCTGCGGCCCGTGGATGTCATGTTCCTGGCTGTAATGGGCGTCTACCTCCTGCTGGCCACGCACGATCTGGATCTGGCGGGGCCGTTGTGTCAGGAGGCGATCGTGCTGGACAGCGGCCGATGTGTCGCGGCCGGGCCTGCCGGGCAGATCCTCTCGGACGCCGCAGGCGATGGTTCTCGGCTGCGGATCGGCAACTGCGACTTCGGCGGCCGGGTCGGCCGGCCACCGAAGTCGATACCACCGTCCAGGCGGATCGACAGGCTTGGGGGCCCTTGGACGGCCTCGCCGGACTGTTCGGTCCGCCTGCTTCGTCCAGGGGAGATGTCCCTGTCAGATCCGGTGGAACGGCAATTTGCTCTAGGCCTGCTGCGGACGGTGGGTGGGCACGGGCATGAGGACCATCATCGCCGCGGCCCCGCCGATCAGGGCGCCCAGGAACACCGCGTCCAACCGCCACGAACCGGTCAGATCGGGCACGTGGATCAGGTGCACAACCACGCCTGCACAGATTGCAGCCAGGGGCATGGCCGCCATCAGCAGGTACCTCCGCTGGCGCCGGCGCAGGAACGTCGGCCAGACGCCGCTGCACAGCCCACCCAATGTGGCTGCGGCCACCACGCCATGGAGCCCGAAGGTCACCTCGGCCAGTTCCGAAAGGAAGTATCCGCCGGCGATGCCAAACCCGTAGCCGATCAACCCGATCGTGGCTGCGACGGCGAAACACACGGGGCCGCCTATCAGTTCTGCAGTCTTCTTGATCATGGCGTTACCCTCGCTGGTAAGCCTTTTTCTCGGCAAGGATCAGCCACACAGGGCCCAACGCAGGCTCACGCTTCCTCGCCGTCGCCTCCCGTCGGCAGGGGCGCCTCTGGGACGGCAAGGGAAACCTACGATCCAAATCGTCGGTTGGCAAACCCGCGGAGTTTTTCCGCCTTATCCTCCTGTCGCCCGACCGGTTCTGTCTGTGCGGCCTGGGGAACCTGTGCCGCCTCGGCAGAGGCAGCTGACCGGCCTTGACGGCTCCTTGTGCTGCAGGGCCAACGCAGGTATCATCTGTGGTTTCAAGCGCCCTGCCCGGAGACCCAGCCATCGACTCTCTCGACCTTATCGCCACCTGCACCGCCGGCCTGGAAGCTGTCGTCGCCCGACAACTGACTGGCATGGGATTCGCCGACGCCAAAGGGGGCCGTACCGGACAAGTCCTCTTCTCCGGTGGCCGCGAGGCCATCTGCCGGGCAAACATCCATCTCCGCTCGGCCGACAGGGTAACGATCAAACTCGCAAGCTTCCAGGCCGAGGACTTCGGCCAGCTCTACGACCGGACCTACGCGCTGAACTGGCAGGACTGGATTCCCGCCGACGGGGCCTTCCCGGTCCGCGGCCGATCGATCGCCTCGCAGCTTTCCTCCGTGCCCGCCTGTCAGAAGATCGTGAAAAAGGCGATCGTCGACAAGCTCCTGGCCGCTCACGGGGCAGCCGAACTGCCCGAGACCGGTCCGGTCTACACCGTCGAAGTGGCCCTGCTGAAAAACGTCGCCGAGCTGACCATCGACACCACCGGTGCGGGGCTGAACAAGCGGGGGTGGCATACCCAGGGCGGCCAGGCGCCGCTGAAGGAAACGCTGGCTGCGGCGCTGATCGACCTGTCCTTCTGGAAGCCGGATCGCCCCTTCTTCGACCCGTTCTGCGGCAGCGGGACGATTGCCATTGAAGCGGCCCGGCTGGCACGGAACATCGCCCCGGGCGTAGACCGCAGCTTCGTCGCCGAAACCTGGCCGGTAATCGACCCGCAACTCTGGCAGCAGGTGCGCACCGAAGCCCGCGCAGCCGAAAGGCCCCCTACAGGCGAGTCGATCATGGCCACCGATATCGACCCCCGAGAGATCGAGATCGCCCGCGCCCATGCCGAAGCGGCCGGAGTGGCAGACGACATCCACTTCCAGCAGATGGACTTCCGGGAGATCTCGACCAGAAAGCCCTATGGATGCCTGATTTCCAATCCCCCGTACGGCCAGCGGGTGGGGGACGTCGACGAACTTCATGCGATCTACGCGGCCATGCCCGACGTCTTCCGGCGGCTGAAAACCTGGTCGTTTTACGTGCTGACCAACTACGGGCCCTTCGAGAAGGTGCTGGCCCAGCCGGCCGACCGGAGGCGCAAGCTCTACAACGGGCCCATCGAGTGCACGTACTACCAGTTCCACGGGCCGCGCCCGCCGAAGTCAGGCCAGGCCCCGCCGCCCCAGCAGCTGCGCGTGGTGGACCCCGAAGCCCCCAGCCAGCAGACGCCGGCCTTCGGCGGGCTCGTCGAGCACAACATCGAGCAGGCGGAGGTCTTCTCCAACCGCCTCCAGAAGAACGCCCGCCACCTGCGACGCTGGCCGAAAAAGGGCATTACCTGCTACCGCCTTTACGACCGCGATATCCCCGAAGTGCCCCTCGTCGTCGAGAAGTACGAGAACTACCTGCACATCAGCGAGTGGGAAAGGCCCCATGAGCGGACGGCCGCCGAACACGCCGACTGGCTGGAGCTGATGAAGTCCACCGCAGCCGAGGCGTTGGAGATCGATCCCGAGCACGTATATCTCAAGACCCGCAAACGGCAGAAAGGCCTGGAGCAGTACGAGAAGTTCGGCCAGTCGGGCCAGGCGATCCTGGTCAACGAGGCCGGGCTGCGGTTCGAGGTCAACCTGGCCGACTACCTGGATACGGGCCTGTTCCTGGACCATCGCAACACGCGCCAGATGGTGCGGGACAAGGCGGCGGGCAAGCGGTTTCTGAACCTGTTCTGCTATACCGGCAGCTTTACCGTCTATGCCGCTGCCGGGGGCGCGGCGAGCACCACCTCGGTGGACCTGTCCGCCAATTACATCGAATGGGCCAGGCGGAACCTGAACCACAACGACCTGGCCGGGCCGGGCCATCGATTCGTCGTCGCTGACTGCCTCGACTTCGTGACCCGCCAGGCCGAGGGACAGACCTACGACCTGGCCGTGGTCGACCCGCCGACGTTCTCCAACTCCAAGAGGCTCCAGGAGGATTTCGACATCCAGCGGGACTACCCGCGCCTGCTTCGGGCGGTGCTGCGGCTGATGAGCCCGGGCGGGTTGATCTACTTCTCCAGCAACTTCCGGCGGTTGAAGTTCGACGAATCCGAACTGCCCGGCGCCCGCGTCCACGAGATATCCAAGCAGACGGTCCCGGAAGACTTCCGCAACCAGCGTATCCACCGCTGCTGGGCGATCTACCGGGAGAAGTAATCGGCGGTCATTTTGTCTCGATCAGCAGGCTGGCGACCACCACGCGATAGCCGTCTCCTCCGCCATGGAACCTCAGCGTGTTGGATGCCTTGACCGCCTCGGGATTGAAGACGAACTGCGTGGTGAAGTTCCGGCTGGGCAGACCGAGCTTCCCACCGTTGAGCTGGACGGAAACTTCGCCGTCATCGACGTTCTGCAGCATGACCTTCAGCCAGACATTCTGGATGCCATCGAGCTGCTTTGCGGGGATGTCGATCTTCAGCGTAACGTCCTTTCCGGCCGGGACGTCCACCAACGGCTCGCCGGCGGCGAAGTACTGTTTGCGCTGCAGGACGGTGCTGCTGTCGAGTTTGCCTTCCAGCGGCAGTACGATTTTCGCGGCCCGGTAGGGGGGCAGGTCGAATGTCGGTTCTGCCTGGTTTCCGGAGACCTCCACATTCCCACTCTTGTCTTCGTGGTCCAGTTGCCATCTGCCCTGTCCCAGCTTTGTCCCCGCCGGGGCGGGGATTCTCGTCTGCAGTCTGCGGACCTCCCGTGCGTTGTTGAATACGACGATTACCAGTTTGTCGCCGTTGATCGACGCAACGGGCCAGATGTCCGGGTCGCCGCTGTAGCAGGTCATCAGCTGGCCACGGAGGTCCTTGAGGAATGCCAACGTCTCCAGCACGCCCTTGTCCGGGTGGTGGGCCGTGCGCGAGCCGCTCTTGGCCGGGCTGTGGTAGAGCAGCTCCATGATGTCCCGCAGGGCGTACGTGCCCTCGGAAGTCCCCGAGATGTTCTTCGCCTCGCCATGGACGGCCGGGTCGAGCTTGCCCCCGCATTCGGTGTTGTAGCCTTTCAGCCACTTGCCGTACTTGTTGACGCTGTAGGCGCAGGCGACTTCGTACCACATGGGCACCCAGCGGGAGTTGAGGCCGTAATGGTGATCGGTGATCCCGTCGAGTTGCTCATGCGTCGCGTCGATCACGGGCTTGTAGAGCTCCTGCCAGACCGCCCAGTCGCCGTGTGAGAGTCCGAAGTCCCAGCCGCCGATGACCTTGACATCCGGATTGGTCTGCTTGACCGCCCTGGCGAACGGCACGAACATCCACAGGTAAAAATCACGGTTCTGCCTGCCCGACCAGAAGCCCACCTGCGTCGGGTCCCAGATGCCCCATTCTTCGACCACGGTGAAGGTCTGCTCGTCGCGGTTGGTGAAATACCAGCTCTTGGGAGAATGGCCGCGGAAGGTGTCGCCGACCTTCAGGCCCTCGGGGATCTTCACGCCGTAATACAGCTTGCCATCCTGCCCCTTGGCCCAATGCTTACGCCACCGCAGGTGCTCCAGCGGTTTGTCCCATCCCTTGATGGTTACCTTCCCGCCGTCGACGCGTCCCTCGGTTTCGTACCACTTGGGGTTGTATACGTTCCGGCCGGACCCGTGCGACCGCGAGGCCCAGTTCAGGTACGGCTCGTTCCAGAATTCCACGATGCCCGGCCAGTCGGCCTCCTTGCACTTGGCTGCGTACTGTGTGCCGATCTTCGTGAAGAACTCCTCGTAGTCCTTCTTGCTCAGCAGGGTCGGCGGGGCATAGCGGTCGCCGGGACAGTCGATGACTACCGAGAGCTTCTTGTACAGGGGCTTGACCTGCCCGTCCTTTCCGATCGCCGCGACGGCCGAGCCGGGAGAAAAGTGGATCTGCCGGATGCACTCGATGCCGTACTTCTCGACGTTCTGCTCGGTCAGGCCGAACGCGTGGACGCCCATCAGGCCGGTTGCGACGGTCTTCTGCCCGTTGACGACCATGGGCTTCTCGGAGACGACCACAACATTGGAGTTCGGGCCCTGGGCCCGCGCCGCAGCGAGACAGACCAGCAGGGTTACGAGCGAGACGAATTGGCGGGCGGACATGGCAGACTCCGTAATGGTTTGCGAACTGGTGCGAGCAATGGGCCTGTTCTGCAACCCGCCGGGGCCCGTGGCGTTTCGCTTCTTTGTCCTCAGGCCAGGTACGGCAGGCCCAGCATGGCGCGGATGTAGCCGATCTGCCCCATGTGGTAGCTCTCGTGGAAGAGCATGAACGACAGCTGGTTTAAAAGCGGTTCCTGCTGGCCGGGCTGAATGAGCGAGTCGACCATCTCCCGCGCCTGCTCGTCGGACAGTTGGCTGATCGCCTGGCGATCTGGGCCCCGGTGGTCTGCAGATCTTCCAGCAGCACGTCCTTGCCGGGCCAGTCGGCCGGGTCGGACATTTCATCGACCGGCTCGAAATGCGTCTCCCAGTCGGCCTGGGGAATATCCAGACCCATGCCCCGGCCCAGGAAGCGACGCGAACCGACCACGTGCCCCAGCTGCCACAGGGCAGGCTTGGCCGGGCCGAACGATTGGGTCAGGTCCTCGCCCTCGATCCCGTCGACCAGCCAGCCAACGGCCATGTTGTTGAATCCGAACGTCGAGGCCAACGCCTCCGGGCATGCTTCGGCCATATTGCATCTCCTTGCTATGGGGATTGGTCCTGTCGCCTAAGTATAAGTCCCATCCGGTGAGACTTGGCAGGTGCATCTGCGGGCGGTACAATGCCCGGACGCATCGCCGACGCGGAGGCCGATGCCAACCACACGCCATACCCAGCCAGGAAGAGAGACCGCTTCGATGATTACCATCAGCGCCTTTGCCGATGAAATTGCCCAGGACCTGACCGAACAGATGGATATCTGCGAGGCCAACGGCGTCAAGTGTATCGACGTTCGCGGCATCGATGGGGAGAACTGCTCGAAGTTCAGCCTTTCGCAGGTGGCCGAGTACAAGAAACGCATGGACGACCGTGGCTTTACAATGCCCTGCCTCGGCTCGCCGATCGGCAAGATCAAGATGGATGACGACTTCGAGGCCCATCTTGAACTGCTGAAACACTGCGCCGACGTGACAAAAGCTTTCGGGTCCGATCGCATCCGGATGTTCAGCTTCTACCCGTCGGAGGGCAAGAAGATCGCCGACCAGCGAGAGGCCGTCTTCGACCGCATGGCCAAGATGATCGACGTGGCCGCCCAGCACGACGTGGTGCTCTACCACGAGAACGAGAAGGGCATCTACGGCGCCAGGCCGGCCGGGGTCAAGGACCTCCTGGAGACCTTCGGCGGCGATCACTTCAAGGGCATCTTCGACCCGGCCAACTACGTCGAGGAGGACGTAAAGCCCTACGATGACGGCTGGAGCCAGGGCCTGGCCGAGATGACCGACTACTTCCACATCAAGGACAAGGTGCCCGGCGAGCCGACCTGCTGCCCGGCCGGGCAGGGCAAGGGGCAGTTCGACGAAATCTTCGCCGACCTGGCCAAGCGGGACTTTGCCAGCTACATGACACTCGAACCGCACATGAAGGCGGCAGGGCAGTTCGAGGGCTTCACCGGGCCCGAGCTGTTCTCCAAGGCCGTGGCTGCCCTGAAGCAGACGCTGAAGAAGGCGGGAATCGAATATCGTACCTATTGATGACCTGAGGCAACATGCGCGCTGGGCGAATGTTGCCGATAATAAACATGGGTCGTGGTTGCCCGTCTATGGCGACCGCGACCCGTCTTTTTTGGTGGGGCGATAAAGACATCCACCGGAAAGGGTTGTCGGTTGCCATGGGTTGGCGTTGGGCCGGGGCCTTGCGGTCTGGCCCTTGCTTTGCAACATCGGCCGCGGGGAGGAGAGTTCTGGAGGACGGCTATGGCTGGGAATGAACGCAGGGCATACCGGAGAATCCCTTTACGGATGGTGGTCGAGGTGCTGACATGGGCCGAGCTTGGCGGGGCCGGGTCGGGAACCACGCGAGATGTCTCTGCGGGGGGAATGCTGATCGAGACCGAGGCGCGTAATGACATTCAGCCCGGGCAATTGATGGATTTCGTGATCCATTACAGTGGACAGAGCCACGCGCGGCCGGGGCCTGGTCGAATTCTGGGCCAGGGGCAGGTTGTGCGGGTCGAGCCATCGGATTCCAGGCGGATGCAGGTGGCGGTGCATTTTGCCGACCAGCTTTCGATGGCCTTCTGACAGCACGTCGATTCCCACAAGTGGGTTTTCCACATGTCTTTGGGCGTTTTTCTCCACCGGGATTCCAAGTTTTTCGGCGTACGGGAATTCTCGATTCGGCGCCAAGGGCGGGAAATGCCGATGAAAAGTTTTGTTTTTTAGGCGTGCCCTGTCCGATGGTTATGACGGCCGGATGGTCCGGCCGACGCAGCTGGCCAAATGGGCGCAGGCCGGCCAAGACTGGAATTCTGAGGTTGGTAAGAAAGATAGTTTTGGCTTTCGCCGCGCTTATTCCGATGGGTATAATGGCCGGTCCTGTCACTAAGGGATCTTTGCGACCCGGTCTGGTTCGAGCAGCCTCGACAACCCAGGTCGCAGACATTTCGCTCGAACGTGACCCGGATCGGCCAGATAGCCAGGGAAGCACCTGCCGATCGCCCAGGATGGGCTGGTCCGTAATCCATATATAGAAGATGGGAGCCTGAAATGTCGCCAGCCGAAGGTCTGAGTTCAGATAGCAGCACCAGCCAAGAATCCCAGCCGGACTACCAGGCCGCGACGAGTCTGGGACTGGTCGGGGGTACGCGGATTCTTCGATCGGCCCTGTTGCAGATGCTTCGCAACGAGGGTCTGAAGGTCGCTCGACAGTTCGCCAGCGAGGAAGAACTCTCGGCCGCCCTGGCCGATGGTGGCGTCGGCTGCGACGTGCTGCTGCTCTTGATCTCGGGCGGGCCCTTTACGACGTATCACCGCATCCACGATGCGCTGACCAAGACAGGCCACACCGTGCCGCTGGTGATCCTCTCCGAACAGGCCTCCCGCGGGCAGGTCTACGCCGCCCTGCGGATCGGGGCCAAGGCATACGTCAACCTCGATGCCGAGCCGGAAGAACTGGTCAAGGCCATCTCCATGGCCTCGCAGGGCAAGGTGTACCTGGCTCCCGATGCAGCAGAACTGCTGGTCAACGATATCTCCGTGGCCATCGAGCCTTCCAGCTCCCCCCGCCTGCCGAGCGTGGAACTCTCGCGCCGCGAGATCGAGGTCGTCCAGCTGCTGTGCGAGGGGCTCAGCAGCAAGGAGATAGCCCGGCGCCTGCACATCTCGGCCAAGACCGTCGAGAACCACCGATACAACATCTATCGCAAGTGCGAAGTCGACAGCATCGCCGGTTTGATGCGACACGCCATCCAGCACGGGCTGGTGACCATCTGAACCAGTCGGCCGCACCGACAGCTCCCAGGGCCCGCCGCAGCAATCCGCGGCGGGCTTTTTTTACCGGCGGACCGTCTGGAGCGACCAACAGGACAGAAAGGGCAAAGCGGGTCCTCCTGGTTCGCCCGAGAAACCCGTTTTCGCAATCCAGGACCAAGGTGCAAGGCCCGGATCGGGGTCGGTCCGCAAGAGCCGCATCGCCGCAAGCGGCGGAAGGTTGTACCTTCCGGAAGCGCGATGGGCGGTTCTGATGGGATAAGAAAAGACCCGGACGAGGAGTCTCGCCCGGGTCGGGGGGATTGCGTAGTGCAAGGGGTGTCGATCAGTCGGTCTTCTTCTCCGACCAGCTGACCTGCCCGTCCTCGGTGACGGTCTGGGTGAAGGTGTACCCGCCGGCCCTGACGGTCAACGTGCCATCCTTCCAGCCGCTCTGGACAGGGTAGTCCGCCTCGACGGGCTTCCACTGGGCAAAGTCGTCCCAGTCGCGTTTCTCGCCGTCGTAAAAGAGGATCGGCAGGTCGTTCTGCTCGTTGTACGTCGTCTTGAGCGTGTGGCCGCCCGAGCCGGTGAAGGTGACCGTCTTGTCCGAAACGTTCAGCTTGGCCTTGCCCAGCACGTTCTTCTTAAAGGACTCGAAGCTCTCGCCCTCGCCGATTTCCAGGGCGTAGCCTTTCAGCCCCTCGCCGGATGCCTTGGCGGTGAGTTTCATCTCCTGCCCGTATTTGGGCATGCCCGACTGTTTCCAGTCGCCCAGGTTGATCGGGTGGATCGCCAGCCAGGTCTTCTGGAGCTTGACGAAGGTAATGCCCTTCTCGGTAGTCGTTTCAGCCGACTTGGGCAGCATGAAGCTGAAGTCCGGGGCATTGGGCATGACGTGGACGACGAGGTTGCGGGCGTGGCTGATCTGGTCGCCCCAGTTCATGGTGTTGTGGCGTTTTTTGGGCCAGGCGACCACGAAATCCACGCCGCGCTTGTCATTCCAGGCCATCAGCTTCCAAGGGCCCACGTCGCCGCTGCCACCGCGTGCGACGACCGTGCCGATCTGGAAGGTCTTGCCGAAGTACTGCGTCTCCCAGAACTCGGGCCTCTCGTCGGCCCCGGGCAGGAAGTGCGAGTAGGTCGGTTTGGTCGCCCGCAGCTCCACCGGACGGGCGAACTCCTTGCCGGCCAGGCCCACCACCGCCAGCGGGGGCCTGTAGGCACTGGTCACCGCGTGGACGTCGTCGTAGTGCGGGTCGGGGTCGTCCATCGGCGTGTCGCCGAAGTAGAGCGAGAGCATGTGCGTCACGCCGGCGCCGAAGGGCTTGTTGCCCCCGCCGTAGTCGCGCTTGTTGGGCCCGCCGAACCCGCCGCGGTAGTACTTGACGGCCCCGGCGGTAAACAGCCAGTCCAGGCTGGCCTTGGCCAGCTTCTTGACCTCGGGGTCCTTGGCGAAGTCATACAGGTTCAGCCACGGCGCGATCGTGTGGGCGTGGTAGGTCTCGGAATCCCACTCGCCCATGCCCACCGTGTACAGGCGGTAGACGTAGAAGCGGAGCTTGTCCTTGTAGAGTTTGCGGACTGTCTCGTTGCCGGTTTCCTCAGCCATCAGGTAAATCGAGGTCTCGCGCATCGACCGGAGATTGTCGGTGTTCCGGGCATCTACCCACAAGCCGCGGACCTTCGGGTCCCAGGTCGCCCCGACCGGCCCCGTGCCGTGCCCGTAAACCGGGTGAGGCCTGGGGTTCAGCAGACGCTCGTATTCTTCGTAGACCTTCCAGTCGCCGGCGGCGATGGTCTTCCACCAGGCCATCCAGGCGTCCGCATCGCTGCCAGGGTCCTTGGCCAGCTCATCGAGATTCGCCAGCACGTGCTTCTTGAAAGTGTCGTTGGAGCTCTTCTCCGCTGTTTCCTTGAGCGTCTGCCTGTCGACGCGGAAGCCCTTGAGCAGCTTCAATGCGTACGCCCGCACGTCGGGGTCCGGGCTGTACAGCGCGTGGACCAGTTCCAGCGAGGGCTTGGGGTCCTCTGCCGTCCAGAGCTTGCCGCCCTTGTGCATCGTCGCCAGGTAGTCCTTCTCCAGCAGGGGGCCGTAGAAGAAGTACTTGCGGGTCTGGTTCTTGATGGTGAAGCACCAGTACCAGTCGATCCCGGCCGTGCCGCGGTGGTCGCCGGAGTTCTGGTCGGGAAGCTGCAGTCCCTTGACTGCGTGATCTTCCAGACCGGCCAGGTAGTTGAACATCAGCGCCGGGTAGTTCCACTTCTCGTGCTCGCCGGTGGTCGCCGTCTTGGCCGGGGCCTTGAAGGCATCGATGGCGTGGTTGGCACGCCTCCAGAAGCCCTCTTCGAGCTTCTCCGGCCAGGGGGTAGTCTGGAATTTGTCATCGACCTGCACGTGCTTGACGCGGCGCTGGCCGTTCTCGGTGTAGACGAATCGGTTGCCCGCCAGGGCCGCACCTGCAGCGGCGCCCAAGACGAGCAAAGAGATCAGACTGCGGAATTTCATCAGTTCATTCTCCTCTAAAGCATTTCGTGGCAGGATGGTTCATCGCCGCCACTATCCTACGGCATCTGGCGATGAAACACCATCTCCGCCCGCACGTTCCGCCCCTCAGCTGGGCGTTGCCCCTCCGGCCAGGTTGGTTATACTGTGAGTATGCATAATCTTTACTACTTCCACCAGGACTGGGTTCAGCCCAGTCAGGAGACCCTCTCGGCCGACCTGTGCGTATACGGCGCCTCGGCAGGGGGGACCATCGCCGCGATCAAAGCCGCCCGCCTGGGCCTATCGGTCGTGCTGCTCCAGCCGGGAAAACACATCGGGGGCATGACCTCCGGCGGGCTGGGCTGGACCGACTTCGGCCGAAAGTACGTCATCGGCGGGATGAGTCGCCAGTTCTACCGCGACCTGGGCAAGAACTACGGGCGGGACGAAGAGTGGCAGTTCGAGCCCCACGTCGCCGAGAACCAACTGGCAGCCTGCCTCGACGCGACGGACGTGACGGTCCGCTTCTGCAGCTACCTCGACGAGGTCTTCTGCGACGGGGCCCGCATCGCGGCGATCAGCCTGCTGGGAGGCCTGCGCGTCGAGGCGAAAATGTTCATCGATGCCAGCTACGAAGGCGACCTGATGGCCGGGGCGAATGTCCGCTATACCGTCGGGCGAGAGGGCAACGACGTCTACAGAGAGAAGCTCAACGGCATCCAGGTGCGCGACAAGCACCAGTTCTCCCACCCGGTCGATCCGTACGTGGTGGCCGGCGACCCATCCAGCGGCCTGCTGCCGCACGTGATCGGCGAAGACCTCTCGGCCAGCCAGGGCCGGGGCGACAACCGCGTCCAGGCCTACAACTTCCGCGTCTGCATGACCGACGATCCGGAACTGAAGATCGACTGGGCCAAACCCGATGGCTTCGACCCGGCCGAGTACGTCCTGGCCACGCGGTGGTTCAACTCCCGGAAGGACGCCTACAACGAACACCTCCACGACGGACACCTGGGCAAGTTCGACATCTTCCCCAATAAGACTCCGGGCGGCTATCACAAGACCGACACCAACAACCAGGGGCCGGTCAGCAGCGACTTCATCGGCGCCAACTACGCCTGGCCCGAGGCCGACTACGCTGCGCGCGAGAAGCTCTTCCAGGCCCATGTGACGTACCAGCAGGGGTTGTACTGGCACATGGCGAACTGCCCGGAAATTCCTTCCCGCTACCGCCAGGCCTACCAGCAGTGGGGCCTGGCCAGGGATGAGTTCACCGATACCGCCCACTGGCCTCACCAACTCTACGTCCGCGAGGCCCGGCGGCTGGTGGGGGACTACGTGATCACCGAACACGACTGCACGGGTGCCGCGGTGGCCCCCGACAGCATCGGCATGGGCAGCTACACGATGGACTCGCACAACACCGCACGATTTGTGAAGGTCGAGAACGGCCAGGCCAGGGTGCTCAACGAAGGCGACGTCCAGGTTCCACCCACCGACCCCTACCCGGTCAGCTATCGGGCGATCCTGCCGCCGGCTGGGCAGGTCGAGAACCTGCTCGTGCCGATCTGCTTCTCCGCCTCGCACATTGCTTACGGCTCGGCCCGGATGGAGCCGGTGTTCATGGTGCTGGGCGAATCGGCCGCCACGGCCGTCAAAATCGCCCTGGACAACGGTTGCGGCCTGCACGACGTGAAGTACGACGAACTTCGACCCGAGCTGCTCTCGGCCGGGCAGGTGCTCGAACTGCCGCCCGCGGACCAGCGGACCTCCAGCCCCATCGTCTAGCAGACGGTAACGACGAGCCCTTCGTGGCTGATCGAAAAATCGAAGAATCGCGCCAGATCGTTCGGCGGGTTCTCGGTCAGTTCCTTGCGGACCGAAGCGGCGGCCTGGGCGTTCGGGCAGACCATCAGCAGAAAGCCCCCGCCGCCGGCGCCGAGCAGCTTGGCCCCCGCCAGGTGGGGCTTTACCCGGTCCAGCAGGGTTTCGATCCGCTCGTTGCTGGATTCCGGGTCCAACTGCTTGTTCAACTGCCAGGCCCTGCCGACCAGCTTGCCGAAGGCGCCCAGGTCCTTCCGGCTCATCGCCTCGGCGACCAGGTCGGCCAGGCCGTGGATCTGCCCCAGCGTCGCCATCGCTGCGCGGTCGCGATTCAAGTACCGCCCGACGACCTGCTGGAGGATGTTCTTGGCCAACCGCGTAATGCCCGTGTAGTACAGCAGCGTGCAGCCGCCGTTGGCCCGGGGGTCCAGCACGTCGGCAGGAACATAGTGAATCCGCGCCTCGGGGATCAGCCCGGGATCGGTCGTGGCGACCTTGACCCCGTCGATGCTGCCGCCGATCTGGTCCTGCCAACCCCCGCCGGTAGTCAGGGCCTGTTCCAGGCGAAGCACACCATGGAAGAGCTGATCGCCGGTGACTTCCCGTCCGAACAGGCGTTGCACGACGGCCAGGATCACCGAGCCGACCATGCTGCTCGTGCCCAGGCCGCTGCCCTTGGGAATCGCCGCCAGCGTCGTCAGTTCGATCCCCCCCCCGAAGATCTCCAACATCCGCCAGAGGCTGGCATCGCCCGGCCAGTTCGCTGCCCGGGGCGAGAAGCCGGAAATCGCCATCGCCGCCTTGGCCAGGGCGAACTCGCTGGTCGGCGACTGGTAGTCCCACAGGTCGTCCAGGCTGGCGACCTCTACGCGCGTGCCCAGGTCGATCGACGCGATCCGGATGACCGGCTCGTCGATGACGCGGGCGTAGCAGTGGATCGGCGGCTGGCCGTTGAGATCGACGGCGGCATTGATCACGCAGCCGCCGCGTTCGAGGGTGTAGGGAGGGGTATCGGACCAGCCTCCGCCCAGGTCCAGCCGCGCCGGGGCACGACCCCAGACGATCTCGTCGCGACGCAGAGCGCTGCGGGGCGGGTCGGCCTTTTCCACACCCGACGAGACGATCGTGCGGCTGTGGACCGCAAAGGCGGCCGACCGCAGGGCCGAGGCGACCTCGTCGGCGCCCTTTCCCGGGGCGATGTCGACCTGCAATTCGGCCAGCCATGCCTTCAACTCGGGCCGGACCGCATCGGCCAGGCCCGGCAGGGCCGAGTCGAGTTGCACGTTCTGGTCGCCGCCGGAGAGGATTTCGATGGCCCGACCCAGCGAATGCAGGATGCGCGAGACGACGAAAGCGCCCAGGCCCGGGCGGGACTTGGCGTCGCCGGCATAGACGCGGGCCTCGGCCAGCAGGTCCGCAGCCAGACCTGCGGCCTCCGGGCTGTGCGATAGGGCCCAGGCCAACTCGCGGGCGCTGAAGCCGCTGCTGGCCCGGAAGAGCCTTCGCAGCGAGTTGCGGATCTGCTCGGCTGCGATCCGCGCCCGCCGGGCGTGGAAGGCATCCTGGTCGGCCAGCAGGGCGATCTGCTCCAGGCTGTAGCGGTCGGCCGCGAGGAAATCCTGCTTCTGCTTTGCCTCGGCCCGGGCGGGCTGAAGCATCCACAGCCAATCGGCCACCGAAGAGGCCGAGGCGACCGCCGGAAACAGCCTGGCCGTCCAGAGCGTCTGCTCCGTTGCGGGCCTCTGGGCGTCCCACAGGTCGCCCGGTTCGGCGCCGACAGCGGCCATCCAGTCGGCCAGGGGCATGTTGGCCAGCGTCGCACCGTCATCCACCGCCGGCTTGATCGCGTCGTCCGTGCCGTAGCACCGGACGAACCAGCAGTCCTGCCCGTTGCGGTTGGACCCGGCGATCACGTCGAGGCAGCAGTCTGCCGGAAGGGCGAGATCCTCGGCTATGTCGGCCCCGACAACCACGTTCCTGCCGCCGAGTTTCAGTTCGGCCTCGATCCGGCAGCCTTCGACCCAACTGTTCTGGCCGACGATCCGCCCGTCGGGTCCCTGGACCGTCGTCAGGGTCAAGGGGCTTTCGATCCGGGCGACGCCCTGTTCGCTTCGCAGCAGCTGATAGCCGGAGCTGATGATCTGCGCGGTGGTCCCGAAGTGCAGGAACTGACAGTGGCTGAGAACTTCGACCGCAAACGGCGTCTGTCGCAGGGCGTCGTAGATCCGCGAGAGGAATTTGCCCTCCAGTCCGCTGCCTGCGGCCTCAACGGCGCCAGTGTAGTCCTGGCGGCTGGTCTGTGAACCCATCGCGCAGCAGATCTCGCGATAGAAGTCCAGGCCCTGTTCGAAGATCGCCTGGCCGATCTGGCCGGTCCAGGTCAGTCGCCCTGTCTCGCCCGCAGCCTGACAGAGGCGCAGCAGATCGCAGGCCGTGGCCGCGTCGAAGCTGACCACGCCGATGTCCAGGTAGCTCTGGCCGAATCGGTCCACCGCCCCGCAGGCCTGTTGGGTTTCGACGCTGGGCTTCTGCAGAAACCGCTCGACCCGGCCCTCGGCGTCGGGGCAGAACACGCCGTGTTTCGACGCCTGTTCGGGCATCGCCGGGCAGGCCAGGCCCGTCATGCCCGCCCGGTCCAGGCGGATCTGGGAGCTCTCGAAGCCAAGCAGCACGTCGCCGGAGACGATGACGATCTGTCCTGCCCCCTCTGCTGCGGTGGGCAGCTCGAGGTAGCGCGGCAGCTGGCGGTCGAAGAGCGTCAGCGGCACGGCGGTGTCGGATTCCCCGGGAACGGGCACAAACAGCTTGCCGCACGGGCTGTAGGCCGGCAGGCGACGCGAATCGCCACCGGCGTGGACGATGAGGATGCGCATGCCGGCCAGCTGCTCCTGCCAGCAGGCCGGGTCCTCCAGCTGCCCGGGGCCCAGGCGGTCGGAAAGGATTTCCAGCAGGCACCAGATCGTACTGCCTCCGCTGCCGACGCGCTTGCCCTGCGGGTCGGCCACCACGCGCAGATCGCCCACCCCGGCCAGCAGGCCCAGGTCCTTGCGCAGCTGGAGTTGCCTGCGGTAAGCTTCGGCCTGCTGGTCGTTCGAAGCGGTCACGACCAGTACGTCCCATCGTTGTCCGGCGGTCTGCATCGGCGTCTGTCCTCTCTTTGGGCATCCGGCGGTGTGGCGGGCCTGCTGTGGATCTATCGGCCGGATTGCAGTCCCGGGGCAGTATAGATTCCGTTTCCGCTGTTCGTAAAGCCTAATGAATCCACAAGATCGGTCTGCTCAAACGATGTTTTCTTCACGATCCGACCCGTCTCAGTCGAGATAAATGGTGTATGTCCGCGGTCGAATCGGTCCTGGCGGACGATCGCCAGGGCTGCAGGTCGGGCACGACGACGAGCAAAGGAGCATCTCGATGGCCAAGAAGGCGTTGATTACGGGCATTACCGGGCAGGACGGCAGTTACCTCGCTGAGCTGCTGCTGTCCAAGGGTTACGAAGTACACGGCCTGATCAGGCGGTCCAGCACGTTCAACACCGAACGGATCGACCATATCTACCAGGACCCGCACACGCCCGGGGCCCGCCTCGTGCTGCACTACGGGGACCTGACCGACGGATCGGGCCTCAGGCAGGTGCTCAACCAGTGTTACCCCAACGAGGTCTATAACCTCGGTGCCCAGTCGCACGTCCGGGTCAGCTTCGATCAGCCCGTCTATACTGCCCAGGTCGACGCGGTCGGTACGATGCGCCTGCTCGAGGCCATCCGCGATATCGGCCTGCCCACGCGGTTCTACCAAGCCTCGACCAGCGAGATGTACGGCAAGGTCGCCGAGATCCCGCAGTCGGAAACCACGCCCTTCCACCCCCGCAGCCCGTATGGCTGTGCAAAGGTCTACTCGTTCTGGCAGACGGTCAACTACCGCGAAAGCTACGGCATGTTCGCCTGCAACGGCACGCTGTTCAACCACGAAAGCCCGCGTCGCGGCGAGACGTTCGTCACGCGAAAAATCACCCGGGCCGCCACGCGCATCAAGGAAGGCTTGCAGGAGAAACTCTACCTGGGCAACCTCGACGCCAAGCGAGACTGGGGCTTCGCCGGCGACTACGTCGAGGCGATGTGGCTGATGCTCCAGCAGGACGAGCCGGACGACTTTGTCATCGCCACGGGCAAAACCTACTCGGTCCGCGAATTCGTCGAGTACGTCTTCGACCTGCTGAAGATGGATTACACCAAGTACGTCGAGGTCGACCCGAGATACTTCCGCCCGGCAGAGGTGGATATCCTGCTGGGAGACCCGAGCAAGGCCAAACAAAAGCTCGCTTGGGAGCCGAAAGTCGACATGTACGGCCTGGCCGAGATGATGGTCGAGCACGACTGGAAGCTGGCAAAGGAAGAACGCGTGCTGACCGATCATCGCGCCTCAGGCAAAAAGATCTCCGTAGCCAAGGCGGCCAACCTGGCCAAGAAAAAGGTCGCCGGAAAGTCGGCCCCCAAAAGTCGCAAAAAGGCCCCCAAGGCTGGCAAACCGGTCGGCAAGGCCCGAAAGACCGCCCGGAAGGGGGGCTCGAAATGAGCCTCGACCTGACCGCCCAGCGGATCGTCATAACCGGTGGCGCGGGGTTTCTCGGCAGGTTTGTCCAGCAGCAGCTGCGCCAGCGCGGCGTCCCCGATGAACAGATCCTCGTGCCCCACCATGCCGACTACGACCTGACCGAAGAGTCGGCCGTCGTGCGGATGTACGATGACATGCAGCCTACCGTGGTGCTCCACCTGGCGGCAGAAGTGGGGGGGATCGGGGCCAATCGCGACAATCCCGGCCGGTTCTTCTACGCCAACATGGCCATGGGCCTGCACCTGATCGAGCACGCCCGACGGCGCGGCCTGGCCAAGTTCGTCCAGGTCGGCACGATCTGCGCCTACCCGAAATTCACCCCCGTTCCTTTTCGCGAGGAGGAACTCTGGAACGGCTATCCCGAGGAGACCAACGCCCCCTACGGCGTGGCCAAAAAGGCCCTGCTGGTCATGCTCCAGGCCTATCGCGACCAGTACGACTTCAGCGGCATCTACCTCCTGCCGGTCAACCTCTACGGGCCCGGCGACAACTTCGACCTGACCAGCAGCCACGTGATCCCCGCCCTGATCCGCAAGTTCGTCGACGCCAAAGACAACGACAAGCCAACCGTGGATGTATGGGGCACAGGCGCAGCCAGCCGCGAGTTCCTGTACGTCGAAGACGCAGCCCGGGGCCTGGTCTTGGCCGCCGCCGACTACGACGACCCCGAGCCGGTGAATCTCGGCGCCGGCTTCGAGATCACCATCAAAGACCTCGCCGAGAAAATCCGCGACATGGTCGGCTATTCCGGCCAACTCGTCTGGGATTCCTCCAAGCCCGACGGCCAGCCCCGCCGCTGCCTCGATACCTCCCGCGCCCGCGAGTCGTTCGGCTTCACCGCAGAAACAAGCTTCGACGAGGGCCTGGCAAAGACCATCGAATGGTGGAGAACCCAAATCTGAATCCACAGCCCAGCGCCGGCGATATCCTGAATCATTGATCTGCTGCCCGCATCCTCCTCGACCCCGAAGGGGGCGCTGGGCAGGAGCGCAGGCCGGGTTTGGGTTGGGGGGCAGGACCCCGGCGATCTGTCAGTATCGC
>JBKHDI010000037.1:0-35249 GCA_046541415.1 Phycisphaerae bacterium | reverse complement strand
TTCCCGAGCCGGCCACGATGAGCCTGCTTGGCCTGGGCGGCCTGGCCGTCCTGCGTCGTCGCCGCAAGGCATGACAGACAGAGAATGATGACAGCCCGGCCTTGCCAAAGGCTGGAGTTGAGACAACAATCGCACAGGGCCCGTTTCTGATCAGGAACGGGCCCTGCGTGTTTTCCAGCCCATCGCACATTCTGTCCGCAACACCGGACCGAGACGGGTTTCTCCCCGGCTGCGACGGAAATTCCCGTACTGGCAGGGCCGGTTGTGTGGTACAATGTCCCACGTCAATCGCAGCCGCCCCCGACCCCGGCCTGTCGATGGACAAGTGAGGACTCCATACGGCACGAACTGCGGCCACCAGGTGGCCGTCGCAGAGAACCCCCTCCGTTTTAACGAGGAGATAATACCATGAAACACTGTTTTACGGCCTTGTGCCTGCTTGCCCTGGCCGTCTCGACCGGTCTGGCCGGGACATCCGAAGCCTGGGTCACCGAGGACGGCAAGTTGCTGGTTCGGCTTTCCGAGGTCACGCTCTACAAGATGACCGCCATGGATGCCGGCTCGAACCCGGTCGGTGACGATCTGTCCGGCACGTACAACGTCGTGGACCCGGCGACGATCGTGGAAACCACGGCCACGACTGTTGGCGAGCTCGGTGCTCTGTATTCCGAGCCTTTCCAGTGGTTCCAGTTCAGCACCGACTACGGGATGGCCTCGGCCCAGGTGCACAACACCGGGATGGTCTGGACACCCGCCAGTTCGACCCAGATCCAGTTGGAGCATACCTCCCTGCCCGGTGACAGCCCGGTGTACAGTTACCTGGACAACAGTTCGCCCATCTTCAATGGCGATGCCAACGTCGATGGCGAAGTGGGCATCGGCGATCTCGGGATCCTGGCAGGGAACTACGGAACCACCGGTTCTGCGGCCTGGAGCATGGGCGATTTCAATGGCGACGGCGAAGTGGGCATCGGCGATCTGGGCATTCTGGCGGGCAACTACGGCCAGTCCAGCTTGGACCCGGTTGGGGTGACGGTAACGGCCGTTCCCGAGCCGGCCACCCTCGCGCTGCTTGGGCTGGGAGGCCTTCTGGGCCTCAAGCGCCGCAGCAGATGAGTCTGCCGCTGCGCAGCTGATCCTGAACAGATTTCGCCCCCGGTTGCCAGTGCGGCCGGGGGTTGCTTTTTGCGCAGTCGACGCCGAGACAAGCCAGCAGTCCGGCCCCGGCCTGGATCTGCGGTACCGGGGCCTGGGTTTTCTGCGGATGCTCCTTGCGACGGCATCTCACGTTACTATAATGCAAAATAAGGGGATGATATCATTTAAAAGGTGCAGGCACGTGCCTGCAATCAGATCGACAGAGGACTGAGACTTTTGCATGAAGGAGAAGAGGATGATACGGGCAGCCATTTCCATCACAGTTGCCATCCTGTTGGCCGGATCGTGCCTGGCGGGAAGTGTCCTGGACGAGGATTTCGACGCCTTGCTGGAGTCGAAGGGGTCGCTGCAGGGCGCGTTTGCCTTTGATCCGGCTGGTGACCGGCAAGGAGCAGCAGCAGCGGTTGAGGACCCGACCGCACCCTATTACAACCGGGATCTTCGCGGATCGGCCTGGACGGTCTATGCCAACGGGTACGGCAATCAGAATTCCAGCCTGGACGAGTTGTTCCTGCAACTGCCCTATGCATCGGGCGGCAACGCATACACCACGACCCAGCCTCTGAACGTCCAGAACGGCGGGCTCAAGTTCTACGATTCGGATTTCCGGGATCCTCTTCCGGGCGGGTACAACGCCACGATGTTCCCGACAAACGACATGTCCGGCGCACACCCCCATCCGTACAGCAATTCAGATCCCGAGGCCTACGCGGACCTCAGCGCGGGCCAGGGCAGCGACCGGGCCCTGGGAGTCTACCACAATCAGGATGGAGACCAGGCCTGGATCCGGTGGGACGGCAGCAACACGGCGGATCCGGCTGAGGGCCAGACCCGCGCATGGATCGTGAGATTCGACGCAGCCCCGATGAACCATCATGAACTGGTCAACGACCGTTCGATCGGTATCGGCGTCTATGCAAGGAACACCACCGATTCGGCAAACGTCGAGACGGCCTCCGGCGGCGGCGCGATGACGTTCTGGAACGTCGGGACAGGCCAGGACGATGACTACAGCCGGGATGACGCCAGCGTGGTCAACGCCAATGGCTTCCTGATCAATCCGGCAGATTTCAAGCGGACCAGCAGTGCTCTGCTGGAGTTCGGCTCGGATATCACCCTGGGCGACAGCCTCCAACTCGAGTTCAACATACACAAGGATATCGGAACAACGGCGAAAGATGGTACATCGGCCGCCTACATCCAGAAGCACGGCGGGGCGATGATCGACAACGTGCTGTTCTTGCCTGCGATGGGTGGCGACGCCAACGCGGACCTGCAGGTCAGCATCGGCGACCTCGGCATACTGGCAGGCAATTATGGCACGGAGGGCGGGGCAAGCTGGGCGATGGGCGACTTCAATGGAGACGGCGATGTCAGCATCGGCGATCTGGGCATTCTGGCGGGCAATTACGGCAGCTCCTACGGGATGCCTGAGGTCAGTGTGACTGTCGTTCCGGAACCGGCTACGCTGGGCCTGTTGGCCGTCGGGGGGTTCATGGCCCTGTCGAAACGGAAACGCAAGGCCTGATCCCAGGCGCCGGGAAAATCTGACCTGTGGCCTGTCTGTCCAGGCGGAGACACCAGAGCCCCCGACCTTTTCCAGGGTCGGGGGCTCGTTCTTTTCTCCGGCGGGTGTTGCGATCCATCCTTATCCATGAAGAGTCCGGTTGTCACAGATCGGGCAAAATCGGGAATCATTTACGTACAAGCGTAAGTTGTCTGCGGTATCCTCCATGGTACCGGGGAGAGGAAGCTTTGCCCGGGCTTGATCCTGGGTCCGGGTTGGCTGACATGATTCGGACAAACATCTTGCACATGGAGAGAAAGAATGACGAGAACAGCAATTCTACTGGCGGTGGTTTGCAGCGCATCTCTGGCGTACGGCGCCGGGATCATCCTGCATGAAGATTTCACGGACGGACAGTTGGACAGCGGACTGACCATCGGCAAGACCGCGGGTTTCGCCCCGTCCAACGGGTACGATTTCGACGGGGACGGCACGGTCGACGACGTGGCCTTCAGCAGGGGGCTGACGGGCGATACCTATGGCGTCGGCGCCTCGATCACGTTGTCCCAGCCGATTGCAATCCCGGCTGATGGCGTGCTCTACATGAAGTTCAATACGTTTTCTGACCTCGTCGTGGGCAGTTCGGAAGGACTCCGGACGATTGTGGAGGTACGCGACTGGACGCTGCCGGAGGACTGGCCTGCGGAGATTGGCAAAGATGGTTGGCCACCCGCCAATCTCTATGGCGGCGTCAACACGTTCAACAAGGCTTCGAATGGCGACAGGCAGATGTACGGCGACCAGCAGGGGGATTACCTTCCGAATTGGACAAGAGCCATCAGCGCCGGCGCTCACTTTGAAGGCCCTTCGGTTCCCGGCGTTGTTAACAACAACACATTCGTGATACGGGCCTCGGACGAGGATTACGTGTACAGTGGTGACGAAACGACCATCCTGGGCAAGAAGACCAATTTCGAGCACATGGGCAATCGGGGCATCTGGGGCGACCAGGTTGTCGACGCCTCGACCATGGACGAGATTACCGAGATAGCGGTCCAGTTCGTGACCAGCTCCGTCAACAATCCAACGTTCATCGAAGGGGTCGATTCGGGCAATGCCCAGCTCGGCATTACCTCGTTGACGATCGGCCTGGCCCTGGCGGGCGATGCGAATCTGGACGGGCAGGTCGGCATTGGCGACCTGGGGATCCTGGCGGGCAATTACGGTGCATCGGGCAGTGGAGTCTGGGGCATGGGAGATTTCAACAACGACGGCAATATCGGTATCGGGGACCTTGGCATTCTGGCAGGCATGTACGGGCAGACGTACGAAAGCAGTGCCTCTTCCGCCGAGATGGCCGTGGTTCCCGAACCGGCTACCCTTGCGCTGCTGGGCGCGGGCGGGCTGGGCTTGATACGTCGGCGTCGGAAGCTGCAGGCGTGAACTGCGGCCGAGGGGAGTCCCGCCTCTCGATTCCGATAATACTGGCTGGTTAATCCGCAGGCGGGCCTGCCCTTTACGGGGCGGGCCCGCTGCTCGATGAGGATAAGCTGCGGGAAAAGCAGGCCGGCGACGATTTTGTTACTTGGCCAGGTAGGATCGGCGTATATAATACCTTATTGAGTGTATTGGAGGGCCATATAAGGCACGTTGGGGGACCACTGGAGGTCAGGTCTGATGTATAACAGGTTTGTTTCACAAGGAATCGGCTGCACGTTGGTCTTGTTGACTGCTGTGGCGGGTCTGCAGGCTACCACGGTGGACACGCTGCAGAATCTCGGCACGCAGATCCTGGATGTCGGCACGTTGCAGTTGGAAGAGAACAGTTCGTATTGGACGGATTTCCAGTACATTTCCGACGCGACGTTTTCCGGCGGGTATCTGGACCTGACGAACAACCGCGTTTACTTTCAGACAGTCAATGGCGTGGGGGCATCTTCGGGGACGACGGCGTTGGACGCGCTTGTCGCCTCGGGTCACCTGTTCAGCAGCACGGCCCCCGCGGACCAGGTTGTGGGAGTGACGGTGGTAAACAGCCTGGATTTTCCAAGCAGCGGATTCGAGAGCCAGACCGGCCCGTGGTACGTTGCTGCGTTGACCTGGAACAGCGATGCGAATGTGGATGGTGAGGTTGGCATTGGCGACCTTGGGATTCTGGCGGGCAACTACGGGCTGGAGAACAGTCCCGCATGGTCGATGGGCGATTTCAACGGCGATGGCACGGTGGGCATTGGCGACCTGGGCATTCTGGCGGGTAACTACGGCAAGTCGATCCTGCCCCCGGCGGTCCTGACAATAGACCAGCCAAGCAATGGACAGATCCAGCGCGATGAGGCGGCATTGATGCCCGAACCGCTGACGGCCGGGGCGATGGCGATGGCGGTGGGGGGGCTTTGCGGCTACCTCCGAAGAAGGAAGGCCGCTGCCTGAGAAGCGCAGAAGAGACAACGAAAGAAGGATCGAGGCCCGTCGGAGATTCCGGCGGGCCTTACCATTGGTGTGCCGGCAGCTGCAGGCTAACCCGAACCTGACGTCGGATTGCGAGAGGCGGGACTCGAACCCGCACCCCTTTCGGGACCAGGACCTAAACCTGGCGCGTCTGCCAATTCCGCCACCCTCGCCGGTGGAAGAGCGGATTGTACACCACGGGCGCAGATCGGCCAAGAGACTCTTGGCAGGGCCTTTTGGCAGAAGCCGGTGCGAAACGCAGGCATCGGCGCGGGGTTGTAACTCTGTTCCGAATTTGTGCCGGTCGAATCGGCCGGTTGTTCAGGGAGATATGCAATGAAGAATCGAGTTTCGGTCGGCCTGGGAGTCTGTCTTCTGCTGTGCGTGAGTTCTGTGGGTCTTTCGGAGACGGCTGGCGATGCCGTCCTCGAGCTGGCTGCGTTGCGAGACAAACTGGCCGGACAACTGGTCGGCATGGAGCAGCGTAAGGGCCTGACCGTGACGCGCCTGTTCCTGCCCGACGGGGCCGACGGGGCGGACGTGCAGATCTGGTCGAGCCGGTCGCGCGGTCCGGCGGTGGTCTATGCGACCGTGCCGGCCTGGCAGCAGAGCACGATGCAGGAGTGGCGGGGCTTTCATCACAAGAACGGGGCGGGCTCGGCCTGGCGGGCCAACCAGCGGTTCGATGCCTCCTGGGGCCCCGGCCGAAGTCCCGAGGAGGTCCACACCGATCTGAGGGTGACCTACCGTCTGGACCGGACACTGGATGAGCACTTGCCGCCCGGCGAGCCGAACAGCTGGTGGGACAAGTT
The DNA here is from genome assembly GCA_046541415.1 of Phycisphaerae bacterium. Lineage (GTDB taxonomy): Bacteria > Planctomycetota > Phycisphaerae > SM23-33 > SM23-33 > CAZOVB01. The sequence goes on along the minus strand of JBKHDI010000037.1, from coordinate 29,324 downwards.
CGTTCCGGTAGGGCTGGCCCGGCAGCGGCTGCAGAAATACAAGCTGGACTGGGCCGATTCGCGACAGGATCCGCAGCTCGCAGACAGCGTGATGCTCGAGGTGGTTCTGGACGGGGGGATCCACTGGCAGCAGAAGGACAAGCGCAGCAAAAAGACAAGCACGGTGCGGCGGCCGATCTTCCTGCAGGTCTTCCTGCCGGCCAATCGGTTCACGCCTGCCTGGGTGTCGACCCCGACCTGGAACGGCGGCTATCACCAGGCCGACGCCTCGGGGCTCGAGCACGAGAAAGGCAAGATCAGCGGCACGCTGAAGGTGTACATCAATTCCGACGGCTGGTTCCCGTGGCGCGGCAGCGGAAGGCCTCCGCTGGAGTTGACGTTCCAGCTGGATGGCAGACTCAAGCACCACCAACTCAGCGGGACCTTCACGGCCTCGGGCGACATGGGAGAGTACACCGGCACGGTTCGCGGCACGGGAGGCCCGGGCATGCAGGGAAGATACACCAGCAGCGGCCAACTGCCGGATGGGGCAGGGCAGGTGTACGGAATGGTGCTCAACGACTTCCCTCCGATCGCCGAACAACTGACAACCTTGCCGGAAGACAAGCTGCCCGAAGGGGCTGCACTGGGCGAGTTGGCCAACCAGCTCATGCTGGAGATCCGGGCCCTGTCGCTTTGCCTCCAGCATCCGCACCTGCCGCTGGCTGCGGCCGTCAACCAGTGTCACTCTGCTCAAGTGGCCTGGGGCAACGGGCATGTCCCGGCCGACTGGGCCAAGCTGGCAGCGGACTGGATGACGGCGGGGATTGACGCTTCCCCGCCCCAGCCCCGTCCCATCGGGGCCGACAGCCCCGCGATGGGGACACGGGCGATGGACCTTCAGGACGATTCGATGACTGTCCTGGCCCGGGACCTGGATCCGGCTGTGTGGTACACGGTCCCGGCCTGGCGGGTGATCGGCCCGTTCGGCCAGCGGCCTGGACTGGAGCACAACTCCGCGCGGGCACCGGAGATCGTCCCCATCTTCGACCAGCCGATGCACCAGGTCTACGACCGGCTGGCAGCGAAGATCGACAACCCGGAACAGCTGAAGTGGCGGGAGGTCCGCACATCCAGCGATCGGATCGCCGATCCGATGGCCAAGGCCGGCTTCTTCGCCCGGTTCCAGGGCGAAATCTGGTACGCGGCCGCGGAGATCGAGTCCGACACCGCGCGCAAGGTGACACTGGCGATCGACTCTGCCGACCACGCCAAGTGCTGGGTCAATGGGCAACTGGTCTGGACGGGCAGGGAGAAGGTATACCGTTACCACTCCACAGGCAGGCAGCTGGTGGAGGCAGAGCTGGCCGCCGGTCGTAACATCCTACTGCTGCGCGTCCATCGCGACCGCAAGCCGGCCTGGGTGCGCCTGGCCGTCAAGGCCGGGGCGGTCTCGCCCAAGCCGGCCGGGCCCGCAGACACCCAAGCGGCCGCTTCGGTCTTCGGTGCCGATGCGCCGCCGATCGCCTGGGACATCGAGAAGGGCATCAACGTCGCATGGCGCCGCCAGGACCTGGGCGGGGCCAGCAGGCCGGTGGTGCACAAAGGCAGAATCCTGGTGACACAGCGTCCGGGTCGCCTGCTGGCGATCGACCCGGCCGACGGCAGCGTGGTATTCGACAAGCTGGTCGACCCGATCTCGCACCTGGACGCCGAGGCCGGCCAGAGGTGGGATCAGGCCGACGCCGGCGAGAAGTGGCAGATGCTCCAGCGGTTCGACAAGAGCCTCAACCTGCGTCTGCGGGGCCTGGGGAACATGCATGTCTCCGCCCCGGCCGTCGGGGACAGACGGATCTACGTGCACGTCGAAACCGGCGTGCTGCGGGCGTTCGACGAGTCGGGCGACCCGCTCTGGCTGAGTCGAACAGACCTGAAGAAGGCCGTCGTCCATCCCGTCGGGCGGTACGTGGTGACCGAAGGCGAGATCAACGACGCCTGGTCGCTGCCGGGGTCTCTGGCCTGGCTGCGGAAGGACAAGAAACGTCACCCTGCCGTCGGGGTTGTCATCCTGGACGCCCAAAGCGGCAAAATCATCTCGCGCATGACCTTCCCGGGCGAATTCAGTGCCGGCAGCAGCCACGTTCTGTCGGCTGGGGACCAGGCATCTGCCGCGCTGTTGACTTCGACCGGGATGCTCGTGGACCTCGGACAGACGCCGCAGCTGCGAGGCCCACTGCTGGCTGAGTTGCCGGGACCCACGCAGGAGACCTTCCAGGCCGGCGGGCAGACCATCGGTCCGCGCAGCGGCCTGCCGTACGACTTCGCCATCGCCGGCGGACGACTCTTCATGACGACGCAGGAACAGTCGGTCGCCCTGTCTCTGGGGGCCTCGGACGGCCGCCTCTGGTATGGCTCTGCCTGGCAGAGCAACTACGAGCACACGGGCTTTACCAGCTTCATCGCCCCCTCGGTTGCAAACGAGGAGTACCTGTTCACCATCAACCCCGTTCTGGAGCGAGGCCCGCACTGCCCCGATGCGCGGCTGGAACTGCATGTCCAGGATGCTGCCACGGGCAGGCCCCTGGGCAGGCTCAAACCTGCCCTGTCCAATGCCGTTCAGCACCGGGTTTCCCCGGTCATTGCGGGCAAGTACATCTACTGCACCGATTCCGGCGGCGGCTCGCACGGCGGACTGCCCGACGCGGGGCAGATCGTGGTTGCCACGGCCGATGAGAGATTGATCCCCCTGGCCCGCAACCGGGTGGATCTCGGCCAGCATCTGGCGCCGGTGTTTATCGGCAACCGGATGCTGCTTCGCTCCGGGCGCGCCCTGACCTGCATCGCAGTGACTGATCAGGCCGGTCGCACCTGGCAGGCCGAGGTGATGGCCGAGTCGGTCCTGGCTGACCTGGGTGCCAAGCCCATCCTGGGCGACCCGGCCCGGCAGAAACCGTTGGACCTGTCGACGGTTTCCCTGGATCGGCCCGTGGGTCCTTTGGTTCCCGGCGTGGGAACCGACAATTACCTGACGGCCGGGCCATTCAAGAGCATCTCCGACAAGGACATCCAGTCACTGCCAGCGATGCGGATCGGGGCGAAACTCGACATCGCCGGGCGGACCGATACTGCTCGGCCCGTGCCGCGGGAATATGCCCACTTCACCGCGCCGCAGTACGTGGCGCAGTACATGCTGCAGGGCACGGGCGAGATCGTGCCGGTCTTCAACACGCGGCTGGACCCGCGGATCAGCTCGGGGCCCCAAGCCGGCTCGGGCCTGTTCGTGACGCTGCTGGACAACCGGCGCGACCGCTACGTCGTGCCCGCCCCGCTGGGCAAAGGCGTGCGGCAGTGGCTCAACGACAAGCCCATCCAGCGAGGTCAGCCCATCCACCTGCCGCCCGGTCTGTTCCGCCACGTCGTGGTGGTCGATCCGTCGCATTACCAGCACGAGCAGCAGGATATCCTCCCACCGATCAACGTGGCCAATGCACTGGCAGACAAGGCCATCAGCCCGGTGGATGTGTCCACCTGGTCGGTTATCGGCCCTCTGCCGGGCGACGCAGCCCCGCTGAAGCCCGCACAACTGAAGACGTTCCCGGAATCGGTCGATATCGGGGGCCAGACATTCCCGGCATACTCGATTCAGCCTGGCGGGCAGACGCTGCTGCTGACCTGCCTGATCGGCCTGGCCGACGGGCAGAAACCCGACCACGCCAACGCCCCGGAAACGGTGAAGATCGCTTCGCCGATGCTCGCCTACGCGGCCCTGGAGTTCGAGGCCCCGGCCGACGGATATCTCTACCTGACAACCGGCGCCGACTGGTTTTTCCAATGGATCCTGGATGGCCAGGTCGTCTACGACCGGATGAAGGAGGGCAACGGTGCGGCCCCGACGGACGTCAAGGCCAATCCGATGGCCCTGCAGGTTTCCAAGGGCAAGCACGTGCTGGTCGCGGCGGTCAAGCCCGGCTCGCGCGGCTGGTCGATTACCACGTTGGCCGGCTTCTCGACCAAGACGCCGGAACAGCTGAAGGCCTACCGCGTGGCCAGCCGGATCCAACCGACCGAGCCGGATCCGAAGATCCAGCCGAGCTTCGTCGAGATCCCGCACCCGCCGACCCGCCTGGCCCGCTGGCAGGAGCACCTCCAGCAGCGTCGGGCCCTGCTCGAACAGATCCGCGACGATCTGGGCGAGGCAGAAACCCGATCTTCCCTGGAGCGACTGCTGAAAGAGTAACGAGACGTTGGTTCAGCGGCGTTTCTGTCGCGGGCCGATGGTGTGGGTGATCGGTCGGTAGGGGCCGCTGCGCGCGGGGTGGTCGGCGTCGAGGATGGGCCGGCCGCCGGTGACGCCGAGGCGCGAGTCGGTGTCGGAAAAGTTGCCGTCCAACTGGGCCCAGGACTTGTCGAACCCGCTGCGGATGTCCAGCCACAGACCCCCGAGGCAGACGTTGTTTCGGATCTCGTTGCCCAAAGGCCGCTGGGGGCGGTTGTCGAGGTCCGTCGCCAGCTTCGGGTAGCGCGTCGAGTAGGGCGGCTGATCGTGCTTGACCGCCTGCAGCTTGCCGACAAGATCCCAGCTGCCCTGTCATTTCTCGATGCGATCCTTGGCCCATGTCAGCCCCCCGGGCGGGCCGGGTGCGTCGCATGGTTGTCTCCTTGAGCTGGGGCCAGAGATGATTGTAACGGCTGGTTCGCCCGGGACCAGAAATCTCACTTGCCGAATCTTTCGGGGCCAGTAACCTCAAGGGTCGCTAGGTGTTGAAGACCAGAACGGCCTGTTCGACGGTTTCGTTTCAGGGAGCAGCCATGAGCCCGGAGAAGACCCCCGCCGACGTGCGGATCATCGAGAATCTCAACAAAGCCAAGGCCCACATGTACGCCGAGATCCACAAGGTGATCATCGGCCAGGACGCCGTGATCGAGCTGTTGATCCAGGCGATGCTCTCCCGCGGCCATTGCCTGCTGGTCGGCGTGCCGGGTCTGGCCAAGACGCTGCTGATCTCCACGCTGTCGCGCGTGCTGGACCTGTCGTTCAATCGCATCCAATTCACGCCCGACCTCATGCCCTCCGACATCACCGGGACTGAGGTGATCGAGGAGGACCGCACCACCGGCCGGCGCGAGTTCCGCTTCGTCAAGGGCCCCGTCTTCGCCAATATTATCCTGGCCGACGAGATCAACCGCACGCCCCCGAAGACCCAGGCTGCCCTGCTCCAGGCCATGCAGGAAAACCAGGTCACCGCGGGAGGCCAGAGCTACGACCTGGACCTGCCGTTCTTCGTCCTGGCCACCCAGAACCCCATCGAGCAGGAGGGCACGTACCCGCTGCCGGAGGCCCAGCTGGACCGCTTCATGTTCATGGTCAACGTCGACTACCCCAGCCGCGACGAAGAACGCCTGATCGTCAAGACCACCACCATGGACGTCGAATCGGCCCCCGAACCGGTGCTCAAGGCCGAGGACATCCTCGCCCTCCAGCGGATTGTCCGGAAGATCCCCGTCAGCCAGCACGTGATCGACTACGCGGTGAACCTCGTCCGGGCGACGCGACCGAAGGACGAAACCGCTCCCGCCTTCGTCAAGGACTACCTCAGCTGGGGCGCCGGGCCCCGGGCTGCCCAGTTCCTGGTCCTGGCTGCCAAAAGCCGCGCCCTGCTCAACGGGCGGTTCAACGTGGCTGGCGAAGATGTCCGCGCTGCAGCCAAGCCCGTGCTTCGACACCGCATCTTCACCAACTTCAACGCCGATGCTGAAGGCCTCGGGCCCGACGACGTGGTGGACCGTTTGATCGAGTCGGTCTCCGAGCCGGCCGTCGAAGATTACGCCCGCTGAGCGCCCCGCCAAAATCGCCTGCAAATTCCGGGCATGCGTCCGGCTGGTTTCGTACAATGCGCTCTAAAGGAAATCCCACAGCGACCTCAACTGCGGAGGCAGGTTCGTGAAACGATTGACCATCCTACTGCTGTTATTCGCCTCTGCCCGGGCCGCCTGGGCCGGTGCCAACGCCGACCAGGCCATGCAGTGGCTCAGCGAGGGCATGAAGGACCGGCAGACCATGCTCCAGATCCTGATGGCCCTGCGGAGCACGGAAGACCCGGCCATCCTGCCGCTTTTCGCCGCCCTGGGCGAAAACAAGGACCAGGACCTGCGACGCATCGCCCCGACGGTCATCATGGATGTCGGCGGACCCAGCCGCGCCACGACGCTGCTGGCCAGGATGGCCGACGACACCCAACCCGAAATCCGCAGCGAAGTGCTGCTCTACCTCGACAGCCTCGACGCGGTGAGCGTGGAGATGCTCAAAGACGCCATCGCCGTGCCCGATGAACGCCTCCAGTGCCTTGCCGCCCGTTCGCTGGTGGGCATGGGACAGGGCAGCCTGGCCCTGGAGACCCTGCGCGACCTGACCAAGTCCACCGACCTGGCCACGGCCTCGATGGCCCGGATGGCCCTGCTGAAGATGGGTGCTTCGGAGCACAAGGCCCCACTGGCCAAGCTGGTCGAATCGCCCGATACCAATCCCGCCGTGCTGATGCTGCTGATGGAGCAGGCCGCCGAGCTGAACGTGACCTCGGCGGTGGAACTGGTCGAGGCGGTCGCGGCAGATCCGGCCCGTCCCGTTCGCGTCCGCACACACGCCTACAAGGCCCTGGCCAAGCTCGCCCCGGACGGCCAGACTCGCCTGACCCGCGCGATCGTCTCTGCCGACCTGCCGATGTCGATCTACCTGCTGGTCATCCTCAGCCAGACCGACAACGCCGCGGCCAACCTCAAGACCCTGGCCGGCCGATCGGACATGGTCGGCACGCTGGCGCGGTTCGAGCTGTCCCGCCAGGCCGACGCCGAGCAGCTCCAACGCCTGGCGACGGCTGCGATGGAACTGGAGCATCCCATCGTCATCAACTACATCCTGGAGCGGGCCTTGAAGGACGTCAAGGAGAACCCCAAGGTCGCCAAGGGCTACCAGCAGCCGGTCATCGCTCTGCTGCAACGTCTGCAGTCCGAGCGGCAGCTGCGGCGGCCCCACCTGGAGCTGATCAGCAGTGGCGGCCGCGTGCTCGGCGAATTGGGCACCCAGCAGAGTCTGGCTGAGTTGAAGAACCTGCTGACCGGACGGCTGACTGCTTTCAGCCGAGCCCTGGCAGCCGGTCTGATCCTCGTGGAGAACCCGAACGTCGCCGACGTGGCCGTAGACCTGCTGGACAGCCCCTATGACGAACTGGCCGTCTCCGGGGCCTTTGCGATGGGCAAGTTCGGCCACCGTGCTGCGGCCGGAAAACTGAGGGAAATGGTGCAGAAGGACGATCGCTACCGCCCCAGCCTCGTGGCCCTGGCCAGCTGGTACCTGCTGAAGATCGACCAGGCCGAGGCCGCCTCCGTCCAGAAGTTGGCCCAACAGCTTCGTTGATCCCGTCGGGAGCGAATGACGGTTGTCCTGCAATCCTTGCTGGGGATATCTTCGCCGATATGAGCACGAATCACTTTGACCAGGCCGCGGCAACGTGGGATGAAAACCCGCACAGACGGGAACTGACCGCGGCGATCGCACGGGCCATTGCTACGACCGTTCCGCTGGAAGATTCGGCCTCGATGCTCGACTTCGGTTGCGGGACCGGGACGTTAAGCGTATTGCTCAGCCCGCTTCTCGGGCGGATCGACGCGGTAGACCCCAGCGAAGGGATGATCCAGCAGCTTCGCAACAAGCTTCAGACCGATGCCGGTCTGGACGGGCAGATCCGCCCGATGCAACTGGTCGGAGGGGTCGAGCAGCTCCAGGCGGGTTGGTGGGATCTGATCTGCTCGGCGATGGTGATGCACCACATCGACAACGCCGAGGCGACTCTTCTGACCTTGGCGGGGAGGCTCTCGCCCGGGGGCTGGCTGGCCGTGGCCGATCTGGTGGCCGAGGACGGTTCGTTCCATGCCGACCAGGTCGTGCCGCACCACGGATTCGACCCCGAGTTGCTGGTGGGGCTGCTGGCCGAGGCGGGGATGAAGAACGTCAGCGCCCGGATCGTGCACGAGATTGTCAAGCCCGGCGGCGAGGGGCTCCCGCGGGCATACCCGGTGTTCCTGATCACGGGGCAGAAGAGCCAATGAGACGGGCTGGTCCATCGACCGGAGGTTCGTCCGAGCAGGAGCAGTTCGTCGTTGTATTCCGTGAGGCCAACGAACAGGCGAAGATGGCCTACGAGTTTCTGGCCGAGGCGGGGCTGGATCCATTTGCCCTGGACAGTCCCGTAACCAGGACCGTGCCGCTGCGCCAGGGCGGCGCGGAACCGGGCAAGGTCCGCATCGCCGTCCCGGTCGAGCAGGGCGACGAGGCCCGCGATCTGATCGAGGCCTGGCTGGCCGATTCAACCGATCGGGCGAGCCAGGCCGAGCGAGAGCTGGTAAAGCAGCTTCTGATCGCAGCCGCCGTGGGCGGTCTTGTCGCCGCAGGTGTCGCCCTGCTGACGCGCGACAAGACCTGGACGGTTCTCGCATTCCTTTTCAGTCTGGTCGGCTGGCTGCAGTTGCGGCGGATCATGGATAAAGAGTGACCGGTTCGGGCTCCCCCGATCGTTGCCGTCATTGGCGATTCTCTACCTGCACCTGCCCGTCGCGGATGGAAATCACCAGCTTGCCGATGGTCAAGGTCTGGTCCTGTCCTTGGCCCTGCATGGTGATCTCCGGGGCCGACCCGCGCGTTACAGTGTGGATCGTGCACGGGTGGTAGTCCAGGTTGCGGCGGCGCTGGACCAGGGCGGCCCGGCCGGCGGGGGTGGCAGGGGGATCGGTGAACGTCTCGTTGCGGCGCCTCCGCCGCTGGGCCTGCCGGTCCTCTTCGAGCATCTTGAGAAACGCCTTCTGCTGGTCGGTCAGTTCCTTGTCCGGGTCCCGCAGCTGGATCTGCACCGGGCCCATGTCGTCGATTTTCACGAAAGTCAAAGCGGCCCCGGATGCTCCGCCCATATCGGCGACGAGAACGGATCGGCCGTAGTCGATGATGCACGTGTTCGGCCCGACCTGGCGGAAGCTCTTCTCACTCCCGCCGGCCGTACCGAACTGCTCGGCCAGGCCCATGCCGCGCAGTGTAGCTCCGCCCCGGTAGACCGCCGCAAGGACATCATCGTCGGTCCCGGTCCAGCCGCTGCGGAAGACATAGTAGCCCACCTTGGGGTCGCGCAGGACCTTGCCGACCAACTCGGCCGGATTCCTCTCCGGCTCGGTCGGCCAGAACAGGTAGGCCAGCACCGCGTGGTGGGGGTACCGGATCGCGTCGTAGGTCTTCGTTTTCCCGGGCTCGACGACGTGATTGAAGAACCACTTGATCGCCGGTTTCTGGTAGTCGGGGGCCACGCCGAAGCCCCTGGCGAAGTCCCCGCCGGTGCTCATGCCTCCGCGTTCGAAGCGGCCGTTGGCGTAGATGCCCTTCTCCGGGCACAGCAGGCGATTGCCTTGCCGGTACACCTCGAAGAGGTGTTTTCCCACCAGCCACTGGGCTTCGGGGCAGTTCTTGACCAGGTCCAGACCCATGCTGGTCCGCAGGTGGATCAAGTACGTGATCAGCCCCGTGTTGCTCGACAGCCTCCCGCCGTGATGGCCCTCGTAGAACCAGGCCGAATGCCCGTATCCGACGCGCAGGGCCCGCTTGGCCCGCCGCAGGAAGATCCGGTGGCAGCGACGGGTGATCTCGTCGTCGGTTCCCTCATCGCCGAGAATCGCCAGGATCGCCGAGCCCCCTCCGCCGTTCCACGCGCCATAGTGGTTTGACCAGGGGGCGTGCTGGCCCCCGCCGGTCTTGAAGACCAGGCCGACTTCGACCGGCTCTGCCAGGGCCCGGGTCTTCAGATCGGGCCGGCCCGGCAGGAAGACCTTGTCCTGGATCGCCTTGGCGATCTTTCGCCGGTAGGGCGGGTCCCAGGCGTCGTAACAGAGATCATAGGCCATCGCGATGGCTGCGTAGCTCGACCCGGCCCGGAGTTTGCCTCCCGGCTGAACCCAACTGTACCGCGGGTCCCGGTCTCTCTGGCCGGCCAGGGCCTTGTCCACGCACTGCCTGGCCAGTTCGGCGTACTTCTGCTCGCCGGTCAACTGGTAGAGAAACCCGAACCCCATGCCGTGCCAGAGCGTGTAGGCCCCGACGGGCAGGTTCCTGCTTTCGCCTCCGTAGGCCCTGCGGGCCCGCTGGTAGTGGTTGGGCATCGACTCGCCGCCTCCGAGGGTCTGCTTGAGTCGTGCGAGGATGGCCTGGCCCTGGGGCGTCTGCATCTTCGCCCGCAGGGCCGGCAGGTCCGACTTGCGAAACAGCAGGCGCGGGTGCTCGCCCGGCTTGGCCGGGGCAACGCTGTCGACCACGCTGGGCCAGGGGTAGGGCATCTGCATTGCCGTGGCCTCGCCCTTTACGTCCCGGCCGCGGAACGTGCCGGTGAAATGGCCCGTGAATTGGCGCCCTTCCCGCTTCAGGCGGATCTGGTATTTTCCCTGGCCCCCGGGAATCCAGGGGTCGGGGTTCACCTGGACGGCCACATCCAGCAGGATCGTACCATCGGCTTCGGTTTGCGACTCGACAACGGCCTCGTGGTCCATCTGGTTGTACTGGTCTTCGGCCAGGGTGGGTTGGCCTGTCTGGGACCGGTGATCGCCGGCCCAGCCAATGGCGTAGTGGCGCCATTGGCCGTCGCGGACGGCCAGGTGCAGCAGGAGGTCTGCCGGCTGATGCTTCCGCGAGACCTTTCCGTCGCCGTCCAGCCAGAGTGCGTCTTTGAGCTTCAGGTCGACGTCGGTCCAGGCAGGCTGGCCGGCATGGGCGTTCGGACAGGCGGCCGCCAGCAGCGACAGGGCCGCGGCCAGTTGGACAAAGAGCGTTTTGTTTTTCATGCGGAATACCCCGAGGATCAGGGAAGTGCGATGGTTCGGCAGTATGGAGTTGTAACCCGCTGAGCCGGCGCCGGGGCCGGTGGAAATCATGCAGGTCCTGGGGTCTACGCCGGCGGATCGGCTTTTAAAGGGGTGTAAAATTTCCGCTATCGACTGACCGGTCAGTTCGCTTTCTGGTCGACTGAATCGTAGGTTTCTTTTGCAGCAGGCTCTGTGCTTCTCCCCCTGGGCGCCGAAGCCTGCTGAAATGGGGGTACCTGAGGCCAGGTGCGTGGCTGGCTTGGCCGACCGCCCCCTTATTCCCTCGGGGGGGCGGTCTTTTTACAGGGTGCCTTTCCAGCGGTTCGCTCACGGGTCTCCGGCTGAGGGGGCCAAGTGACTCTCTGCGGTGGATGAAAGCAGGGGGTTTTTCGAAAACCTCTGGCTGATAATCCTGTAAAAGTTGGATGTGAAAGGAGTTGCGAAATGGATTTCATGGGTTGTTCAGATAGGTATTTTCCCCTAGACTCGCAGGTGTGCAAGGTAGTTCCCCAGGAGGAGCACGGAGATGATGTACAACGGACGGACGTATAGCAATCGCGGAGACAACGCTGCCTTCTGCAGCCGCAACGAAGGGGCCCGCGTTCACGTGCAGCAGGTCCTGATGCAACGTCAGGGACAGGCTGGGCGGGGCGGTGGTGGCTCCCATAGCCAACAGCAGCAGCGGTAGTTCCGCTTCGAGACAAATGAGAACCGGGCCGGGATGAGAGCATCATCCCGGCCCGGTTCGTTGATTCCGGCTTGTTGGTATCAGCCTGCCCGCCGCCTGCGGCGCAGGTACCCGCCCAAGCCACCGAGGCTGGCGATCAGCGCCACGGCCGAGACCGGCTCGGGCATCAGTTCCGGCGGGCCCTGGGGGTCATCCGGCGGCCCGTAGCTGGTGTGATTGGGCACGAGCAGATGGCCAGGATAATTAACATAGTCGTCGAGGCTCTGGAGCACCGGGTCGATGTCGTAAACACCAAATCCGCTGTTCCAGACGCTGTTGTAATCGGTGTCGACGGGTTTGCCCCGGCCCTGACCCCGTCCGCCCTTGGCGTAGAAATCGCCAATTACAGGGTCGCGTTCGGTGGTAATGACGATCTGGATGCTCGTGCGTTCTTCATCGAGATCCAGCTTCAGGCCGAAAATATCGTCCGGCATGTTTGGATTGCTGTTGCCGTCATTGGGCGTCCAGTCGCCCAGTGCATCATCCTCAATGCTGAAGTCTGTTGTATATGCGTAGAATCCGTCAATGTTATCCGACGTCTCGACGATCGCGTGGCTGATCTCCTTGCCGCCGGCCACTCGCAACTCGTAGGTGTACACCCAGAGCTGCTGTTGGAAATCCCACTGGACATTCCAGTCCAGTTGCGTTTGGTTATCGGCCCATTGGGCGGTAGCGTTCAGGCCGTTGCCATAGCCTAGCGAGCCGCTGTACGAGACCGCACCTGCCTGTCCTGCGATCAGCAGCAGCATCGGCGCGATCAGAGATTTCTGCCTCCAGGTCATCATATCTTGCCTCCATCCCCCGGCTCGTTCGTCCTCCAACTGCCGGGGCCTACCTTGTAAACGGTTTCCATCTGTTCCTGCCCACCCCTGGAATGTGCAATTCTAGGCATGCCCAGGCGCTGCGGGCAAATCAAAGCCCAACAAAATCGATCCGTGTTACACCGCAGCCGGACAGAGGAATCTGTAAGGACCTTATTTATAAAGATTTAGGGTGTACTCTAAGCCTCGCCCCACATAGTATCATCGGCCGAATTCTCTGCTGGAATAAACAGCAGAAAGGGAATGTCGCCTGCCGAAGGGGGCTCTAGCTCTCGTGACCGCCGCTGCTTCCTCGCCGGATCGCGCCGGGGCCGAATTTCTCGGCGATCTGGTCCATGGCCGCATCGAGCCTGCTGTTGCGTCGGCTGGTCTTGGAGGCAAAGAGCGACAGCTGGCGGTTGGCACGCCCCTGGAGGTTCCCGGCCGTGACGCCCAGCAGCCGCAAAGGCTCCAAGGCCCGCCCTGCCCAGTCCTCCAGCAGTTCGGCAGCCGCCCGGAAAAGCTCCTCGGTCGAATCGACAGCATCCTGGAAGGTGTGACTGCGGGTCATCGTGGCAAAATCGCCGGTCCGCAGTTTGAGCGTGACGGTCCTGGCGAATCTGTCTTGTGCCCGCAGCCGCCGGGCGACCTGCTGGACCTGCCCGAGCAGCACGTCGCGGAGGATCTGCAGGTCGTCGATGTCCTGGGCGAAGGTCGTCTCCTGTCCGATGCTCTTGGCGGCCGAGTCGCGAACGACCGGCCTTTCATCCTGTCCGGCGGCCAGACGTGAGATGTGCTCGCCCAGTTCGCCCAGCCGATCGCGAAGAAAGCGGGCCGGGACGCTGCGGACTTGTCCGATCGTGTGCAGCCCGAGGCGGGTGAGTTTCTTCTCCGCCGCCGGGCCGACGCCCCAGAGCTTCTTGACCGGCAGGGGGTCGAGGATCTGGTGGACCTGGTCGGGCCGGATGACAGTCAGGCCATCGGGTTTGTCCAGGTCGCTGGCGAGCTTGGCCAGGAACTTGTTGGGTGCCACGCCGACTGAGGCAGTCAGGCCGATCCGGCGACGGATGCGGTCCTTGATCTTGCGGGCGACCTTCTCTGGCGGGCCCAGCAGTTTTCTGCTGCCGGTCAGGTCCAGGAAGGCTTCGTCGATGCTCAGCGGCTCGACGGCCGGGGTGAAGTGGTGGAAAACCGCGAAGATCTCGCGGCTGATCGCGGCATATCGTTTGCCGCGGACGGGCAGGACGATCGCATGGGGGCAGCGGCGCAGGGCTTGGGACATCGGCATGGCCGAGCCGCAGCCGAACCGGCGGGCCTCGTAGCTGGCCGTCGAGACGACGCCCCGCCCGGAGGGATCTCCGCCGACCAGCAGGGGCTTGCCGATCAGGCGGGGATTATCGAGTTTCTCCACGGCCGCGAAGAACTCGTCCATGTCGACATGTAGGATGACCCTTTGCACGGGCCGATTGTACCGCGCAGGTGCCGCGGGTCCAAGCTGATGGCGGTATCAGTCGGGTACGTTGTAGGCCTCGCTGGCCCCGTGGGATGAGGTGGGGGCGATGGCCAGGCTATTCTGGCCGTTCTGGTCGGTCTGGGACAGGAAAACCGCATTGGCTCCGTTGACTACGTTGTAGAGCATCAGGGTCGACGCGGCCGGGCCTCGGTCGGCCACGCGGGCCCGGATCGCCCCGTTGGCGGGGTTGTACCAGTAGGCACTGTCTGCTTCCGTGCCGTCGGGCAGGTAGATCTTGGCTGAAGGGTGGAATTTCCCGGCCTGGTCGCCGGCCGAAATGCGGATGACCTCTGCCGGGTCGGGGGCGAAGGGATTGGCGGGCAGTTTCCGGCCGACGAACCACTCGGGTTTGATCTCGGAGGGATAGTCGCCCTCGATGGCGTGTATTTCATCTATCTTCATGGCCATGTTGAGCACCGAGGCGGCCGAGGCGGAGACCTTGGCCTGATAGGCGAAGTGGCTGAGCCTGCCGGCGGCGATCGCCCCGACCAGACCGATAATGGTGATGACGATGGTCATCTCGATCAGGGAGAAAGCACGGGATGTTCTCAAACCTCTCATGGTCTGGTTCTCGCAGTCGATCTGGAGCCCGGGCGCCCCGGCACGTTGGACAGTATCGGCTCTCTCGAGGGGCAGATTCAGTAAGACTCGGCGATTGTCAGTGGCCAGGGCCCGACCTGAGCGGGTATGCTGTGGCCCATGGAACTGATGGCGGCGGATTTGGGCTTTGCTCCCCTGGATTATGCCTGGGCACTACGTCTGGCCGGCTGGGCGGCGATTGCGCTGGAGGTGTTGTTGCTTCTGGTGCGGATCTGGTCGAATCGCTCGGGCGGTTCGGCTGCGCTTTTGACCGTCGGCTGCCTGGCAGGTCCGGTCACGGCCCCGGCTGCGGCGCTGTGGTCGGTGGTCGGCATGGGTTCGGGGGATTCGGCAGGCCCGTGGCGGGCAGCGAGACTTTTCGCGCGGGCGGCGGTTCTGGAGTTGATGCTGCTGATCGCTCTGCTGGGGCTGCCGCCGGGTTGGCCCAATGCGGCGGTGGTGAATCTGGCCCTGCTGGCGGGGCTCTGGGCGATCCGCAGCTACCGGCGGACGACCACGCCGGTCAACCGGCGGATCAAGGCGGCGCTGCTTGCGATGCGGATTGCAGCGATCGTGCTGCTGGCCTGCTGGGCGGCCCGGCCGCGACTGGAATACTACCACGACCGCCAGATCCGCCAGACCGTCCTGGTCGGGATCGACGTCTCGGGGTCTATGGGCCGGCGGGACATGCCCCCGTCGTACCGCATGTCGCAGATCCCCGAGCAGGCGGACCTGGCCGCCCGGATCGATTCGGTCAGCCAGGCCCTGTCGGACACGGCCGAGCTCTGGTCCCAGCTGGCCGAGCAGGCCGACGTGCAGATCTTCACCTTCGGTCGTTCGGCATCGGCGGCGGCGCCGATGCTCGGCCAGTCCGGACGGCAAATCGTTTCGGGCCTGGCCGCCCGCGTCGACGGGACAGCCCTGTCCGAGGCGACGCTGGCGGCGGCCGCCCAGCAGCAGGAGATGGGCCGCAAGCTGGCCTGTGTCGTGCTGATCACCGATGGCAACGACAATGCCAGCCGCCTGGCCGACCCGCAGCGCCTGGCCGAGCAGATGCGCCTCCGCTCCGTGCCTCTCTACACCGTCGCAGCCGGGTGGAACGAAGTGACGGCCTCGACGAAATCCCTCCAAATCGAGCAGCTCGAAGCCGCCGAGGTCGTCGACGCCTTCAGCCGCCTGCCCATCTCGGCGCAGATGCGGGCCCTGGGCCTGGCGGGGCGAGAGGTCGAGGTCTCATGTCGGTTCGGCCCGGAGGTCATCGAAACCCGCCGGATTGCCATCGAACAGGATGACGCATCGCTGGATCTGCAGTTCGTCCACGTCCCCCTGCAGGTGGGCTATCATCGTCTGCAGGTCGAGGCGAAGCTGCTGGGACCAGAGCCCAAGAACTACGAGCCCGCCCAGCATCCCAGCCGCCTGGTCCAGGTGGTGGATCGCGAAATCCGTCTGCTCTACCTGGAGGGGCGGATCGTCTATGAATCCAAGTACATTGCCCAGGCCATCGCCTCCGGCCGCAGGTTCAGCCTCGATCGGCGCGTGCTCAGCGGGGGCAGTTTCGCCAGAGGCCCCGGGGCGCTGTCAGAGGACATCGACGACTGGTTGGGCTATCACGCGATTGTCCTGGGCAGCATTCAACCGGACCGCTTCAGTCAGAAGCAGCTGGAAATTCTCCGCACGCTGGTCGACGAGAAGGGCAAGGGCCTGGCGATGATCGGCGGGCCGGAAAGCTTCGGCGCCGGCGGCTGGGGCCGAAGCCCGCTGGCCGAGGTCCTGCCGCTGGACTGGGACAACTCCTCGGGCCAGATCGATCAGCCGGTGCAGGTCGAGCCCACCCCGGCCGGTCGAGATTCCGGTCTGATGCAGATCGGCCAGGGCAATGACGTCCAAGCCGCCTGGGCCCGCCTGGGTCCGCTGCCCGGGGCCAACCGCATTGCCGCCCGTCCCGGCGGGCGCGTGCTGGCGGTCGACCAGGCGTCCCGCCCGATGATCATCGCTGGCCAATACGGGGCCGGCCGGACGGTGGCCATCGCATTCGACGAAACCTGGCGATGGGTCCTGACACCCGAAGACACCCAGGCGCTGCAGAAGCGATTCTGGCGCCAGGTCGCACTGTTTCTGGCCAATCCGAAGGGCAATGTCTGGATCACCACCGATCAGCCCAGCTATGACCTGTCCGTGCTGCAGACGACCACGCGCAGCCAGACCATCACCGCAGGGGTCGAGGACGCCGCCGGCAGGCCGGTCAGCGATCCGCAGGGCCTGGAAGTGACCTTGAGCGATCCGAAAGGCAATGCCCGAAAACTGGACTTGGTCAGGGAGCGAGACGTGCTGACCGGACAGTTGCCCTCGATCCAGTCAGCCGGAACGTATCGACTGGCGATTCGCGCCGTGGTGGCCGGCCAGCAACTGGTGGCCGAGCATCAGTTCGAGGTCCTTCGGCGTGACCTGGAGGGGCGGGAGGTCCTGGCTGACTACGAACTGCTGGAGACATTGGCCGCTCGGACCCGGGGCCGTTTCGTCCCGCTGCGGGACTTGCCCAGTCAGCTCGAGGCCCTGCAGGTCGAGTCGACTCCGCAGATCCAGCGGGTCTTCGAGCCGGTGGATCTCTGGCGTCAGTGGGCTTGGCCGGTGGTGGCGGTCGTGATGGCCTTGCTATGCGGCGAGTGGGTCCTGCGGCGAAAGCGGGGCCTTATTTAGAGGACTCAGACGCGGCGGCGGGAGAGGGAAAAACTGCTTCTCTGTCCGTCGCGAAGGCTGGGTCGGCCCCGGCGGGTCCAGCGGTTCTTCTCGAACAGCAGGAAGCCCGTGGTCAACACCCAGGCAGTTACGGCCAGGGTGATCGTCGCAGTCAGGCTGATCCCTCCGACTTTCTCCACGATGGTTGGGATGTCGCCCGAGCCGGTCGAGGAGATGTAGCGGGCGGCGTTGACGCCGTATCCGACCAGCACGGCCCCGAGGGCGGCTACGAAGGTCTGGCACATCGCCGAGACGAAGGACCAGGAGATGCTGATCCTCTGCCGGCTGGCCAGCAGCATCAGCGCCAGCGACCCGAACAGCCAGACCAGCCCGACGATGTCGATCATCACGCCCATATCCAGAAAGACCACGCGGACGACCTTGCCGACCAGATCCTGGTTGGTCCCTTCAGTGGCCCGGAGCATGGCCTTGACCAGCTCACGGCTGAAGCCGGCCACCAAGGCCCAGACCAGGTAGGCTGCCCCGGCAAAGGCAAGCGAGAGGGCTACGTCGAGGCGACTGGTTCGTCTTACGCGTCCAAGCATGGGCGTATCATAACGACACCGGCGGCGCGCAGACAAGCGCCACTGTGGAAAAACGCGCAGCATCTGCCGTTGGCCTGGGTGCGGGAATCTCTAGCCTACCCGGATCTTCATCTGCCCGGCGGTCTTACGGATGAAGTCGGCCCCTTCGTCATACTCCTCCGGCGTGGCGCAGTGTTCCAGGACCAGCGGCAGGTCCGGATCCAGCTGGTCGAGCTGCTTGAGCAGCGTCTTGTAGTCCAGTTGCCCCCGGCCCGGGACGGTCTCGGACAGGTGGACCGTCAGGTCCTTGGCCAGCGTGATGTCTTTGGCATGGACAGAGCGGATCCAAGGCCCGAGCTTCTCGATGAAATTCTCGATCAGCTGGCCGTTGTAGAAGAACCGGAAGGGGGAGTTGATCATGTTGACCGGATCGAAGTGCACCGCGAAGCGGTCGCGGTCGATCGCCTCGATCAGGTCGAGATAGGTCTCGGTGTCGCAGGGGAACATCCAGGGCATGGGCTCGAGGGTGTACCAGGTGTTCTCGGGCTGAACGTCGTCGATAATCTCCTGGACCGTCGCGACGATGAGCTCGAATGTCTCGTCGGTCAGGTCGCGGGGGTCGGGCCCGTCCCATTTGCTGCCCCGCGATCCGGCGATGTTGACGCAGCACCGGGCCCCGATCCGGTCGGCAAAGGCCAGTTGTCTCTTGCACTTGGCCATCGACTCGGTCCGGAACGCATCATCCTCGCTGATCGGACTGGACCAGGCCCCGACCTCCGCAATGCCGATGCCCGCCTTTTCCGCGGCCCCCAGGTAGGCCTGGATTGTCCCTTCGCCGCTTTCCGGCCCCACCGGCAGGGATGCGGCCAGGGTATAGCCCTTGGCTTGGAGTTTCTGGATCCAGTCTTCAGGGCCCTCGAACGGCCCGGCCACAGGTCCGGTCAGTCGCATGCATGTCCTTTCGAATCGGAGGTCTGCTGGTTGCAGGCTATTCTATCGTCCACCGCCTGCGCAGCAAGCTGCCTCCGTTGTCAAAAGGGACTCGGGCCGAAACCCAGGCCGCTGCTGCCCCCTGAAATCGCCTGCCCTGGCGCGCTCAGCCGGCGACGATACGCCCGTTGGCCCGGAGGGTCTGGAGTTCCCGGTCGTAGCGGCCGGGATCTTCGTGCTTCAGGCCCACCCAGTGCTCCAGCCGACGGCCTGAAATATTGTCCACCGCGTCAAACCGCACTCCCACGCGATCTCCAGGGGCCCGGACGATCGTGCCGCGGGCAGAAATGACGTTGCTGGTCGGCATGTCATTCAGCTGAAGGCTCATGCGGACCTTCTGGTCCTCGCAAACCAGGGCCCCGGTCTGAATCTGGGCTCCGCCAAGCGAAAGATCCACCAGCAGGCCGCCTGTTTTCACGCCTTCCTCTTCGATCGTGCACGAGCCGATGGCGTCGAATCGAACGTACTGTCGCTTCTCCTGCATGGTCAGGCCTTTCCTTTCCTGCTATCCTATTCTGCCTCTCAATAGAGAGGTTATCGGATCAACTTTTCCGCCTCTGCGGCCGATTATCAACTGGTCGACGGATTCCGGGCGTATGACTACCGGCCAAACGGCAGGAGACGATGAGCAAGACTGCATGGGTGACTATCCTGATAGCTGGACTGGCAGCGGGAGGGGGCCTCTTCGCCGTCAGTGAAGCCAACTACCTGCTGTTCCACACGCTGGTGGAATTCTTCAGCATTACCGTGGCCTGGACGATCTTCGCGGTCGTCTGGAATACCCGGCGGTTCCTTCGCGACGCGGGGCTGGTGGTGCTGGGCATCAGCTATCTCTTTGTCGGCGTCCTGGACCTGGTCCACACGCTCAGCTATCACGGCCTGGGGGTTCTTCCTTCCGCGACGACCAACCACGCCACGCAACTGTGGATTGCAGGTCGCGGCCTCGAGGCCGGCTCGCTGCTTGGCGCGGGCCTGATTCTGGGCCGGGCCCAGACGCGTCGGATCGCCTGGCTGAGTGCTGCGATCTTTGCCGCCGTGACCGGCGCAGCGATTCTGACGATCTTCACGGGTGTTTTCCCCACCGCCTGGGAGGCTGGAGCTGAAGGGGGACTGACGAACTTCAAGATCTTGTCCGAATACGTCATCTGCCTCGTCCTTGCCGGAACGGCAGGACTGTATCTTCTTAAACGCTCCTCGCTTGAGACCAAGCTGCTGCCTCTGCTGGTCGGCTCGATCGGCATGACCATCGCCGCAGAACTGTCCTTTACGCTATACCAGGACGTCTACGGGTTCATGAACTTCCTGGGCCACGCCCTGAAACTCGTTTCGTTCTACCTGGTCTACCTGGCCCTGATCCGCACGGGGCTGCAGAACCCGTATTCAATCCTCTACCGGGGTCTGCACGAGGAGCAGGAACTCAACCGCAAGATGCAGGCTCGGCTGCAGCAGAAGGACAAGTACGAGTCACTCGGTGCGATGGCAGGGGGCATCGCCCACGATTTCAACAACCTGCTTCTGGCGATCATCGGCAATGCGGAGTTGACTCGCGACGACCTCCCGCCGCAGTCCAAGGGGCATGACTGTCTGGATGAGGTAACCACGGCGGCAAACGCCGCTGCGGAGCTGACGGGCAAGATTCTGGCCTTTGCGGGCAAAGACCGGCTGCGACTGCAACCTGTCGATCTGAACACCCTCATCCGCGACCGGCTGGCCGATTGGACCGATCGCTGGCAACAGAGGCCGGACTTCCGTCTGGCCCTCTCGCCTTCGGTGCTGCCCGTCTCCGGCGATCCGGACCGTCTGGCAGAGGTCCTGGAGAGCCTGATCTCCAATGCAGTCGAGGCCTCCGAACCGACGGCGGCGAGTATCGAGATCACCACGGAGATGGAGGAACTGGACGCAGCAGGTGAGCAGATCGACGATCTGGGCCAACCGCTTCCTCAGGGAACCTATGTCCGCCTGACGCTGATCGACGAGGGGGAGGGCATGGACCCGGAGATGAACCGCAAGGTCTTCGACCCGTTCTACTCGACCCGGTTCGTCGGCAGGGGCCTGGGCCTGGCGGCTGCTCGGGGCATCATCCACAGCCATCGCGGGGGCATCTGGCTGGATTCCGCCCCCGGCCACGGAACGCGGATCCAGATCCTCCTGCCGACGGTCAAATCCGCATCGCCGGCAGTGGCAGCGTCCTGAAGCTCCCAGCCTCGGTTCAAAATACAACGCCCGCCCCAGCAACAATGCCGGGGCGGGCGTTGACATTGACAAGCTCCGCGGGGCCAGGGAAGGCTATTCCTGCTCTTTGTTGCCTCTGTTGCCTCGCCGGGCGCCGCGACGAGGAGCCTTCTCGCGGATCTCCTGAAGTTTCTTCTGCTGCTCTTCAGTCAGCACCCCCTGCATCTGCTTCTTGAGCGTTTCGCGGTAGACGGCACGCTTGTCGGACT
This sequence comes from Phycisphaerae bacterium, assembly GCA_046541415.1. GTDB lineage: Bacteria > Planctomycetota > Phycisphaerae > SM23-33 > SM23-33 > CAZOVB01. Next base: position 8,148 of record JBKHDI010000037.1, on the reverse strand, counting down.
CGGCCTCTTCGGCCGCCTTCCGAGCTTTCTCGTGGGCAGCCTTGACCTGGGCCTTCTGCTCGTCGGTCAGTTCCAGGGCCTTGCCCAGCCGGGCGGCGGCGCGGCGGCGGGAGTTGACGGCATTCCGGCGACGCTGCTGCATCTGGGCCTTCTGCTCGTCGGTCAAGGATTCCCGGACCTTCTGCATCGCTGCCCGCATGATCTTGGCTTTCTCTTGGCGGGTCTCTGCGGCGGCTGCCTGTTTGCGGGCTTCGGCGATGATGGCCTTCTGCTCGTCGGTCATCTTCGGACGCTCGCCGCGGTCGGACACATTGCCTCCCCGGGCGGCTAAGGCCCGGCGGACCTTGGACATCTGCTCATCGGTGAGGACCTCGGCAAGCTTCTCGCCCAGTTGACGCGCCTTGCCCGCATTGTCCTTCCTGAGCTGCTGGAGCTTCTGCTGGATTTCCTTCCGGGCATCGGAACCCCTTTCGGCCTGCTTCATCTGCTGGACCAGGGCCTGGGCCTGCTGGCGGACGTTGTCCATCTCCTGGTGATGGGCCGTGAGAATCGCCGCGACCTTACCGGCGGTTTCCGAATCCAGATCCAGTTGCCCGATCGCGGCCATGAGCTTATGGCCCGGGTTGGCCCGATCGGCCCTGGCCGAGCGATTCTGCCTTCCCTCTCGCCTGGGCTTCTGGTCTTGCTGCTGATCCTCTGCCAGGGCCAGTCCTGCCGTTGCGGCCAGGGCAACGACTCCGATCCATGTCATCCAATTGCGCTTCATCTTACATCTCCTCGATCTGGTGGTTCCGGGTTGGCAAGCGGCGGTGCTGCCATTTGCTCTTGTCACGCTGAGTCAAACGCCGATGCCCCAGCCGTATTGCAGGCGTAATGGAATTCCGCGCCCGGACCCGTCTCGAAGCGGCCAGTCGTCTACGACCCGCCCAGCATGCCGCAAAGCGTGTGCAGTGAGATGACGTTGTCGCAGCAGATGTACTGGACGGTTCCGCCCATGCGGTAGAAGCTCTTGCAGAACCGCAGGTAGTAGGCGGGGTGGTCCTTGGGCGGCTCGCCGGCCGACCAGTCCCAGTCTCCACCGTCCTGGATGTCGATGACGCTGATCAGATGATTGCTCACGCCTTGGCCCCGCCGGGCCAGCAGGAGACTGTTGGCCGCAGAGAGGGCCTTCTCGAACACCTGCGGGCTCATGATCGCCGAGCCCACCGACAGGTACACCCCGTCAGAAAGGTCCATCACCGAGCCGGCAAACCGCCGTGCGTCTGACCCGGCGCAACGGCCGATCGCACCAGCGTGGAACATCGGGTGGTTCGTGTAAATGTCGTACCCGATCCCCGGATGTACCGTAAGCGGCACGCGGCATTCGTAGGCCCAGCCCGTGACGCTGTATTGCTTGAACGGATGGGCCATCCGCATCGGCCCGGCGGGGATCTCGAACCGCCGCATCCAGTGCAGCAGATCCGCCCGGCCCGCGGTCAGATCCCCGTCCGGATCGCTGCGGATCTGCTCGGCCAGGCTGTCCGGTTCGGGGAAAGTCAACTGGTCCTGGCAGATCAGTCGGCCGACCGCCTCGCCGAGGCCCAGCCCCTCAGCCGCACCCAGCAGCGCAGAAAGGTTGATCGCCCGACCCGTTTCGTCCCAATGGCCGAAACAGCCCCGCGGGACGTTCTCCCGCACCGATTCCGACGAGAGGCCCTGGAACGCGAATTCCCAGTCGTGGATGATCCCCGCTCCCTGCGTGGCAAGGTGCGTAACCCAACTGTTTTCCACCAGATATCGCAACAGGGGCCCGCCGCCGTTTTTGATCAGGTGCGCCCCGTAGGCCAGCATGACCGCCGAGTTTCGACTTCGGGCAGAGCGAATCCTCTCAGCCAGGGCCTCCAACTGCTCGCTGACCGCGGCCGGACAGCCGGCAGGGGCGGCCTGGTCCGGAAAAACAGCGGATTGACGGATGTCGATGTGGTTTTGCCGCTGGCAAAGCGCGTATACTGGTATGTCTGCCGAAGGGAGTTCTTTCATGGGATTCTCCTGGGTAGACCGGAGTGTAGCAGATCGGCGAGGGTCGACAACCGAGAGATTCGCATTTCGTTGTTGACAGCGGCATGTTAACACATATAATCAGCTACATAGAATTCTTGTATGGGCCACAGGAGCTCGGAGGAAAAAACGATGAAACGTACACTCGGTACAATTCTAGCAGTAGGTCTTCTCGCCGTGTCAGCCAATGCAGCCATCATCGTCGATGGCAACCTGTCCGGTGCGGATTCCTACATCGTCCCTGCCAACACGCTGGTCGATTCGGACCCCGCGGTCAGTCCCGCCTACCCGGTCGGTCTGGACATCGATACGCTCGATTTCGCCGTGGATGGCGATTCGCTTTACGTCCTGCTGCTGACCAAGACCCCGTTCAGCCGCCAGACGACCGGCACGATGTTCGACGAAGTCACCTTCACCCTGCTGTTCAGTGATGATGGCCAGGCCGCCGATATCGGCGTCGTCGTCGAAAATCTGGATACCCCCAACGCAACCGCCAGCGTATATGACGCCAACGGCGGCCTGCTGATGACGGTTGCCGAGCTGGCAGGCTTCGTCGCCACCGACACCGGCCTGGAATTCCGCATTCCCACGGCCGTGCTGTCCGCCATGCCCGATGTCCCCCAGGTCTACGCCAAGCTGGACAACGGCGGCGAAGAACCCGATGACATCCTCACCGGCCAGTTCACCTACATCCCCGAGCCGGCCACGATGTCCCTGCTCGCACTCGGCGGCCTGGTCGCTCTGCGACGCAGGCGCCGCTGAATGAAACGCTCAGCCAGGCCCACCACGGGCCTGTGCGGATGAATCACCCGCCGGAGATTTGCACTTGCTGCGAATCTCCGGTTTTTTTCATATCTGATCCGCTTGAAGCTTGCCAACCCCCCCGTTCGGGGTAATATAGAGTAATCGGCCTTTACAGCACTTGCGGCCGAACTCGCGCATTTCCGACAAACCGGGCTTGTTATCATGTTTGGCTCTCAACGGGAGACGCTGTCATGTCGACACGGTTGACCCACAACCTGCCAGCAGCAGTTCTGTATTACCTGGGCCTGGTCCTGATGGTCCCTGCGCTCTACGTCCTGGCCTTCATCCAGGGGAATCTTGCCGTCTGGACAGGCGTCACTCTTCTGACGCTCAGCGCCGCCTGCTTTGCCGCAGCAGCCGTACTGGGCCGGTTCAGATCCCCCAGCCGAGAGAAGAAGTCCGCATCGTCTTCAGGGGCAGGGCAATTCACAAACGGCTGAGCCGGTTGGCCCAGCCGCATCGGGGTGGCTTTACAAAATCTGCACGATTTCTCAACTATCTGCGCCGGCAATAGATACGCGCTGTAATTGTCCGATTTCGCCCCTTCTCAGTTAACAGATCTGCGGTAGAATGGACTTACGCAACTGGAGGGTTGCCTTTTCCCAAGGAGGAAATGTCATGCATAAGTTCGCACGGATTATACTGCTGGTCGCCCTGTTGGCTTTGCCGGCCGTTTCGGCCCAGGCATCGCTGGTCGGCGGCTACTTCATCAACTTTCAGCCCGAACTCCAGGGCGAACAGCCCGTAGAGGTTCCGGAAGGCTACGTGCCCGACTATGGTCACGCCTTCGGAGACCAGGGCCCCAGCTGGATGCCCGGACTCTACGGCACGTACGGGTGGCTCGACGTCAACGGCCCCGTCGACAACACCGCCCAGGCCCGCCTGCGGGAAATGCACGCCGACCTGCGGTTCGACACGCTCAACCACATGCAGCTGAATGGCATGTTCTACAGCTGGCAGATCCAGCTGGACAACGGCCTGTATAACATCGAGCTCGGCTGCGGCGATCCGCAGTATGGCAGCACCAACGACCTGCTGATCGAAGGCCTGGCCGTCACCGACACCAAGGGCGGTGATGACACCATCGTCTATTCGCTCAGCGATGTCGAGGTGACCGACGGCTACCTGACCCTCTCGCCCATCGACGGCGCCGGTGCCAAGCTGTCGTACATCCACATCACGCCAGTTCCCGAGCCGGCCAGCATGGTCGTGCTGGGCCTCGGCGGCATGGGTGTGCTTCTCCGCCGCCGCAGATAGAACAGAGAATCCCGCGGGCCCTGCGCCCGTGATTTCCCCCACGGGCTCGCCGGACTGTTCCCTCCGGCGGGCCTGCTTGCTTTTGCGGACTATATCGCCTCTGCCGCCACGTGGGCGGGGACCAGCGCCCCGTCCGGCTGGACGTATCGGACCTCGCAGCGCATCCAAAGGCCCGTCCGTTGGAAGACCGCCTGGCGGACCCGGTCGATCAGGGCCAGCACGTCCGCCGCCCGCGCCTGGCCGGTGTTGACCATGAAGTTCGCGTGCATCCGGCTGACCTCCACGTCGCCCTGGCGCCAACCCTTGCAGCCGGTGTCTTCAACCACCTTGCCCGGCGGGCCGAACCGCTCGTAGATCACCGGATCGTTGAGAAACACACTGCCGCAACTTGGCGCCCGCCGCGGGAACTTCCGCCTTCGCGAGGCCAGGATCTCCCGCATCGTCCGCCCGATCTGCTGCGGGTCGCCCGCCTGGAGCTCCAATTCCGCCTCCATCACCCAGGCGGCCATCCGCTGGAAGACGCTGGTGCGATAGGCAAAATCGCAGGCTTCCGGTGCCATCCGCAGGATCTGCCCGTCACGGTCGACCACCCGCACCCATCGCACGGCCGAGCCGATCTCCTGTCGCTCCGATCCCCCGTTCATCGCGATCAGCCCGCCGATCGCACCGGGAATCCCCGCGGTATGCTCCAGGCCCGATAGACCCCGTTGATAGGCCTGCAGGGCCAGTCGCGGCACGGAAACCCCCGCCTGGACCGTCACACGCGGGCCGTCCCAGCGGACGCCAGCCATCCGACTGCCCAGGCAGACCACCACGCCATCGACTCCTTCGTCGCCGATCAGCAGGTTCGACCCCCGCCCGATCACACAGCAGGGCAGGGACCGCTGGACCACGAACTGCCGGATCCGCGCGAACTGTTCGGTCGTCTCCGGTTCGATCAGCAGCCTGGCCGGCCCGCCGATTTTCCACGTCGTCCGACCCGCCAGCGGCGCATCCCACTGACACAGCCCCACCTCCATCGCCGCCAACTGCGCCAGAGACTCGTCCAACCACCGACCAGATTCTGTCATCTCGCCTCGCATCTGCCGGCCATTCTAGCGTGTCCGAGCGACGGTTTCGAGCCTGCATGGGCCGACGGGCAAGCCGATGTCAGATTCTATCGCTTCCCCAACAAAACGCGCTGGCCCTTCCTGCCCGGCCCCTGTATAATGCGTCGCTCTGGTCAACGGGCCCCGGGCCCCAAGGCCGGAAACAACCAGGTTCGGGGCGTGGCGCAGCTTGGATAGCGCGTTGCACTGGGGGTGCAAAGGTCGCTGGTTCAAATCCAGTCGCCCCGACTTGTTCGAACAGGAAGCCGTTCAGTGAGAAAACTGAACGGCTTTCTCTTTTCTAGGCAAAGAGTTACGTCGGTGACGGTCCGGTTCAAAGAAAATGCCCGCAAGAGCCGTTGTTTGGTCTCCTTATTTGAACTAAGCCAAACCCGCGACGCATCTTGCGTAAAATCGTACACCCGCTTGGCCATGGCACCGCAAGCCGGGTCGATGTCACTGCAAGCCGCCAACGCCTGTTCGACCTCCTGCATCTGCCCCTGAAGCATCGTCGATTTATCCTGGAAGGTCACCGCGTCGAGGTGCCCCTGGAGGTACAGCTGGAGCAGGCGGTCGTTCTGCTGAGCCAGCTCGGTTCGCTTGCGGCTGAGGATACGCTTCTGCGAGATGCCGTTGTTGCGGAGTTCGGCGAAGCTCTCCTCGAGGGCCTGGCCGAACCAGTCGCCCAGTTCAGGCGTGGGCATCTTCATCGCGTCCAGCTCGTTGAGCACCTGCTGCTCGATGTCCTCTTCCTTCCACCGGACCTTCGGGTGGTCGTCGCCGGGCTTATTGTTGGCGCATCGGTAGTAGGTGTGGATGCGGACGCCGCCATTCTTGAGCTTCCTGCGGATGCACTCGCCGGTCATCATGCTCCCGCAGTACTTGCAGAGCAGCGTGCCGTTGCCGAAGGTATGCGCCAGGCGATACGTGCGACGGTTCTTGCCCCTGAGGATATTGCGGCAGAGCTGGAACGTGTGCCGGTCGACCAGCGGGCGGTGCTTGCCGGGATAGACTTCGCCGCGCCAGACGATGTCGCCGACGTAGAACCGGTTGGCCAACATGTAGGAGACGCTGCCGATGCACATGCGCGGCGTGCTGGGCCGGTAGATGTAGCCCTCCTCATGCAGCCGCTTGCCGATCATGTCGAAGGTCATCCCGCCCTGTGAGTACAGCTCGAACGCTCGAATGACCAGCTTCGACTTCACTGGGTCGGGCTTGATCGGCTCGTCTCGGTCGCCGGTGTTCATGTAACCATACGGCACGCCGCACGGCATCCAACCTTGGCGCACCTTCTCGTCCTGGCCCTTGCGGACCTCCTGGCGGAGGTTGTCGCTGTAGTACTGGCTGATCGCGGCCATGACGTTGAAGCTCAACGCACCGGCGGCACCGGGGCCGAACTCGTTGTCGACGAACGCCATCCTCACGCCGCAGGCGTCCTCGAGTTCCTGCATGCGCACCGCATCCCGCATGTTGCGGCAGATGCGGTCGAGCTTGTGAGCGAGGACGGCTCCGATATGCAGCCGCTTGGCGTTCTTCTTCACCCACTGGTACATCTCGTTGAAGGCGATCCGCTCGGCCCCGCGACGGGCCGACTCGGCGATCACGAACTCACGGATTACCTTCCAGCCCTCACGCTCAGCCTTATCGCGGTTGATTCGGATCTGCGCATCCAGCGAGTAGCCCTCGGCCTGCTCGCGGGACGACACTCTGGCCCATATCACAACATTCATTCGCACGCTCCTTCCTGGCGGGCGTCGTGGAAGACCATCGCAATCCGCTTGACGTTCAGCAGGGTTTCGACGGCCTCATCACGGTCCACTTCGCGTTCGAGGTACCGGCCCCACACGTCTTGTGTGCGGGCGATTAGTGCCTCGGACATCCATTGGGTTGCCAGCGGCCCGTTGCCGCTGGGTTGGTCACACTGAGCCTCAACGTTCAAAGACTGTCCAGTCAGTTCCGGCGACTGCGGCGAACTTCTTTGAACTGGCGCATCCATGCAGGCTGTGGCCGTCATCAGCGCCCCTCCCCATCGAATCCGAACTCCTCGAAGTGGTCGCGAATGCGACGCACGGCCTTCTGGATCGTGTTCCATTCGCAGTCCAGCTCGCGAGCAAGAGCCGCCTTGGACACGCCCGCCGCGAGGCCACGTGCGACCGCCTGGTCGAACTCGGACAGCCGCGATACGACCACCCCAAGATCGTCGCTCAGACCTGGTTCCTCCATGCTGCACGGCTCGGCACCGATGTAGGAGCCGTCCTCGCGGACACCGAGTTCACACAGGTACTTCTCGAACTGCTCCTTGTTGCGGTAGCGCTGCCGCAGCTTCGACACCAGCCGGTTATTGATGGCGATGTACAGCGCCGTCTGTTCCTTGGCGCACTTGGTGTGATCCGGGTCGTACCGGAACTCGAAGATCACCACCGCCATGTCCTGCATCAGGTCCGGCCATTCAGACTTCGGGAAGCCCAGGGCTTTGATCCGACCCATGGCCAGCCGCGCCTTCCATGCCTCGAACGCTCCTTCATACTGCTTCAGCAAACTTTCATCTGTCATCGCGATTCGTCCTTACATCAGGGGTCACTCTTGCGGCTGGGCCATCCCCAACCGTCTGATCCCGATGTTCAGGGCGAGCCCGGTGACATGTCCGTAGAGCCGAAGCTGTCTGGCGAAAGCCGAATGTCAGGAAGGTTGTCAGAAGGCTGTCAGGGCTTGCGGTGACCTGTCAGACATATGTCAGACATGCTTTCTGGGGGAGCGGCAGAGCGATTTGAGCCTGTAAACACAGGGGGCTGCGCAGCCGTGCGGTGCCATTGGCCGCGATTGGGGTGGCACTGCATACGGAGTCGGGCGTTGGCGAGCGAATAACCCTTGCGAACGGACGAGGCACCGACGCCTCGCTCGACGCATGGGAGTCCGACAATGCCGCAGACAGTGAATGACAATCTGGTGATCGACCTGGGCG
>JBKHDI010000036.1:0-35407 GCA_046541415.1 Phycisphaerae bacterium | reverse complement strand
TAGGCCCAGAGGCTCGCGGCCAACAGCAGGGCGGCTGCAAGCATCGGCGTCAGCCAGAGGGGCAGGGGGCGGCTTGTCGGGGCAAGCTGTTTCATGGTCATTTAGAGCTTAGGCATCGGCAGGTGCCTGTGCAACCATCCGCATTTGCGGTTTCCCGGGGCGTTCGGGCATTGCGGGTCAAGTTTCCACCCGGGGCCTCCGATATGTACGCGGGTCGTGGCGTGCGCTGCCGGAGGAGGCGGTTGCTCGCGGCGGCCTGACCTCCAGACTGGAAGCGAGATCATGGCTGAGAAACTCGATTGCCCCGAAACATGCCGGACAGAAGCTGCCTCGGAGCAAACGGTCCGGCAGCTGCGCCAGCGCATCGAGAAAGATCCCTCGGACATCCAGGCGGTCAAGCAGCTCGGCCGGATCGCCCTGGACCAGGGGCAGCTGGCCGATGCGAGTCACTGCTTCAAGCAGGCCCTCCAGGCCGACAGCGATGACCTCGATGCCCTGCTCGGCCTGGCCGGGGTCTGCCTGGCAGCGGGCCTGACAAGCGAGGCCGACTACCTGCTGGAGAAGGCCTCGACGCTGGACCACGCAGACCCGTCCGCCTTGGAACAGATCCGCCAGCGATATGCTGCCTCGGCCCTGCAGGCAGGGGCATCGGAGAACCCCGAGCAGCCAGCGGCCAAGCCCGTCAAGTCCGCCCGGATCGCCGTTTTCTGCGGTGCCGACGGGATGACGTTCCTCAAAGATATCCTGGAGCAGATCGGGCCCAACCACGAGATCCGCGTATTCGGCCACGCGGGGCTGAACCATAAGAACCAGCGGGAGTACCTGGAACTGCTGGCCTGGTGCGACGTGGCCTGGTTCGAGTGGGCGACCAATCTGGCGGCGGTCTTCTGCACTGTCGATCCCAAGCCGTCCTGCCACGTAATCCTCAGGCTGCACCGCTACGAGGCCTATGCGCCCGGTATCCAGCAGATCCACTGGAGCAAGATCGACACGCTGATTACCGTGGGCAACCCGGCCGTACTGGACCAGCTGCGGCAGGTGGCTCCGGAATTCGAGCAGACGGTCAATCACGTGACCATCCCCAACGGCGTGGACCTCGACCGGTTCTCCTTCACGCCCCGGTTGGCGGGCAAACAACTGGCATTCGTGGCCAACATGCGCATGGTCAAAAACGTGCCCCTCCTGCTGCAATGCATGCACCAGCTGGTAAAGAAGGACCCGTCCTACCAGCTCTCGATCGCCGGGCGACTGGATGATCCGCAGTTGACGCAATACACGAGGCACATGATCGACCAATTCGGCCTGGGCGAGAATGTCCGGATCGACGGCTATGTTTCGGATATTTCCGCCTGGCTGAGCGACAAGCAGTATATCGTCTGCACCAGCCTCATCGAGAGCCAGGGCATGGGTATCATGGAGGCCATGGCCCGGGGCCTTAAGCCCGTAATCCACCACTTCCCGGGGGCAGAGGAAATCTACAACCTGGATTGGCTGTTCCTGACGCCCGAGCAGTTCTGCCGCCAGATCACCGAAGGGCCCTTCGACTCGATGGCCTACCGCCGGTACGTCGAAGAGAACTACAGCCTCGCCCAGACCTGCCGGATGGTCGAATCGCTGATCGCCTCGGCCATGGAGACGCTGGACAAGCCCGGAAAGGCTGCGGAAGCCGAGGGGTCCACGCCGCCTCCGGGCCAGGGGAAATACCACCGGAACCTCGTCCAGTTCGGCCGTCACAAGGTCGAGCTCTGGGACTACGAGGGCAACCATCTTTCGCGGATGATGCGATCGGGCCAGTTCTACGAATATGACCTGCTGGCGTTTCTCTATCGCAGGTATGGCACGGGCGGGGTGTACGTGGATATCGGCGCGTGTATCGGGAACCACACGATGTTCTTCGCCAAGGTCTGCCAGGCCGACCGGGTCGTCGCCGTCGAACCGACCCCGGAGACCTTCATGCTGCTCGAGCACAACAGGCAGGTCAACCGGGCCGAAAATGTCGAGCTGATCGAGGCGGGGATTTCCGACAAGCCCGGCTGGGCCGAGGTGGAGGTCGTCCGCGAGAGCAACCGGGGCATGAACCGTCTCCACGCGGTCGAGGACGGCCCCGAGGGCCCCGGGCGGATCCGCCTGATCCGCGGCGATTCGCTGGACGTGGAGAACATCAAACTGATGAAGATCGACGTAGAGGGCATGGTCCAGCAGGTGGTAAACAGCTGCCGGGAACTGATCCAGCGGGACCATCCGGTCATCGTCGCGGAAGTCGAAGACGAACCGGAAGTCTACCAGCTGCTGACCTCGATGGGCTACCGGGTCGCAGGGAAATTCTGTGCCACCGAGACATGCGTCTTCGAGTCGCAGCAGTGATCCGTCGGACGCTGAACAGCCCGGCCGGCCGCGTGCGGCGGGCAGAGAACCGAATGCACGATGGGGTGCCGTGCCAGAGATGAACTTGAGAGACCGAAAGGCAGACCCCCATGAATGAACAGTTCGAAAACCATACTCCCAACGCCGACGACCCGCAGGCCCCGGAGCCCGGAGCGCTGATCCGGGAAGGATACCAGGCCCTGTCGGACAACGACGTGATCCAGGCGGGAAGCTGTTTCAAGCAGGCCCTGGAGATCGACCAGCAAGCCGTGGGCGCCTGGCGCGGGCTTGGCAAGGCGTGCGAGTCGGCCGAGCTGTTCGACGACGCGATGTTCGCCTTTCAGCAGTCGCTGCAGATCGAACCGCGCCACGCCGATACGCTGCGACGCGTCGCGGCCGTGCACATCCAGGCCCAGCAGTACAAGGAAGCGATCCACGCGCTGGAAACCTGCCTCGACGTCGAGCCCGACCAGTCCGACACCGCCCGCGCGCTGGACCTGCTCAAGCAGCACGTCGCCGCAAGATAGCAGGGCCTCGGCAACCGTCCGACAACCAGCGTCCGGTCACTGCGGGCTTGCAGGCGAGCCGGCCTCCAGCAGCATCCGGCGAATCTCGCTGTCCGGCCCGGCCAGGTCGATCGCTCTGCGCCCGTCTCGGGTCCTGGCCTCGGTATCGGCCCCGGCCCGGATCAGCATCCCCGCGATGGCAGGTTCGTTCTTCCACACCGCTGCGTGCAGCGGCGTCCACGTCCTTGCGCTGATCCCAGACCGCTTGGTAAAGCACGGTGGCGTTCCAAGGCGTGGCGGTTCGTCACGCCCAGAACTGCCGACGGATTCTGGTGAATCCATCAGGCGGTTGACGCGCGTCTGCGGATACCAACACTCCCAGTTAAAAAGGCGGGCCCTTGCTGACAAGGACCCGCCCGGCAGTGTTGGCTCAGGGGAGATCTTATTTGAAGATCTGCTTGTACCACTTGTGCATTTCTTCGTCGCTGATCGCGGTGGTCCGGCCGCTTTCGTATTGGGCATCGACCTTGTCGCGGATCTCCAGGAGCTTCGGATCGTCCTTGGCGAGGTTCCCGCCGTAGTTCTTGTCGATCCAGTGCTTGATGCCCGCAGCGCCCGACTTGTCGGTAATTGCCACCGAGCTGGGGCGGTTCAGCAGCTTGTTGGTATCGAAGGCCGAGTAGATTTCCTCGGACTTGATCAGCCCGTCTGCGTGGATGCCCGCCCGGGTCGTGTTGAAGTCGCGCCCGATCAGCGGGAAGTTCGAGGGGATGTGGTGGCCGATCTGGTCGGAGAAATACTCGGCGATTTCGGTAATCACCGGGTAGTTGACCTTGGGGTTCTGGCCCTTGATCTGGGCGGCCTCGACGACCATGCCTTCCAGCGGGCTATTGCCCGTCCGCTCGCCGATGCCCAGCAGGGAGGCGTTGCAGGACGCACAGCCGTACAGCCAGGCCGTGGCGGGGTTAATCAGCACCTTGTGGAAATCGTTATGACCGTGCCATTCCAGCAGGTAACCCGGCACGCCGGCGTCGTGGATCAGGCCGTGGACGAGCTTGGGCACCGAGCGGGGCAGGGCTGCATTGGCCCAGGGCACGCCGTAGCCCATCGTGTCGCACAGGCGGATTTTGACGTCCATGCCGTACTGCTCCCGGAGCTTCATCAGTTCGATGGCGAAGGGCACGACAAAGCCGTAGAAGTCCGCGCGGGTCAGGTCTTCGAAGTGGCAGCGCGGCTTGATGCCTTCATCCAGGGCTGCCTTGGCGATATCCAGGTACATCGCCATCGCCTGCTTGCGCTCTTTCTTGAGCTTCAAAAAGATGTGGTAGTCCGAGCAGCTGGTCAGGATACCGGTTTCCGCCAGCTTCATCTCCTTGACGAGCGTGAAGTCATTTTTGACCGCACGGATCCAGCCGGTGATCTCCGGGAAATCCGCGCCGACTTCGCGACACTTGTCGACCGCGTCGCGGTCCTTCTGGGAATAGAGGAAGAATTCGCTCTGGCGGATCGTGCCGCTGCCGCCGTCGAGCTTGGCCATCAGCTTGTAGATGTCGACGATCTGGTCGATGCTGTACGGCGGGCGGGCCTGCTGGCCGTCGCGGAAGGTCGTGTCGGTGACCCAGACTTCCTCGGCCGGTGCGAAGGGCACGTCCTGCTCTTCGAACTCTACTTTCGGCAGTTCCGTGTAGGGGAACATGCCCCGGAAGAGGTTCGGTTCGTCCACATTCTGCAACGGGTATTTCGTATTTGTCTGTGTCAAAACGGTTCTCCTGACAGGATCTATAAGTACTGGATTCCCCCGCGGAAGCGACCGCTGCCGCGACGGATGTGTTTTCGCGACGATACCCAGAGAGGGACAAGCGCAGAGCTTCGAGCGAGGTAACCCATTCTAGGAAATTTGCAACCGCTTTGCAAACCATTCCCGGCCGTCAACTCCGGCGCATCAACCGTCGACGTGGACGATATCGCCCTCGATTCGCAGCTTGCCCTGGGCGTGCAGATCGATCGCGTGGGGGTACAGTTCGCATTCGGCCTCGAAGACCCTCGCTGCCAGACTCTCGGCCGTATCGCCTTCGCGGACGGGCACGGCAACCTGGGCGACGATAGGCCCGGCGTCGTACTCGTTGTTGACGTAGTGAACCGTGCAGCCGGAGATCTTGCACCCGGCGGCCAGGACCGCTTCGTGGACCCGCCTGCCGTACATGCCCTTGCCCCCGAACATCGGCAGCAGGGCGGGGTGGATGTTCATCACCCGCCCGACGTATCTCTCGGGCAGGAACCACAGCGAAAGGAACCCGGCCAGGATGACCAGGTCCACCTCGGCCGAATCCAGAATCGCGGAGATCTGGTCGGAATAGGCCTGCTGCGATTCGGCCTTGCGGTACTCGACCACCTGGGCCGGGATGTGGGCGTTGGAGGCCACCTCCAGCCCGCGGCAGGGGCGCGAGGCGATGACCGTGGCGATCTCGGCGTCGAACTGGCCTGCCTCGGCCAGGTCCAACAGGTTCGCCAGCGTCCTGCCGCCTCCGCTGAGCAGTACGCCCAGGCGGATCGGCCCGTCGTTTCGGGAGCTCTGTTCTGTCATGGGGTCACGATTAGACCCCCGCCGGCGGTGCAGGTCAAGACCCGCGGCCGGACGCCGTCTGGCCAGACGCTTGACGCTGGGGGCCCGGAGACCTAGAGTTCCCTGTCGAAACACTCGGATCCGCCGGAAAGAACTACGACATGGAACAGACCCTGATCGTCCTCAAGCCGGACACCGTCCAGCGAGGCCTGGTAGGCCAAGCCATCCAGCGATTCGAAGACAAGGGGCTCCAGATCGCTGCGATCAAGATGATCCAACTGAACATGACCCGCGCCCGACGGATGTACTCCGTTCACAAGGGCAAGGATTTCTACGAAAAACTGCTGTCCTTCATCACCTCCGGGCCGGTGGTGGCCATGGTCCTTCGGGGCCAAAGCGCCATCCAGGTCGCTCGCGGCCTGATGGGTTCGACCGACGCCGCCCAGGCCCAGCCGGGCACGATCCGCGGAGACTGGGGCCTGTCCAGACGCCTGAACCTGATCCACGGATCGGACAGCGAGGCCTCGGCCCGACGGGAGATCCCGATATTCTTCCGCAGCGAGGAAATCTGCAAATACAGTTCCGACCAGGACCGCTGGGTCTACGGCCAGTAGAGACAAGGAGACCGACATGTATATTCGCAAGGCCGACGACATCGCCGCCGCCCCCGTCGAGATGAAAGGGGCCCACGACGTGAAGATCCGCCTGCTGGTCGCACAGGATCAGCAGGCCCCGAACTTCTACATGCGACAGTTCGACGTCGCACCCGGCGGCTGCACCCCCGAGCACAGCCACCCCTGGGAACACGAGTGTTACATCCTCTCGGGGCAGGCGACGATGACCACCGCCGAGGGCGACAGAACCGTCTCGGCCGGGGACGTGCTCTACGTGGCCCCCGACGAGATCCACCAGTTCCGCAACACCGGCAGCGAGGAGCTCAAGTTCCTCTGCCTGGTCCCCAAACCATCCTCCTGAACCTCCGGAGAACCTGACGGGTGAGCGAAGATTCCGACAAACAGCGGATCCAGCAGCTGCGGCAGCAGATCCGCCACCACGACCAGCTGTACTACGTTCAGGCCCAGCCGGAGATTTCTGACCGGGAATACGACCGGCTGATGGACGAGCTGAAGGAACTCGAGGCCGCCCATCCCGACCAGGTCACGCCCGATTCGCCTACCCAGCGTGTCGGCGGCGAGCCCGTCGAGGGGTTCCAGACCGTCGAGCACGAGACGCCGATGCTCAGCATCGACAACACGTACTCCAACCAGGAGCTGGCCGAGTTCGACGCCCGTGTGCGAAAATCGATACACGGCGAGTCGCTGCACTACCTGGTCGATCCGAAAATCGACGGCGTGGCGATGTCGTTGCTTTACCAGGACGGGCGGTTGGTCCGTGCGGCGACGCGTGGCGACGGTCGGCGCGGCGACGATGTAACCAGCAACGTCCGGACAATCCGTTCCGTGCCTCTGCGACTGACCGGGCAGAACCACCCGGCCCGGCTGGAGGTCCGCGGAGAGGTATACTGGCCCCGCAGCGATTTCGCCGCCTGGAACGCCCGACGCAGCAGCGAGGGCAAAGAGGTATTCGCCAACCCGCGAAACGGCGCAGCCGGTACGCTCAAGCAGCTCGATCCGCGCATGGTGGCCGAGCGGGGGCTGGCCTTCCTGGCCCACGGTTTCGGCGCCATCGAAGGCGAACTGGCCGGGAGCGACTCGGCAAGACAGGTCATGCAGACGCTGGCAGACTGGTCCCTGCCGGTCAGTGACGAATGCCGGCGGCTGGACGACCTGGAGCAGGTGCAGGATTTCATCCATCACTTCGCCACGCGGCGGGCTGAGCTGGATTACGAAACCGACGGCGTGGTGGTGAAGGTCGACGAACTGGCCCTGCGCGACCAGCTTGGCCAGACCAGCCGGTACCCGCGATGGTGTATCGCTTACAAGTATGAAGCCGAACAGGCCGAGACGGTCCTCCAGCAGGTCAGCTTTCAGGTCGGGCGGCTGGGGACGATTACCCCGGTGGCCCATTTCGACCCGGTGCAGCTGTCGGGCACGACCGTTTCCAACGCCTCGCTGCACAACTTCGACCAGCTGCAGCGTCTCGACGTGCGGGTGGGGGATACCATCGTGGTCGAAAAGGCCGGTGAGATCATCCCCCAGGTCCTCCGCGTCCAGGCCGAGAAGCGCCCGGACGACGCGGCGCCGATCGGGCCGCCCGACAGCTGCCCCGCCTGCGAAGGCCCGGTCAGTCGCGACGAAGGCGGCGTGTACCTGCGGTGCATCAATCCCGAGTGTCCTGCCCAGTTGAAGGGGCGGCTGGAGTTTTTCGCATCGCGCGGGCAGATGGACATCGACAACCTCGGCCCGGCGGTGATCGACCAACTCGTCGAGAAGGGTCTCGTTCGCCACTTCGCCGATATCTATGAACTGTCAGCCGAGCAGCTGCAGGACCTCGAACGGATGGGGCAGAAGTCTTCGGAGAACCTCCTCCAGGCGATCGAGGCCAGCAAAAAACGTGGCCCGGTGCGGTTGCTCTCAGCTCTGGGTATCCGCCACGTCGGGCCCCGGGCGGCAGAACAGCTGATCGGGCGGTTCGGCAGCATCGAGGCGGTGCAGAACGCCAGCCAGGAGGAACTGGCAGCGGTCCGCGAGATCGGGCCGACCATCGCGCGAAGCGTTCGGGAGTTCTTCGATTCCGATGCCGGCAAGCGAACGATCGATCGACTTCGACAGGTCGGGCTGAAAATGCAGGCCGGTCGCACGGAGGCCTCTGCCGGCCCCGGGCCACTGGAGGGCAAGACGGTAGTGGTCACCGGCACGCTGGAGAGCCTCTCTCGCAGCGGCGTGAAGGAAGCGATCGAACAGGGCGGCGGACGGGTGACCTCCAGCGTCTCATCGAACACGGATTTCGTGGTCGTCGGCGAATCCCCGGGCTCCAAGGCCGACAAGGCCCGCCAGCTGGGCGTGGAAATCATCGACGAGGCAGAGCTGCTGCGCAGGCTGGGCAGAGACCAGCAGTAGCAGCCTCCGAGGCGCCCGCATGGGTCATGCAGGGCCGGGCCGGAATGCAAGACGGCCGGGAGTGATCGGATCGACTCCCGGCCGTCTGGATTTTCGGGTGGGTCGACTCGAAGGTCGCCCGGACCGCTTAGCAGAGGGCTGCGAAACTCAGGACGATAAACAACGCCATCTTCATCTTGCTGCGCCATTGCTGCATGGTCATGATCGCCTCCTGTGGGCTGATTCAGATTGTGCGGTTCTCTGCATCTACAGGCAGAAGCTCCCTCTGAGGGATTACACCTATGATACCACAGGCAGGGGACCTGCCAAGGGGGATTCCGCCAAATCAGCGGGCTTTTGTTGCCTGTAACGCCTTCCTAAATCGTTAGTTGTGATTCTTTAGCAGGACGGGCGAAATTTTCTCTCGCTCCGGGATCTCTGCCCGGGCGGCAGGGCGCATTGAGTCCTTGTCTGTGGCGCAGGAGATGGTATCATGCTCGTTTCGGCAGAGCTTTGCTGACCGGGTTGCAGGACCGGCAGCAGGGCGAGGGCCGACCGAACTTCTCACGGAGACGCACACGATGGCCGAAGACGGCAACACGTTCATGGAAAAGCTCGTATCCCTTTGCAAGAGAAGGGGTTTCATCTTTCAGTCCTCCGAGATCTACGGGGGCATCGGCGGGTTCTGGGACTACGGCCCGCTGGGAGTCGAGCTGAAGCGCAACATCAAGGACGCCTGGTGGAACTCCGTCGTCCGCCAACGTGAGGACATGGTGGGCCTGGACTGCTCGATCATCATGCACCCGAAGGTCTGGGAGGCCTCGGGGCACGTCAAGAACTTCCACGACCCGCTGGTCGACTGCAAGGACTGTCGCCGCCGACTCCGCGCCGACCAGGTCCACACCGTGCGATTCACCAGCCCTGATGGCAAGGAAATCTTCGCCGGAGCGACCGACGAATCGGCCGCCGATGTCGAAGGCTACGTCCAGTTGGTCGAGGCCGGGGCCAACTCCAAGTATCGCCGCCGCATCGACCAGGCCCGCCAGCGCGATCAGCTGGTCATCGAGGGCCCCTACACGCCGCTGGAAAAGCCCGACGCTTCGTTGTGTCCCAGCTGCGGCGGGCAACTGACCGCCGCCCGTCAGTTCAACATGATGTTCAAGACCTTCGTCGGGGCCCTGGAAGATTCCTCCGCCCAGGCCTACCTGCGGCCGGAGACGGCGCAGGGGATCTTCGCCAACTACCGCAACGTCCTGGACACCCAGCGGCTGAAGCTGCCGTTCGGTATCGCCCAGATCGGCAAGAGCTTCCGCAACGAGATCAACCCGCGCAACTACACCTTCCGCAGCCGCGAGTTCGAGCAGATGGAAATCGAGTTCTTCTGCCGGCCCGACGAGTCGGACCAGTGGTACGAATACTGGCGGAAGGAGCGGTTCGAGTGGTATGTCCGGCTGGGGCTCAAGAGCGACAAACTGCACCTGCGCGACCACGACCCGGACGAACTGGCGCACTACGCCCGGGCCTGTGCCGACGTGGAGTACGACTTCCCGTTCGGGACCAGCGAGTTGGAAGGCATCGCCAATCGGACCGACTTCGACCTGACCGAGCACCAGAAGTTCTCGGGCCAGAAGATGGAGTACTTCGACGACGAGACGCGCGAGCGGTTCATCCCGTATGTCATCGAGCCATCCGGCGGCTGCGACCGGGCGACGCTGGCCTTCCTCTGCGAGGCGTTCGACGAGGACGAAGCACCTGACGAGAAGGGCGAAATGCAGTCCCGGACCGTTATGCGGTTCCATCCGGAGCTGGCTCCGATCAAGCTGGCGGTCTTCCCGCTGGTCAAGAAGGAGGGCATGCCCGAGATCGCCACGAAGATCCACAAGGACGCCAAGGCGTCCGGGCTGGCCAGCTTCTACGACGAGAAGGGTGCCGTCGGGCGCCGCTATCGCCGCCAGGACGAGGTCGGCACGCCGTTCTGCGTGACCGTCGACGGCCAGACGCTGGAAGACCAGTCGGTCACCGTACGCGACCGCGACAGCCTCGAACAGCTCCGCATGCCGGCCGAGAAGGTCGTCGGCTACGTCCAGCAGCGGATCCAGTCCAACGGCTGATCAGGCCTATCAATACAAACGATTTGGTCAGGCCCCTGCCAGACGCTATAACAGAGTCTTAACCGGCCCGGAGGGTCGGAACCATGGCTTGTCACGGAATGGAGATGCCCCTTTGAGCGATGAACTTCATCACGAATGTGGTGTAGCCGCCCTGTATTGGCTGGATGAAGCGATGGGCAAGGGCGGGCGGGCCAGCAAGTCCGTCCGCGGGGGCAACGTTACGCCCCTCATGCCCGCCGTGCTGCTGGACCTGCAGAACCGGGGACAGTTGGCCGCGGGCTTGAGCAGCTACAACCCCCAGCGCACGCAACTGCTGGACACGTTCAAGGATGTCGGGACCGTCTCGGAAGTCTTCCGGATGTCCCGCCCGGAACAGTGCTCGAAGGTCCTGGACGAATACGCCGGCCGCGCCTCGATCGGCCACACCCGCTACGCCACCTGCGGCGCCGACGACGCCCGCTACGCCCAGCCCTTCGAACGTCACCACGGGCGGACGTGGAAGTGGTTCTGCTTCGCGTTCAACGGCAACCTGGCCAACTTCGCCGACCTGCGGGCCAGGCTGCTCAGCAAGCGCAACTACCACTTCTCGCTGAACACAGATACCGAGATCATCATGCACGAGCTGGCCTATCGCCTCCGCGGCGACAAGCCGCCGGCGCCGCAGAAGGTCATCTCGGCCATGGCGCGTCAGTTGGACGGGGCCTACGACCTGTGCTTCCTCGATGCGATGGGGCGGATGATCGTCGCACGCGACCCGATGGGCTTCCGCCCGATGAGCTGGGCGGTCCAGGGCAAGCTCTTCGCCGCGGCCAACGAATCGGTCGCCCTGTCGAACCTGGGCTTTGCGCCGGGCGAGATCCACAACCTCGAGCCGGGCGAGATGGCCGTCATCGAGGACGGCAAGCTCCGGTTCGAACGCTTCGCCCCGAAGCGCCGTCATTCGCACTGCTTCTTCGAGTGGGTCTACTTCTCCAACGTCGCCAGCAAAATCGACGGCTCGGGGGTCTACCTTACCAGGGCACGCAGCGGCGAGGCCCTGGCCGCCCGGGAAGACGTCGAGGTCAACGGCGACTGCATCGTCGTGCCCGTGCCCGACACCGCCAAGGCCGCCGCCGACGCCTTCGCGTACCAACTCGGCATCCCGTCGGTCGAGGGCCTGATCCGCAACCGGTACATCGGGCGGACGTTCATCCAGCCCAATTCATCCCGCGGCAAGAGCGCCAAGAGCAAATACACCCCGCTGCCGGAGATCCTGCAGGGCAAGAAGGTCTTCCTGGTCGAAGACTCCATCGTCCGCTCGACGACGCTGAAAACACTCGTCTCGCAGATTCGCAAGCGTGGCAAGGCCAAGGAGATCCACGTGCGCGTCGCCTGCCCCCCGATCGTCGCGCCGTGCTTCTACGGGATCGACATGTCGACGCTGGGCGAACTGTTCGCACCGGGATACGTCCCCGCCCGCTACAACGGCGATCCGAGCGAGGAAGCGATGGCCGAAATGGCCCGGGATCTCGAAATCGACTCGCTGCGCTACCTGGCTACCAGCGACCTGGGCCACTGCCTGCAGATCGACAGCGACTCGCTCTGCAAGGGCTGCGTAACGGGCAAGTACCCCTCAACGTGGGGAAACAAGCTCATGGCCGCGGCCAGACGAAACGCCCGGCAAGGGGTGCAGGGACGCACCTACGAGTAACCCCGCGTCGCTCACCGCGCCGGCCGGGACTTTACGGGACCCGTCGCAGAATCCAGGATTCGGACTCTGCGGGCTTGGGGTCGGGCAGTTCCAGCGCCCGCCCGGTGATCTGCTGATGCGCCCAGGCCGCCGCGGCCATCTCCTGCGGGTGCCTTCGCGTCTGCACGACCAGCTTTTCCAGCGGATCGGCCGCGGCTGACAGCTTCCTGCGCCCTGCCAGCACGGCAGCGTGATACGCCTGGGCCGCTCCGTACAACTCGTTGCTCAACACGTCTACGATCAGGCCGTCCAGCAGGGCCGTGGCCTGCACCTGCGACAGGGCGTCCAGGGCCGCCGAAACCGAATCCCGCAGGCGGCCTTGTCCACGACCGGCCCGGGCGAGCTGGAGGATCGGACCGGTTGCCTCTTCGTAGCCCATTTCACCCAGGGCCCGGACGAGAGAAGCGGCGATCTCGTCGGAGAACGGCACGTTGGGTCGGCCAAGCATGATCGCCAAGGCCAGGCCCTCGCCGTTCCGGACCTTCTCGGTCATGATCTGCCCGGTCCGTTCGTTGCCGATCCGCGAGGCCACCCGGGCCAGGTCTGTCGCATGCTGGTCGACCAGGGTCGCCTTGTCCAGCGCCTGGTTGATCGTCTCCAGCGCGGGCTGGTACTCCATCCGGGCCAGCAATTCGCAGCTGGCCGTGATCCGGCTCGAGACCAGAGCGTACTGGTCGGTTCCGATCGAACCTGCGACCCGGGCCAGGTCCGTCCGGAGGGCCTCCAGCGCCGCCGCAGCCGCCGCAGTCTCGTCGATGGAGACCAGGGCTTGAACTGCAATCTCGCTTCGCTGCTCGATGCCCGACAGGAGCATCTCCAGCAGGGGTTCGACGGCCCCGGAGATCTTCTGCTGTCCGGCGACGCGGGCGGCCACCAGCCGAACCTGGTAAGAAGGATCGTCCCTCAGCCTCTCCAGCACGCCCTGGGATGCACCGGCGTGGCCCAGCGCGGCGACCGCGCCCGCCCTGACAACCGCCTGCCCGGCCGAGAGGGCTTCGACGATCAGATCCTGCTGGGCGGTCCAGGCGAGCTTGCCCAACGCCTCGATCGCCGCTGCCCGCTGTGCCGGACCGTCCGAGCCGGCCATCTCGACCAGGCGGGGGACAATCGTCTCGCCCCGTGTCAGCAGCGCCGCGTGCCGGGCAGCGGCCAGGCGGACGGCGGGACTGTCGCTGGCCAGCTGTTGCTTCAACAGGCCCACCTGCACCGGATGTCTCAGCGTCGTGGCCGTCTCCAGGGCAGCCGCCCGCAACCACGGCTGGGGGCGGGCGAGGACCTCGACCACCTTGGGTCCCATATCGGCCCGGCCGCGGAGGCGGATGACCGCCAGCGACACCGAGACCACCGTCGGGTCGCGGTCAGCCAGGCCATCTGCCAGAACATCGCCGGCCGCGTCGGCGGGCAGTTCCGCTGCGGCACGGACCGCGGACATCCGCACCGGGACGGATGTGTCGGCCAGGGCTTTTCGGATCGGTTCGACCGCGTCAGGATGGTGGGTCTGGGCCAGGTTGGAAAGCACTTGGTCTCGCAGGGCCGGGTCGTCGGACTCCAGCAGTTCTGTCAGGCGCCGGACGTTCTCGCTGTCGCCGTAGTAGTCCCACAGTTCGATCGGCCAGGCCGGAGCGTCCTGCGAATGGGCCCCAGAGGCCAGCAGGGCGATCGGCAGCAGAATTCTCAGAATGCACTTCATGGGGATACTCCTAGTCGGGCCGACGCAGTTGAAAGACGCGGAAGATCGTCGCGGCCATCAAACAGGCCGTCAGGATCGCCATCGCCGTCAGGTGGTCCTGGAACAGGCCGTACTCCGCCATCGTCGGATTGCCCGCCACCCCCATCACCGTGGCGATCGGATTGAGCAGGAAGATGCTCCGAACCAGGCGGGGCGAGAAGGCCTCGGTATCCAGCAGGACCATCAGGCTCAGCAGCCCGACCGCGGCGACCGAGGCGTATGTCCACGCCGTCGCGGTGGCTGTCTTCTTGCAGATGCTCGAGAAGAACGTGCCCACCGTCGAGACGAACAGGATGCTCATCCCCGCGACCACGCCGATGCGGATCAGCGCGGGCCAGATCTTGGTATCGAAGTACAGCAACAGCAGCAGGGGCGGCAGGGTGGCCAGGGCAATCAGGAAAATCGGCAGGATCGAGGAAAGGAACTTGCCGATCACGATCCGCGTGCTGCTCAGCGGCGTGGTCCGCAGCAGGTCCCAGACGCCGGTTTCTCGGTCGGCACAGACCGATCCGGACGAAATCGCCGGGCCGATGATCAGGATCAGCAGGATCATCATCGCCGAGATGAACGTCGCGATCGAGATCACCAGCGAGACTTCCTCTGCAACCAGGGCCTGAACGGAGAAGGCCACCACGATCATCAGAACCACCGCGATGACCAGGCAGGTCAGGATCGCCCGGATCATCCAATGGGCCTGGAGCATCGGGCGGGTGCGGAACTCCTTGACCAGCACCGGATTCTGCCACCAGGAGATGGGCCTCTTGCGCTTGCGGGGGTCGATCACGAACAGGATGCTTCGGGCGCTGAGCTTGCCTCGCTCGACGACGGTCAGCCCTTCGCGGGGCCTGGCCGGGGTCGGGGGCGTGCGGAGCTTGATCAGCCCGTAAGCAACCATGCCCGCCGAGGCCAGCAGGCTGATCGGCAGAAAGCTGACCCAGTAGTCCGGCAGGTTGCCCGGGGTCTGGGCAAAGACGCTGCCTGGCCAGAGCAGCGAGAGCATCGCCTGCAGCGGGCTGATCGACGCGATGAAGTAGAAGATCGCCTGCTGGGCAGGCCCCCCGCGGGCCATCAGCCCCTTGCTCATCGGCCAGGCGGGCAGGGCGGCGAAGAAGACCACCGCCAGCAGAATCGCGTACGTGGTGATGATAGCCCGGTAGCTGCGGTGGGTTACGATACTGACACACAGGCCGATCAGTCCCAGGTAGACTGCCGATACGAGCATCAGCGCCACAGCCGCGATGACCTCCGCGCCGGAAACCCCACCCAGCAGCAGGGGCATGGCCAGGGCGATCGACGCGGTCACCACAAGCAGCAGCAGGAAGGTCAGCGAGCCGACCATTTTCCCCACGGCAATCTGCCAGGGCTTCATGGTCGTCACGTAGAGGCTTTCCCAGGTCCGATGCTCCTTCTCGCTGGTCAGCGAGGAGGCGGTAAACGCCGGAGCGAAGAGCACGATCATCACCAGCTGGCCGATCGCCAGGGTCGAGAAGATCCGTCGAGCCTTGTAGCCGTCGATATCCTGCAGGCCTCCCTGGGGCCAGTAGAGCAGGATCAGCCCTGCCGCGACAATCAGCAGGGCGGCCTGCATGAGCAGGGCCTTCCGCGTCCGCAGCGAGGAGAGGACTTCCTTGCGAATGATCGGGTTGTTGATCATCAGTTCCCGCTTTCGGCCTGGGCCTGGGCTTGTTCGGTAGCCTTGCGCTGGTCTTCCTCGTCGTCCTCCAGGCCCGAAATGGCCATGTAGGCGTCTTCGAGGCTGAGGGGCACTTCCCGGAGCGTGGCGACCTTGGCCCCGGCCTGCTGGATCTGCAGCAGCAGTTCGGCCACGGCCTGGTCATCCCCGCGGAAGCGGAACCGCACGACGCCCATCTCCGCGTCCGGGTCGACCCTGCTGGCCGAGCCGTTGGCATCCAGGGTCCCCGCAGCGGCCTGGAGGTTCTCGACGGCCTTGACTTCCATCACGCGGTCGCGCTGGAGTTCGGCCAGGACGTTCTGGATGGCCCCGGCCGCCCGCAATTTGCCGCTGTGGATGATCCCGATCGAATCGCAGACCGCCGCCAGTTCCGGCAGGATGTGGCTGGATACCAGCAGCGTCTTGCCCTCGTCGGCCAGACGACGCAGGAGCTTGCGCATCTGGATCCGGGCAGAGGGGTCCAGGCCGCTGGCAGGCTCGTCCAGCAGCAACACCTGCGGGTCATGCATCAGCGTCCGGGCAATGCCCACCCGCTGTTTCATGCCCTTGGACAGCGTGTCGACGAAGCGATCGCGCATGTACTCGGCGTCGGCGATGTCCAGCACGTAGTCGATGCGCTTCTTGCGGTCCTTGCGACCGATGCTGTAGGCGGCCCCGAAGAAATCCAGGTACTCCCAGACGCGCATCTGGTCGTAGACGCCGAAGCTGTCGGGCATGTAGCCGACCAGGCGTCGCAGGGCGTCGCGGTCTTTCGTCACATCCACGCCGCAGACTTCCGCCCGCCCGGAGGTGGCACTGAGCAGACCGGCCAGGATGCGGATCGTCGTCGTCTTGCCCGCACCGTTGTGTCCGATGTAGCCGAAGACGTGGCCCTTGTGGATCTCCAGGTCCAGATGGTCCAGCGCGGTGATCTCGTCGTATTCCTTGGTCAGCCCCTCGCAGCGGAGCATGATCTGGCTGTGGTCACTCAACGGTAGTTCCTTTCAACGCCGCCTCGATACGGCGAAATGTCCAATTGGCGCCCTCGGCGACGCTGACGTCTTCGCTGGGCTGCTGGACCCGGATGCGGAAGACAAACTCGCCGACCTCGTTGCGGAATCGATCCGCCTGGTCGATCTCGATTACGTGGGTTGACGGGGCGTTGATCGTCTCGATAACTTCCCCCCGTCCCTGCCTCGATCCGCCGATGAGTCCCTCGACCACCAGGCGCAGGGTCAAGGCGTTCTCCAGCTGGATTCGCAGGCTCGCAGTGGCGTCCTGTAACACGCCGCCGTCGGGAGGGCGGACGGCGATGACCAGGTCCACCGGGCGCGTCGTCCGGTTGAACTCTTCCAGGGCGGGGTTCCAGACGAAACCGCTGGCCCGGGAGAGGTCCACGTCGGTCAGGCCGAATGGGATCGCCACGGCCTGGCCGGGCGCCGGGGCGGCGAATTCCATGGGCCAGAAGACCACGCCGTCGGCCCGGCGCGATACATCCAGGCCGGCCAGGGGGTCCAGCCATGACCGCTCGACGTACCCGATGAGAATCGGCGTATTCTCGACGCTGGCGTTGTTGCCCGGCACGGCCAGCAGACGCCCGACCAGTTCGTTGTGCATCGCGTCGATGGTCAACTGCACCGCCTTGCCGGTGAAGTCGCCTTCGGCGTAGGCCGCAGCGTCCCGCGGGCGAAAGAAACGGACCTTGGTGGCCCGGAATTCCGGGGCGATGGCAAACGACGCCGACTGGCCTGGTTCGAGCGTGCCCACGGGGAACGTCCGTCGATTGTAGTACAGCACGCAGTCGGTCAGCTCGGACCCGAGCTGGTTGACCACCTGCCCAAGCAGGCCGTTCTGGTTGAACTGCAATTGGCCGTCGATGCCTTCCATCGACATCGAGATCCGCGAGAGGTAGGAGCGGGTGGCATTGGTGGGGATCAGCTGGTCGGGCAGGAACATCGCCCGCCCGAAACGCCAGCGGGGCTGGGTGATCGCATCGGCCTGGCCAAGGGGGAGGATGGTCGCGTTGGCGTGGCCGGATGTCACGTCCACTTCCAGCGGTTCAGGACCGGAGTAGCAGGCGTGGAGCTCCTGGAGGCTGGCAGGTCCCTCGGCCATGCCCGCCAGGACCGCCAGGGTAGTCAGGCGCGGCTGATCGGTCTGGCTCGTGCCCCACATCCAGGCGGCGACCGCACCGGCCAGGGCCAGGGGAACCAGCAGGACCCAGACCAGCTCGCCCCTGCGACGACGACGCAGCAGCAGGCCTCCGAACAGCACGCCAAGGGCGGTGCACAGGAGAATAAGCACCGGCACCGAGGCAGGCGGAGCGGGGCGGCCTGCAATGGCCCGAAGGGCCTGCCAACCCGGGCTCGTGGAATCGGTGGTCGAACCGACCAGCTGGCTGACGTCGATCGGCCGATGCAGCGACATCGCACGACGCACCGGGTACCACTGGTCACGCAGTTTCTCGTCGCCCAGGGCCAGCGTCGGCACGGACAGGACAAAGACCGTCCCGGCCCCGTAGCGTTTCCGGGTCAGCAGGGGCTGATCGTTCGCCCTGGCCAGCACCTCGGCGCCGTGGGGCGAAAGGGTTGTCAAAGGCATGGCCATCGGCAGGTCCACAGGCTCGATCTGATCGACCTGCAGCGTGCGGATCATGCAGCTGCCCAGCGCGGTCACGCCGCTGATATCGCCCAACGGGCCGCTGAGAAGCTCGGGCAGGTGGGGTCCCCCGGCCAGGACCAGAACCCCGCCGCGCGAGACCCAATCCAGCAGGGCCTGAAACTGCGTGCCGCGGAACGAGGTCATCTTCGCAGGCTGGCAGAGGATGATGTCGGCGCTGTCGTAGCCCCACCAGCGATCCGGGGCCGAACCGGGCAGCCGGGCTACGGGCAACTGGCTCTGCCCGAGCACGCCGCTTTGATCACCCCGGGGCGCGAGGTAGTTGTGCGAATCGTAAGACTGGATCAGTTCCGGGTCCTGGAGGACCCAGACAATCGTGTTTTCCTTCTGCAAGCGCAGGAACCCGCTGACTTGGCGTTCCTGCGAGAACAGTTGCTGGCCCGTCGCCGCCTGCAAAACGTCGTAAGTCATCTGCAGCGGGACCTCTGGGTCAGGGTCCAGCCGGCCGGCGGAGGGGCGGACCGCCAGATCCACCCGGCGGATCCAGCCGGCAGGGACGTCGGCTGCAGCGGAGAAGATCCGCGTCTGTGTCTGCGGCTGGGACGCCCGACAATCCAACTGCATCGGCAGGTCCGAGTCGGTGGTGTTGATCAACTGCGGCTGGATCTGGCTCCAGCGGCCCGGGCAGAAGTACATCTCTTTGCCGGTCGGGGTCACTCGCACCGACTCCTGCGAGAGCAGCACCGTGCCTTGCGCAACCGCCGCCAGGGCGAGCATCAACCTGATGTGTTTCGCCATGGAACTCCTCATGGAACAGGACTTGATCGTAGACAGGCCGGATTGAAAGTATAGATTCAAGGGTCTGAAGGCAAGAACGCGTTCGCAACTTCCCAGATTCCGGCGGGTTTTATTCGCATGAAAACTCTGCTTACCATCGCTGCCGCGGCGGTCCTGATTCCCTGCCATCTGCAGGCGATGGGCGATCAACCCGAAAAGCCCCTCCCGCTGCAGCCGGATGAACCGCTCGTCGCCAAGCCGAAACCCGGTTCGGTCCAGGGGCAGATCCGCCCAGCCGGGAAGATCAAAGGGCTCTCGGCGGTATGTCGCGTTACCGGCACGGTGCACCAGCCGGATCGACTGGACAAGGAAACCGGGCAATTCGCATTCGATTCCCTGCCAGGCGGTCAGGCCTACGACATCTGCATCGCGACCGCCGACGGCCGGGTGATCGAGGGGATCGACCTGCGGTTCGTCGATCAGCGCCTGATGGAACTGGCCGAGATCCGCGGCAAGCAGCTGGACCTGCCTGCCGCCCCGGCACACCGCTTTACGCAGAAGGATGCCCAGGCGGTGGCCCAGTTCGTCGGGCGCCAGGAGGATTTCATGGACTGGGGGCGGACGCTGTATGTCCGGGGACATGGGCGCTATGCGACGGCACTGGTCGAGCTGATGCGGACCCGGGCCTTCCACGCCGGGGCCGGGCAGGTGATCTGGCGCGTGGAACTGTGGTACTTCGAGTTCCAGGCCGGCGGCTGGGAGAGGCTCAATAACCAGCACCGCGTGCTGCGACGTGTCCGGGTAAGCCCGCAGCAATGGAAGGCGATCCACGTCGAGTACGTCCCTTCCCTGAGCGTGTACGTCGATGCCGATGGGAAGAGCAAGCCGGTTGATTTCCAGATCCCCGAGAAGCCCGACGTCCATACTTCCAGGCCTGCCGGCAGCGAGCCCAAACTGCCCGCCAAGCCCATCCTGCTGGGGCTGGAAGATGACAAGCCCGAAGAATCCTCGCCATAGTCCACCTGGACCTGCGCAGGGAAATTGGACTGCTCCGGCCCGACCGGCCGATATGTGTGCTGAGGTGAACCCTATGAAGATGCTGATTCTGATGATTCCGGTCTGCCTGCTGGGTCTGCTGGGCGGTTGCGCCGGCGACGGCACGGGCCTGAGCGATCCGAGCCTGTACGAGAAGCCCACGGTAGCGGTGATGGAGTTCGACAGCCAGGCGGGATTCCCTTTGGGCTGGTCGATCGGCTCGGGGATGAGCAAGATCCTGGAAGACCGCCTGCTGGCGACGGGGCGGTTTCATGTCATCGAGCACGCCGAGGCGGGCAAGCTCATCCAGGAACTCCAGCTCCAGGCCAGCGGCGTCACGCGTCCGCAGCAGAAGGCAGAACTCGGCCGCTTCAAGAACGTGCAGTACTTCATCCGGGGCACGGTGACGGATTTCGACCACGTCGGGGCCGGTGAGTCCGATGTGGCGGTGGGGGGCCTGGGCCTGTTCGGCGCCCGCAGCGAAGCGGTGATCGTGATGACCATCCAGGTCATCGAAGTCGAATCCCGCGAGATTCTCTGCTCCCGGCGGATCGAGAAGACCGTCGGGACCAACGATGCGGCGGTCAAGGCGGTCTACGAAGACATCTCCCTGGGCGGCAGGGCGTTTTACAGGACTCCGCTGGGCAAGGTGACCCAGGAAGCGATGGGCGAGGCGGTCCGCACCGTCGCCCAGACCATTGCCGCCCAACGATGGCGGCCCCGGATCGCTGCGGTCGAATCCGACGGGACGGTTGCGATCAACGGCGGGGCCAACCGCCGCGTCCAGCCAGGCCAGGAGTTCTACGTCCTCACGCCCGGCCAGGCGGTGATCGACCCCAACACCGGCGACCGGATCGGCCAGACGCCGGGCAACCGGATCGCCCGGATCCGCGTGGCAAAGGTCTTCCCGCAGTATGCCATCGCCCAGATGGTCCAGGGCGATATCGCGGCGGTCAGCGTGGCCCTGCGCTGCAGCCCGGCAGAGAAGTAAAGCGGCGGCGAGTTACTCGCCCTTGAGTTTCGTCGTGATCAGGCGGTCGATCTGATCGGCCATCCATTCCGGCCAGAAGATGCCCAGCGACAGCGGCTCGACATAGACGATGTCCTTGGGCTCCGAGGCCTCCTGGTGCAGGGCCCGTGCCTGGGTGGGGGGCACGGCGAGGTTGACGACCCCATAGGCGAAGAGCAGGGGGATTTTCAGCTGGCGGACTGCGTTGACGGCGCTGGCGTCCTCGACGCGGAACGAACCGACCTTCTGGATCTCGGCGATCGCTTCCTGCCTGTCCTGCTGGGGCAGCAGACGCATGGAGTACTCGACGTAGCTCTTCAGGTCGACATAGGGGTCGACGGCCATGACGCCTTCGACGCGTCGATCGACGGCGGCATATTGCAGGGCGACGACGGCGCCGAGGTTCACACCCGCTGCATAGATCGGTTCGTTGACGGCCCCTTCGCGCAGCAGGCGGTCTACGATCGTGCTGACGTCAAAGCGTTCCTTGATCCCGTGGGTAACGTACTGCCCGTCACTCTTGCCGTGGCGGCGCAGGTCGGGCAGGATCGCATTGTAGCCCAGGCCCACCAGGTGCTCGCCGACCGAGAGGTAGTTGGCCTTGCTCTCGCCCATCCCGTGCAGCATGACAACCGTGCCCTTGGCTTGTCCTTCCGGACGCAGGACCCAGGTGTGGATTTTCGTTTCATCCAGGACGGTGAAGGTCCTGGCCTCGCTGATGCGTCCCTGTTTGACCAGCGCATCGTCCGAACCAAGCAGCAGGTAGGCTGACTTGCCCGCCGCCGGTGAGGGCTGGAGGAACTGCATGGCCTGGTAGTCCTTGCCGCAGCCGGCAGCGGCCAGACAGAACACCAAAAACACACCAAACCCGTTTCGCGTGCGATGCATCATCGATAACTCCCGGTTGCTGTCAGTTCAATCTCAGCCCCGATCGGGGCGGGCCCGATGCAAGCGGACCTGTTGTACTTCATCGGATCGACAAGCCGCAGGGATTGAAACAAAGATGCAGACGGGCCTTACGCTCCGGCCTTGGCCAGGCCTTTGCGCGTCTGGAGTTGCTCGACCAGGCCGGCGAACCAGGCCTCCCGCCCGACGATGACGGTGTAATGGCCGGCAAGGGGGATTTCGTGAATGACTTTCGGTCCGGCCGCGGCGCGGTGGATCGCCCGCCCGTGCGAGATCGGCACGGTCATGTCCATGCGTCCGTGGACGACGATCAGCGGACACCGCAGCCGAGAGGCCGCCTGAACCGCACTGGCCCGGGAGGGCTGGAAGGAGGCCATTTGCCCGGCCTTTTCTATCGCTTCGTCCAGGCTGGCGTCGCTGCTGAACGGGAACATGCGGCGGAAAACTTCGCGGGCCCCCGCAGCCGGGGCGATCGCCAGGACGCCCTGCACGCGCGGGTCGTGGGCGGCGTATTGCACGGCAATGCAACCGCCCATCGACAGTCCCACGACATAGACCTCGGCGCTCAAGTCGTGGCGCTGGATCATCGTGTCGACAACCGTCTTGACGTCGCCCTTCTCCTTGGCGCCCCAGGTGATGTACTGGCCTGAACTGTTGCCGTGGGCCCGGTTGTCCGGCAGGATCACGTCGAAGCCCGCCCCGGCCAGCCGCTGCGCCAGACCGAAAAAACGGGCCTTGGAATCCCACAGGCCGTGCAGGAGCACCGCCGTGCCGCGAGATTCCGCCCCTTCGGGCAGGTTGCGGGCCCGGAGAACCCACGTGTCGATCCGCACGCCGTCATCCAGCCGAACGCGCTCGTGGGCGTCGATCCGTCCGGAATCCAGAAGCGATTCGACGCTGCCCAGCATTGCCAGGCGGAACGTGCCCACCGTGGATCCGTGGTCGATCAGCACCCGGGCGCGTTGCTCCGGCGTGCAGCCGACAAGCAACGCTCCCAGCCAGGCAGCCAGGGGCAGGACGTTTCTAGCCATGGGGTCTCCGGCGGTCGCGAAGGAATCAGGTGCGTTTGAACTGTTTTTCCAGGTCGCTGATGGTCAACTTCAGCGTGGTCGGCCGACCGTGCGGACAGGCAGAGGACTTCTCCGCCTCGGCGCCTAGGGCGAGCAGGTCGATCATCTCCTGCTGGCCCAGCGGGTGGTTGGCCTTGATCGCCGCCTTGCAGGCCATCATCGCCAGGACCTGCTCGAGGATGCGCTCGGCATCGGCGGTCTCGTCGTCGCTGAGCAGGTCCAGCAGGTCCCTAAGGAACTCGCGAGGCTGGACCTTGCGTTCCAGCAGGGCAGCGGGGAACTGCTGGATCGCCATCGACTCTGGGCCGAACGAGGCAATCTCCATCCCCAGCCTGTCCAGCAGGTCGGCGTGCTCTTCCAGCAGGGCCGACTCGGCAGCCGTGACGGTGAGACTCTCGGGGATCAGCATCCGCTGGCCCGTCAGTCCCTCGCCGGCCAGGCGCTTCTTGAACCGGTTGTAGAGGATCCGCTCGTGCAGGGCGTGCTGGTCGACGATGATCAGCCCGTCGGGCGTCTGGGCGATCAGGTAGGTCTGGTGGACCTGGAGGATCATCCCCGCGGCGATGCTGTCGGGAGCACCCGGTCTGGCCACGGCCCCCTGCGGGCGGTTGGCCCCGGCAGGCAGGGCAGTGGGCCGGGCCTGGGCGGCGGGAGGTGCTGCCTCGGCTGCGCCCGTCAGAGGATAGCCGGGCTCAAACCGGCGGACTGTCCCTTCGGCCTTACCGGGCGCGGGCCGCGGCAGAGGCACCTGGGGCAGGGGCGTTCGGTCGCGTTTCTCGGATCGATACTCCAGCTTCTGCTGGGGCGCCGGCTGGGATTTGAAGAAATCCGCCAGGGCGTGGCGCAGCGATTCCCGCCGCTCGGACTGGGGGTCATCTCCGTCCGCCTCGGCTGCATCGTCGGCGTCGTTGGCTGCCCGATCCAGCGAAGCACCGGGCGTCAGACGCGACTTGTTGAGTGTTTCTTTCAGGCTGGCCATCAGCGCGCCGTGTACGGCCTGGCTGTCGCGGAAGCGAACCTCGATTTTCGTCGGATGCACGTTGACGTCGACCTCGGCCGGGTCGATGTCGATGAAGATCAGTGCCACCGGATACTTGCTCGGGTCGACCAGGCCCCGGTAGGCCTCTCGCAGGGCGTGGGTCAGGACGCGGTCGCGGACGTATCGCCCGTTGAGGAACACGTACTGCCACTTGGCTGAGCCCCGGGCCGCCGCCGGCGGGGCGATCAAGCCGCGGATCGCAACGCTGCCCGCATCGCGACGCTGGAGGGGGATGAGGCTCTCGCCGAGGTCGGGCCCGAACAGGTCGACTGCCCGGGCGGCCGTTGACTCGGTGGCCGGGAGGTTCATGTTCTCCCGTCCGTTGTGGATGAGCGTAAACGCGATCTGCGGGTGCGGAAGGCCCAGGCGGGTCATCTGCTCGGAGACGTGGCCAAGCTCGGTCGCCGCGGTCCGCATGAATTTCCGCCGGGCGGGGGTGTTGAAGAACAGGTCGCGAATGGTGATGGTGGTCCCCGCCGCCGAGGCGCAGGGACGGACGGGCTCGACATCGCGGCCGGAGGCGGAAATCTCGAACCCCTCGGCTTGGTCGTCCTGCCGGGGCCGCGTGCGGATGTGGGCGTGGCTGATCGCCGCGATCGAAGCCAACGCCTCCCCCCGGAATCCCATCGTGTGGATGTTGAAGAGGTCTTCGTCGCTGGCCAGTTTGCTGGTCGCATGGGGTGCAAAGGCCAGCTCCAGGTCGTCAGCACCCATTCCGCAGCCGTCATCGCGAACGGAGATGAGTTTCCTGCCCCCGTCTTCGATGGTCACTTCGATCCGCGATGCGCCGGCATCGATGGCGTTCTCGACCAGTTCCTTGACCACGCTGGCCGGTCGCTCGATGACTTCACCGGCGGCGATTTTGTTAACCAGGTGGGTCGAGAGACGTTGTATCCGGGCCATGGGGCAGACTGCTTTCCGTGGGAGACTCTTGCGGGAGGAGATTCTAGTCGATCGGTCGGTTGGATCAAAGCGTGATCCGGCTCAGAGACGGGTAACTTCCAGCACGCCCAGGTCGTTGGACGGTCGCGGGGAAACCGGCGAGGCAGCCAGCTTCCGCAGCGCCTCGGTCAGCTTGGCCGGCAGGTGGGCCAGGCGGATGACCCAGTTGGTGTAATTCGGATACATTGCCTGCAGCGGGCCGTGGGGGGCCAGGTGAATCTCCACGCTGCCGTCGGGCCTCTTGTGGATCGCCCGGACGGCCTCGGCGGCCATGGTCCCGCGGATGCGGTGGTAGCGGTTGCGTCGCAACAGCCCGGCCGGGGCGCTGTACTCCGACTCGAAAAGGCAGCGACGGCTGGTCAGGGCCATCCGCGCGGGGAACGACTTCTTCTTCGATCCGACGATGTACAGTCCGCGGCTGGTTCGCTGCGGGTCTTTCTGCATCTGCAGGGCGATCTGCGTTTCGAAGCGTCCGAGCAGGACCTCGCCGGGTTCGGTGCCGTCGGCAGAGGCCTTTCGAGACGGCCTGGCGGGCCGTTGGGGCAGGGGGACCTTGCGCGGGGTCTTGGCCGCTGGCGTGCTGGTCTCGGAATCCTGCCTCTGGTAACGGCCCTGCTTCCGATCTGTCGGGGGCGTTTGGGGCCTATCCGCGGGTTGATCCATGTCCTCGGGCGCCAGGTTGCTGTCGGCCAGCGGTCCGGACCGTTCGACGTACCGGATGGCCTGGGCCAGGGCCTGATTGAGGCGCGGCATCTGCGTCTGTGCACCGGCGACGTCCATCTGGGCCTGGTAGACCTTCCGGCGGTAGGCGTCCTGCACCTGGTCGATCGAACAGCCGGGCCTGAGGCCGAGCACCTCCAGGCAATCGGGGTTGTGGCTGATCAGTTCAGCCGGATCCACGTTCTCGTAACCGGGCGGACGAGTCAGCGGGTCCTCGGGATGGTTCTCTCTCTCCTCTGTCATGCCTCGATACGTCCTTGCACCGAATCGGCTACGGCGAGATGCGCTGCCGTGAACGATCCATGCCCCACGGCCCATCGCGTATGAAGTCTCGCACATATTTCGGGGCCGGTCAAGGCCCGCCGGTCAATCCTTCAGCCCGTATTCCTTGATTTTACGATAGAGGGTTCGTTCGCCGATTCCCAGGATTCCCGCGGCCCGTTCCCGATTTCCTCCAACCATCTTCAGCGTGTTGGCGATGAGTTTCTTCTCGGCCTGCTCGATGCTGATGCCCGCCAGTTCGCTGAACTGCTCCTCGGCGGCGGCCCCGGCCGGCTCGTGGATCTCCGGCGGCAGGTCCGAAACCCCCAGGCGGTCATCGGCAGATAGAACGACCATGTTCTCGATCGTGTTCCGCAGTTGTCGCACGTTGCCCGGCCAGGGGTAGGCCATCAATGCCCGCCGAACCTCCGGCGAGACCGACTTGACCCGGGTTCCATGCGTCTGGTTGGCCTGCTTGATGAAATGCTCGATCAGCAGAGGGATATCGTCCCGCCGCTGGCGCAGGGCAGGGACGTGCAGAGTCACGCCCTTGATCCGGAAGAACAGGTCCTCCCGAAATTCCTTCTTCTCGACCTTCTCCTGCAGGTCGGTGTTGGTGGCGCTGATGATCCGCACGTTCACGCGGATCGGCTCGTTGGACCCGATCCGGAAGACCTCGCCGTTTTCCAATACCCGCAGCAGCTTGGCCTGCATCGACAGGGGCATGTCGCCGACTTCGTCGAGGAACATCGTCCCGCCGTCGGCGTGTTCGAAGCGGCCCGGCCTTTCGCCGGTCGCCCCGGTGTACGAGCCCTTCGTGTGGCCGAAAAGCTCATCCTCCAGCAGAGACTCGGTCAGGCCCGCACAGTTGATTGCCACGAACCGCCCGTCGGCACGGCGCGAGTTCTGGTGGATCGCGTTGGCCAGCAGGTCCTTGCCCGTTCCCGACTCGCCGAGGATCAGCACGGGGATATCCGCCTTGGCGACCCGACGGACGGTGTCGAGGATCCGGATCATCGCGTCGCTGGCGCCGATGATGTTCTCGAAGCCGTACCGCTCGTCGAGACGCTCGCGCAGTTCGCCGATCGTCCGTCGCTGGGCGGTGTCCTGGGCGGCCCGGCCGACCACCGCCCGCAGCTCGTCCAGGTCCAGCGGTTTCTCGATGTAATCAAATGCCCCCTGCTGCAAGGCAGCCCGACAGGTGTCCACCGAGGAGTGGGCTGTGACGAGGATCACCTTCGCCGCCGGCTGGTGCTGCTTGGCCAACTCCAGCACGTCCAGTCCGTCGATGTTGTCGCCGAGCATCAGGTCGGTCACTACGATGTCGACCGGTCGGGCCTGGAGTGCGGCCTCGGCGCTCTTGCCGTCATGCACGGCCGTGCAGCGGTGGCCCTGGCGTGAAAGACCTTCGGTCATCGCCTCGGCGTGGGCGATCTCATCTTCCACGATCAGTACTTCCGCGGTGGGTTGTTGCTCTTTGCTCATGTCGGTAGCGTATTTTCCGGTCAGGGGCTTGTCAAAGGTGTCTGGCAGAGGTTGCAGCGGTTGCCCGCGTCGGGCACCCGCAGGACGCGGTCGCAGGCCTCGTCGATCCCGGCCGCGTCGAGGGCTTCTGCGACAGATCCTGCATGACGAGCCCCGAGCAGCGCGATCTGGCTGTCATCCAGGCCCCGGCTGACGATAAACAGCCGGATGTTCCGGGCAGTCGGATCGGTCAGATATCGCAGCCGGATCGCCTTGTGGTCGCCCAGGCGATAGCCCCGCCGTTCCATGATTGAAAGGGCCTGGTCGACGTCGGCCGCCTGGCGCAACAGTTCGCAGAAGGCGTCCTGTCCCATTCCGTCGTCGCAGTCGGCGACCAGGACCAGGGCCCCACCGGGCTTGACGGACCATTCGTTGTTCTTGATGGCCTTGTCGGCCTGGTAGAAGCTCCGGGACAACGCCCCCTCAACGCTGGCGACCACGGCGTCGAAGTGGGCCTCGTGGCGGCAGATGAAGTGGTCACCCGCCAGCTTGGCGGCCCGATTGAGCGTCTCCAGCGGCTCTCCGCAGAACAGCCCCAGCAACTGCTCGCCGGACTGGACGAGGTTGGCCGTCGAGACCGGCCGAATGCCTTCCAGCTCGTCCAGCCAGACGACGAGCTGGCGGTGGACGGGGTTGTCTTCAAGTCGGCCCGGCTGGCAGCGGGAGCTGACGGCCTGGCTGTGGTTGGCCTGGATATCCTGATAGCCGGCCGTCCCGATTGTCAGCGTCTTGTGGGCCCCGGTGAAGCCCGCGAAGTAGTGCGGTTCGACGCTTCCGACGGCCAGAAGGTCGCATCGGCCGTCCAGCAGCCATGGATGGGCCTTCCAGGACCGACCGACCAGCACAAGTTCTTCGCTGCGGCTGTCGTGCCACTGGATCTGCACGTCGCCCAGTGAGTTGCGGAGATAGGCTTCGTGGCTGCGGCGCTGGGCGGGGCTGAACCGGTGGCTGCCGGTGGCGACCAGGACGCGGATTCTCTCGGGCTTGCGCACGGTGGCCAGGGCCCGGCTGACCACGTGCGTTGGCGTGTCGCGCTGCGGATCGTTGACCAGAAGCGTCAGGCGGGGCGCTTTGAGCATCGCCTCCAACTGCTCGGGAAGGTCGCCAGGGGACATCGCTCAGACCTCCGCCGCGCAGGGCAATTCGATGGTGAACTGCGTGCCCTTGCCCGGTTCGGAGTCCAGGTGGATCGATCCGCCGTGCTCTTCGATCAGTCGGCGGGTCATGGGCAGGCCGATCCCGCTGCCGCCTTTCTTGGTCGAAAAGTAGATCTCGAAGACACGCGGCTGGAGCTGTAGCGGGATTCCCTCGCCGGTATCGACGACCTCCAGGCGGGCGGACTTTCCGTCACTTTTCAGGCGGATCAGCAACTCGCCGCCTTCGCCCATTGCGTCGACGGCGTTGAGCATGAGGTTCAGCAGCGACTGTTTGATCAGGTCCGGATCGACCCGGCAGATCACGGGCGAATCGGGCAGGCTGGTCCGCATGACCACGCGCGAGGCCTGGGCCTGGGGAGCGAAGAAGTCCGTCAGTTCGTCGATCAGCTCGACGAGGTCCACGGGCCGAAGTTGCAGATCGATCTTGCCGGCGAAACGCAGGAAGTCGTCGAGAATCGCCCGGAGTCGCTGCGCTTCTTCCTGGACGCTCCGCAGCCGTCGGGCCCATCTCTGGTGCTGCTCGTCGCGGTACTGGTCGATATCTTCCAGCAGCAGCGTGAGGTTCAGGTTGACCGTCGAAAGGGGGTTCTTGATCTCGTGGGCCAGGCCCCCGACAAGGCGGCTGACTTCGGTCATGTGCTGCTGGTGGCGAGAGTCCTTGGCCTGGTCATCCACCTTCCAGCGGTGACGGGCGATCCGGACCGCCATTACCGCAGCGACGGGGATGGTCGCGGCCAGCAAAGCCACCAGCAACCACTGCCAGATCTCCATCTTCGCTCTCCGCAGGGAAAGGGACTAAAGAAACACGCCGGCGCCGCCGAACAGGCGACGCCGGCGTGGGAATCACGCGGTAGGGCGGATCAGTCGTTCCGCTTGTCGTTGCGACGTCGGCCGCCCTTGCTGCGACCCTTGCCGCCGCCCCGGCGACGATCGTCGCCGCCATCGCCGTCGTTGTCGCCGTCGTCATCGCCGCCGTCCATCAGGGCCTTGCGGGAGACCTTGATCCGGCCCTGGTCGTCGATGTTGATGCACTTGACCTCGACGGTGTCGCCGACACTGACGACGTCGCCGGGGTTCTTAACGTACGCGACGTCCAGGTCGCTGACGTGGCAGAGGGCGTCCTGGCCGGGCAGAACCTCGATGAACGCACCGAAGTCGCGGATGGAAACCACCTTGCCCTGGTAGACCGCTCCGACCTTCGCCTCGGCGGTGATGTCCTCGATCCACTTGCGGGCTGCTTCTGCGCCTTCGGCGTCGGCCGATCCGATGAAGATCGTGCCATCGTCCTCGATGTCGATCGTCGCACCGGTCTCGTCCTGGATCTTGTTGATCATCTTGCCGCCCGGGCCGATCACCTTGCCGATCTTCTCCGGATCGATCATGATCGTCAGCAGGCGAGGTGCATACTGGCTGGTCTCCTTGCGGGGGCCTGGGATGCACTTCTCCATGGTCTCGATGATCTCCAGGCGGGCCTTCTTGGCCTGCTCGAGCGTCGAGAGGACGCGGTCCTGCGGGATCCCGCGGGACTTCATATCCAGCTGGATTCCGGTAATGCCGTTCTTGCTGCCGGCGACCTTGAAGTCCATGTCGCCATGGAAGTCTTCCTCGCCCATGATGTCGGTCAGCAGGACGTAGTCATCGCCGTCGGAAACCATGCCGATGCTGATGCCCGCCACGGTGGCCTTGATCGGCACGCCGGCGTCCATCAGGGCCAGGCAGCCGCCGGTTACGGCCGCCTGGGAAGTCGAACCGTTGGACTCCAGGATGTCGGCAACAACCCGAACGGTGTAGGGGAAGTCGTCCCGGTTGGGCATGATGGTTTCCAGGCTCTTCTCGGCCAGGGCACCGTGGCCGATCTCGCGACGGCCCGGGCCCCGGATCGGGCGGATCTCGCCGACGCTGAAGGGCGGGAAATTGTAGTGGAGCATGAAGCTCTTCTTGTACTCTTCCCGCAGCCCGTCGATGATCTGCTCGTCGCGGGGCGTGCCCAGGGTCACTGTCGCCAGGGACATCGTCTCGCCGCGGGCGAAGATCGCCGAGCCGTGCGTACGCGGCAGGATGTCGACCTGGGCCTCCAGCGAACGCAGTTCGTCCGGCTTGCGGCCGTCGGGCCTCTTGCCGTCCAGGATCAGACGACGCTGGACCTTGCCTTCGAGCTTGTAGACCGCTTCCTTGACCTGCGAGGGGGTGTACTCGGGCTCGTCGACGCCTTCGGGGCAGTACTGGGCCAGGGCCTCGTCGCGGATCTCGCTGATCTTCTCGTTCCGTTCGACCTTCGAGGCGATCTGCTTGGCCTGTTCCATCTGCTTGGTGTACTTGTCCTGGATCTCCTTGACCAGCTTCTCCGGGACGGGGGCCGGCTCGTACTGCTTGACCGGCTTGACCTTGCTGACCAGCTCTTCGATCATCTCGATGACCAGTTGGTCGGTCTCGTGGCCCAGCTCGATCGCTTCGGCAATGATGTCTTCGCTGACTTCCTTGCCTTCCATTTCGAGCATGTTGACGGCCTCTTTCGGTCCGGCGGTCAACAGCAGGAATTCGCTGGTTTCCAGGTCGCTGTAGGTGGGGTTGATGATGAATTCATCATCGCTGAAACCGACCTTCGACGTGCCGATCGGCCCTTCGAAGGGGGCGGGCGAGAGGCTCAGCGCCGCAGAGGCACCGATCATCGCCAGCAGGTCCGGATCATTCTCGTTATCCGTGCTGAGCACCATGCACTGGATCTGCACTTCGTACATGTAGTCCTTGGGGAACAGCGGACGGATCGGCCGGTCGATCATCCGCATCGTCAGGATTTCCTTCGTACTCGGGCGACCTTCCCGCTTGAAGAACCCGCCCGGAACCTTGCCCGCGGCGTAGCGGTTCTCGCGATAGTCGACAAACAACGGGAAAAAATCGAGATCCCGGCTCGGAGGGGCGGCCAGGACGGTCACCAACACGACGGTATCCCCGTATTTGACCCAAGCCGACCCGTGGGCCTGCTTGGCGACTTTCCCGGTTTCGATCGTCAGCATGCGGCCGGCAATCTCTCGTTCAACTTTCACAACACTCATTCTCTTCTCTTCCTTCCTGGCCGTCATCGGACGGCCATATCCATCAAGGGACCCGGAACATCACCGGATCCGGCACAGCACTCCTATGCGCTGCACGCTTATAAGGTTCCAACATATCATTGCCGCCGCGACCTCCAGCGGATCTGGCGATCGACCGGCCCGCCGGCCAGGGGCAGACCGGGTGTGCGGATCGCAGTACGAATTCGGCCACGCGCAATCGTGGCCCGCAGATCGAGACCCGAAAGGGGGAGGCCCTGCAGAACTACTTTCGCAGGCCCAGCTTGCCGATCGTTTCGCGATAGCGCTCGGGGGCCGTGCGGGACAGGTACTTCAGCAGGCTGTTTCGCTTGCCGACCATCTTCAGCAGGCCCCGACGCGAGGCGTGGTCCTTCTTGTGCGTCTTGAGATGCTCGCTGAGGTGGTTGATTCGCGCGGTCAGCAGGGCAATCTGCACCTCTGCCGAGCCGGTGTCTTCGTCGTGGAGACGGTGTTCTTCTAAAATCTTGCTCTTCTG
Source organism: Phycisphaerae bacterium (assembly GCA_046541415.1). GTDB lineage: Bacteria > Planctomycetota > Phycisphaerae > SM23-33 > SM23-33 > CAZOVB01. Next base: position 3,108 of record JBKHDI010000036.1, on the reverse strand, counting down.
TTCCGTGGGGATGGTCATTCTCTTCTCCCAGCCGCCCGCGGCCAGCGGGGCCCGTCCTTCGGGGCGTTGCCAGCATGCGAGCTTGTTGATGAAACGTCTATTCGACTGCCCGGGCGGACAGATGCGACTCTTTCCAGTCCCAAGCTTATACCCGATCGGTCTCAGGCAAGCAACTTCTTGACCGCCTCGATCAGCTTATCCATCCGGAAAGGCTTGTTGAGGTAGAGGTCCACGCCGAGAGTCTCGGCGTAAACCCGGTGACGCGTGCCCTGGTTGCCGGTGATCATGATCACCCGAGGCGGGTCGGACTTGTCCTTGCCCCGCTTGATTTTCTCCATGACCAGGAAACCGCTTCGCCCGGGCAGCATCTGGTCGAGAACCAGCAGGTCCGGGGTCTTGTTCTCGGTCTGGGCAACCGCTTCGTTGCCGTTGGCCGCAGTCAGGATCGTCGGGCCCAAGTCTTCCAGGGCCGTCTTCATCGCTGTCAGAATGTCCCGGTCGTCGTCGACCAGTAGTACCGTTTTGCCTTCAAGTTCACCAGCCATCGGTGCGTTACTCCTTGTCGTACAGGCGGGTGTCGGGAAACAAGGGATTTTAGCCCCGGGCGGCTGAACTGTCAAGGCAGTCTCCGGGACGAATCCGGACAAGCAACCCAGTCTACAGAAGAAAAACGCCCCGAAACGCGGCACGAAGCCGCGAATCGGGGCTGGTAAAATCCATATTTACCTGGCTCAGTGGGCCGGTGGACTGTGTCTGCTGCGTCCGACCAGACCGGCGATCAGGAGAATAATGAAGACCGCCAGGAAGATGAAGAACAGCAACTGTGCAATCCACGCCGAGGCGGCTGCGATCCCGGTAAAGCCGAAAACCGCTGCCAGCAAAGCGATAATAAAAAATGTCAACGCCCATCCTAAAATACCCATGGGTCGCTCCTTTCGTGTCTGTCCGCCGCTATCGGCGGGTCCGCCTTGTCGGGCCATGCCCGTAAGACGGTTGAATCTCTTTTCAACAGAACTCTAGGGCGACCGACGCTGGATTCCCATGGGAGCAGTTGCCCGATCATGTCTGGTGCAAACTCCTATGTGTGCTGAACTTGCTTACCGGACCGTAACGTCAGAACCACCAGTTCGGGGGGGCAATTGAACCGAACTGCAGCACTGCTCGTACCCAGGCCCACGCTGGTCCGCCCCTGCATGGACCCGATCTGCCACCGGCCCCGGTAGAGCTTGCGGCAGCGGCTGAGGTGGGTCAGCACGGCCCGGCCTGCGGGCAGGCAGATCTGCCCGCCATGCGTATGCCCGCAGAGATAGAGACTCGCCCCGGCCTCGGCGGCCTCGGGCGCCAACTCCGGCGAATGCACCAGAGCGATGCTGAAGCAGTCCCGACAGTCCGCCAGAGCCCGCATCGCCGCCGGAGTGTAGTAGTAATGCACGTCGTCGGTCCCGACAAAGCGGACCCGATCGCCGTCGCGGTCGATCGTAATCGATTCATTGATCAGGACCTGCAGCCCCATCCGCTCCAACTCATCCAGCATGTCCACCGAATCGTGGTTGCCCAGAATCGCAAGAGGCTTGCGGCGACTGACGATGGCCGGAACCACCTGCGCCAACAGTTCCATCGAGGCCGCAGGATCGCCATGTTCGGCGCTGCGGAAATCCCCCGTCAGAACGGCCAGGTCGACAGGCCCAACCTGCTCCAGGCGATCCCGGATCACCTCGACCAACTCCTCCATCCCGTCCAGATGCAGGTCTGTCAGCTGGAGGATCCGATAGCCGTCAAAAGCCCGGGGCAGATGCGCAAGTTCGATATCCTCTTGGCGAATCTGAACTTGCAGCGCATTGCGGTACCCCCGCCGGTACTGGAACGTAACCGTCAACAGCACCAGAAACAGATGGGCCATCGCCTCAATGATCCACCAATACAGCGCGCTGCGCGGGCCCCGGCGACGGGTTCGCACGTCGCGGTCTTCCATCCGACGGCGCAGCAGGGCCCATTCCTCCCGACTCTGCGGATCGGGCCTGTCGGGGCGCAGCAGGGCAGGCGGGTCGGGCAGATCCAGATTCGGCGGCGATTCGGGCATGGCCCGACAGTGTAGCCAAACCGAGAGCAACTGTCGACGGGAACAGAAAAACAGCGGCCCCGGAAGCCGACACAAAGGCCGAAGCAAATTGCTCAGCCACGCAACACAAAACAGAGCACCTGCCGACTTCCGGGACCATGTGGTTTCATGGGCTTGGTCTTTCGCCCATACCCTCCTCGGCAGTTCTGGCTATTCAGATAATTAAGGAAGCCGGTTCCCCGGAGAATTCCTCGACCTCTGGAAGCGGCAGCGCCTTGCCCTCCACTGGTGATTCAGCTAAGAAGGGGCTGCAACGTTGTCCTTCCATTGGATGGTGAATCCGCAATGGCCCGTCCCAATATCTTGTTCCTGCTCAGCGATGAGCATTCGTACCGGTTCATGGGCCATTGCCCTGCCGAACAGGCCGAGCCGGCCCGAACGCCCAGTCTCGATGCCCTGGCCGATGGGGCAACGGTCTTTCAGACCACCTACTGCCAGATGCCCCTGTGCACCCCTTCCAGGATCTGCCTGCTTCCGCTCTGCCCGTCGGGGACGTTACAAGGTCGTCTGCTTCCGCGATTGCAGCCCACTGGCGTTCGATCTCCGGAACGATTCCGAGGAGCACCATAACCTGCTGGATCGACCGGCCGAGCAGATCCCGGCGGAACTGACCGACCTGCTCGAAGAGACGCGCCGCTCGATCGACTTCGACCAGGCTGCAGAAAAGCTCGCTTCCGACGATGCACGCCTGCGCGGAGCCTATCCGCACGTTCCCGGACCCAAGCCAGGCAACTGTTACATTTTGCCCGACGGCCGCGTCGTCGACGCCGACCGGGCCATCTATCGGCCGGAGTTGATCACCGACGATCCTGCCGCGACTTTCGCCGATTGGCCCGGCCTTGGCGGCGACTGACGGACTACCCGGTTGCGGCAGCGTGCTGCTGCGGCTAGAGTACGCACTGTCGGCCTGGTGGCGGAATTGGCAGACGCATGGGATTTAAAATCCCAGGTCCTTCGGGGCATGCGGGTTCGAGTCCCGCCCAGGCCAT